>JAGTRT010000089.1 GCA_018261895.1 Pseudomonadota bacterium
CAGGACAGGCAGATGGCCGGTCTTGACGAAAATGAGGCATCCCTCGCGGCTGAACGGCTTGTGCATGCTCATGTGCGGGCTACGGAGCCAGGTTCCGGCGGGATACTCCCCGAACTCGTCGGCAAAGACGCCTTCCAGAACGAATATCTCCTCGCCGCCGTAATGCCGGTGGGGGTTGAAATAGGTCTCGGGCGCCCAGCGCACCAGCGCTGTGTGTTGCGTCGCGAACTCCGCGAGTGGCATGACCGAAAGCCCGGCAACCATGCCGGCGTGCCATCTGCTCCTGCGGGAATCGATCACCACCCGTTCCTGATCAAGCGGATCGAGGTGCCGCAGTTTGGCGAAGATGGTGCAACCCTTTTCGGAAAACGGAGTATGCGTCGATCCCGGCGGATTTTTTATATAGGTACCGGGACCGTAGTCGCCATGCTCGTCTGAAAATACGCCATCCAGGACAATGATTTCTTCCCCGAGATCATGGCCGTGCGCCGGAAAAATGGCGCCAGCGTCATAGGTGTCTAGTACGACGCGTTCGGAGAAATCGGCATTGAGCATACTGAGCTTGACCCGCCATGCGGCGAAAGGTTCTGGCGGGCGCGCCACGACCGACCGGCGAAGATGGGCCTAGCCCGATTTCGGCTTCTTCCAGGTGTAGACCGCGGTCACCGCATAGTTCCAGACCGCGCCGACCAGGACGCCTGCGACGGCGGAAAGAACCCAGTAGGCGCGTTGATCGAACAGGTAGGTGGCGATCCCGACGTTGGCCAGGGCCCCGACGCTGCAGGCCAGCGTGAACGATAGCCAGCCGCGCAGCCATTGCCAGCCGCGCAACTGCATATCGCGGTAGGTCAACACATTGTTGATGACGAAATTGAAGGTCATCGCGATCATGGTCGCCGAGGCCTGCGCGGCGAGGAAAGACATCCCTGCGCCACGGAAAAGCAGGCTCAGGACAAGGAGGTGAACCACCAGACCGAGGAGCCCGACCAGCGAAAAGGCGATGAAGCGAATCGGCACGACCCGGCCGAAATAGTGGTCGAGCAGCATGATGAAATACTCCCACGCCACCATGGTGTCGAGCTTGCTCTCGCCGGAAAAGCGGTTGCGGAATTCATACGGCAACTCGCGGCAGCGCAGCGGCGTCGGCGACGTCGCGAACAGGTCGAGCAAGATCTTGAAACCGACGCCGGACATGCCGGCCCTGGCACAGCGCTCGACCACCGCGCGCCGGACCATGAAGAATCCGCTCATGGTGTCCTGCAGATCAGCCTTGAGCACCAGGCGGCTGAGCTTGGTCGCGAAGCGGCTGGTCGCCGCGCGGGTCCGGTCCCACCCGTCCATGCTGCCGCCTTCGGTGTAGCGGCTGCCGACCACGACATCGATTTCCTCGTCGCGCAGGACATCGAACATCGCCGGCAGCAGTCGCTCGTCGTGCTGCAGATCGGCGTCGATGACCGCCACAATTGGCGCCGAGGACGCCAGCATCCCTTCGATGCAGGCCGACGACAGCCCGCGCCGGCCGATGCGCTGGATGCAGCGAACCCGGTTGTCGCGCTGCGCCAGTTCGCGAACCGTTGCCGACGTACCATCCGGGGAATCGTCATCGACGTAGATCATCTCCCAATCGACCCCGGACAGCGCGGCTGCAACGCGATCCCTGAGTTCGGCGATGTTCCCGGTCTCGTTGAAGGTGGGTACGACAATGGATAACTGCGGCATGAAAAATCCTTTTAATGGGTCGCAAGCTGTGCTCTCGCCGGCCGTCCCCTGTAGTTCGTTCCCTGGTACAGCTCGATGCGGCGAACGGTCTTCCCTGCGGACGCCGTCTCCACGACATCGACCAGTTCAACGGTATCGAAGTGGGCCTTGAGACGATCGAGATCGAGTTTCGACTGATTCTGGTCCGACATGACGAGAATTCCGGTCGCCCCTTTCAGGTCGCGATCGTCCGGGAAATAGTCGTATTCAAGCGCCTTTTCGCCATAGATGTCCTGGGCGTAGGTTCGCCCCTGCCCGGCGCGGTGAAACCAGATCAGCGAACTGAGCTTGTAATGCGGAGAAAACACGAAGCTCTCCTTGCCTGCGGCCTTCAGTGACGCCTCCAGCCGGTCGACCCGCGTCGCCGCCTCCTTGAAGCCGCTCCAGCTGTTGAGGTCGCCCGGGACCGGCAGGTTCGGGATCAGCGAAACAGCAGCGCCGATCGCCAGCACGGCAGCCGACGATGCCAGCCCCCAGGCCATCCGCCGTTCCCGGCCACCCTGCGCCAGGAGATGGCGAATACCGAGAACGATCAGGGGCCAGAAGGCCGGTGCCAGCCAGTTGATCTTGACAATGGAGCGGAAACTGAACGCGGTGAACAACAGCAGGGGAAACGCGCCGCTGATCAGCAACAGGCGCGCCGGATCGTCGATACCCCGGGTGAACCATCCGCGCGACTCGCGTACCAGCGCGGCAATTGCCAACACGAACAGGTAAGGGGTGACGATGAGCAGTTGCTGCGCGGCCAGCATCAGGAAGTACTGCGGCTTGAAGCCACCCATTTCCCCCAGCCGG
>JAGTRT010000052.1 GCA_018261895.1 Pseudomonadota bacterium
AGACCAAGGCCCTGATCGACTGCCTGCAGCCGGATCGTCGCGTTGATATCGAAGTCATCGGCACCAAGTAATCCGCCGACGCTTCACGAAAAGCCCCGCCCAGCGGGGCTTTTTTTCGGGTAAAGAAATGATGTTCCCCATTCGCCACCTGGCTCGACTTTTCATTTTTGGCCTTTTTTCGGCGTTGACCGTGAGTGCCGCCGCCGACCAGGCCCGGCCACGCATCGGCCTGGTGCTGGGCGGTGGTGGGGCGCGCGGAGCGGCACATATCGGCGTGCTGGAGGTGCTGCAGAAGCTGCGCGTGCCGGTGGATTGCGTGGCGGGCACCAGCATGGGGGCGCTGGTCGCCGGGGCGTGGGCGGCCGGCATGTCGCCGGAAAAGATGCGCGAGGCGCTGGCGGCGGCAGACTGGAGCGACATGTTCGTCGACAACCCCGAGTACGCCGAGATGAGTCACCGCAACAAGCTGGTGTCGCAGCGTTACTTGCCGGGTTCGGAAAGCGGCGTCACGGCGAACGGCGTGGTCTATCAGGGGGGCGTCGTCTCGGGGCAGAAGATCAAGCTGTTCTTCAACCAGCTGGTGCGGGCCAACCAGGGCGAACGCAATATCGAGGATTTGCCCCTGCCGCTGTCGATCATCGCGACCGATATCGGCACCGGCGAACGGGTCGTTTTCCGCGACGGGGCGCTGACCTCGGCGATGCGCGCCAGCATGTCGGTGCCCGGTTTGCTGGCGCCGGTCGATCACCAGGGGCGCAAGCTGGTCGATGGCGGCCTGGTCGACAACCTGCCGATTGCCGAAGTGCGCGAGCGTTGCAAGGCCGACGTGGTGATCGCGGTCAATGTCGGCTCGCCGCTGCTCAAGGCCGAGGAGGTCGGCTCGCTGCTCACCGTTTCGGCGCAGATGGTCGGCATCCTGACCGAGCAGAACGTGCATCGTTCGCTGGCGACGCTGAAGGCGGGCGACATTTATATCCAGCCAGCGCTCAACGGCGTGACGGCTGCCGATTTTTCCAAGCACGCGCTGGCGGCCGAGAGTGGTCGCGAGGCAGCCGAGGCGGCTGGTGACAAGCTGGCCCGGCTGGGCACCGGCGAAGCGGCGTACGCGGCCTGGTGGCAGGGTATCGAAGTCACCCGGCGGGCGTCGCCGCGCATCGACGAGATCCAGATCGTCGGCCTGAGCCGCGTCAATCCGGCGGTGCTCGAGCGTCACCTCAGCGTCAAGCCCGGTGAGACCATCCGGCCGTCGGTCATCAACCACGACCTCCTGCGCATGTACGGCGACGGCTATTACGAAAGCGTCGATTACACCGTGCTGTCCGAGCGAGACCGCAACATCCTGCGCGTCATGCCTATCGAAAAACGCTGGGGGCCGGACTATCTGCGCTTCGCCGTGAATCTGCAGGCCGACAACAGCCAGGGTTCGACCTTCGGTCTGCGTGCGGCCTACCACCAGACCTGGCTCAACGCCCTGGGCGGCGAGATGATCTACCACGGTGAAATCGGCTCGGCCAACCGTCTCGGTCTCAATTATTACCAGCCGCTCGACCCGCGCCAGCGCTTCTTTGTCGAAGGCACGGCCGGCGTCAGCCAGACCCGTTTCAACGTGTATGAGGATGACAAGCGCATCGCCCAGTATCGCGACAGCGAAACCGGCGTCGGCGCCTATGTCGGGACGAATATCGGCCTGCTCGGCCCGCTGCGCCTGGGCTGGCTGCATCGCCATCGCTATTTCGACCTCGACGTCGGCGATCCGTCGCTGCCGACGGCCGACAAGCGCTTCTCCGGCTGGCGCGTCAGCGTCGATTTCGACCAGTTCGACCGCATGCACTTCCCGACGCGCGGCTGGTCGGCACGCATGTCATGGTACGAATCGCCCGGCAGCCGCTACGCGCGGGCCGATGCCGACGTGCGTGGCGCCTACGCCTGGGGCGGCACGGTGTTCACCGGCCGTGTCCGCTACACCGGTTCCCCGCGCGGTAGCCTGCCCGTCTTCGACGCCGGCACGATGGGCGGCTTCCTCAACCTGACGGCCTTTGCACCGCACCAGATCATCGGCGACGACATCGCTTATGTCGGCGTGCGGGGCGAGCAGATCATCGGCCGGCTGCCGCTCGGCCTGCGCGGCGACATGCGCATCGGTCTGGCGCTCGAAGCGGCCCGTGTCGGCACCCGATACTCGGAATCGACGCGTGCCGGCATCCTCGACTCCACCGCGCTCTATGTCGGCGGCGAAACGCCCTTCGGCCCGGCCTATATCGGCTTTGGTTACTCGACGAGCGGGGTCTCCAACCTCTTCCTGTTCGTCGGTACGCCCTGAGCGGAAACCAGTGGCATACTGCCTCACTGGTTTTCCGGAGAGAAAAGATGAAATCACGTTTTTTGATGGCGGTCCTTGTCGGCTTGTTCTGTCTTGCCCAGGCCAACGCCAAGGTCAATGTCAACACGGCGACGCAGGAGGAACTGGAGACGCTGGATGGCATCGGTCCGAAGCGCGCCCAGGCGATCATCGACTATCGGAAGCAGCATGGTCCTTTCAAAAGAATTGACGATCTGCGCCAGATCCCCGAGATTCGCGGTGCGGCGGTTGAGGGGCTGAAAGGCCGGATCATCTATAGCGGCCCGACAAAAATTTCCGGGGCGGACCGCGCCAGCAAGCGCGAACGCGATGACGCTGACGATGCGGCGCCGACGAGCAAAGCTGTTCCGCAGGCAAAGCCGAAAGCGCTGCCGCCACCCGTACCGGCCGAACCAGCTGCGCGGCCCGCATCGCCCGGCTCAACGACTTCCGCCAAGCCAGCCGTTCCGGCATCCCCTGCCAAGCCGGCCATGCCCGGACGCTCCGCCAGTGTGAGCAGTCCAGCCACAGTGCCGCACTCCGTCGATGAAAAAGCCTCAGGTTCTCCCGCCCCGGCTCGGCCGGCCATGCCAGCCCGGCCCGCCTCGGCGGCGGCGCAGCCGGCTGCGCCGGAGGTACGACCGGCCACCCCGGGCCCGGCCAAACCCGCTGTCCCGGCAGCGAAGCCGGCGCAACCGGTCGCCAAGCCGGCCGCACCAGCCGGCAGTCCGGCCAGCCCGGTCGGCAAACCGGCGGGTCCGGCCATGCCGGCTCGGCCGGCACAGCCTGCTGCCGCTAACTGAGCAGCCTGAACCGCCGTTGAGGCCCATTTGAGCGAGCCCCTTTTTCTCTGCGCGACGACGCGCCTGGCGCAAACGCTGCGCGGCGAGTTGCCGGCTGAGCGGGTGGTCTGGCGCACCCGTCAGGCGCTGACGCTGGGCCAGTGGTTTGCGTCGCTGGCCGACGAGGCGCTGCTCACCGGCATCGCCGATTTGCCGCAGGCGCTGGATGCTTTTGCCGAGCGAGTTCTGTGGGAAAAGGTGATCGCCGCTTCGCTGACCGAGGCGGCGCCGCTTTTCGACATCCAGGGCATGGCCGCCTCGGCGGCCGAGGCGCAGGCGCTGGCGCGGGTCTGGAAAATCAGTCCGGGCACCGGCAACCTCTCCGACGAGGCCCGGCTGTTCGTCGGCTGGCAGGCGGAGTTCGAGAAGCGCTGCCGCAGCCAGGGCTGGATCGATGCGGCCGGCCTGCATCGGCGCCTCATCGAGCTGATTGCCGCCGGTCATTTCACGCTGCCCGAAACGGTGGCCTTCGTCGGCTTCGACCGCTACACGCCGCTCGAAAACGACCTCATGGCTGCGCTCGCCGGGCGCGGGGGCACATTTCAGAATTGGGCAAAATTTCCGGTTGACCGTGAAATCCCGGAAATCGCCGCCGAAACCGCCCGGCAAGCGGTCATTGCCTGCGCCGACAGCGATGCGGAGTGCGCTGCCGTGGTCAGCTGGGCCCAGGCCAGGCTGGTCGCCGATCCCGCCTGCCGGATCGGCATCGTCGCGCCGGACCTGGCCGGCATCCGCGATCGCCTCGAATTCCTGCTCGACGATGCCCTGCACCCGGCGCTGATCCGGCCGGACGGGGCCGAACTGCCGCGCAACTTCAATTTTTCCCTCGGTCGCGCCCTGTCCGATCTGCCCCTGATTCGCGTCGCGCTCGATCTGCTGGCCCTCGGCGGCGGGCGGGCCAAGGTCGAGCAGGCGCGTTTGTCGGCCCTGCTCCTCGACGGCGGCTGGTCGGCCGCCACTGCCGAGGCCGACGGCCGGGCCCGGCTTGACCTGGCGATGCGCCGCGGTCTGCCGTACTTCACCACGCTGCGCGCGCTCGTCAGCTTCGCCGGACGGCTCGCCGAGGCAGAGCCGGCGCTTTGTCCGCAAACGGTCGCGGCGCTGAATGCCTTCGTCGACGTCACCGAAGCCGCCAACCGCAAGCTGCTGCCCGGGCAGTGGGCGGGGGTTTTTCGCCAGTGCCTGACAGCGGCCGGCTGGCCGGGTGATCGTCCGCTGTCCAGTCACGAGTTCCAGGCCCGGCGCGCCTTTGGCGAAGTGCTCGACGGTTTTGGCCGGCTGGATGGCCTGCTCGGCAATCTGGGCTTTGCCGAAGCCGTCCGCCGCCTGTCGCAGCTTTGTCGCCAGCGCCTGTTCCAGCCGGAAACGCGCGGCCGGCCGGCCATCCAGGTGCTCGGTGTGCTCGAAAGCGCCGGCCTGGAATTCGACGCCCTGTGGGTCATGGGCATGAACGACGACCTGTGGCCGCCGCCGCCGCGACCCAATCCGCTATTGCCGGCCGAGGTGCTGCGCGCGGTCGGCGCAGCCCACGCCAGCGCCGAGGTCGAACTCGATTTCGCCCGGCGCGTGCAGGCGCGGCTGGCGCAGTCGGCACCCGAAGTCAGGTTTTCGTTCGCCCTGGCCGACGGCAACCGTGTTCTGCGCCCGAGCCCGCTGATCGCCGGGATTCCAAGGCAAGAGGCCGGGACCGCCGAGGTCATCACGCTTGCCCGGCAGTTGGCGAGCGAATCGGCGACGGCCGTCGACCTGCTCGACGACGCCCTGGCACCGCCGGTAGCCGACGGTGAAAAGGTTTCGGGCGGCAGCTGGGTGCTGCGCGCCCAGGCCATTTGCCCGGCCTGGGCCTACTACCAGTACCGCCTGGGCGGCGAGGCAATGGACGAGCCGGTCGAAGGACTCGATCCGGCGGCGCGCGGCACGCTGGTGCATGAGGCGCTGGAAGCCTTGTGGACGGCGCTCGGCTCGTCCGATGCGCTTGCTGCTCTCGGCGATGCTGGCCGCCGGCAAGCCATTGACGCGGCCGTGACCCGGGCGCTGCAGACCTTCGAACTCGAACGACGCATCACCTTGCCGGCCCGTTTTCGCGAACTGGAGGCGGCGCGGCTTGGCCGCCTGCTCGACATCTGGCTGCAGGTCGAGGCCCGGCGGGGAACGCCCTTCACGGTCATCGCCTGCGAAGCGCCGGCCGAAGTCGAGATCGAGGGCATCAAGGTCAAGATGGTGGTCGACCGTATCGACCAGCTGGCCGACGGGCGGCAGGTCATCATCGACTACAAGACCGGCGCCGCCATCGACACGAAGAACTGGGCCGCGCAGCGCATCACCGAACCGCAACTGCCGATCTACGCCGCGCTGGTCAATGACGAGGTGGCGGCCGTCGTTTTCGCCAAGGTGCTGCTCGACAAGCCGGGCTTCGCCGGCGTGGCCGACGAAAAGGACATCCTGCCCGGCGTGCAGGGCATTGGCGACGAGAAACAGAAAATCTTCGACCCGGCCGAGTTTCCTGACTGGATTGCTGTCATCACCCACTGGCGCGAACGCCTGCATGCGGTGGCCCGGGAGGTCGGGCAAGGGCAGGCCGGGGTCGTCTTTGCCGATGAAATGGCGCTTCAGTACTGCGAAGTCCTGCCACTGCTGCGCTTGCCCGAGCGTCGCCGCCTGTTGGCCGCAGCCTTGGTCAGCTGACATTTGCGCAAGTTGATCCTATGCAATTTGTCATAGGTCAACGCGTTAGCATTATGATGGGAGAAGAATGACCCGGAGAGGGCAGGTACATGCCCCGCGTTCAAGGAGGACTTCCCATCTTGCTGCCAGATCCCCTACCGCTGCTTCAGCGCCTGAAAGGCTGGCGTCTGGCCGCCCTGTTCAGCGTGGTCGTCGTGGTCGTCGTCGAACTGATCGTTTCGGTGATGGGCCTGCTGCTCAAGGGAACGGTCCCCTGGGATTACCTGTTCACCGGTTTCGTGACTGCCGTGCTGGTGGCGCCGCCGACCCTGTCGATGCTCGGCTATCTGCTCGATCTGCTGGCCAGGCAGCAGCAGGATTTGCTGGCCCGGAACCTTTCGAATGTCGAAGGGCAGTTGAAGACTGCGTTGCAGGCGGCCCAGATGGGGAACTGGGAACTCGATTTCGCCACCGGGACCCTGCACTACGACGCCGATATGCTGGTCACCCTGGATATCCCGCTGGATTCGCCGCCGGTGGACTTGCAGCAATGGCTGGCCGTCATTCATCCCGACGACCTGCCGGAATTCATGGCCGGGTATGCGGAGACGGCCAAGCCGGGTGGACCACCGTTCTCGGTCGAATATCGGGTGATGATCCAGGGAGGCAACTGGCGCTGGATTCATTCGCGGGGAATGGTCGTCGAGCGGGATGCCGCCGGGAATCCGCTGCGCAGCGTGGGGATTTCCATCAATATCAACGAGCGCAAGGAAAACGAAGCCGAGTTGTCGCAGTATCGGCATCAGCTCGAGGAGGTCGTGCAGAAACGCACCAGCGATCTGCGCGAGGCGCACCGCAAACTGCTCGATACCCAGTTCGCCATGAACAGCGTGGGCATCGGCATCCGCTGGAGCGACATGAAAACGAAGCGTCTGATCGACGTGAATAGTTTTGCTGCCGAGATGCTGGGTTACACCCGGGACGAAATGCTGCAGTTGCAGGTCATGGATATCTATCCGCCGGATGCCATGGACGAGTCCGAGCAAGCAGTCAGGACCATACGCGAAAAGGGCTGGTGCAAGCTCGAGACGCGCAATCGAACAAAAGGCGGCGCCCTGATTCCGGTCGAGGTCACGCTTTATTACGTGTCGGCCGAAGACGGCCTGCCGCCCCGGCTGATTTCCTTCGTGCGCGACATCACGGATCGCAAGCAGACCGAAGCCGCCTTGATCGCCACCAAGGAAGCCGCCGAAGCCGCGAATGTCGCCAAGAGCGCCTTCCTGGCCAACATGTCGCACGAAATCCGCACGCCGCTCAATGCCATTACCGGCATGGCCCACATCATCCGTCGCACAGGGCTGCCGCCGGAGCAACTGGCGCGTCTGGAAAAGATCGAGTCCGCCGGGCACCACCTGCTCGAAATCGTCAATGCGGTGCTGGAGCTTTCGAAGATCGAGGCGGGCAAGTTCAGCACGGTGGAAAGCCGCGTCGTGCCGGGCGACATCGTGGCCAACGTCACGTCCCTGCTGCAGGATCGCGCCTCGGCCAAGCACATCCGCCTGTTCGGCGACGCACAGCCAATCGCGGAACCCTTGCTGGGCGACGCAACCCGCCTGCAACAGGCCTTGCTCAACTACGTGGCCAATGCGGTGAAATTCACCGACCAGGGCGTTGTGATCGTGCGCGCGCAGGTCGTCGAAGATGCGAAAACGCGGGCGCTGATTCGCTTCGAAGTCGAGGATTCCGGCATCGGCATCGACCCGGAGGTCGCCGGCCGCCTGTTCTCGGCCTTTGAGCAGGCCGACAACTCGACCACGCGCAAGTACGGCGGCACCGGCCTCGGCCTGGCCATCACCCGCAAGCTGGCCGAAATGATGGGCGGCGAGGCGGGCATGAGCAGCACGCCGGGTGTCGGCAGCCTGTTCTGGTTCACCGCGTGGCTGAAGAAAGATGTCGGGGCTTCCGTGGCCTTGCCCAACGTCAGCTTGGAATCGCCCGACGACGTGCTGCGGCGCGATTTCGCCGGGCGCTGCGTGCTCCTAGTCGAAGACGAGCCGATGAATCGCGAAGTCGCCACCGGTTTGCTGAAAAGCGCCGGGCTCTGCGTCGAGGTGGCCGGTGATGGTCGGGAAGCAGTGCAAAAGGCGGGCGCCGGGCGTTTCGACCTCATCCTCATGGACATCCAGATGCCCCATCTGGACGGACTGGCGGCGACCCGGCAGATTCGCGCCCAGGGGGTCGTCGACACGCCCATCGTGGCCATGACGGCCAATGCCTTCGCCGAGGACAAGGCCAACTGCCTGAAGGCCGGCATGAACGATTTCCTCGCCAAGCCCAGTCCGCCGGGCCTGCTGTTTTCGACCGTTCTCAAGGCCCTGCGTCAGGCTGACGGCGTGCATTAGCTTGAGGCAATCGGCGGCCCGGCGTACGATTTGCCGCCGCCGGGCAATCCTTGCCTGCCCGGCACCCCTCATCGGAAATCCGCCTGCCTGTGACCGCCGCGCCTGACCGCCTCGAAGAAGATCGCCTTGCCCGCCTGCGCGCGCTCGACCTCGCCTCCTTCATCGTCGAGGCCCCGGCCGGCGCCGGCAAGACCGAACTGCTGACCCAGCGCTACCTGCGTCTGCTCGCCGTGGTTGAACATCCCGAAGAAGTGCTGGCGCTGACCTTCACCAACAAGGCGGCGACCGAAATGCGCGACCGCATCCTCGGCAGCCTCGAGCTGGCGGCGAGCGGCAAGCTGCCCGAACAGGCGCACAAGCGGCTGACCTTCGATCTGGCCCGCCAGGTGCTCGCCCACGATGCGGCGCAGGGCTGGCAATTGCTCGGCCATCCCGGCCGGCTGCGCATCACGACGCTCGACGCGCTGTGCGCCAGCCTTGCTCGCCAGATGCCCTACCTCAGCCGCTTCGGCGCCCAGCCCGGCGTTGCCGAGGATGCCGAGGCGCATTACGCGACGGCGGCGCGGCGCACGCTGGAAATGGTCGAGGCCGGCGGTGCCGACGCCGACACCGTGGCCGAGGCGCTGGCTTTCATGGACAACAACGCCGGGCGGCTGGAAAAGCTGCTGATTGCCATGCTCGGCCGGCGCGACCAGTGGCTGCAGCACACCTCGCGCATCGAAAGCGGGGCGATGAAGGCCGAGGTCGAGGCCGGCTTCGCAGCGCTCATCGAGCGCGACCTGGCGGTGGCCGGCGAGCTGCTCGACGGCCGGCTACAGAGCTTGCTCATGCCGCTGGCACGCTTCGCGGCGGCCAATGTGCCGGGTACGCTGGATTTCATTTTTGACTGGAATTTCCGGTTGACCGTGGGAATCGCCGATTTGCCGCGCTGGCGGGCCGTCGCCAGCCTGTTGCTGACTGGCACCGGCACCCTCCGCAAGACGGTCGACAAGCGCATCGGTTTTCCGGCCGACAAGGAATTCGCCGACCAGAAAAAGGCCATGCTCGAACTGCTCGCCGAGCTGCGCGGCATTGCCGGGCTCGAAGCGGCGCTGGCGCTGCTCCTCAAGCTGCCGCAGCCGGAACTCAGCGAGGGCGAATGGGCGACGGTCGAGTGCTTCTCGCGCCTGCTCCGCCTGGCGGCCGGGCAACTCTGGCTGGCCTTCCAGGAAGCAGGCGAGGTCGATTTCATCGAGATCGCCGCCCGCGCCGGCCTGGCGCTGGGCGACGACGAAGCGCCGACCGACCTGGCGCAGGCGCTCGATTACCGCATCCGCCACCTGCTCGTCGACGAGTTCCAGGACACCAGCCCGACCCAGGTCGGCCTGCTCGAAAAGCTCACGCGCGGCTGGATGCCGGACGACGCCCGGACGCTGTTCGTGGTCGGCGACCCGATGCAGTCGATCTACCGTTTCCGCAAGGCCGACGTCGGCCTCTTCCTGCGCGTCCGCGAGCGCGGCATCGGTGACATCCGGCTCGACCACCTGCGTCTGTTCCGCAACAACCGCTCGTATCCGGGCATCGTCGATTGGGTCAATGCCGCGTTTCCGTCCATCTTTCCGGCCGACGACTGCCCGGCTGCGGGCGCCGTGCGTTACGCGCCGTCCGCAGCAACCCGCCCGGCGCGCGCCGACAGCGGCGTGGTCGTGCATCCCGTCATCGAACGGCCGGGGACGAGCGGCGTCGCCGACGAAGCCTGCCGGGTTCTCGACATCATTCGCCAGGCCCGCCGCGAAGCGCCCGATGAGCGCATCGCCGTCCTCGTCCGCGCGCGCAGCCATCTCGATGCGCTCGTTGCCGAAATCCGCCGCAGCGCACCGGACCTGCGCTTCCAGGCCGTCGACATCGAAGGGCTGGACGGCCGCCAGCACGTGCAGGACCTGCTCACCCTGTTCCGCGCCCTGCATCACCGCGCCGACCGCGTGCATTGGTTGGCCCTGCTGCGCGCCCCGTGGTGCGGCCTCAAGCTGGCCGACCTCCATGTCCTGGCCGCCGACGACAAGGTATCGACGATCTGGCAGCTCATGCAGGACGAGGCGCGGGTCGCCCGCCTGTCGGACGACGGCCGCGAGCGTCTGCTGCATGTCCGCCATGTCCTGCAACTCGCCTTCGCCGGGCGCGCCCGCCAGCATCCCCGGCGCTGGCTCGAAGGCGTCTGGTTGATGCTCGGCGGGCCGCGCTGCCTGGAGGCGCCCGAGGCGCTTGCCGACGTCGACGCCTTTTTCCGCCTCGTCGACCAGCTGGTGGCCGCCCGCAACCTGAGTCCCGAGACGCTCGCCGCCCACGCCGGCGAGTTGTACGCGCCGGCCGACCCGCTCGGCGACGCCGTGCAGATGATGACGGTGCATAAGTCCAAGGGGCTCGAATTCGACACGGTCATCCTGCCCGGCCTCGACCGCGGCATCGGCGGCAACGAAAGCAGCCTGCTGCTCTGGGACGAAGTGGCCGGGGCCGATGGCGACGAACACCTGCTCGTCGCGCCGATGAAACAGAAGGGCGCCGACAGCGGCGAGCCGACGGCCTACGATTACCTCCGGAAACTTGAAGCCGAGCGTGCCGCGCACGAGGACGAACGCCTGCTCTACGTCGCGGCGACCCGCGCCATCCGCCGCCTGCATCTGGTCGGCGTCGCCGTGGCGGACGAGGCGAAGGACGACGGCCTCAAGGCGCCGGCATCGGGGACGCTGCTCAAGCTGTTGTGGGACGGCGTGGCCCGTGCGGAATTCGCTGCCCGCTTGTCCGTTCTGGAACCGACACCCTTGCTGGCGCCGACGATCGATCCGGCCAGCTTCGTGCCGCCGCTGGTGCGCCTGCGGGAAGCCGTTTTGCCCACGGGCCTCGGCGCCCTGCCGGAAGGCGAGCGGCCGGGCACTAATCCGCTCGAACTCGATGCGCCGGAAGCCGTGCTGTCACTCGAGGCCTCGGTCGGCACGCTGGTGCATCGCTATCTCGAACTGATCGCCCGGAACGGGCTGGGCAAATGGAATGCCGACCGGATCACCACCCTGCAACCCGCCTGCCTGCGCTGGCTGCGCGGCCAGGGGCACGGCGAGGACGAGGCGCGCAGCGGTGCGGCCGAGGTCGTGGCGGCGCTGTGTACGACGCTCGATTCGGCGGCTGGCCGCTGGGTGCTGGCCGATCATCCGGAAGCGGCCGCCGAGCAGGCCTGGAGCAGCCTGGACGGGGAGGTCGCCGCGCATCACGTGATCGATCGTATTTTCGTTGCCGACGGCTGCCGCTGGATCATCGACTACAAGACCGTGCACCTGCCGGACGATGAGCTGGAACTGCGGGCAGAAAGCTATCGACCGCAACTGGCGCGCTATGCCGGCCTGTTTGCGGATGGTCCGCACCCTGTCCGGATGGCCATCTTCTTTCCCGTGCAGGGGCGCCTCGTGGCGCTGGCCAACGCCGCTTAGCGGCGAGCCTTCGGTCGCCGTCAGCCAGTGCGAATCGGGGCGGCTGGCCGGCGTCAAAAGGGCGCTGGAATGGGCTCTGCGGTCAGATTGGTCTACGATGCCAATGCCATATCAACTATACTTCGGGTGTGAACAATCAATGCGGCTGACATGGTTCGAGGTGCGCTACTTTTCCTGATTTGTTGCGCGCTGTCTGCCGGCGCGGGTGGCTGGGCGCGCGCGGCCGATGAGGCCGTATTGCGCGTCCTGGTGATCGAGAATGCGCCGCCGATGTCCTATCGTGACAGCGGTGGCCAGTTAACGGGCTTCAGCGTCGAGGTGGCGCGGGCCATTTGCGACGAAATGGGGGTCAAGTGCCATTTCGACCCTGTGACGCAGCATGTCCTGACCGAACTGCTGAGCCAGGGCAAAGCCGATTTTGCCGCTGCCGGCCTGCTTGATACGCCGGAGCGACGTGCCAAGTTCCTGTTTGCCCGGCCGTACTACCGTTCGATGACCCTGTGGCTGGCGCGCGCCGGGGTCCGGCCCGGCCAGCCGGGGGTCAAGGTTGCGGTGGTGGCGGGATCGGCGCAGGACAGCTATGCCCGCAAGCAGGGCTGGGTGATTCACCCGGTGACGACCAACGGCGAACTCGGCCAGCCCATGATGTCCGGCGAGGCGCAGGCCATCCTGGCGCCGATGATGAGTGCGATCAACGTGCAGGCCGGCGAGGAGATCCGCCAGCTGGAACTCGTGGCGACCGTCATGCCGGCGCCTGAACTGACCGGTGATGCGGCGTTCGGGATCTCGCCCTATCGTCCCGACCTGCAGAAAAAAATTAACCAGGCGCTCGATCGCATCAAACGCAATGGGACGTATGATCGGATCAATTCCCGCTTTTTGCCTTTTCGGGTGAGTTGATGTCGGCAGTCCCTCCCATTCCCGAGCGCCCGCGCGACGAGGGGCGGTTGGCCACGATGTGGCAGCTCAAGGCTGTCCATGCCGGCCGAGCCTTTGGCGTGCTGGCGGCGATTTTCCTGCTGGCCTTCGGGGCGGCGGTGGTCCTGCTCGCGCTCGATCAGCAGCGCGTCATCGACGCGACGGGCCGGCTGCAGGAGCAGACGGTGCCGGAAATCATCCGTTTCCAGCGCCTGGCGCGGAATCTCGAGCAGTTGCGCCAGGAGGGCGAACGCATCTTCGCCGTGAGTTCGCATGCGTCGCGCCAGCAATCGATGTTCGTCGTGACGCTGATCGCCAGCCACCCCAGCATTCTCGAACATTCCGGTGCGGCCCAGCTGGCGCGGGAAACCGAGCAATTCCTCGGCGATGTCGTGCGTCAGGCAAGCAGCGACGACCGGCGCCTGGCGACGCGTTACGATGAATGGCAGCGCCTGGCGGCCCGTCTGGGCCTGCAGGTGGACGATATCTCCGTGCAGGGCATCAACCTGGCGACCAATGACCTGAACGTGGCCACCAGTGCCATGAAGCTGGCCCGCCAGAAACTGATGATGGCCCTGCTGCTGGTCGGTGCCTTCCTGCTGGTTTTCATGGTTCTCGTGCGGCGGCATCTGGTCTATCCGCTGCAGCGCATCAACGATGCCTTGTCGACCCTGAGCGCCGACCGCCCGGCACCGGTCTTCCCGCAGTCGACCATGCTCGAGATTCAGGCGGTCGAGGATTCGCTGCGCGAACACCACGCCCTGCTCATCCAGAACGAAGAAACCCGCCAGGCGCTGGAGAAGCTGGCCAACAAGGATGGCCTGACCGGGCTGACCAACCGCCGGCATTTCATGCAGTCGGCCGAGGTCGAGCTGCAGCGCGCCCAGCGCTATCGCCGCCCGGTGACGGTGGCCATGGCCGACCTCGACTTCTTCAAGCGGCTCAACGATACCTACGGCCACGCGGCTGGCGATGCCGTCCTCTGCGCCTTTGCCGATCTCGTCCGGGATACGCTGCGCCAGTCCGATCTGGTGTGTCGCTATGGCGGTGAGGAGTTCGCCTTCCTGTTCCCGGAAATCGGCCCGGCCGAGACAAAGATTCTCGCCGAGCGCCTGCGCACGCGTTGCGCCGAGATGGCCGTGCCGCTGCCGGACGGCCGTAGCGTGCAGGCCACGGTCAGCATCGGGCTGGCCGACGCCAGCGAATGTCCCATTGAAATCGCCCTCAAGCACGCCGACGAGGCGCTCTACGAAGCCAAGAACCTCGGCCGCAATCGCGTCATGGTCGCGGGGCCGGCGGGGCGGGAGCGCGAAATCGATCCGGAAACGCGCAACGCGCGGCTGTTCTGAGCACGGGCCGCGCCCGGGTGCCGATCCGGCGGATTTGTGGCAATCTGATGGCCTGCATCACTGCTTCGCTTTGCGCCATGAACTATCCTGCCCAAGGGCTGCGCATCTTCATCCTGTTCTTCGCCCTGCTCGGCTTGCCGGTGTGGGCCACCGAGCCGCCGGCCGGCGGCCTGTCGGATGACGATGTCGAGGTCGACTACAGCGACGGGACCTATCACGCCAGCCTGTCCTTTCTGGTTTCCGCTTCGCCGGGCATCGTCATCGAGGTGCTGACCGATTTCGATCACATGGTCGGCGTCGTGCCCAATCTCGAAAGCAGCCAGATCGTTTCCCGCAAGGGCTCTGTTTTCGTGATCCGCCAGCAGGGTCGGGCGAACTTCGGCCCGTTTTCCTTTCCCTTCGAGTCGACCCGCCAGGTCGAGGTATTTGCCGATGGCCGGATCGTCGGGCGCGCCCTCGGCGGCTCGACCAAACACCTGCTCAGCGAATTGCGCGTACAGCCGCTGGGGCGGGGGGCGCGGGTCGATTACCGGATTGACGTGGTGCCGGATCGCTGGATGCCGTCGAGTATTGGCGTTCGCTTTATGGCGCACGAGATGGCCGAACAGTTCACGGCCCTGATTCGCGAAATGGAGCGCCGGCAGCGCCTCGCCCGCGCGCGCTGATTCAGCGCCAGAGCACGCAGGCCCAGATCGCGGCCGCGTTGATCAGGCTGAGCAGCACGGCGGCGCTGCCCATGTCCTTGGCGCGCTTGGCGAGTTCATGCTTTTCCGGCGATGCCTTGTCGACGATGGCTTCGACCGCCGAATTCAGGATTTCGACGATGACGATCAGGATGATGCTGCCGATCATCAATGCCCGCTCGACGCCGGTCTGGCCGAGCACGAAGGCCAGCGGAATGGCCACGGCGGCGAGCAGCGTTTCCTGGCGGAAGGCGGCTTCGTTGCGCCAGGCAGCGCCCAGGCCGTCGCAGGAATAGCCGAAGGCCTTGACGATGCGGGCCAGTCCGCGCTGGCCTTTGGGGGTGGGGCTGTCGCTCACGAAATTTCGATTTTGGGCATTTTTTCCGGTTGACCGTCAAATCCTCCTGGCGGGCTATTTCCGGTCGAGCAGCGGTTTGAGGAAGCGGCCGGTGTGGCTGGCCTTGCATTTGACGACCTGTTCCGGCGTGCCGGCGACGAGAATCCGCCCGCCGCCGTCGCCGCCCTCGGGGCCGAGGTCGACGATCCAGTCGGCGGTCTTGATGACGTCGAGGTTGTGCTCGATGACGACGATGGTGTTGCCGTTGTTGGCCAGGCGTTGCAGCACGCTGAGCAGCATTTCGATGTCCTGGAAATGCAGGCCGGTGGTCGGCTCGTCGAGGATGTACAGGGTGCGGCCGGTGTCGCGCTTGGAGAGTTCGAGGGCCAGCTTGACGCGCTGGGCCTCGCCGCCGGACAGCGTGGTGGCGCTCTGGCCGAGGGTGATGTAGCTGAGGCCGACATCGACGAGCGTCTGCAGCTTGCGGGCGACGAGCGGCACGGCGTCGAAGAATTCGCGCGCCTGCTCGACGGTCATGCCGAGGATGTCGTAGATGTTCTTGCCCTTGTATTGCACTTCCAGCGTTTCGCGGTTGTAGCGCTTGCCGTGGCAGACGTCGCAGGGGACGTAGATGTCGGGCAGGAAGTGCATCTCGACCTTGATCATGCCGTCGGCGCGCGATTCGGGGACCTGGGCGAAGAGTTCGCGGATGGGCGTGAGCAGGCCGGTGTAGGTCGCCGGGTTGGAGCGCGGCGTGCGGCCGATCGGCGCCTGGTCGACGTTGATGACCTTGTCGAACAGGTCGAGGCCGACGATTTCCTTGTGCGGCGCCGGTTCGGTCGTCGAGCCGTAGAGGTGCTTGGCGGCAGCGGCGTAGAGCGTGTCGTTGATGAGCGTCGACTTGCCCGAGCCGGAAACGCCGGTGATGCAGGTGAGCAGGCCGCCGGGAATGTCGAGCGTGACGTCCTTGAGGTTGTTGCCGTAGGCGCCGACGACGCTGAGCTGGCGGTCCGGATTGCGCGGCCGGCGGGTCTTGGGGGCCTGGATGGCGCGGCGGCCGGCCAGGTAGTCGCCGGTCATCGACAGCGGGTTGGCCTGGACGTCGGCCGGCGTGCCGTGGGCGACGACATCGCCGCCATGGACGCCGGCGCCGGGGCCGATGTCGACGACGTAGTCGGCGGCGCGGATGGCGTCTTCGTCATGCTCGACGACGAGCACGGTGTTGCCCATGTCGCGCAGGTTCTTGAGCGTCTGCAGCAGCCGGTCGTTGTCGCGCTGATGCAGGCCGATGGACGGTTCGTCGAGAACGTACATGACGCCGGTCAGGCCCGAGCCGATCTGCGAGGCCAGCCGGATGCGCTGCGCTTCGCCGCCGGAGAGCGTTTCGGCCGAGCGTTCGAGGCACAGGTAGTCGAGGCCGACGTTGATGAGGAAGGAGAGGCGGGCGGTGATCTCTTTCAGAATCTTGTCGGCCACCTGGGCCTTGGCGCCGCTCAGGCTCAGGCAGTTGAAATAGTTGCGCGCCTCGCCGAGCGGCAGGCGGCTGATTTCGTGCAGGGTGTGCGTGCCGACCCGCACGTGGCGTGCCTCGACGCGCAGGCGGGTGCCGGCGCAGCTCGGGCAGGCCGAACTGCTGACGTACTTCGACAGTTCCTCGCGCACGGCATTCGATTCGCTGCTGCGGTAGCGCCGTTCGAGGTTGGGGATGATGCCCTCGAAGCTGTGGTTGCGGTCGAAACGCGTGCCCTTTTCGTTGAGGTAGCGGAAGCTGATCGACTCGTTGCCGGAGCCGTAGAGCACGAGTTTCTGGATGTTCTCGGGCAATTCGGCCCACGGCGTGTCGACCGAGAAGCCGTAGTGGTCGGCCAGCGATTCGATGATCTGGAAGTAGAACTGGTTTTTCTTGTCCCAGCCGCGAATGGCCCCATTGGCCAGCGAGGCGGACGGGTTGGTCACGACGCGCTTGGGGTCGAAGAACTGGATGACGCCGAGGCCATCGCACTTCGGGCAGGCGCCCATCGGGTTGTTGAACGAGAAGAGGCGCGGTTCGAGTTCCTGCAGGGCGTAGGAGCAGACCGGGCAGGCGAACTTGGCCGAGAACATGTGTTCCTTGCCGTCGTCCATCTCGAGCGCAATGGCCCGGCCTTCGGCGTGGCGCAGCGCGGTCTCGAAGGATTCGGCCAGGCGCTGGCGCATGTCGTCGCGGACTTTCAGGCGGTCGACGACGACGTCGACCGTGTGCTTCTGCGTCTTGTTGAGCTTGGGCACGGCATCGATCTCATAGACCGTGCCGTCGACGCGGACGCGGGCGAAACCCTGGGCGCGCAGTTCGGCGAAGAGGTCGAGCTGCTCGCCCTTGCGGTTGGCGACCACGGGCGCGAGGATCATGAGCTTGGTTTCGGCCGGCAGGGCGAGCACGGCATCGACCATCTGCGAGACGGTCTGCGCTTCGAGCGGCTGGTTGTGGTCCGGGCAGTACGGCGTGCCGGCGCGGGCGAAGAGCAGGCGCAGGTAGTCGTGGATTTCGGTGACGGTGCCGACAGTCGACCGCGGGTTATGCGAGGTCGCTTTCTGCTCGATGGAAATGGCCGGCGACAGGCCTTCGATGAGGTCGACGTCGGGCTTTTCCATGAGCTGCAGGAATTGCCGGGCGTAGGCCGACAGCGATTCGACGTAGCGGCGCTGGCCTTCCGCGTACAGCGTGTCGAACGCCAGCGAGGACTTGCCGGAGCCGGACAGGCCGGTGATGACGATGAGCTGGTCGCGCGGCAGGTCGAGGTTGATGTTCTTGAGATTGTGGGTGCGCGCGCCACGAATGCGGATGGTTTCCATCGCTTTGTTCATGTGGTTGGGGTAAGGATGAACTATACGCAAAACGGGGCAGGTGCGCATCGAAAACTGTGTATTCATACAGGTGTTTGCGGCGGATTTTCGGCGTGAGCCGCGCAGGGCTGAATTTGACGGTCAACCGGAAAAAATGGCCAAAATCGAAATCGTGTCACGGCGCTGGTGGCGGTCGATGTGCCCGATTCATGCTCCGGAAACGGCCATGGATCGGCTTTGGTTAGCAGGCAATCATCGATTTATCAATGCCAAATCGATATGTCGATGCGCTATAATGTGAAATTCTTCACGTTTTTCCCGTCGTTTCGACTTTCAAGGAGCCTTGGTCATCATGAATTCTCAGTCACGCCCGCAACTCTTTCGTTCCATTCTGTCGCGTCAGGGCGTCAGCATCGTGCTGGTTGGCCTGCTCGCCGCGGTGCTCGGCGCCTGCGCCAACAACGGCAAGACGGTTTCGACGTCGAATGTGAATCTGGACAGCGTGGCTCAGGCCGGTGGCTCTGCCCTCAAGGCTGCAACCCTGAGCGACAGCGACGTGAAGACCCTGTCCGACCAATCCTGTGCCGAAATGGACAAGCAATCCAAGATTTCCCCGGTCAAGAGCAAGTATTCCGTGCGTCTGGCCAAGGTCGTCAAGGGCATGCCGAAGTCGGTCGGCGAGACGGCGATCAACTACAAGGTCTATGAAACCAAGGACGTCAATGCCTGGGCCATGATCAACGGCTGTGTCCGCGTTTACAGCGGCCTGATGGACATGATGAGCGACGACGAACTGCGTGGCGTCATCGGCCACGAACTGGGCCACGTCGCCCTCGGCCATTCCAAGAAGGCCATGCAGGTTGCCTACACCGCCACGGCCGCACGCCAGGCAGCCGGCGCCGCCGGTGGCACGATTGCCCAGCTCAGCGCCTCGCAGCTCGGCGACCTGACCGAGAAGCTCGTCAACGCCCAGTTCTCGCAAACCCAGGAAACCGAAGCCGACGACTACTCCTTCGACCTGCTGACCACCGCCAAGCTCAAGCGCGAAGGCCTCATCACCGCCTTCGAAAAGCTGGCCAAGCTGGGCGACAGCAACAGCATGTTCAGCTCGCATCCGTCATCGACCGGCCGTGCCCAGCACATCCGCGACCGTATCGCTGCCAAGAAGTAATTGCCATGGCGGCGCCTGCGCGGCGCTGCCCGTTCGAAAAAAAGGCCGGCTATTCGCCGGCCTTTTTTATTGTCAGGCGCTTGGCGCCAGTTTCCGTCGGCGCCGCATGCTCGCGACGAGGCCCAGCCCGGCCAGCAGCATGGCCCATTCGGCCGGCTCCGGCACGGCGCTGAGCACCTGGATCGCGGCTACCTGCGCCTCCCAGTGCGCGGGCAGGCCATTCCACTCGTTGGCGCTCATGCTGCGGTCGTTGATGTAGATGTAACCCAGGTTGTGGCTGGCGGCGAAGGCGACCTGCTGCGTCATCACCGTCTGGTCGCCGTCGATGACGAGCATGCCGAAATGCCGGGCGCCGTAATTTGCCATGTAGGCCGGTGGCGAATAGGCGGCGAGCTTGCTCGCCGGATCCTCGTACATGACCACGGTGTCGAAGAGCTTGACGTAGTCCTCGATCGGCGGCGTGCCCGGATTGGCCATCAGCGTCAGGCCGGGGTTTTTCTGGTGGGCGTAATTTCCCAGCGCGGCGTAATAGGCGAGATGCGCCGCATTGGTTGCCGTTTCGTCGAAGAACAGGCCATCGACCGGATACCAGCTGGCATAGCGGTCGATGTCGGTCTTCACCAGCTGCGAACTGCGCTGGCCCCAGCTGGTGCTGAGGTAGCCGAGCACGGTGCCGCCGGCGGCCTTGAAGTCATCGATGGCAGCGGCGAGCACCGGGTCCTTCCGGCTTCCGGCGCCGGAGTCGGGATTGATGATCGCGGTGATATGCACCTTGCCCGCCGCGGCAGTCAGGCGGCTCCAGTCCGTCGCGCCGCTGCCGGCCGGGTAAAAATAGGCGGGGACCAGCAGTTCGGGAACGTTATCGGCAGCCGCTGCCAGGCCGGGGAGGGTGGCGGCGGTCGCCAGGATCAGTCGCTGGGTCAGACGCATGGGAAGCCTTTCTGCGGGGATGATGTCTTCATTGGTATATGACGTTCGGTTTGCCGAATATACACTAGTCCGGCGTTTGCCAAATCGCACGGTCAACCGGAAAAAATGCCGAAATTTGAAATCCGGAGCAGCGGGATGTCATGCAGTACTTGCCGTGGAAACCACTTGCCATCAAAATATGCCCTAAACATTTTGTGGGCAGCTCATGGCAAGTAAGGCGCGATCGCCGTTTCAGGATATCGTCAATGTGGCGACGCAACTTCCCTGGCAACTGGGCGGTTTGCTGGCGCTTGTCGCCTACTGGATCCTGCACGATGTCGCCGGGAGCATGGCGCAATCGGCCAGCCATGCCGGCGGACATGGCGGCGAGTTCGAACTAGCCTCGCTGTTCCAATACCTCGTTCCCGGTCTGCTTTTCGTCATCGCCCTGATTTCCTTCGCCCGTCGTCGCGACGATGACGACCTGCTCGACTTGGCGAGCAATCCGATGGCCGATGCGATGGCGCGCATGAGTCCGCACGATTTCGAGAAGCTCGTCACCGAAGCCTTCCGGCGCGAAGGTTTCCTCGTTGTCGCGCGCAGCGGCACCCGCCGCCTCGGCTGCGTCGATCTCGAACTGTTCAAGGGCCGCGACCGCTATCTGGTGCAGTGCCGTCGCTGGCAGGACAAGACCGTCGAGGCCGACGTGGTGCGCGAACTCCATGCGGTGATCAGCGCCGAACGGGCGGTTGGCGGCTTCATCGTGACTTCCGGGCGGTTTACCGACGAGGCCCGGAAAATCGCCCTCGGTCGTTCGATCCGCCTGGTGCCGGCCGATTCCCTGCGCCGCCTGATCAAGAAGGTGATCGCCTCGAGTTCGGGCGAAGTCACCATTTCGCCGGCCTTCTCGCGCCGTCTGCAGGACAAGGCGCCACCGGCCTGTCCGAAGTGCGGCAAGCTCATGATGCCGCGCACCACCAAGCAAATCGGCACCGTCATCCAGACCGGCTGGCAGTGCACGAGCTTCCCCGCCTGCCTCGGGAGTCGCGAGCTTTAACTAGCCACGGACGGCTTAGCCTCCGGCCTTGTCGACCGAAATGACCGGATGCGTTTCGTTGTCCGATACGAGCACGGTGAGCAGGTTGCCGACCAGATGCACGCGTTCGGCCTCGCCGAGCTTCACGACCCCTTCGCGTTCCAGTTGATCGATGGCCAGGCGCACCATGCTGACCGCGCCTTCGACGATGTGGCTGCGCGCCGCGACGACGGCCTGCGCCTGCTGGCGACGCAGCATCGCGCTGGCGATCTCGGGGGCGTAGGCGAGGTGGGCGATGCGGGCTTCGATGATTTCCAGTCCGGCCAGCGCGACGTGCTCCTGAATCGTATCGGACAGCGCCTGGGCGACCTTGTCGAGGTCGGCGCGCAGGGAATGCTGGCCGTTCTCGTCGCCGTCGTACCAGCGGGCGCTGGCCACGACGCGCACGGCTGATTCTGTCTGGATCAGGATGTAGGCGGCGTAATCCTCGACGTCGAAGGCGGCGCGGGCCGTATCGGCCACCCGCCAGACGACGACGGCGCCGACCTCGATGGGATTGCCGGCGCGGTCGTTGACCTTCAGCGTCGGCGTGTTGAGGTTATGGACCCGCAATGAAATGCGTTGCCGCTGGTAGAACGGATTGACCCAGAAAAAGCCGTCGTCGCGCAAGGTGCCGGCATAGCGGCCGAAAAAGGTGAACACCGCCGCGATGTTCGGGGCGAGGACGATGAAGCCCTTGGCCAGGAAACCCAGCACGGGCAGTGCCACGATGCCGAAGACGGCCGGCGGCTGGCTGTAGAGGAACATGTTGCCGAAGACCTGCCACAGCGATCCGCCGAACAGGACCAGCCAGACGATCAGCGCCAGCCAGCCGGAAATCGTCCCCGCTTCGCGTTCTTCAATATTCTGACCCACGTCTTTTCTCCCGGATTTTTGGCCAGCATAGCACCGGGCGGATGGCCGACCAATGACGCCAGGATTTCAATTTTGGGCAAAATTTCCGGTTGACCGTGGGATCGTGCCGATGCGGATGGCACCCCGTCAAACCTGCTAATATTGTTGCTCCGCAGCAACGCGAACATAAAAATCCAAAATGTCATCCCCTAACGATCGAATGAGCCCTGAGGAACGCCGGGTCGGCGCTTCGCTGGCCTCCATTTTTGCCCTGCGCATGCTCGGCCTGTTCCTGATCCTGCCCGTGTTTTCGGTGTATGCGAAAACCCTGCCGGGCGGCGACAATCTGGCGCTCGTGGGTTTCGCCCTGGGCGCCTACGGCCTGACCCAGGCCGTGTTCCAGATTCCCTACGGCATCGCTTCCGACATCTTCGGCCGCAAGCTGGTCATCGTCATCGGCCTGGTCGTCTTTGCGCTGGGCAGCTTCGTTGCTGCCTGGGCGCCGGACATGACGTGGATCATCGTCGGTCGCGTGCTGCAGGGCGCGGGGGCGATCTCCGCCGCCGTCACGGCCCTGGCTGCCGATCTGACGCGAGAAGAACATCGGACCAAGGTGATGGCCATGATCGGCTCGTCGATCGGGCTCGTCTTTGCGCTGTCGCTGGTCGGCGCGCCCATCCTCTATGGCTGGATCGGCATGGCCGGCCTGTTCATCATGACCGGCGTGCTGGCGCTGGCCGCCATCGTGCTGCTGATCAAGGTCGTGCCGCCGGCCCCGCCACCGCATGGGCATGAAAAACTGCCGCTGCGCAGGGTCCTCTTCGATCCCGATTTGATCCGTCTCAACGTCGGCATTTTCGTGCTGCACATGGTGCAGATGGCCATGTTCGTCGTCCTGCCGCACGCCCTGGTCAACCACGGCGGCCTGGCGGCAGCTTCGCACTGGCAGGTATACCTGCCGGCCGTGCTGCTCTCGTTTGCCATCATGGTACCGGCCATCATCGCGGCGGAGCGCAAGGACAAGATGCGCCCCATCTTTCTCGCCGCCATTGGCCTGCTCGTCGTCGTCCAGTCCGGCCTGCTTCTCTACAGCGCCAGCCTGTGGGCGCTGGCCCTGTGGCTGGTGCTCTTCTTCATCGCCTTCAATGTGCTGGAGGCGACGCTGCCTTCGCTCGTTTCGCGCACCGCTCCGCCCAGCGCCAAGGGTGCCGCACTGGGCGTCTATAACACGACGCAGGCACTCGGCTTGTTCCTTGGCGGAGCAGCCGGTGGCTATATTGCGCAACATTTCGGCGATAATGCTGTTTTTGCTGCGTGCACCGGCCTGGCGCTGATCTGGCTGGTGGTGGCAAACTCGATGAATTTTCCGCAACGGCGCGTGACGGCCGCAGCGACACAAACTGCTTAGGAGACAGGGACAATGGCATCGGTAAATAAAGTGATTCTCGTCGGCAATCTGGGGGCGGATCCGGAAACCCGCTACACGGCGAGCGGCGACGCTGTCTGCAACATTCGTCTGGCCACGACGGAAAGCTGGAAGGACAAGAGCAGCGGCGAAAAGCGCGAACTTACCGAATGGCATCGCGTCGTCTTCTACCGCAAGCTGGCTGAAATCGCCGGCCAGTATCTGCGCAAGGGTTCCCAGGTTTATCTCGAAGGTCGCATCAAGACCCGCAAATGGCAGGACAAGGACGGTCAGGATCGCTACACGACCGAAATCGAAGCGACCGAAATGCAAATGCTGGGCGGCCGTCAGGGCATGGGCGCCCCGGCTGGCGGCGGTGGTGGCGGTGGCTTCGACAGCGAACCGACCGATTACGCGCCGGCACCGGCCAAGAACAAGCCGAAGCCGTCGTTCGACGACCTCGGCGACGATATTCCCTTCTAACCCGAACCGGTTGGGGTAAAACATGGCCAACGCCACCACCTTCAAGATCCTTGAGGACATCGCCCGGGATCTTTCCGGTAACGAAATCACGTTTCCGACCTTCCTCGACATCACTTTCCAGGTGCGTGCCGCGCTGAAGGATCCGAATCTGAGTGTCGAGCAGTTGTCGAAACTGGTCGGTGCCGAGCCGCTCATGAGCGCCAAGATCATCCGCATGGCCAATTCGGTGGCGCTCAATCCGAGCGGCCGCGAGGTGGCGGACGTCAAGAGCGCGATTGTCCGGGTGGGCATGGAGGCGGTGCGTACCGTTTCGTTCGCCGTGGCCATGGAGCAATTGCTCAAGTCGAAGCAGATGCAGCCCTTCGAACAGATTTCCCAGAAGCTGTGGGAGCACACCTCGCACGTGGCGGCACTGTGCCGCGTGCTGGCGCGCAAGATGGCCCGCATCAACGGCGACGAGGCGATGTTCGCCGGCCTGGTGCACGACCTCGGGGTGTTCTACCTGATGTCGCGAGCCGCCAACTTCCCCGAACTGGCCAACGACAAGGTCGAGTTGCATGCCCTGCTGGTCGGCTGGCACGACAACATCGGCCACGCGCTGCTCTCGGCGATGGGCTTGCCGGAATCGGTGCTCGAGGCCGTGCGCGATCACGAGACCGAGCGTGAAATCACGGCGGTCAACAACCTTTCCAACGTTCTGTATATCGCCAACAAGATTGCCAACCGGACGTCGAGCTGGCGGGACCTGGAACTCGATGGCGAGATTGACACCTCCATCCTCGATACGTTGTTCGATGCCGAGACGCTGGCCGAAATCGTCGAGGAGTCGGAAGAGGAAGTGCATTCGCTGAAAGCGGCGCTCGGGGGCTGATTCAAAATTGCTGAGCCGGCACGTTCCGGACGCCGACGCCACAGGGGGCCGCAATGATGGGCAGGCATGACGAGGCAGGGGGCAGTTCCGGCCAGCGCTTTGCCGCGCTGGCGCTGGCTGCGCTCGGCGTGGTCTATGGCGACATCGGGACCAGCCCGCTGTACGCGGTAAAGGAAGTCTTCGCCGGCAATCACCCCATTCCGGTCACCATGGGCAACATCTACGGCAGCCTGTCGCTTTTCTTCTGGGCGCTGATCGTGGTGGTCTCGATCAAGTACGTGACCTTCATCATGCGCGCCGACAACCGGGGCGAGGGCGGCATCATGGCGCTCATCGCCCTGGCGCAGCACACCGCGCAGGACAAGCCGAAGCCGACCCGGCTGATCATGATCTTCGGCGTTCTCGGGGCGGCCATGTTCTACGGCGACGGCATGGTGACGCCGGCGATTTCGGTGCTCTCGGCCGTCGAAGGCCTGGAGGTCATCACGCCTGCCTTCAAGTCCCTGGTCATCCCGATCACCATGCTGGTCCTGTTTGCGCTGTTCTTCGTGCAGCGGAGCGGTACGGCCAAGGTCGGCACCTTTTTCGGTCCGGTCATGGTGATCTGGTTTGCGACGCTGGCGCTGCTCGGTCTGCACAACATCGTTGCGCATCCGGCCATCCTGATGGCCATCAACCCGCTGTACGGCATCGAGTTCCTGCTCGAGAACAAGGCCATGTCGCTGATCGCCATGGGCAACGTCGTGCTCGCCGTGACCGGCGCCGAGGCGCTCTATGCCGACATGGGCCATTTCGGACGCAAGCCGATCTCGCGGACCTGGTTCGCCTTCGTGTTGCCGGCGCTGGTGCTCAATTACTTCGGCCAGGGCGCGCTGATCCTTGCCGAACCGGAAGCGGCCAAGAACCCCTTCTTCCTGTCGGCGCCGGACTGGGCGCTGATTCCGCTCGTTGCGCTGGCCACGGTGGCGACCGTGATCGCCTCGCAGGCCGTCATTTCCGGCGCCTTTTCGGTAACGCGCCAGGCCATGCAGCTCGGCTTCGTGCCGCGCATGGAGGTGCAGCACACCTCCGAGCGCGAGCAGGGCCAGATCTACCTGCCGGCCGTCAATTGGGGGCTCATGGTCGCGGTCATGATCCTCGTCCTCGGCTTCCGCTCCTCGAACAACCTGGCCGCCGCCTACGGCATCGCGGTGACCGGCGACATGGTCATCACCTCCATCCTCGCCACGGTCGTCGTCGCCAAGGTCTGGAAATGGGGCTGGGTCAAGGCCGGGCTGCTCTTCGCCTGCTTCCTCTCGGTCGAGCTCGTCTTCCTCGCCGCCAATATCCTCAAGATTCCCGACGGTGGCTGGTTCCCGCTCGTCGCCGGGGTCGCCATCTTCGTCCTCATGATGACCTGGAAGCGCGGCCGCCAGTTGCTGGCCGACCGCGTGAAAGGCGAACGGCTGGAACTGTCGATGTTCCTCGAATCGCTGGGCAGCTCGATGCCGACCCGCGTCGCCGGCACCGCCGTCTTCCTCAACGCCGACCCGACCGGCGTCCCCCATGCCCTGCTGCACAATCTCATGCACAACAAAGTGCTGCACGAGCGCGTCGTGCTGCTCTCGGTCCAGTTCTTCGACGTGCCCTACGTCCCCGACATCGACCGCGTCGAAGTGCGCAGCCTCCGCGAAAACTTCTGGAGCGTCGTGATCCATTACGGCTTCAAGGACGACCCGAACGTGCCCGGCGCGCTGGAACGTTGTGCGGTCTTCGGCCTCGAATTCAGCGCGCTCGAAACCTCCTACTTCATCGGCCGCGAAACCCTGATACCCCGCCTCGGTTCGGAAATGGCCTTCTGGCGCGAGAAGATCTTCGTCGCCATGTTCCGCAACGCCGGCTCGGCGACGGCGTTCTTCAAGATTCCGAGCAATCGGGTGGTGGAATTGGGGACGCAGGTGGTTTTGTAGTTGGTGGGGTTTTTGTGCCGCTGCCTGGCGGGCGTGTGTTTTTGCTGATGCGCTGGTTTTCGCCGTTGACCGGCGAGCGTACTTTCTTTTGCTTCGCCAAAAGAAAGTAGCCAAAGAAAAGGCGACCCCGGGGGCGGCGCCGGCTACGCCGGTACCTTGCGCTAC
>JAGTRT010000053.1 GCA_018261895.1 Pseudomonadota bacterium
CGAGGAAGCGGTCCGCGAGATCTGCGCCATCGTCCATGCCAACGGCGGCCAGGTGTACATGGACGGCGCCAACCTCAACGCCCAGGTCGGCCTGACCTCACCCGGCTTCATTGGTGCCGACGTCAGCCACATGAACCTGCACAAGACCTTCGCCATCCCGCACGGCGGCGGCGGACCGGGCATGGGCCCGATCGGCCTCAAGGCCCATCTCGCGCCGTTCATGGCTGACCACGCAGTGGCGGCAACCGGCGCGGCCGATCGCGTCAATGCCGGCCAGGGTGCAGTTTCCGCCGCCCCGTTCGGTTCGGCCTCGATCCTGACCATCTCCTGGATGTACCTCGCCATGCTGGGAGGCGCCGGCGTCAAGAAGGCCACGCAGTTCGCCATCCTGAACGCCAACTACGTCGCCAAGCAGCTCAACGCGCACTACCCGGTGCTCTACGTCGGCAAGAACGGTCGCGTAGCACACGAGTGCATTCTCGACATCCGCCCGATCAAGGCCGCCACCGGCATCGCCGAAATCGACATCGCCAAGCGCCTGATGGACTACGGCTTCCATGCGCCGACGGTGTCCTTCCCGGTCGCCGGCACGATCATGGTCGAGCCGACCGAATCCGAATCGAAGGCCGAACTGGACCGCTTCATCGGCGCGATGATCGCCATCCGCGAGGAAATCCGCCAGATCGAAAACGGTGTGTGGTCGGCCGACAACAATCCGCTCAAGAATGCCCCGCATTCGCAGGCGGACGTCATCGATGGCGAATGGACGCACCCGTACAGCCGCCAGCAAGCCGTCTTCCCGCTGCCCTGGGTGGCCGCCAACAAGTTTTGGCCGAGCGTCAATCGCATCGACGATGTGTACGGCGACCGCAACCTGAACTGCGCCTGCCCGCCGATGGAAGCCTATAGCGACTAAAGGAGCCGGATCGCGCCGGGTTTTCCCGACGCAGGCCAAAATCGCCCCGCCCGCGGCAACGCTGGCGGGGCGATTTGTTGATAAGCATCCCGAATTGTCAGCGCCATGGCTTCGCTGCCTGATCGGGCGTAAGATCGGGCTCCCCTTTCCCTGCCGTAGCCCTTCTCGCAATGCCTGTCGATCTCTCTGCCATCGCCAAATGGCCCAACGTCCCCGCCTGTTACGACTGGTTGTCGCTTGACCGGCGGGGCGACTGGCGATTGCAGGGAGAACGCGTCACGCACCGCGGCCTGATCGAGTTCATGAACCGGCAGTATGGTTCGGACGAGTCAGGCTGCTGGTTCGTGCAAAACGGCCCGCAACGGGTTTTCGTGACCCTGGCCTACACCCCGTGGGTCTTTCGCCGCGAAGGCGACGCCTTCGTCAGCCACACCGGCGAACCGGCCGGCGACATCAAGGCCTTTTTCCTCGATGAAGAAGGCAGCATCCTGCTCGAAACAAGCCTCGGCATCGGCGTCCTAGATGACCGCGACCTGACCCGATTTTTCGCCGAATGCCATGGCGCGGACGGTCAAGCCGCCAGCGACGAGGCACTGGCCAGGCTCATGGAAACGTCTGCCGGCGACATCCACTGGCAAAACCGTCCGATCCAGACGATTCTCACGGTCAACGCCGAAAAACGCTTCAATTTCAAATCGCATCCGCAGCCCTGAACGGGCCGTTTAATCGACGCCGTGCGCCGTCTTCCAGGCGGCGATCTCCGGCAAGGACTCGGCCGCGTCATCAAGCAGCGCGGCATTGGCCTGCAATAGCAACTTGCGCTGCCGCGCGTTGAGCTTGCGCGGAAACACCGGAATCAGATCGACCACGAGGTCCCCCGCCGCATTCTTGCCGCGCCCCGGATAACCCTTGCCCGGCACGCGCAAATGGCGGCCCTCGGCCGGACCGGCCTCCAGCGTGTGGGAAATCACGCCGGCCAGGGAAGGCAATTCGATATCCCCGCCCGCCATCATGGCCAGCGCGCTGACCGGCATCCGGAAATGCAGGTCGCGTCCCTGCAGCTGAAACAGCGGATGTGAGCGAAGCACCACGGTCAGGAACAGATCACCGGGCTGCAGTTCATCGTTGCCCGGCTCGCCCTGCCCGGCCAGACGCAACTCATCGCCGGGCAACATGCCATGCGGCACGCGGATTTCGAGGCTGACATCCGCCTGGTCCCGCCCGCTACCGCCACAATCCGGACAAATGCGCTCGGTAAACAGGCCGCGACCAGCGCAGTCTTCGCAACGAACCAGATTGCGTTTCGCGTCATGCACCCGACCGCTGCCATGGCAGGCGCTGCAGAAACGCGTCCTCGCCATGCCGTATTCACCGCTACCCTCGCAGGTCGAGCAAGCCTTGCTGCGAACGTAATGAACGGTCTTGCGGCAACCAGCGGCCGCCTCGTCGAGACCGAGTTCGAGATTGAGCCGGATATCACCGGCTTTGGCGAGACCTTGCTCCGCTTCGGAATTCGCTGCCTCATCCGGAGGCATGTCTTCCTCATCTTCTTCATCCGAGGTCAACAAGTCGTAGGCAGCACTGATTTCCTTGAAACGCTCCGTGGCATGCGGATGATCATTCCGATCCGGATGCCAGCGCATGGCGAGGCGCCGGTAGGCCCGCTTCAGTTCAGCGGGCGTTGCATCGTGCGAAACGCCCAGAATTTCATAAGGATCGGAATTCATTGCCTGCGCTGTTCGGCGTTTCGCCCGGGCAAAGCCATGCCAGAAACGAAAGCCGGAACCTGATTGCCATTCACGGGATACGAAGGACGGACATTATAAGAGAGCCGGCCGGCAATTCATGGGCAAAGCCCGAATTCAAGCGGATATCCGCGGACCGAGCCAATCAATAGCGCACGGTATTGACGAGCCGATACGGCGCCAGATCGTCCGACGCCAAGCGCATCCCGTCGGCGTACACGCGCGGCAGTGCGTCGTTGCCGAGATCCTTGCGGTAGTTGCGGAGAATACCCTGCACGTAACCCTGGGTTTCCGGATAGGGCGGGATCTTGTTGCCATAGCGGGTCACCGCCCCCTCGCCCGCGTTGTACGCGGCCAGCGCGAGCGGCACGTTGTCGAAACGGTCGAGCAGATGGCGGAGATAGGTCGTTCCGGCCATGACATTGCGTTCCGGCACATCCAGGTCATTCACACCGAAGCGACGACCGGTTTCCGGCATCACCTGCATGAGGCCGATGGCGCCCTTCGGCGACACCGCATCCGGCCGATAGGCCGACTCGGCACGAATCACCGCATGGACGAGCGCGGGATCGAGCCCCTTTTCGTTGGCGTGACGATCAATCATGGCCGACAGCGACGAACCCTTCTTGTGGCTCGCCACGGACTCACTGACCGTCCCGGTATTCAAGCGGTAATCGGAACGCTGGATTTCCAGACGAAACGGACTCGGCGCCACCGGACGCTTGTCCAGTTTCAGCTGAACGCGTTGCGCTTCCCGACGGGCAGTCGCCTCAACTGCCTGGCCCAGCGCCGGCAGGAGCAGGCCCAGCACGACCAGCGTCGCGCACCGTGCTAGCTCAGCAGACGGCAAAAAGCGTAGCTTTTTGACGGTCGGCTGGAGCGGATTGTTGGGCATTACTCTGCCTTGAATTGGTTCGGTTCTCATGTTCCGGGGGGTAACCAAATTTCACGCCGGTTTTCAACGGCGGCATTTGCTTTTTGGGCAAGCTCTTCTTCGTTGCACACTGAGAATGAAGACTTAACCACCAAACGAACAAAGCGCTCAGTCAGATATTTGATTGGAAGATGTAGGTTGGTCGCATCGTAGGAGTAGGCGAGTTTGACCGCCCAATGAATTACCTCGGCTTCGCTTCCACACGCCGCTAACGGAATTACCATTCCGGTACCAAACATTGATACGACAGCACCATTACGAACGATGAGCTTCAGATCAAGTACATCAAGCCAAGCCTCATATCCATGAACGGTTCTCATGGCAAGTTGTATGATGCCCAACGAGGATTCATCGCACCCGGAAACATGAATTGCCCGATTCAGTAGGCACTCGCGTCCTTGAAAACCAGCAGGACAGTGCGAACAATGATGTAGATGTCGAGTTGCAGGGACCAGTTGCGCAGATATTCCAGATCGTAGTCGATACGGGCCTGCATCTTGTCGAGCGTCTCGGTTTCGCCGCGATAGCCGTTCACTTGCGCCCAGCCTGTAATGCCCGGCTTGACCTTGTGGCGAACCATGTAGCCCTTGATCAGCTTGCGATACATCTCGTTGTGTGCAACGGCATGCGGACGCGGACCAACGATGCTCATGCGCCCCTGCAGCACATTGACGAACTGCGGCAACTCGTCGAGCGAGGTCTTGCGGAGAATGCCGCCAATGCGCGTGACCCGGGCATCGCCCTTGCGCGCCTGCGCCACATTCGGTCCGTCCTCGCACACGGTCATCGAACGGAACTTGTAAACCATGATCTCCTCGCCATCCAGGCCATAGCGGCGCTGCTTGAAGATGATCGGCCCCGGCGAGCTCAGCTTGACCAGGCAGGCCACCACGAGCAGGATCGGCGAAATCAGGATAAGGATCAGCAAGGACAGCACGATATCGCTGAAGCGCTTGACGATCCCGTTCAAACCGGAGAACGGCGTGTCGCAGACGGCAACCACCGGCATCTTGCCGACCGCATCCATGCGCGCCTGAATCAGGTCGGTCACGAAGATATCCGGCACGAAATACACCGATGCCGTCGTGTCGTTCAAGGATTCCAGCAAGGCAAGAATCCGCGGCTGCGTTGCCATCGGCAAAGCCAGGTAAATGAGGTCGATCTTGTTGGCCTTGACGTACTCCGCGACATCGGAAAAACGCCCGATCAGGCGGCTGTTGCCCATGTCCAGGCGCTCGATGTCCCGGTCGTCGAAGTAGCCATTCAGCTTGATACCCTGCATCGGGTGCGCGTCAATTTCCGAAGCCAGGTGACGGCCCAGATCGTTGCAGCCCACCACCACGGCGCGCTTGGGGAATCCATTGGCGGCGAGCACCGCCGGCATCGTCCAGCGGAAAATGAAATGACCGCCCAGCTGTGCAGCAGGAGCCATCCACAGCCAGTTGAAAATGACTTCTTCCGGAAAATTCTTGTACAGCCCTGTCGCCAGTCCAAAAAAGACCAGCAGCGCAGCGATGCCGAACCAGCTGAGAAACACCTCGCGAATACTGCCGCGGACGGTCTCCTGGATCAGGCTCTTGCCCGGAAATGTCAGCGAGAAAACCAGCACACCCAGCACGGCGTACTGCGCATAATCCTCGTCACGAAACCACACCATCAACGCAAAGAGTGTGACCAGTACCGAAACCGGGTCGACGAGCGACTCGAACAGGCGAAACAGTGCCCCGCCGACGCGCTCCATTCCGAGAAACGAGCGTTTCGATGAAACGCCACCGAAGCGAGAGGAGGACAAAATGTTCATAGCATTAATCAAGCACTTCTTGGTTTCCTAAGCAGGCTGAATTGTATACCAATAGCACGCAATTGCCGCATTGCAGCAATTGAATCAACTGTGAAATAGTCGACATGGCAAAAAATAGCCCAGACTCATAATTTGGCCATCCAATCGTGGAAACAAATCAGTCACATGGCATTCATACAGCCGAAATTTTACCCAGCTACAATTGTCCGGATCATGCATAACTCGCTGTCGATCCAGAGCCATTTTCAGCTTCTGTTGTGGCTTCAGGGGGATTTCCAGGAGGCCATCCAGCACGACGTGCTGATCTGTTTCAGCGGCACCAACGGTGGCGATGCCTACCATTACGACATCATCTCTGCCATTCCCGGAATTCGGAATGCGAAAGCGCTACGGGAGGCCGTACATGAACTCCGGAAAGGGATACACCAGCGCTGGGTCACCGGTTCACGCCATGTCACATCGGCCTCCTTGTCGAGCAAAAAGAATGGAAATTTCGACGAATCAATTCTGGAGACTGAATTACATGAAATGAAACACATTTTATTCCATGCAATTCCCGACACCCGATTCAAGTCGGATCACCTGTATATCCTGCTCAGACGCGACGATAGCTTCACCGAGCACGAACGAAAGCTCTTCGAGTTACTGTTACCCCATGTCGATGCTGCCGTTCGCAAGACGGAAGGGCTACCGATCCAGGAACCGGAACAAGTCGCCGCCCCCAATCTGATCAATTCGCTGATCAAATCGGGCCTGAGCACGCGCGAGATCGAGATTCTCGAATGGGTGCGCAGCGGCAAGACCAACATCGAAATTGGCATGATCCTGGAAATCAGCGCGTTTACAGTCAAAAACCATCTGCAGCGTATTTTCCGGAAAATCAACGTGAGCAATCGCGCCCAGGCCGTGGGCAAACTCGAAGAACTGGCCAACAACGGCAATCACGAGCCCAGCTACAAATTCGGCTAGCGAGCGACTCAGCGGCGCAACACGCGCCAGATTACCGCCAGCGAAACGCCGCACAGCCCCGCCAGCCAGTCATCAAGACCGGGCTGGCGTCCCGGCAGGAAAACCTGATGCACCTCATCAGCAGCCGATAGCAACAATGGAATCGCTGCGGCCAGCCAGATCGGCATGACCAATGAGCGGTCCAGTGCAACGAAAAAAGCCGCAAACACCACCAGATGGGCCAGCTTGTCGTAGGGTGGCGGAAACAGGCCAACGGCAATAGGCTGCGCGCCAAGCACAAACAGTGCTGCAATGCCGGTCAGCAGGATTGCCAGCCAGGCGGCACTGCGCAAACCAATCCGCGCTATTTTCAAAGACATGGCATCCCGATCCCGAATTCCCGATTCAGCAAAAAGCCGCCCGCAGGCGGCTTGGCAAGGATACGCGAAAATGCGACGGGATCGCCCGATGTAACTCAACCCCGGGCATCACCCCAGCGTAGCCGACAACGGTCGTCGCCAACATAGGTCGTCTCCCCGGCGCGGTCCACACAATAGCGCGGTGAAACGATCATCTCGGAGAACTCCATGCCCTCGCCAATCCGTGTGTATTCGAACAGGACGCTGCGAATCACCTTGGCCCCGCGACGCAGGTGGCTACCATGGCCGATCCAGGCCGGCCCGATGACCGAACACCCTGCCTCGATCCTGGCGCTGGAGCCGATGTAAACCGGGCCGACGATCTTTGCGCTGTCCCAGTTGATCGACACATTGGGCCCGACCCAGATGCCCGGCTTGACTTCCTTGCCCGGCATGTCCATCTGGGCCACTTCGCCGCGCAGCACACGCTGCAGCACGGACCAGTAATCAGTCACCCGGCCGATGTCGATCCAGTTGAAAAAGCGGCTTTGCGCATAGAAGGGCATGCCCTTTTCCGCCATCAGCGGAAACAACTGGCTACCGATGTCGAACTCGACGCCCGACGGCACCAGATCCAGCACCTGGGGCTCGAAAATATAGATGCCGGTGCTCGCCAGATTCGATTTGGCATCCGCCGGTTTCGGTTTTTCCTGGAAAGACTCGATCTTTCCCTCATCGTCGGCAACCACGATGCCGTAGTTCTGAACCTGATCGTTCGGCACTTCCAGCGTCACCACGCTGGCCATGGCACCCTTGCGCTGGTGCTCGATCAAGGCGGCGCCGATATCCAAGTCGATGATCGCATCGCCGCAGATCACCAGCGTCGTCTCATCGAAGAAACCGCTGAAATCCTGAATCGCCTTCATGCCACCGGCCGAGCCCTTCGGCTTCGGCAGGATATCGCCATGATCGCAGATGCCTTCGTAGGAATAGCCGATATTGGCGCCCCAGCGACGGCCATCGCCGAAATATTCCTCGATTTTCTTGTGGTGGTAAGCCACGTTCACCATGATGTCCGTTATGCCGTAACGCACCAGGTGTTCGATCAGGTAAGCCATGACCGGCTTGCCGAGGATGGGAACCATCGGCTTCGGCCAGTCCTTGGTCAATGGACGAACACGCGTACCCTGGCCGGCAGCCAGAATCATTCCTTTTGCCACGATTAATTCTCCCTGAGGCAACCAAAAAAAATGCCGCCAAAAGGCGGCATTTTAATGCATTTTGACTAGACTCAGATGCTCTTTCGGCGCGCCATTGCACCAATCAATCCCAGACCAGCCAGGAACATGGCATAGCTTTCCGGTTCCGGAACCGGCGGGGTCACGGGAGCAGCTGAAAGCGCGAGCGTTGGTGCAGCATCAACCGACCAATTGACGCCATTCGGGCCTTCCCACTTGCCCGCGAACTTCAGGCGATACTTGGTTCCGACGCTGAGATCGGCGAAGGTTTGAGTAAAAGTACCGGAGAGGATATTGCTAGCATCGCCCAGATCAAATTTCGTGTCCTTGAATACAAATGTATCGGTGACCGTATTGAACAGCGATAACGTGTATTTGCCGTTGACTTCCGTCGTCCAGCCCTTTTTGGCATTGGATTCAACCAGATCCGACCAGGACAGGAGGAAGGTTGCGGTATCGGACGTTGCGGTGAACTTCAGGACTTCGTCGATATCGTAGGAGGTCGCGTGAGCGACGATCGGCATCGTTGCGGCCATAGCCAAAGCAATCAGTGTCTTTTTCATGACAAACCTATTGAAAATTATGTTGGCTGGATGCTATCACAATACCGCAGCGCAACAATAGTCCGAACAGACTAATGTCATGGCCTCTCAACGACAGAGACGCCCATACTTCGGCCATCTTCGGCTATAGAAACTCAGGAAACGCTGACTTGATTGTCATTTCGGAAGAAATCAGCGTACCCCAGATATCAACTCCGCCCGTAGGTATCCTCGAAGCGGACGATGTCGTCCTCGCCCAGATAGCTGCCCGACTGCACCTCGATCATTTCGAGCGGCACGATGCCGGGGTTTTCGAGGCGGTGTGTGACACCGAGCGGGATGTAGGTGGACTGGTTTTCGGAGACGAGGAAGGTTTCATCGCCCCTGGTCACGCGTGCCGTGCCGCTGACGACGATCCAGTGCTCGGCGCGGTGGTGGTGCATTTGCAGCGACAGCGTGCCGCCCGGCTTGACACCGATGCGTTTGACCTGAAAGCGTTCGCCGGCATCGACGCCGTCGTACCAGCCCCACGGGCGATAGACCTTGCGGTGCCATTGGGCGACGCTGCGCTTGTCGGCCTTGAGGCGGTCGACGATCTTCTTCACATCCTGCGTGGCATCGTGTTGAACAACGAGGACGGCGTCGTCGGTTTCGACAACGACGAGGTTGCTGACGCCGATGCAGGCCACCAGGCGGCTTTCGGAGACGACCAGGGTGTCACGGCAGTTTTCCATCATGACGTCGCCGCGGGTGGCGTTGCCTTCTGCGCACTTGGGCAGGACTTTCCACAGGGCATCCCAGGCGCCGACGTCGGACCAGCCGGCGGTGAGCGGGATGACAGCGGCCTTGGGCAGGCCTTCCCCGCCGGCGGTCAGGCGTTCCATGACCGCGTAGTCGATGGAGTCGGAAGGACAGGCGCGGAAGGCGTCGATGTCGACGCGCACGAAGTCGCCGTCGGTCTTGCCACCGCTCATGGCTTGCTTGCAGGCGGTGAGGATGTCCGGACGGCAGAGGCCGAGGGCGTTGATCCAGACGGAGGCCTTGATGACGAAGATGCCGCTGTTCCAGAGGTAGTCGCCGGAATCGAGGTAGCTTTCGGCGGTCTTGCGGTCGGGTTTTTCGACGAAGCGGTCGAGGGTGTAGGCGCCGGAGCCATCCTTGAGTTCCTGGCCGCGCTGGATGTAGCCGTAGCCGGTTTCAGGACAATCGGGGGTGATGCCGAAGGTGACGGTGACGCCGGTGTCGGCAAGTTTGACAGCGCGGGCGACGGCATCGCGGAAGGCGGCGCCGTCGGCGATGTCGTGGTCGGCAGGCATGACGACGAGAACGGGATCTTCGCCGTCACGCACAGCCCACAAGGCAGCCAGGGCGAGCGCCGGGGCGGTGTTGCGGCCGAAGGGTTCGAGGAGGACAGCGCCTTGTAGGCCGAGCATGCGAACCTGTTCGGCGACGACGAAGCGATGCTCCTCGTTGCACACCAGCAGCGGTGCCGCCATGTCGGCCAGGCCTTCGAGGCGCGAGACCGTGGCTTGCAGCATGGACTGTTCGCCAACCAGCGGCAGCAGCTGCTTCGGGTATTTCTCGCGCGACAGCGGCCACAGCCGCGTACCCGAACCACCTGACAGTACAACAGGAAGAATCTTGCTCATAAACATCCACACCTATCAAAAAAGTTCTTTCTTACGGTCTACCGGAAAAAACGGCCAAAAATGAAATTCGCATTCTACAGTCCAGCAATCGCATCCCGGAAACGCAGCCCCGCCGCATCCTTAGCAGACAGCAGGGGTTCGCCCGTGAAGTGCCAGTCGATGGCGAGATCCGGATCGTTCCATACGATGCTGCGCTCATGGGTAGGCGCGTAGTAGTCGGTGGTCTTGTAGAGAAACTCAGCCGTCGCCGAGAGCACGACGAAACCATGCGCCAGCCCGGCGGGGATCCACCGTTGCTTCTTGTTTTCCGCCGAGAGGATTTCGCCAACCCATTGACCGAAGGTCGGCGAGCCCTTGCGGATATCGACGGCCACGTCGAAAACCTCGCCCTGCACCACCCGCACGAGCTTGCCTTGCGGCTGCTGCACCTGGTAATGCAGGCCGCGCAAGACATTCCTCACAGATTTCGAATGATTGTCCTGCACGAACTGGACATCGGCGCCGGTCGCTTCCTGAAAGGCCCTGTGATTGAAGCTTTCAAAGAAGAAACCGCGATCGTCACCAAAAACTTTGGGCTCCAGGATGAAGACATCGGCGATGGCAGTAGGCGTGCCGCGCATCAGAACTCCTTTTCCTCGAGCAAACCCATCAGATACTGACCGTAAGGGATCTTCAACATGGGCTGAGCCAGCTTTTCGAGCTGGGCGGCATCGATCCAGCGCTTGCGGAAGGCAATTTCTTCCGGGCAGGCCACTTTCAGGCCCTGTCGCTTTTCGATGGTGGCGATGAACTGGCTGGCATCGAGCATACTTTCATGGGTGCCTGTATCGAGCCAGGCATGGCCGCGGCCCATGACCTGGACGTTGAGTTGCTGACGTTCCAGATACGCGCGATTGATGTCGGTGATTTCCAGCTCGCCGCGCGCCGACGGCTTGATGTCGCGGGCAATGTCGAGCACCTGGTTATCGTAGAAGTACAGTCCCGTCACCACGTAATTGGACTTGGGCACCTTGGGCTTTTCTTCGAGGCTGACGACCTGCCCGGCCTTGTCGAACTCAAGCACGCCATAACGTTCCGGATCATGGACGTGGTAGGCAAAGACCGTGGCGCCGCTCGGCTGGGAATTGGCGGCGGTCAGGTCGCTGGCAAATTCGTGGCCGTAGAAGATGTTGTCGCCCAGCACGAGGGCGCTGTCGCCTTTGCCGACAAAGTCACGCCCGATGATGAAGGCCTGAGCCAGGCCGTCCGGACTGGGCTGGACGGCGTATTGCAGGTTGAGGCCCCACTGGCTGCCATCGCCGAGCAGTTGCACGAAACGCGGCGTATCCTGCGGCGTGGAGATGATCAGGATGTCACGAATGCCGGCCAGCATGAGCGTGGTCAGCGGATAGTAGATCATCGGCTTGTCGTGGATGGGCAGCAATTGCTTGGAGACAGCCAGGGTGACCGGGTAGAGCCGGGCGCCGGAACCACCGGCGAGGATGATGCCTTTGCGCATGATGTCTCCTTGACTCAAAGAATTTGTTGCAGCACGTGCTTCAGCCCGTTTTGCCACTCGGGCAACACCAGCCCGAAGGTCTGGCGCAGGCGTGACGTATCGAGGCGCGAATTGCTCGGCCGCGGCGCCGGCAGCGGGTAGTCGGCCGTGGCAATGGGCAGCACGTCATCGGCCGTGAGCTTCAGCGGTTTGCCGGCAGCCAGCGCGGCACGCACCACGGTCTGGGCGTATTCATGCCAGGTCGTGCTGCCACCCGCCACGAGATGATAGAGGCCAAACGGGAAGTTCGCCCTGCCCTCGCGCCGGTAACGCCCGAGCACCTGCGCCGTCACGTCGGCCAGCAAGGCGGCCGACGTCGGTGCGCCAAACTGGTCGCCTACGATTTTCAGGCCGTCGCGCTCCGCGGCCAGACGCAGCACGGTCTTGGCAAAATTGCCGCCATGCGCGCCGAAGACCCAGCTCGTGCGGAAGATCAGATGATCCGCCCCGCTCGCCTGTAACGCCTGCTCGCCGGCCAGCTTGGTCTTGCCGTAAACGCTCTGCGGGTTGGGCGCATCGGTTTCGAGATAAGCGCCGGGCTTGCAGCCATCGAAAACATAGTCCGTCGAGTAATGAACGACCAGCACCCCCACCCGTGCAGCCTCTTCGCCAAACACGCCGGGCGCCGTCGCATTGACGGCCTGAGCAAGCGCCTGTTCCGTTTCCGCCTTGTCCACCGCCGTATAGGCTGCTGGATTGACGATCACCTGCGGCCTGACCTCGGCCACCAGCCGACGAATCCCGTCGGGGCTCGCCAGATCGCAATCTTCGTGGCCGACTGCGACAACCTGGCCCAGTACAGCCAGCGCACGCTGCAACTCGAAACCGACCTGGCCGTTCTTGCCTGTGAGCAAAATCTTCATACAGCCCCAGCTATTGCTACATACGGGTAAATTCCGTATCGATATTGCATTTTCATTTCCGGGCCACAGATCACAAATACGCTCCGGGCATCTTCTCACACCGCCTTGAGCCAATCGCCCAAATGTTCATTCGGGAAACGCTTTTCCAGTGCCAGCAAACCGCGTTCAGCACGTGAAGACCAACCTTTTCCTCGCCCCATAAGGTCAGCCCAAGCTTCTTCGACATCCCACGGGCGCATCTCTCTCAGTGCCATCAGCAACAATCCTGCCTGCATCAAATCCTTTCCGGATTTCGAAACAAACGCGCCTTCACGTTCACCGGCAACGATCAGCTTGTGCAAGGCGTAGCGCGCGGGGTGCGGGACATTCACCGTCGTCGCGCTATTGCCGCAAAGTAGCGCCGTCTGCTGGACGTTTTCCAGAGAGAACTCCATGAAGCGGAGCGGCTGCAAGGTGACATGCAAGTCGGGATGCTCAAATGGCGCATCACCGGAACGCCCCACCGTGGTCAAAAAATCCAGCCGGAACTCCTTTTCGTTCGGGATCAGATACGCCCCACCGGTTTTGCCGGACAAACCTGTAATCGGCAGAAAGCCCATATTCAACGACTGAATGGCCTCATGCGTTTGCACCTGGCAATTGGGTGCCAACGCCAGCGAAATGCTTTTTCCGGCATGGGCAAAATCAATATCCTGCGTCTTCGCAGCATCGGCACCGCCCCAACGCACGCCCAGCATATTGCCGTAAGCGACAAAAGCATGCGTACCGATCAACACCCCACCCGCCTTGAAAAACCCGTATTCGGCGAGGCGACGCAGCACGCGGTAATGGCGCGGCAAAATTTCGGCGCACCCCAAAACTGCTGCCGAGCGCGCCAGCGGCCCCAGGGACTCCGCAGCCGCTGGCTCTCCCGCCCGGGCTATCAAGGCCTGAATAGCCTCCCCGTCCGGCCCTACAAACACCTGGCGGCGAACCCCGGCTGGCTCGGTATATTGGTAGTACCAGTACTTGTGCCCCTTGACCGTTTTGGCCACGAAAGACCCGGGCAGATCAGCCACCGAACGCATGTGCTCGACAGACAAAGCAACTTCGACGACCTGGGAAAAGGCCGTCTGTGCCGTCATTGAAAGAGGCTGGTTCCCCATACCGTTATACTCCAATTTATTTTAAGCGAGTATAACAAAGCCAGCGATAAGCAACATCACCAAGCACCAACCTCGCCCAGTACAGCCAGCGCGCGCTGCAACTCGAAACCGACCTGGCCGTTCTTGCCTGCGAGCAGGATCTTCATGATCGGACGCTGTACTGCTTGCCGACCCAGCTCCGGTAGGCACCGCTGGTCACGTTGGCCACCCAGGCCTGGTTGTCGAGATACCACTGCACCGTCTTGCGGATGCCCGTCTCGAAGGTTTCGGCCGGCTTCCAGCCGAGTTCGCGTTCGATCTTGGTCGCGTCGATGGCGTAGCGGCGATCATGGCCGGGGCGATCCTGAACGTAGGTGATCTGCTCCTTGTACGGCTTGCCGTCGGCCCGCGGGCTGAGTTCGTCGAGGATGGCGCACAGGGTATGCACGACATCCAGGTTCGGCTTCTCGTTCCAGCCGCCGACGTTGTAGGTCTCGCCCAGCTTGCCGGCCTCCAGCACGCGGCGGATGGCGCTGCAGTGGTCCTTGACGTAGAGCCAGTCTCGGACCTGCTGGCCGTCGCCATAGATGGGCAGCGGCTTGCCTGCCAGCGCGTTATGGATGACCAAGGGAATCAGCTTTTCCGGGAAATGGAATGGCCCGTAGTTGTTGGAACAGTTGGTGGTCAGCACCGGCAGGCCATAGGTGTGGTGGTAGGCACGCACGAGGTGATCTGAAGCCGCCTTGCTCGCCGAATACGGACTGTTCGGCTCGTAGCGATTGGTTTCGGCGAAGGCCGGATCGTCCTTTTCCAGCGAACCATAGACTTCATCGGTCGACACATGCAAAAACCGGAATTCATTTTTGGCCGAATTTTCCGGTTGACCGTAGAAGGCACGCACCGCCTCCAGCAAACGGAAGGTACCGACGATATTGGTCTGGATGAAGTCTTCCGGGCCATGAATGCTGCGATCTACATGCGACTCGGCCGCGAAATTCACCACCGCACGCGGTTTGTGTTCAGCCAGCAGCTTCGACACCAGATCGAAGTCACCGATGCTGCCCTTGACAAAAATGTGCCGCGCATCGCCATCGAGCGAAGCGAGATTCTCCAGATTCCCGGCGTAGGTCAGCGCATCCAGATTGATGACGGACTCATCGGACTGGGCGAGCCAGTCGAGGACGAAGTTGCTACCGATGAAGCCGGCTGCACCGGTGACGAAAATGGCCATGATTTATCGCAAGCGGTCGATCTGAGAATGATTCGATTGTGTTCAAAGGACAAGCCGCAAACAAACCAATATTCCAATAGTTCAGTGAGACGGTCTCCATAGCCTTATTCTACCGTCACCGACTTCGCCAGATCGCGTGGCGTGTAGCGGCGGCCGGCCGTTGTTCCGGCCTTAGCCTGCGCTGCAAGCCGCGAATCCGAGTCTGGCTAGGCGTTATCACTCGACCGTCACCGACTTCGCCAGATTGCGCGGCTTGTCCACATCGGTCCCCTTGACCAGTGCCACGTGGTACGACAGCAGTTGCAGCGGAATGACGTGGAGGATCGGCGAGAGTTCGCCGTAGTGCTCGGGCAGACGCAGGATGTGAACACCTTCCGACTCCGGGATTTCCGAGTCGGCATCGGCGAAGACGTAGAGTTCACCGCCGCGCGCCTGGACTTCCTTGAGGTTGGATTTGAGCTTGTCGAGCAACTGGTCGTTCGGGGCGACCGAGATGACCGGCATCTCGGCATCGACCAGCGCCAGCGGGCCGTGCTTGAGCTCGCCGGCCGGGTAGGCTTCGGCGTGGATGTAGGAGATTTCCTTGAGCTTGAGCGCGCCTTCGAGGGCGATCGGGTAGTGACGACCGCGCCCGAGGAAGAGCGCGTGGTGCTTGTCGGCAAAGCGCTTGGACCAGGCGGTGATCTCGTCTTCG
>JAGTRT010000090.1 GCA_018261895.1 Pseudomonadota bacterium
TTTGCACATCTGAATTTCGAAAGGTTCATACATGTCCAAGCAATTTGACGTGCTCGTCATCGGCGGTGGTCCCGGCGGCTACATTGCCGCCATTCGCGCCTCGCAACTCGGCTTCTCGGCCGCTTGTGCCGAATCCAATCCCTATGCCGATCCGAAAGGTGAGCCGCGTCTTGGCGGCACCTGCCTGAACGTCGGCTGTATCCCGTCCAAGGCGCTGCTGCATACCTCGCATCTGTTCGAGGAAGCGGGCCACAGTTTCGAAGCCCAGGGCATCAAGGTCGGCAAGGCCACGATCGACGTGCCGGTCATGAAGGCGCGCAAGGATGGCGTGGTCAATCAACTGACCGGCGGCATCAAGATGCTGCTGAAGAAGAACAAGGTCGCCTTCCTCGCCGGTCACGGTTCCTTCGTCGGCAAGGAAGGCGAGTTCTGGAAGCTCAAGGTTGGCGCCGAGGAAGTGCTGGCCAGGCAGGTCATCGTCGCGACCGGCTCCAAGGCCCGTCATCTGCCGAACCTGCCGGTCGACCAGAACCAGAAAATCGTCATGGATAACGAAGGCGCGCTGAATCAGGAATCCGTGCCGAAGAAGCTGGCCATCATCGGCGCCGGCGTCATCCGCTGCCGATGTCGATGTAGCCAAGGAAGCGCTCAAGCTGTTCACCAAGCAGGGCCTGAACATCCAGATGGGGGTCAAGATCGGCGACATCAAGGCAAACAAAAAGTCGGTTTCGATTGCCTACACCGACAAGGATGGCAACCCGCAGAAGCTGGACGCCGATCGCCTGATCGTTTCCATCGGCCGTGTGCCGAATACCGACGGCTTGAATGCTGAAGCGGTTGGCCTGCAGCTCGACGAGCGTGGCTTTGTTGCGGTCGACGGCCATTGCAAGACCAATTTGCCGGGCGTCTGGGCGATTGGCGACGTCGTGCGGGGCCCGATGCTGGCGCACAAGGCGCACGAGGAAGGCGTCATGGTTGCCGAACTGATGGCCGGCCAGGCCGGTCACTGCAATTTCGACACCATTCCCTGGGTCATCTACACCTCGCCGGAAATCGCCTGGGTTGGCAAGACCGAGCAGCAACTCAAGGCCGAAGGCGTCGAGTACAAGGCCGGCAAGGTGCCGTTCCTGGCCAATGGCCGGGCGCTGGGCATGGGCGATCCGTCAGGCTTCGTCAAGATGCTGGCGTGCAAGAGCACCGACCGCATCCTCGGTGTGCACATCATCGGTGCGAATGCCTCGGAGATCATTGCCGAAGCCGTCGTGGCGATGGAATTCGCCGGTGCGTCCGAAGATCTGGCGCGCATCTGCCACGCTCACCCGACGCTGTCGGAGACCGTGCATGAAGCGGCGCTGGCCTGCGACAAGCGGACGCTGAATTTCTAGCATTTTTGGCTGGCGCTTGCGTCAGCCGACCGGCAAAAACAAAGAGCCCGGCAGGGCTCTTTGTTTTTGCCGGGCTTGCCGCCATACTACGGGTCGGATAACACCGACCCATCATTCGAGTTGCGTCATGCACAACGACGATCATCTGGCCTTTGTTGAAGATACCCCCGAGCCGCAGTCCGTCGGGGCGACCGAGGCATGCTGGAAGGTGCTGGTCGTCGACGATGACGAGGACGTGCACCACGCCACCGAGTTCGCCCTCCATGACCTTCGGGTACTCGGCCGACCGCTGTGCTTCCTGCACGCCTTCAGCGCCGACGAGGCGATCGCCATACTCGAAAGCCATCGTGACGTGGCGGTCGTCCTGCTCGATGTCGTCATGGAGCGCGAGGATGCAGGCCTGGTGGCGGTCGAGCGAATTCGCAATGAACTCGGCATGGCCGCCGTGCGCATCATCCTGCGTACCGGGCAGCCCGGCTACGCGCCGGAACTCGACGCGATCGCCAATTACGACATCAACGACTACAAGACCAAGACCGAACTCACGCGCAGCAAGTTATTTACCACTGTCACCGCGGCCATCCGCTCCTTCGACCAGATACGGCGCCTCGACGAGAGCCGTGGCAGTCTCGAACTGATCATCGACGGCGCCAGCCGGTTCAATGCCGAACTCGGATTGCAGACCTTCGCCACGGCGGTCATCGGACAACTGGCCGCGCTGCTCGGCATAGCGCCTGACGGCATGGTTTGCGTGCGTGCGCCGGGCGATGCGAACGGTGAAGCCGAGGAAATCATTCTGGCTGCCGCCGGACGTTACGCACCGCTGGCGAATCAGCCGCTGAATGCGCTTGGCGACCCGGGCGTGCGCGACATGGTCGGTGCTTGCCTGCGCGAGGGCGGGACCCGGCGCGGCGAGCATGCGCTGGCGCTCCATTTCGCCGGCCGCCATGGACGCAGTTTTGCCGTCTATATCGAGTCGACCGCGCCGATCCGCACGCTGGATCGACACCTCCTCGACATTTTCTGCACCAACGTCGCCATCTGTGGCGAGAACGTCGGCCTCGTCGAGCGCCTGCGCAAGGCGGCCTTTGTCGACAAGCTGACCGGCCTGCCCAACCGTGCGGCGCAAATCGAGGCGATCGACGAGCTGACCAGGGTTTCGGGCGCCGGCGATCATGTGCTGGCGCTGATCGACATCGACGAATTCTCGGAATCCATCGACGCCTTC
>JAGTRT010000091.1 GCA_018261895.1 Pseudomonadota bacterium
GGCATCGGCGAGAGCAGGAATTTCGACAGGTCAGGCGCCGGCTTCTCGGGCATCAGGGACAGCAGTTCGGCGGCGCGGGCGCTCATCACCATGAAATCGGCGCGGGTTCCCCAGTGGAACAGCGAGTATTTCGTCTTGTGGCGCTCGACCTGCAGCGTGAATTCCTCGCCGTTGCAGGTGCCGTTGAAGAGCGACTGACCGAGTTTCCAGTCGGACAGGATCTCGTAGTTCTCGCCCTTGTACTCGATGTGATAGCCGCCGGGCACCGGACGGGCGATGACCGAATGCTGCTCGTTGCCGCCCGGGTTCAGACGAACCACGCACCACTTGTCGCCGACGATGCGCTCATGGCCCTGCAGCTGGCCGGACACTGAGGCGCCGCGGTCGGTGTAGGCACGATAGACGTAGGCGGCGACGGAAACCAGCAGCGCCGGATCATCGTGCGGCACCATCGAGGCGTCGAAGCCCTTCGGGTATTCCTCGGCGATGAAGCCGGTATTGAAGTTGCCGGACTGGAAGCGCGGGTGCTGCATCAGCGCAGCCTGGAACGGGATGTTCGACGAAATGCCGCGGATGACGAAGGCGTTCAGCGCGTCGCGCATGCGGGAGATTGCCTGCTCGCGTGTGGCGCCGTGAACGATCAGCTTGGCGATCATGGAGTCGTAGAACATCGAGATTTCGCCGCCGTCGTAAACGCCGGTATCGACCCGGACCTGGCCGGGGATTTCCTCGGGTCTGCGTCAGCGGCAGCTTTTCGCCATAGGCGACGCGAATCATCAGCTCGACCAGGTCGACGCCGGTGATCAGCTCGGTGACCGGGTGTTCCACCTGCAGGCGGGTATTCATTTCCAGGAAGTAGAAGCTCTTGTCGGCACCGACGACGAACTCGACCGTCCCGGCCGATTCATACTGCACGGCACGGGCCAGGGCGACAGCCTGCTCGCCCATCGCCTTGCGCATGGCCTGATCGACGAAGGGCGACGGCGCCTCTTCGATGACCTTCTGGTGACGGCGCTGGATCGAGCAGTCGCGCTCGTTCAGGTAGACGTAATTGCCGAAGGAATCGCCGAGCACCTGAATTTCGATGTGGCGCGGTTCCAGCACGTATTTTTCGATGAAGACACGGTCGTCGCCGAAGGCGTTCTTGGCCTCGCTGACGCAGGACGAGAAGCCTTCATGCGCCTCCTTGTCGTTGAAGGCGACGCGCAGGCCCTTGCCGCCGCCGCCAGCCGAGGCCTTGATCATGACCGGATAGCCGATGCCCTGGGCGATCTTGACCGCTTCGTCCGGGCCGGAAATGGCTTCGTTGTAACCCGGGATGGTATTGACCCTGGCTTCGAGCGCCAGCTTCTTGGACTCGATCTTGTCGCCCATCTTGCCGACCGAGTAATGCTTCGGGCCGATGAACTTGATGCCTTCTTCTTCCAGACGGCGCGAGAACTCGGCGTTCTCGGACAGGAAGCCGTAGCCCGGATGGACGGCCTGGGCTCCGGTCTGCTTGCAGGCAGCGATGATCTTGTCCATGACCAGATAGGACTCTTTCGAGGCAGCCGGGCCGATACAGACGGCTTCGTCGGCCAGGTCGACGTGCAGCGCATCCTTGTCGGCTTCGGAATAGACGGCGACGGTCTTGATGCCCATCTTGCGGGCGGTCTTGATGACGCGGCAGGCGATTTCTCCCCGGTTCGCGATCAGGATCTTGTTAAACATGGTGCTTTGCCTCCGGGGAGAAATCGCCTGAGCACGCTTTGCGTGCAAGGCAATTTAGCTGCGCTGCTGCGCCGCTGTGCGGCTGGTCGCCGCGGTTTGCGATCAGAGTTTTAGTAAACATGTATAGCCCTCAATTCAGTATGTCTGAGCTAGTCAGAGGGGGATGTTGCCGTGCTTGCGCCAGGGATTTTCGAGTTTCTTGTCGCGCAGCATGGCCAGCGAGCGGGCGATCCGCTTGCGCGTGTTGTGCGGCATGATGACGTCGTCGATGAAGCCGCGGGCACCGGCCACGAACGGGTTGGCGAATTTGGCCTTGTACTCGGCTTCGCGCTCGGCCAGCTTGGCGGTATCGCTCTTTTCCTCGCGGAAGATGATCTCGACAGCGCCCTTCGGGCCCATGACCGCGATTTCGGCAGACGGCCAGGCGAAATTGACGTCGCCGCGCAGATGCTTGGACGACATCACGTCGTAGGCGCCACCGTAGGCCTTGCGGGTAATGATGGTGACCTTGGGCACGGTACATTCGGCATAGGCGTAGAGCAGCTTGGCGCCGTGCTTGATGATGCCACCGTATTCCTGTGCGGTACCTGGCATGAAGCCCGGCACATCGACGAAGGTAACCACCGGAATGTTGAAGGCATCGCAGAAGCGGACGAAACGGGCGGCCTTGATCGAGGACTTGATGTCCAGACAGCCGGCCAGCACCAGCGGCTGGTTGGCGACGATGCCGACCGGATGGCCATCCATGCGGCCAAAACCGATGATGATGTTCCTGGCGTAGTCGGCCTGCAGTTCGAAGAAGTCGTTGTCGTCGACCACCTTGATCAGCAGTTCCTTCATGTCATAGGCCTTGTTGGCGCTGTCCGGGACCAGGGTATCGAGCGAGTAATC
>JAGTRT010000022.1 GCA_018261895.1 Pseudomonadota bacterium
GATCGTCGACCGCGGCGACAGCCTGAACTGGTACGACGGCCCGACCCTGCTCGAGATCCTCGAAGAAACCCCGGGCGCCCACACCGAGCACACCGAGAAGTTCCGCTTCCCGGTCCAGTACGTCTGCCGCCCGCAGGATTCGGCCAATCCCGAGCTGCACGACTACCGCGGCTTCATGGGTCGCGTCGAAGCCGGTTCGCTGAAAGTCGGCGACGCCGTCACCGTGCTGCCGAATGGCCTGACCTCGACCGTCAAGGCCATCCAGATCGGCGGCGTCGATATCCCGGAAGCCGTCACCGAGCAATCCGTCACCATCCTGCTCGCCGATGAAATCGACACCTCGCGCGGCGACATGATCGTCAAGTCGAGCGAAGTCCCGGCCGCCGTCAAGCAGATCGAAGCCACCGTCTGCTGGATGGCCGAAACTCCGATGGACCGTGCCCGCACCTACCTGATCCGCCACACGACCCGCGACTCGAAAGCCAAGCTGGCCGCCATCGACCATCGCCTCGACGTGAACACGCTGGAAAAGGTCCCGGCCGAGAAGCTGGCGATGAACGACATCGCCCAGGTCACCTTCAAGCTAGCCCAGCCGCTGTTCGCCGACCCCTACCTGGAAAACCGCGGCACCGGCGCTTTCATCATCATCGACGAGAGCAACAACAACACGGTCGGCGCCGGGATGATTTTGTAGGCCTCTCACGGTCAACCGGAAAAAATAGCCAAAATCGAAAACGCCTCCAAATCCGGAGGCGTTTTTTATTTCGGACGGTCGCAATCGGCCACGGCAGCGCGACTGCGGTGGGTGGGTGATATGCCCCAATTCGGGGGAACTGCCTGCCCCCAACCGGTGCCAGACTGCACAAAAATCGATTTTTCCGTTGTAAAACAAGGATTAGGGTGAATGGCATGTCGCTTGCTGGGTAAGGAGCAAAACGTCGTTTCAGAATACCGCCCCAACCCCAACCGAGAATCCCCATGCACAACAACAAGCCGGCGATCGCCTTGGCCGTGGCTGCGTCCGCAACACTCTCCGCTCTGTTCTCCCCGTCGGCCCTGGCCGCCCCGGTCAACCTGCCCGCCGACCTGTCGACCTGGACCTGCACGGGCAATTGCGGCGCGATGGCCGCTGCCGGCGATGTCGTGGCCTCTCCCCTGAACAACCCGAAGTACGGCTACGTCACGACCTTCAACTCGAGCAGCACGGGCGTCTCCCCGCTGGCGCTCGATGCCAACAACCGGGGCAACGGGACCGAGACGAATGGTTCGAAATTCGTGTCGAGCAGCTTCAGCGTCCAGGCGAACGACCAGCTGAACATCCATTTCAACTACGTCTCGACCGACGGCAAGGGCTTTGACGATTACGCCTAGGCCCGCCTCCTCAACGCCAGCGACAACAGCTTCGTGGCCTGGCTGTTTACGGCGCGCAGCTCGAATTCGGCCACCGGCAACATCGTCCCCGGCGACGTGGTGAGCAAGAAGGATTTCGACCCCGATGTGACGATCACGAATTACAAGGACTTCGTCTTTACCTCCAAGACCACGGCCGACCCGGTCAACTGGTCGCCGCTCGGCGATTCGAACGGCACCTGCTGGCGCGACAACGCGCCGGGCTGCGGCTTTACCGGCTGGCTCGAGTCGTCCCACACCTTCGCCAGCGGCGGAAGTTTCAAGCTCGAAATCGGCGTTACGAACTGGGGCGATGCGGCCTACGATTCCGGCCTCGCTTTCGATTACCAGAACCTGAACGCGGCCAACCTCGCGGCGGTTCCCGAGCCGAGCGTCTACGCCATGCTGCTGGCCGGCCTCGGCCTGCTGGGCCTGAGCATGCGCCGCTCGGCACAGCGCTCGGCCTTGTAAAAGCCGCGCCGACCAATGCCCGGCACGCCGCACCGGCCCGGCCACCTGACGGTGGGCCGGGCCTTATTCATTGCCGGCTGTTCAGGCTCGGCCAATCCCGGCTAACATAGGCGCTGTGCGCGCTCCGCGCATTTTTGTCGCGTCTTTGCGAGACCGGTTGCCGATGTGAGTTTCCAGCGTGCGTGTTCTGATTGTTGATGACAACGCCTCGATGCGGGCGATGCTGACGTCCCTGCTCTCCAGCCAGGGCTACCAGATGGTGGGCGCGCTGGAGGACGGCAATGGCGTCATCGAGGCCATCCGCCAGCATTCGCCGGAAATCGTCTGCCTCGACTACGAATTGCCGGGGCGCAACGGGCTCGACATCCTGGGCGAGATCAATTCGACCTTTCCGAAGATCGACGTCCTGTTCATCACCGCCTCCGAGTCGCCGGACATCGAAGCCAGGGTCGCCGATGCCGGCGCCGCCGGCTTCCTGCGCAAACCCTTCGGGCAAAAGCAGGTCATCGACGAACTGCAGCAGGTGTGCGACACGCGTCGCCGCGCCTCGCTGGCCAAGGCAACGGAGAGCGCCCCTGCGGCCAGCGCCACGGCAGCGACTGCGCCCAAGGCCGCCCGGCGCAGCAGCGAGCGGCCCACTGCCGTCATCGCCGACGACAACAGTTCGGTGCGCCTGCTCATCAAGGGCCTGCTGGCCGAGTTGGGGATCAACGTCGTCGGCCAGGCTGCCAATGGCGAGGAAGCCGTTCGCGCCGCCCAGAACCTGAAGCCCAGTGTCATTTTTCTCGACGTCAACATGCCCATCATGTCGGGTCTTGAGGCCTTGCCGAAAATCATCGAAACTTCGCCCAGGACGGCGGTGGTCATGGTCACCGGCGACACCTCGCGGGCCATCGTCCAGCAGGCGGCCGGACTCGGTGCGCGGGGCTACATCGTCAAGCCGGTGCGGCCGGCCTATGTCGAGAATTTCCTGAAACAGCTGTTCAATCGCTGAACCGAGAGGTATGCCTTCATGACCTTGATGATCGATTTTCCCTTCCCCGGGCCAGGCCCGTGGGTGGATCACTTCAAGACCATCGACATTCCGGTCCTGCGCCATACCGTTCATCAGCTCAACGAGTTACGCGACGCCGCCGAAGACATCAACACCCGGCAACTGGCCACCATCATCACGCACGACCCGCTGATGACCCTGCGCCTGTTCCAGACCATGCAGCGGATTCGCTCCAACAGCCAGTCGCGGGACATCACGACGGTCGAGCGCGCGCTGATCATGATGGGCACCCAGACCTTCTACAACAGCATCGAAAACCCGCCCATCGTCGAACAGCAGCTCAAGGGCTACCCGAAAGCCATGCTCGGCCTGCTCAAGGTCATCGCCCGCTCGCGCAACGCGTCGCGCTGGGCACTCGACTGGGCGCTGCTGCGCCAGAACGTCAGCTTCGACGAGATCGCCATGGCTGCGCTGCTCCACGACCTGGTCGAGATCCTGATGTGGTGCTTCGCGCCGAATCTTGCCATCCAGGCCCGCGACCGGCTGGTCACCGAGCCCGGACGGCGCAGCAGCCAGATCCACCAGGAAGTGTTCGGCAGCACGCTTGACGAGATCGCCGACGAACTCATTGCCTACTGGCAACTCCCGGCCCTGCTCCGCTCGCTGATCGACCCGGCCAACGCCGAGCTGGCCAATGTCAAGAACGTCCAGCTCGCCGTCGACCTCGCCCGTCACTCGGCCAACAGCTGGAACGACCCGGCGCTGCCGGACGACTACCGGGCCATCGAAACCCTGCTCCACATTGGTCACAGCAACCTGCTGGAACGTATCGGCGCGCCGGAAGAGCAGGTTCTGGCCGCCCGCCAGGCGGAGGGATAAGCCATGTTGAAGACCAGCCTCGCACTCGCCCTGCTGGCGCTCAGCCCGCTGGCCGGTGCCGACATTTACAAATGCCGGCTGCCGAATGGCTCGACGGAGATCTCAAACACGCCGTGCCCGACCGGCAGCGGCACGATCACCTCGCGCCCGGACGAGCGTGTATCGGAAGCGTCCCGCCGACAGGCCGAGCAGGAAGTCGAAAAGATGCGGCTTTTCGTCGAAAAACGGGAAGCCGCGCAGCGTGCCGAAGAAGCGGCAGAGCGCGAAGAGCGCGCCGCCAGCCAGCGGCAAAGCAACAGTGTCAGCCGGACGCCACGTCAATATGGCAGCCAGGACGAATGCCTGCGCGACCTCGAGCAGATGGCCCTGGAAAGCGCCCAGCGCGCCCAGATGGAGGCCGATTGCCGGGCCATCGCCAGACCGCAGACCATCTACGTTCCTGTCCCCGTGCCGGCCTATCCGACGCACCGACCGCATCACGTCGAGCCACCGCTACAGCCGAAGCCCGCGCCCAAACCGGCAGCACCCAGCGCGCCCCAGATATCGGCGCCCCAGCTCAAGAAAAACTAGGCGCTTACCAGCCCTTTTTCCCCGCCTGAGCCGAATTTCACGGTCAACCGGAAAAAAAGCCCAAATTCGAAATCCGGATCAGACCGTTTCGTGGCCGCCGCCGTCTTTTTCCTGGCGGCCCAGCGTCAGTTCGGTGTTCTCGCTGAGCGCGAAGAAGAAGGCATCGACGGCATTCGGCTCGCCCGACGCAGCAAAGGTCGTCTGCCCGCACTCGCACTGACCGACCCAGATCGCATCGAGGCCGCGCAAGCCGCGCGTGCTGACCGGGTTGATGGTCGTCACATCGGCGCCGCAACCGTTGCACACCAGCTTTTCCGGACGGGTCGCTTCGATCTTGGCTTGCGCCTGGGCAATGCGGTCCGCCAGCGAACCCCGATTTTTGGCCTGTCCCATGTCTTTACTCCGCAATTTTCAAAGGCTGGCAGGATACAGGACTTGCCCCTCCGGCGGCCAGCCTACTGGGCCAGGTGATAGCAACGCTTGCCGGCGGCCTTGGCGTTGTACATGGCCAGATCGGCGCAGCGGATGATCGCTTCCGGCGTGCTCTCCAGCCCGGCATGCGGGAACAGGCAGATGCCGACGCTGGCGCTGAGCGCCGGCGCATTGGGCAGGCCGGCGATGGGCTGCTCGATGATGCGGATGAGCTTGTCCGCCAGGTGCGCCGCGGCGTCGCAGGAACCGATGTCCTGAACGAGCAGGAAGAACTCGTCGCCGCCGAGCCGGGAAATGGTGTCGGTCTCCCGGGTGGCGGCCACCAGCCGCCGGGAAATCTCGCGCAGCGCGATGTCGCCGACGTCGTGCCCGAGCTGGTCATTGATGCTCTTGAAACCATCAAGGTCGACGAAGAATCCGGCATGCCGCTCGGAGTCCCGGCGCGCCAGCGCCAGGGCCTGCTTGAGGCGATCATAGAGCAGGTCGCGATTGGGCAGGCCGGTCAGCCGGTCGTGCAGGGAACGTTGCAGATGGATGCGACGTTCCCGGTCAAGCTGCAATTCGCGCAGGAAGAGCTGACGACGCTGGTATTCGACGAGATAGCCCGCCGCACCGCCAATCAGGTTGGCCGAGATCATGAAGAAATTCTGGCTCAGCAGCATGGGCTGCGGATAGGCGCCGAAATAGCCGAACAGCACGTTGTAGAGCACGAGCACGAAAAGATTGATACCCAGCGCCTGGATGAAACGCGCGCCGATCAGGTTGTAGGTATAGAACGTCGCCAGCATCAGCCCCGGGTAGTAGTAGGCACTGCTGCTCACCGGCAGATGCCAGAGCATGGCGATCAGGCCGAGCGAGGCCGACAGGCCAACCAGCGCCAGCAGGAACTGGTTGGCCTTCTCGAACCAGGACGTGAAACTCGCAACGAGCACCAGAAGCGGCACGGCCAGCGCAACCATGCGGATGAACCAGACCAGCCCGAGCTGGGCGACCGGCACGAACAAGTGATCGAGCCCGCCATAAACGAAATAGACGAACACCCCGACCAGGATGGCGGCCCGCCCCTGCAGGCGCAGGCGTGGCAGAAACTGCCGGATGAAGGCACTTTCGGTTTCCTCGTCGCGGAAACTCAAGGTGAGCGGATGCATTCTGTTCATCGATGAATCGCCCTGTGAAAGCTTCACGTCGACCATAGGCAGGAAACCGGCAATGCAACTTGGGTATGACTTTCAGCATAGAGCAAGGTTCCTTTCAAGCGCAACAGGGATAACCACGATGTCGCGAGCCCCTGGCCTATGGCAATATGCTGGCATGCATGCCTTGCCCCACCTCTCGCTCATCGACTGGATTTCCCTGGCCATTTTCTTTGCCAGTTGGGCCGGCTACGCCTGGTACTCCGAGCACAGCCAGTGGGGGGCGAACGGCCTGATCCACACCAGCCAGGGCTATCGCCTGCAGTGGGCCTACCGCATGCTGGAACGCGACCTGCGCGTGGCCGATTCAACCTTGATCGGCAACCTCGTAACCAGCGTCTCCTTCTACGCCAACACGACGATCTACATCATCGCCGGCCTCGTTGCGGCGCTCGGCGCCTCGGACAAGCTGCTCAGTTTTACAGCGGAACTACCCTTCGGCGGCGCCGGCAACCGCGAGCTGCTCGAAATCAAGCTCATGCTGCTGCTCGCCTCGTTTGTCTTCGCCTATTTCAAATTCACCTGGTCGCTGCGCCAGTTCAACCTGCTCTCCATCCTCGTCGGCGCTGCGCCGCTCGGCAAAACGGGCGAACCGGGCATCGACACCTACGCCAGGCGCGTCGCCGGGGCCAATAACCTGGCCGGCGACGACTTCAACCGCGGCATCCGGGCCTACTATTTCGGCCTCGCCGCCTCCGGCTGGCTGCTCAACCCTGCCCTGCTCGGGGCGCTCGCCATCGTCGTGCTGGTCGTGCTCTTCCGCCGCGACTACCGCTCGCCGGCGCTGCAACTGCTGCGCGACTAAACCGTGCAGCCGAAAACCCAACTGGCCGGCATCGGCTTCGGCCTGCTCGCCTACGGCATCTGGGGCTTCTTCCCGCTCTTCTTCCGCCAGCTTTCGCACGTGCCGCCCATGGACGTGCTGTCCAACCGTGCCGTCTGGGCCTGCGTCTTCGTCGGCATCCTGCTCACCCTGCGCGGCAACTGGGGCAAGGTCGTCGCCGTCTTCCGCACGCCTCGCCAGTTCGCCATGCTGGCGCTCGCCGCCCTGCTCGTCGGCAGCAACTGGCTCATGTTCCTGTGGGCCGTCGCCCACGAGCAGGTCGTCGCCTCCAGCCTCGGCTATTTCCTGACACCACTCGTCAATGTGCTGCTCGGCCTCGTCGTGCTCAAGGAAAAGCTCAACCGGCTGGAATGGATCTCCGTCAGCCTCGCCGTCGCCGGCCTGGCCAATGAAGTCATTTCGCTAGGCAGTCTGCCCTGGATCTCGCTCTTCCTCGCCGCCACCTTCGGCACCTACGGCCTCGTCCGCAAGCAGGTGCCGGTCGATGCGCTGTCCGGACTATGGCTCGAAACCCTGGCCATGCTGCCGGTGTGCGGCATTTACGCATTGTGGATGGCGCAGAGCGGACACCTGGTCTTTGCCGACCACGACAGCTCGACCGCCCTCTGGCTGGTCGGCGCCGGCATCATCACCGCCCTGCCGCTCATGGCCTTCGCCGCCGCCACCCAGCGCCTCGACCTCGCCACCGTCGGCATGCTCATGTACATCAACCCGACCATGCAGTTCGTCACCGCCATCTGGATTTTCGGCGAGCCGCTGCAGATCGAGCGGCTCGTCAGCTTCGGGCTGATCTGGCTCGGGCTGGGGGTCTTCAGCATCAGCATGTGGCAGAAGTTGCACCGCACCTGAGCCACAAAGGGGGATAATTCCCTGACCGGACAAGCCGAGGCACTGCATGCTCGAAAGTACCCTCATCATCCTGTTGCTGATCGCCGCCAGCGCCTTCTTCGCCACATCGGAAATCGCCCTGGCCGCCGCCCGCCGGCTCAAGCTCGAACAACTGGCCGGCGACGGTGATGCGCGGGCGCGGCAGGCCCTGGCGCTGCAGGCGCAGCCCGGCCACTTTTTCACGACCATCCAGATCGGCCTCAACGCCGTCGCCATCCTCGCCGGCATCCTCGGCGAAGGCGCCTACGCACCCTATTTCACTGCGCTGCTCGCCCCGCATTTCGCCAGCCTGGACACCGCCGAGACGCTGGCCACGGTGCTTTCCTTCGTGCTCGTCACCTCGGTATTCATCCTCTTCGCCGACCTCGTACCGAAGCGCATTGCCATCGTCGCCCCCGAGCGCATCGCGCTGCGCATCGCCGGGCCGATGACGCTATGCATCCGCCTGCTGTCGCCGCTGATTTGGGCCTTCAACGGCATCGCCAGCCGCATCCTGGCGGCGCTCGGCCTGCCCCAGAAGCGCCCGGACGACGTCACGGCCGAAGACATCGTCGCCCTCGCCCAGGCCGGCGCTGATGCCGGCGTGGTCGCCGAGCAGGAGCAGCAGATGATCGAGAATGTGCTCGAACTCGACACGCGGACGGCGCCATCGTCGATGACGCCGCGCGACGGCATCATCTGGCTCGACGTCGACGAGGACGAGACCAGCCTGCGCGCCAAGCTGGCGACGCATCCGCACTCGAAATACCCGGTCTGCCGCGACGAGATCGACCAGCCGCTCGGCTACGTCGATGCCAAGGACCTGCTCAGCCGTATCATCGCCGGCCAGCCGCTGGCCCTCGACGCGCCGCTGCTCAATCCGGCCCTGATCCTGCCCGACACGCTGACGCTGTCGGAAATCCTCGGCCATTTCCGCGATGGCCGCGAGGATTTCGCGCTGATCATCAACGAGTATGCCCTGATCGTCGGCCTCATCACTCTCAACGACTTGACCAGCACGCTGGTCGGCGACCCGCTGATCGCCAGCGACGAAGCGCAGATCGTCCGCCGCGACGCCGATTCGTGGTTGATCGACGGCCTGACGCCGATTGGCGATGTCGAAACCGAACTCGACCTGCCGCCCTTCCCGGATGACAGCCAGTACGAAACCGTCGCCGGCTTCATGATGTACATGCTGCGCAAGCTGCCCAAACGCACCGACAGCGTCGTACATGGCGGCTGCAAGTTCGAGGTCATCGACGTCGACCGCAACCGCATCGACCAGCTGCTCGTCACCCGCCTGCCGCCGACCGCATAAAACCCGCCGCCGCAGGCGATAATTGCGGGATGTCCCGTTTCCTCATCTACGCCATTGTCTTCATCGAAGGCTTCTGCTCGCTCGGCGCCGAAGTCATCGCGCTCCGGCGGCTCGTGCCGCACATCGGCAGTTCCATCGTCGTCACGGCGCCGACCATCGGCTTCTTCCTGCTCGCGCTGGCGCTCGGTTACGCCTCGGGCGCCAGGGTCGCCGGCAACTACCTCAACATCGTCGCCCGCAATTTCCTGATCGCCGCCGCGCTCGCCGGCATCGGGCTGGCCGGCATCAGCGTCGACTGGATGTTCGCCCACCTGCAGCCGGTGCTCGTCGCCTACCTTGTCTTCATCGGCGGCGTGCTCTGCCCGCTGGCCTGGCTGCTCGGCCAGACCGTGCCAATCCTGACCAACCTCATGAAAGCCGAACGCACCGGCGAGGCGAGTGGCCTGGCTCTTTACTGGTCTACGCTCGGTTCCTTCCTCGGCTCGATCAGCCTATCGCTGCTCGTCATGCAGTGGCTCGGCGTTTCAGCGGCGGTCTTCGCCTGCGCCTTCGGGCTTCTCGTCGGCGCCGTTTTGCTAGCCGGGAAAAATTTCAAATTTTGGCTTTTTTCCGGGTTGACCGTGGGATTGTCTGCCGGACTCAATCTGCAGCATGCCGTGACCGCCGACACGGCCTACGCCGAATACCTCATCGGCGCCGTCAATCTCCCGGGCCAGAAAGACCCGCGCGCCTTCTGGGTCAACAAGTCGACCGCCTCGCTCATCGACAATTCCGAGCCGCCCAACTACACGCGCTACATCAGGCACCTGCGGCAGATCCTGCTCGACGACCTCGGCTTCTTCGACAAGGACATCCTCGTCCTCGGCGCCGGCGGCTTCACGCTGTCGCACCGCGAACCGCTCAACCGCTACACCTACGTCGATATCGACCCGGCCATCAGGGACATCGCCGAAAAGCACTTCCTGCGCGAACCGGCCCGTGGTGAATTCATCACCGACGACGCCCGCCGCTTCGTGGCGACCAGCGAACGTCGCTTCGACGCCGTCGTCGTCGATGTCTACAGCTCGCACACCTCGATTCCCAGCCACCTCGTCACCCGCGAGTTCTGGGCCGGCACGCGCCGCGTCCTCAAGCCGGACGGCGTGCTGCTCGCCAATCTGATCCTCGACGGCAAGCTCGAAAGCCCCTACGCCCGTAGCCTGCTCGCTACCATCGACAGCGTTTTCGGCCGCTGCGCCGTCGACGTGCTGCACAAAGGCAAGGCGCTGGCCAACGTCGAAGTCAGCTGCTTCGCGAGCAGCCAGCCCAGCGAAACGGGCATCTACGTGGATGAGAAAAACCGGGCCGACCTCGACCGGGCAAAATGAATTCAGGGCGGCGGCAAGGCCCGCTGCGCCTTGTCAGGCAAGGACTTCCGGTCCAGGCCGGTGCCATGCCAGAAAAGCATTAGCCAGATCAGCGAGCCCAGCGGCAAAACCACGCCAACGCCAAACAGCCCGATTTTGAAGGATCGCCCCCAGGTCGAACGGGCCGCGAACATCATGCCGGTGGCCTGTGGCAACTGGCGAACCAGCGTGGTGTAGCCGCGCACCAGATTGGCGGCGTATCGGATCATGGCAGGGATATCCTCGTCGTCTATCGACGTGAGTATGCCGGCCGCACATTGCCGGAAGATGACCGGAAAGCCGCGTTCCCGGCGTATCCGCGCTCAAGCCCGTCGGCGCAGCGCCATGTGCGTCGAGATCATGGCCGGAATCTGCTTGTCGAGATCGGAGCCCTTCTGGCAGCCGAGCATCAGGTGCAGCAAACCGCTGGTGAAAGCCCAGGTATCGCGGGCAATGGCGGTCGGATCGAGCCCCTGGCGCAACATTCCCTTGTCCGCGGCCTTGCGGTAGATGCGCTCCATTTTCTCGAGAAACTCGTAGGCCGGGCGGCCCGCCTCTTCCTGCACGGCGGAAAACTCATCGACGTATTCGCAGCGGGAAATCATGATTTCGAACACTTCGCGCACGACCGGGCAGTCATCGAGCACGCGGAAAAATTCCTTGAGCGACGCCTCGATGGCATCGAGCGGATTGGCAAAATCGTCCGAGAGAAGCAGTGAATCGGTGCGCTCGACCATGGGCGCAAAAACGTCTTCGCGCATGGCGAAAAACAATTCGGCCTTGTCCTTGAAATGCCAGTAAATGGCGCCGCGCGTCACGCCGGCCTCCTTGGCAATCTTCTCCAGCGTCGAACGGCTGACGCCGCATTGGTGAAACACGGCACGCGCCGATTCGATGATTTCCTTGCGGGTCTGCTCTGCTTCTTCCTTCGTTTTTCTGACCATCTTCTCTCCTGACCGAACAATCCGGCCTGCTTTTTATCTTACGACAGCCTGTCACCGTTCGTTACAAATACCTATTTACATACATTCATGAATGTTTATAATTCATCACAGCAAAATTGACAAGGAGAATTCGCGTGGCCCCGACAACCCATTTCCGTCGCCCGGTACTGGCCGTGGCACTTTCCGCATTATTGGCCGGAGCCGCCCTCACCGGCTGCTCCGGTGACAAGTCGGCCGGCGGCCCGCCGAAGATGGGCCCGATGCCGGTCACGGCCATCGACATGCAGCCGCAGAAGGTGCCGACCAGCATCGAAATCATGGCGCAGACCGAAGGCGCCCGCGAAACCGAAGTGCGCGCCCGCATCGGCGGCATCCTGACCAAGCGCCTGTACCAGGAAGGCGAAGTCGTCAAATCCGGCCAGCCGCTCTTCCAGATTGACCGTACCTCCTACGAAATCGCCCTCGCCGAGGCCAAGGCCAAGGCCGACCAGACCGATCGCGAAATGAAACGCCTGAAGACGCTGATCGACGCCAAGGCGATCTCGCAGAAGGAATACGACGACGCCACCTCGAACAACGCCATGGCCCAGGCCGCCTTGCGCCAGGCCGAGTTGAACCTGTCGTGGACCACCGTCACGGCGCCCGTCGCCGGCACCACCGGCCGCGCCCTCAAGTCGGACGGCAACCTCGTGACCGTCGGCAGCGACAGCCTGCTCACCTCGATCTACCAGACCAACCCGATCTGGGTCCGCTTCAGCCTCGGCGAATCCGACCTCGCCAAGTTCCCGGCCGGTCGCGTCACCGACAAGGACGTCAAGGGCGTCGAACTGATCCAGGGCAACGGCCAGACCTACGAGAAGAAGGGCAAGCTCAACTTCCTCGCCACCAACATCGACACCACGCTCGGCACCCAGGCCCTGCGCGCCGAATTCGACAACGCCGGCGGCCAGCTGCTGCCCGGCCAGTTCGTCCGCGTCCGCCTGATCACCGGCGAGCGCGACGGCGTCTTCCTCGTGCCGCAAGCGGCCGTGCTGCAGACCGAAATGGGCACGCTGGTCATGACCGTCGGCCCCGAAAACAAGGTGGCACCGCGCCCGGTCAAGGCCGGCGAATGGTACGGCAAGGACTGGGTCATCCTCGGCGGCCTCAAGGCCGGCGACAAGGTCATTGTCGACAACCTGATCAAGCTGCGTCCAGGCGCTCCGGTTGATCCGCATCCGCCGGCTGCCGCCAAGCCGGCAGAAGAAGCCAAGGCACCGGCCAGCAACGCAGCGGCCGCCAAGAAGGACTAAACCATGTCCAGATTCTTCATCAACCGACCGATTTTCGCGTCGGTCATCTCGATCATCATCGTCATCGCCGGGCTGGTCGCCTCGCAGGTGCTGCCCATCGCGCAGTATCCGCAGATCGCCCCGCCGACCGTGCTGATCACCGCCACCTACCCGGGCGCCTCGGCTGAAACACTGGCCAAGACAGTCGCCGCGCCGATCGAGGAACAGCTCAACGGCGTCGAGAACATGGTGTATTTCAACTCGTCGGCCACTGCCAACGGCACGGTGACGATCACCGCCACCTTCGAAGTCGGCACCAACGTCGACATGGCTGCGGTCAACGTCAATAACCGCGTCAAGGCGGCCGAACCGCGCCTGCCGGAATCCGTCCGGCGCAACGGCGTGATCGTCCAGAAGCGCTCCAACGACATCCTGCAGGTCGTCGCCCTCAAGTCCGACGGCGGCAAGTACAGCACGCTCTACCTCTCCAACTACGCCAGCCTGAACATCGTCGACGAGTTGAAGCGGGTCAAGGGCGTCGGCGACGTAACCATCTTCGGTGCCCAGGACTACTCGATGCGCGTCTGGCTCAAGCCTGACCGCATGGCCCAGCTTGGCCTGACCAGCGCCGAGGTCGCCGCCGCGATCAGCGCCCAGAACGCCCAGAACGCGGCCGGCAAGATCGGTCAGGAACCGGCGCCGAACGACCAGCAACTGGTCTATACGGTGACCGCCAAGGGCCGCCTGCTGACCGAGGAAGAGTTCGGCAACATCGTCATCCGCGCCAGCGGCCCGGGCGGCCTGTTGCGCCTCAAGGACGTCGCCCGCATCGAGCTTGGTGCCTACAGCTACGACCAGCGCGTGACGCTCGACGGCCAGCCGACCATCGCCATGGGCGTCTTCCTGCAGACCGGCGCCAATGCGCTGGAAGTGGCTGAAGCCGTACGGGTCAAGATGGTCGAGTTGAAGGCCAAGTTCCCCGAGGCAATGGACTACGTCATTCCCTTCGATACGACCCGTTTCGTCTCGGCCTCGATCAAGGAAGTCCGCAACACGCTGATCGAAGCGATGATCCTGGTGCTCGCCGTGGTCTTCCTCTTCCTGCAAAGCTGGCGTGCCACGCTGATCCCGATGGTCGCCGTGCCCATTTCGCTGATCGGCACCTTCGCCGGCCTGTGGCTGTTCGGTTTCTCGATCAACACGCTGACGCTGTTCGCCATGGTCCTGGCCATCGGTATCGTGGTCGACGATGCCATCGTCGTGCTCGAGAACGTCGAGCGTCTGATGGCCGAAGAGAAGCTGCCGCCCAAGCAGGCCGCGATCAAGGCCATGCACCAGGTGACCGGGGCGCTGATCGCCATCGTGCTGGTGCTGGTTTCGGTGTTCGTCCCGGTCGCCTTCCTCGGCGGCATCGCCGGCCAGCTGTACAAGCAGTTCGCCGTGACCGTGGCCGTGGCCGTCGTGCTCTCCGGTGTCGTCGCGCTGACCCTGACACCGGCCCTGTGCGCCCTGCTGCTCAAGGCCCAGCACACCGAGAACAAGCTGTTCGCGCCGTTCAACCGCCTGTTCGAGCGCCTGACCAACAATTACACACGCACCGTCGGCCTGACGATGCGTCACGGCATCATCGGTACGCTGGTGTTCGCTGCCGTGATCGGCGTGACCGTGTTCTTCTTCCGCGTCATTCCGGGCAGCTTCGTGCCGGCCGAGGACCAGGGCTACCTGATTTCGGCCCTGATCCTGCCGGACGGCGCCACGCTCAAGCGCACGGAAAAGACCGGTGAAGGCATGCGCCAGATGATCGCCCAGGACGAAGCGGTCAAGCACACCTTCATCGTCTCCGGCTTCGACCTGATCGGCGGCGGCAACAAGCCCAACGCCGGCACCATGTTCATTCCGCTCAAGGACTGGTCCGAGCGCCAGGGCAAGGCGCAGGACCTGGCCGGCAAATTCATGGGCATCGGCATGATGCAGCCGGACGGCATGGGCCTCGTCTTCAACCCGCCCCCGATCATGGGCCTGGGCACCGCCGGCGGTTTCGAGGTGTATGTGCAGAACCGCGTGGATGGCGACGCCCGCCGCCTCAACGAGGTGACGCAGAACTTCATGGAAGAGCTGAAGAAGCACCCGGAATTCACCCGCATTTCGACCTTCTTCCGCCCGACCGTGCCGCAATTGTTCGTCGAAGTCGACGAACAGAAGGCGCTGGCGCTGGGCATTCCTGTCGCCGACATCTACTCGACGCTGCAAAGCACGATGGGTGCGCTCTACGTCAATGACTTCAACAAGGCCGGCCGCGTCTATCGCGTGCAGTTGCAGGCCGAGGCGCCCTACCGCATGAAGCCGGACGACATCGGCAAGGTTTACGTGCGCAGCACGACGACCAACGCCATGATTCCGCTGTCTGCCGTCAGCCGCGTCAAGAACATCGTCGGTCCGGAACAGGTCGAGCGCTTCAACGGCTTCATCGCCGCCAAGGTCATGGGCGATTCCAAGCCGGGCGTCAGCTCGGGCGACGCCATCAAGATCGTCGAGGAAGTCGCCAACGCCACCCTGCCCGACGGCTTCGGCATCTCGTGGACCGGCCAGGCCTTCCAGGAAAAGCGCAGTTCCGGCTCGTCGGCCCAGGCCTTCGGCTTCGCCATCATCATGGTCTTCCTGATCCTCGCCGCCCAGTATGAAAAGTGGTCGCTGCCGGTCGCCGTCGTCATGGCCGTGCCCTTCGCCCTGATGGGTGCGCTGACGGCCATCTGGCTGCGTGGCATGCCGAACGACATCTACTTCCAGATCGGTCTCGTCGTGCTCATCGGCCTGGCGTCGAAAAACGCCATCCTGATCGTCGAGTTCGCCGCCCAGAAGTACGCCGAAGGCATGAGCGCGGCCGATGCGGCCATCGAAGCGGCCCGCCTGCGCCTGCGCCCGATCATCATGACCTCGCTGGCCTTCGTGCTCGGCGTCTTCCCGCTGGTCAAGGCCACCGGCGCCGGCGCTGCCGCCCGCCAGTCGATGGGGACCGGCGTCTTCGGCGGCATGCTCGCCGCCACCTTCATCGCCACCATTTTCGTGCCGCTCTTCTTCAAGTGGCTGGAACGTGGCAAACAGATCGACCCCTCGCACTTTGAAGCGAACGAGGAGGAAAAAGCATGATGCCCCGCATCGCAACCCGACTGACCCCGCTGGTCATCGCGCTGGCCATGGCCGGCTGCGCCCTCGGCCCGGACTACGTGCGCCCGGCGGCGCCGCTGCCGGCGGCCTACGCCGAAGCTGACCAGAACGCCGAGCAAAGCCTCGTCAATCCGCGCTGGTGGACGCTGTTCCAGGACGCCGACCTCGACGATCTCGTCGACCAGGCCCTGAAAAACAACGCCGACCTGCGTCAGGCCATCGCCCGCGTCGAGCAGGCCGATGCCGTCGCCCGCGAGGCCGGCGCCGCCCTCCTGCCGGCAATCAACGGCGATGCCGGCATCACGAACTCGAAGGCGAGTACCCGGACGTCGACCTACGTGTCGACCATGCCGCGCATCCGCCATTCGCGCAGCGCAGCGCTGAGCACCAGCTACGAAATCGACATCTGGGGCCGCGCCCGCCGTACCCGCGAGGCCTCGCAGGCCGCGCTGCTGGCCAGCGAGTATTCGCGTGACGCCATCCGGCTGTCGATCGCCGGCCTGGTCGCCAGCAACTACCTGGCCCTGCGCGCCCTCGACGCCCAGCTGGCGGTCAGCAGCGAAACGCTGGCCAGCCGCGAGGAAAGCCTGAAACTGGTGCGCAGCCGCAACGACGCCGGCCTGGTTTCGCCGCTCGACCTACATCAGGCCGAAAGCAGCCTGGCCGCCGTCCAGGCCCAGCAGGCCGACCTGCGTCGCCAGCGGGCGCTGACCGAGCACCAGCTGGCGCTCATCGTCGGCCAGCCGGATCTCAAGCTGGCGCCCGGCGACGTGCGTCAATTGCCGCTGCCGCCGGCGCCGCCGGCCGGTCTGCCGGCCCAGCTCGTCGAGGCCCGCCCCGACGTTCGCCAGGCCGAGCAGGAGCTGGTCGCTGCCAACGCCGGCATCGGCGTCGCCAAGGCCGGCTATTTCCCGCGCTTCACGCTGACCGGCAGTCTGGGCAGCGAGAGCAAGGCTCTGGGCGACCTCTTCTCGGCTGGCGCTGGTACTTGGGCGCTGGGTCTCGGCGCCACGGTACCGCTGCTCGATTTCGGCCGAACCACGGCGCGCGTCGACCAGGCCAAGGCGCTCACTCAGCAATCTCTGATCGGCTGGGAACAGACGCTACAAACGGCCTACAAGGAAGTGCGCGACGCGCTGGTCAGCCTGCGCGAGAACGGCGAGGCCGAAACGGCGCAAGGCAAGCGCTACGTCGCCGCCAAACGCTCGCTCGACCTGGCCAACCTGCGCTACGAATCGGGTTACGTCGGCTACCTCGAGGTACTCGATGCCCAGCGCAGCAGCAACGACGCCCTGACCGCCCTGATCGCCACCCGCCAGGCCCGCCTGGCCTCGGCGGTCGATCTGTTCAAGGCGCTCGGTGGCGGCTGGAAGCCGGAATAAGCCGGAATGGGCAATTTGACGGTCAACCGGAAAAAATGCCCAAAATCAAAAAGCCGGCGAATGCCGGCTTTTTCCGTTTCCGAGCCCCTGCGCGCTCAACCCAGCCGACGCCTGGCCTCGAACAGGCAAACCCCCGCCGCGACGGACACGTTGAGGCTCTCGACCGAGCCGTGCATGGGAATCTTGACTAGTTGGTCGCAGTTTTCGCGCGTCAGTCGGCGCATCCCTTCGCCTTCGGCACCGAGCACCCAGGCCGTCGCCTTCGGCCACTCGGCCGCGTAGAGATCGCTTTCCGCCTCGCCCGCCGTGCCGACCACCCAGATATCGCGCTCCTGCAACTCGCGCAGCGTCCGCGCCAGATTGGTCACCATCACGTAAGGCACCGTCTCGGCGGCGCCACAGGCCGTCTTGGCAGCCACATCGGTCAGGCCGACGGCTCTGTCCTTCGGCGCGATGACCGCATGCACGCCCGCCGCATCGGCGACGCGCAGGCAGGCACCCAGGTTGCGCGGGTCGGTAATGCCGTCGAGCACGAGCAGGAAGGCCGGTTCCTCCAGGGTATCGAGCACGTCATCGAGGTGAGCCAGCTTGCGGTCGCCTTCGATGCGGGCGATGACGCCCTGATGCCGGGCACCCGGCGCCATGCCGTCCAGCCGCTTGCCATCGGCCCCGATCACCTTGACGCCCTGCAATTCGGCGTGCGCCAGCAGGTCGCGGGCTCGCGCATCGTGGCGCGTCGCGTCGATGACGATTTCCTTGACCGATTCGGGATCATGGCGAAGTTTGGCAGTCACGGCGTGAAAGCCGTAGATGAGGCGCGAAGACATGGCTGCTTTCGAAATACGGAAGGCCGAATTTTACCGCGCCGGCACCGCCCGCCGGCAATTCTGCAAACGCCTAGCGATTCGAAATGACGGAATCGTCGCGCGCAATCCAGCGCGACAACAACATGTCGTGCAAGGCGATGTGGTGCGTGACCCAGCGCGCCAGCAGGGCATCCAGTTCGCGGATGCGCGAAACGATGTGCTGCGGATCGAGGGACGAGACAATCTCCTGCACCACCGTCGAAATCGCCGCATGGTCTTCCATGTGGGCCTCGCAGACATCGCGGTCGACCATCAACAGCAGCGAGTCGCGCATGACGGCTTCCTCGGTCTTGAAGTGATCCAGGATGAATGCAAAAACGTCGCCCAGGATGCTGACCACCGAGGACTCGCAAGTCTGCCGCTGTCCCGCGCTGCAGCCCGTGCAGTCCTGAAGATGGACATGATCGATACAGACCTGACGCAGGTTGGCAATGGCGGAAATCAGGAAACGGTGCTCGAAATCGATCAGCTTGTGGCCCGTCACCAGTGCCGGCGGCAGCTCGCCACGGGCCAGCCAGTACGCGGCGCTATCGCTCACGACATCGAGCGAGGTTTCTGCACTGACAGGATTGGGAAGCTCCCGCTGCCGATTCATTGCTAATCCGAAAGTATTAGAGATTGCTATTTTACCGATACATAACGAGTTGATGGTGCAGACATTTCGGAATCTGGTAATAATAGTGAACACCAAGCCGCTACATTGACCCGGGAACGCACTTGCTGCAAGAACACCAGAAACGTTGGGGCGTTGATCAGTGGGCTGCCTACCTGAGCAGCCGGGAACTCCCTTGCATGCCCCGCTCGAAAGCGCGGCTGCTCGAACTGGAAGCGGAACGAGGCGAACGCCTGGCCGCCTGCGACCTCGCCGACATCGCCGCCGCCGACCCCTTCCTCTGTCTGCGCCTGCTCCGCGAGGCGGAAGATCACCGCGCCCAGCGCCTTGGGCACGAAACCACCAATCCCCTCGGCACGGTCATGCAACTGGGTACGGACGCCGTACACAAGCTCATGCTGCATGCGCCGGAAACCGACGAGTCGAACCCCGGCCTCGCCGAGTGCGAAGCGCGCGCGCATCTGGCCAGCCGCCTGGCCTTGCGCTGGGGCGGGGCACGAGCCGACATTTCGCCCGATGAAGTGGCAATGGCCGCGCTGCTCTCCGAAATTGGCGAACTGCTTCTGTGGTCCTTCGCCGAGGAATTGCCCCTGGCCGCCCGTGAGGCCTTGCTCTCGGGCGTGTCGCAACGTTCGCTGCAAGCCCAGGTCGATACCTGCGGCTTCCGTTTCAAGGACCTCACGCTCAAATGCGCCACGATCTGGCATCTGCCATCACTGCTCACCCAACTCATCCGCGGCATCGACAATACCCGGGCCAACCTCTCCCGCCTCTGCGTGGATACGGCGCGCCATCTCAGCAGTGGCATTGACGACCCGGCGCTGCCTTCCGACATCGCCGCCGCCAAAACCATGATTCCCGGTGTTTCGCTGGAATGGCTGGCTCAGCAGCTTCCAGGACTCGACGAGGAGCAGGTGGCCGCCCTGGCACTCAAGGCGGCAGATCTGGTCGACCCAGCCCACCGCTGAGCGCAGCGAGGTCCCTCAGTGCTTTTTGGCGCCCGATTTGCGCGCCGGCTTGGCACCACCGGATTTGCCCCGGGGAGCAGCCGACTTTTTGACAGCGGATTTCTTGCCTGCCACCTTCTTTGCAACCGCTTTCTTGGCTGCAGGTTTGCCCGATTTGGGCGCAGGCTTGGCCAACACCGGACTGGGTGCCGACACTGCCGCCACCGGCCGAAGGCTGGATTGCTTGACGGCCGATTTGGGCAAGGTCCGCTTTCCGGCGTACGACTTGTCGCTGCCGGCCAGCACGAAATCGATCCGGTTCGATTCGAGATCGGCGCGCACCAGCTTGATCCGCACCCGGTCGCCCAGGCGGAAGCGCTGACCAGTACGCTCACCCAGCATCTGGTGCTTGATGTTGTCGAACTGGAAGTAATCGGCGCCCAGTTCCGAGACATGAACCAGTCCCTCGACATACACGCTGTCCAGCGCCACAAAAATGCCGAAAGCGGTCACGCCGGAAATCGTGCCGTCAAACTCCTCGCCGATACGTTCCTTCATGTAGAAGGTCTTCAGCCAGTTCTCGACGTCGCGCGTAGCTTCGTCGGCCCGCCGCTCGGTACTCGAGCACTGCAGGCCGATATCGTCCCAGGAACGGTCCGGCGTATAGGTTTCACCCGCCAGCACCGCCTTGATCGCCCGATGCACCAGCAAGTCCGGATAACGCCGGATGGGCGACGTGAAGTGCGTGTAGTGCTCGTAGGCCAGACCGAAGTGCCCGACGTTGTCCGGGCTGTACATCGCCTGGCGCAGCGAACGCAGCATCACCGTTTGCAATAGCTGGAAGTCGGGGCGTTGCTTCACCTTGTCGAGCAAGATGGCGTAATCCTTGGCCCTGGGGTCATCACCGCCGCCCAGCGCCAGGCCGAATTCGCCAAGGAAGGTGCGCAAATTGGCCAGTTTTTCTTCCGAGGGCGCGGCATGTACGCGGTACAGGCAGGTCTGCTTGTGCTCGGCCAGGAAGTCCGAGGCGCAAACGTTGGCCGCCAGCATGCACTCCTCGATGATCCGGTGCGCATCGTTACGCACGACCGGCACGATGTTTTCGATCTTTCCATTCGCATTGAACAACATCTGTGTTTCGGTCGTCTCGAAATCGATCGCCCCGCGCTGACCGCGCGCCTTGTGCAAGGCGGCGAACAGCTTGTACAGGTTCTGCACATGCGGCAGGACGCTGCGATGGACATCGGTTTCCGGCTGAGCCTCACCCGACAGCCACGACCACACCAGGTTGTAGGTCAGCCGCGCATGCGACTTGAACACCGCCGGGTAAAAGCGATACTTGCCGATCTTGCCGGTCGAACTGATCTCCATGTCGCAGACCATGGCCATGCGCTCAACATCCGGATTCAGTGAACAAATGCCGTTCGACAGCTTTTCCGGCAGCATCGGAATGACCCGGCGCGGGAAATAGACCGAATTGCCCCGTTCCACCGCCTCCTTGTCGAGCGCCATGCCCGGCTTGACGTAGTGCGAAACGTCGGCGATCGCCACAACCAGGCGCCAGCCCCGGCCCTTCTTTTCGCAGAAAACGGCGTCGTCGAAGTCACGCGCCGTCTCGCCATCGATCGTCACCAAGGGCACGTTCCGCAGGTCCTCCCGACCTTTCAGATCCGCTTTCGTGACCTTGTCCGGCAGTGCCTTGTTTTCTTCGAGGGCGGCCTTCGAAAACTCGAAAGGCAGATCGTGCTTGCGAAGCGCAATTTCGATCTCCATACCCGGGTCGGCGTAATTACCCAGCACCTCGATGATCTTGCCGATCGGCTGCGAGAACTTGCTGGGCTGCTCGATGATCTCGACCATCACAACCTGGCCGGACTGCGGCTTGTTCTTTGCCTTTGGCTGCGGCGGCACCAGGATGTCCTGCGAGATGCGCTTGTTTTCAGGCGCAACGACCACCACGCCATGTTCGACGAATACCCGTCCAACGATTCGCGAATTGGCCCGCTCGGTGACCTCGACAATGCCACCCTCCGGACGGCCCTTGCGGTCAATGCCGGTGACGCGGACCAGGGCCCGGTCGCCGTGCAGGACTTTCCCCATCTGGTGCTGATCCAGGAAAATGTCCGCACTGCCGTCATCGGGAATCAGGAAGCCATAGCCATCCGGATGCCCCTGAATACGGCCGGGCGTCAGACTCGCCCGTTCAGGCAGGATGTAGGCACCCTTGCGGTTGCGCATCAACTGACCTTCGCGCTCCATGGCACTCAGACGACGCTGGAACATCTCGCGCTCGCCGCTCGTGATATCCAGCAATCCGGTCAGTTCTTCAAATTCGACCGGACGGCCTTCGTCGGCGAGGATCTGCGACACATACTCGCGTGAAGGCAAGGGAAATTCATAGCGCGCCAGCTCGCGCTCAAGGAAGGGGTCCGCACGACGCGTTTTCGACAGCTTTTTTCTTGACATCAGTTCTTCTTTCTCTATAATGGCGGCTCTTCGCACCTGTGCCCAGGTGGCGGAATTGGTAGACGCACTAGTTTCAGGTACTAGCGGGTAACTCCGTGGGGGTTCGAGTCCCTTCCTGGGCAGCCACCGCCTGAGCGTATGGCAGTAACAATCGATCACACACCGGTACAGAGCAGCGGTAATCCCCGGCGCCACTGCCACGTTATTCGACTTGTCCCAACGACAATAACGAGTCGAACCATGAAAAAGATCGCTGCCCTTTTAGTCGCTGCAACGCTGGCCCTGACCGGCGCCACATCAGCCCAGGCCGAATGGGGTCACCGCCATGGCGGCCATGGATACGGTCATCACGGCCACCACGGACATCGTGGCGGCCACGGTTGGGTTGGACCGGCTGCAGTTCTCGCCATCACCGGTCTGGCCATCGGCGCTGCTGTCGCCTCGCAGCACAGCTACGCTCCCGCCCCGGTCTATAGTGCGCCTCCCCGCCCGATGCCCAGCGCCGACTATGGTACGTGGTATTACTGCGGATCCTCCGGGCAGTACTATCCCTACACCAACGCCTGCCCTGAAGGCTGGCAGGCAGTTCCGGCACGCTAAAAACAAAACGGGCCCAAGGGCCCGTTGAACTGGAACAACTGGTTCTCAACTAGTTGTTGAACGGATGCTGCTTGAGAATGGTCTCGTCACGCTCCGGACCGGTCGAAACGATGGCGATCGGCACTTCGCACAGGGTTTCCAGACGATCCAGATAAGCGCGCGCCTCGGCCGGCAGATCTTCCCAGCGCTTCACACCAAAGGTGGTCGCACTCCAGCCCGGCATCGTTTCATAGATCGGCTCGCAACGAGCAACTTCGTCAGCCCCGATCGGCAACAGATCGATCACCTTGCCGTCCAGCTTGTAGCCGGTACAGATGTTCAGCTCCTTGAGTCCGTCCAGCACATCCAGCTTGGTAATGCACAGCCCGGTCAATCCGTTGATCCGACCGGAACGACGCAGCGCAGCAGCGTCGAACCAACCACAACGGCGCTTGCGACCGGTAACGGTGCCAAACTCGCGGCCGACCTGCGACATCTGGTAACCCGGCGCACCTTCGGTCTCTATATCCAGCTCACTGGGGAACGGCCCACCGCCAACGCGCGTGCAGTAAGCCTTGGTGATCCCTAGGACGTAATGCAGCATGCCGGGACCAATTCCCGAACCCGCTGCCGCCTGGCCGGCGACACAATTCGAGGACGTAACGAAGGGATAGGTACCATGGTCGATATCGAGCAGGGTGCCCTGTGCGCCTTCAAACAGCAGATTGGCACCCGCCTTGTTGGCAGCATACAAGGCTGCTGAAACGTCAGCCACCATGGGTCGAATCTGCTCCGCGTCGGCCATCGCCTGATCATAGACGGACTGGAAATCAACAGCAGGCGCCTTGAAGTACTGAGTCAGCACGAAATTGTGATACTCAAGAACCTCTTTCAATTTTTCCGCAAATCGTTCCGGATGGAAGAGGTCATAAACCCGCAGGCCGCGGCGAGAGACCTTGTCCTCGTAGGTCGGACCGATTCCCTTGCCGGTCGTACCAATCTTCTTGTCTTCGGACTTGGCACCTTCACGCGCCCGATCAATGGCCGAATGGTAAGGAAGAATCAGCGGGCATCCCGGGCTGATTTTCAGCCGGGAACGAACGTCGATCCCACCCTTTTCCAACTCGGCAATTTCTGACAGGAGGTGGTGAATATCCAAGACAACACCGTTGCCGATGTAGCACTCGACTCCGTCACGCACAATGCCCGAAGGAACCAGGTTCAGCTTATATACCTGCTCACCCACCACCAGCGTGTGACCCGCGTTATGACCGCCCTGAAAACGTACCACTCCCTTGGCATGGTCGGTTAGCCAGTCGACGATTTTGCCCTTTCCCTCGTCGCCCCACTGGGTACCCACCACGATGACATTCTTGGCCATTTATTAGTCCTCTTGTATTGCTTCAATAATCCAGTGTTCGCCGACCAGCGCCAGTTTCCGGTCACAGACCGGCCCTTCGCAGGCTGTTTCGCCCGGTAGCAACTGAACAACAATTTCACCCTGTTCGCGCAAGGCTGCCACATGAGCTGCCAGACGCTTGTCATGGCTGGCGTGCGGAGCCAGTATTGCCCCCATCGACTTGGGCGCAGGCGCCAAACGGGCAACCTCCCGCAAGTCCATCGAGAAACCTGTTGCCGGCCGCGCCCGACCAAAGGCCTTGCCAGCGCCGTCGTAGCGCCCACCCATGGCGATCGCCGCCGGATACCCGGTGCAATAGGCGGCAAAAACAACACCATTATGATAGTGATAGCCGCGCAGATCCGAGAGATCAATCGAAAACGGCAGGTCCGGCGCGCCATTCAAAAGGTGGCGCAAACCTTCCAGGGCCGCAACAATCTTGGGCAATGCCGGCAAGGCTTCCGCAGCGCGCTCGATTACCTCCACGCCACCGTAGAGCAGCGGCAAGCGAAGCAGTGCTTCGCGATAGGGCGACGGAACATCAGCGCATGCCTCCTCCAACCCGGGGACGTCCTTGGACTGCAGCAGGCTCAATACGGAATCTTCCGCCTCTTGCGGTAAACCAGCCGCCTCAGCCAACGCCTGGAAAATCCCGACATGCCCAAGGTCGATCCTGCTGACTGGCAACTTAATGCCCTCAAACGCTCCGGCCATCAACCGAATGATGTCGAGATCCGCCTCAATTCCACCATAGCCGTAAAGCTCGGCACCAATCTGAATTGGCTCTCGACCGGCGGAAATCGTCGCCGGCAGGGTATGCAGCACGCTTCCGCAATAACACAGCCTCGTTACGCCCTGATGATTGAGTAGATGGGCATCAATACGCGCTGCCTGTGTGGTCATGTCGGCGCGAACGCCCAGAGTCCGCCCAGAAAGCTGATCTACGAGCTTGAAAGTACGAAGTTTCAAATCCTGCCCGGCGCCAGTCAGAAGTGACTCCAGATATTCGAGCGTCGGCGGCACAACCAGTTCGTAACCTCGACCACGAAAATGGTCCAGAACGGTTCTGCGCAAGGTCTCAATGCGAGTAGCCTCAGCAGGTAACGCATCGGCAAGGTATTCGGGTAGCAGCCAGTTCATGAAAAAATAATCAGTAGGATCAGGCCTATCAGCATCGACGTCAGGCCGACGAATCGAATTTGCCCATCCGAAAATTGAATTAGGCGACGAAAGGTTTCACGCCACGCCGCCGGAGCAATAAATGGCATCAGGCCTTCGAGCACCAACATCAGCGCGAAGGCCAGCAACAGGGTTGAATTCATTTGCCTTTTTCGGCCCCGCGTCCACCACTCTTCATGTACTTGAAGAAATCGGAATTCGGCTCGACAACCAAAAGGTCACTCTTGTTTCTGAAACTGCCGCGATATGCCTCAAGGCTGCGATAGAAAGCATAAAACTCGGGATTCTGACTGAAAGCCTGGGCATAGGTATTCGTGGCCTTGGCATCCCCCTCACCCTTGATTTTCTGGGCATCGCGATAAGCTTCAGCAACAATGATTTCACGCTGACGATCTGCATCAGCTCGAATTTTCTCTGCCTCAGCCGAACCTTCCGAGCGTAACTCGTTGGCAACGCGCTTCCGCTCAGCCTCCATTCGGCGGTAAACGGCCTCGCTAACTTCCGTTGGAAGTTCGACACGTTTCAAACGGACGTCAACAATCTGGACTCCGATTTTGCGCGCATCGGTGTCAGCTTTCTCGCGCATTTGATTCATGATTTTGTCACGTTCGCCGGAAACCACATCGTGTACGGTGCGCTTGCCGAACTCCTCGCGCAACCCGGCATTCACCGTCTGGTTAAGGCGAGTCTTTGCCCGCGACTCATCTCCACCAACCGAAATGTAGTAAAGCTGTGGATCGACAATGCGCCACTTGATATAGGAATCGACCAGAACGTTCTTCTTTTCGGAGGTAATGAAGCGCTCAGGTTCCGCATTATCTAGCGTGATGATGCGCTTTTCGAAATAGCGAACGTTCTGAACCATCGGTATCTTGAAATAGAGACCAGGCTCGCTAATTGCGCGCTTTACCTCACCAAGTTGAAAAACCACGGCATATTGTCGCTGGTCAACCGTAAAAATCGACATGGCCAGAACAACCAATATGGTTGCAAAAACGGCCCCAAACAAATTGATACGCGGACTCATCAACGTCCCTCCCGATCACGCGAACGCAGCGAACCTTCGCGCGAACTAGAAGAATACGAACCCCCACCGACCTTGGGCGCACTTTCAAGTTGTGGAGGTGCTTCGTTTGAAAGCGGCGCAGTCGGCTTTACTGTAGACGGTGCCACTGATGCATCAGGAGCAGCCTGAGCAGCGGGCGTTACACTGGCTGCCTGCATCAGTTTATCAAGCGGAAGATAGAGCAAATTACCCTGCCCCTTGGCATCAACCATGACCTTGGTGGTATTGGCATAGATTTGCTGCATCGTTTCCAGATACATACGCTGGCGGGTCACTTCAGGTGCCTTTGCATATTCGGTCAGCACCTGCTTGAAGCGCGACGCATCCCCTTCCGCTGACGAAATGACCCTTTGCTTGTAGCCGTTAGCCTCTTCAAGAAGCCGTGCGGCCGTACCCTTGGCTTTGGGAATGACGTCATTGGCATATGCCTGCCCTTCGTTCTTCTGGCGCTCGCGGTCCTGCCCCGCCTTTACGGCATCATCAAACGCAGCCTGAACCTGCTCGGGTGGCTGTGCGTTCTGCATGGTCACTTTGGAAATCATGATGCCACTCTGGTAGCGGTCAAGGATATCCTGCATCAGTTTGGCTGCCTGAGTAGCAATCTGCTCACGCCCCTCGTAAAGCACGAAGTCCATCTTGCTCTTGCCAACAATCTCGCGAACGGCTGTCTCTGCCGCCCCCATCACAGCCTCATCGGTGGAACGATTATTGAACAGATATTCAACTGGGTCCTTGAGGATGTACTGAACTGCAAACTGGATGTTCACGATGTTTTCATCATCGGTGAGCATCAATGCTTCCTTCAGCACCTTGTTTCGCTCACTACCCCGGTAGCCAATTTCAATCGTACGAACCCCGGTCAGATTGACAAGTTCGTGGGACTGAATCGGATAAGGCAATCGCCAGCGCAACCCAGGTTCGGTCGCCTCCTTGAAACTACCGAACTGGAGCACCAAACCCCGCTGGGAAGCATCAACAATGTAGAAGCCGGATGCCAGCCATACAACAGCCACCAATCCAATCAGGAGGCCAACTCCACCGCCGATAAACTTTGGGTTGAAGTCAATGTTCGGCATTCGAGGACCTTCTCCGCCACCGTTGCCGCCACCGCCGCCCTTTTTGCCAAACATTCCTGACAATTTGCGATTGAAATCCCGCCAGAGCTCTTCAAGGTCAGGGGGGCCGTCATTTGGACGGCGCGGGCCGCCACTGGGTTTATCACCGTCATTGCTGCCACGGTTGCCCCACTGCGGGTCATTTAGCGACATGAAAATACCTAAGGTCGGGATCATGAGTGTCGGGATTCAGTTGATGTAGTCGTGTTTTGCATCGTTTTCAGCTTCAGCCATCGCCCTGCTACGCAATTCCGCCTTGGCTTGTGCGAATTCAGCCAAGGCACTACGTAGCAGGCTCAAGCCCTCTCCAGTACGCGCACTGACTCGAACGCGCGCGATATTACCATATTCGTCCCGCTCGACGCCTGGCATGGCTTCGGTCAGGTCAATCTTGTTCCATGCCACAAGCTGAGTCACTTGATCTGCACCAATCTCGCGAAGCACCTTGTTAACCTCGTCGATCTGCTCATCCCGAGCATGGCTCGCACTATCAACAACGTGCAACAATAGATCGGCATGTATTGCCACCTCGAGAGTGGCATGAAACGCGTCGACGAGGGAGTGGGGTAGGTCACGAATAAACCCCACGGTATCAGAAACAACAATATTTCCCCCACCTTCGATCCATAGCTTCCGGGAGGTTGTATCAAGTGTGGCAAACAACTGATCTGCGGCAAATACCCCCGCATGAGTCATGGCATTGAACAATGTTGACTTTCCTGCATTGGTATAGCCAACCAGCGACACATTGAGGACATCGCCACGCATCCTTGCCTTGCGCTGGACTCCACGCTGCCTGGAAAGTTTTCCAAGTCGATCTTTTAGCAATTTGACTCGGTTGCCGAGAAGACGCCGGTCCGTCTCCAATTGTTTCTCACCGGGGCCACGCATCCCGATGCCACCGCGTTGCCGCTCAAGGTGAGTCCAGCCACGCACCAGCCGCGTCGACAGATGCTCAAGTTGCGCAAGCTCCACCTGCAACTTACCCTCGGCACTTGAAGCCCGCAAGGCGAATATGTCAAGTATCAGGCTAGTTCTATCGATCACCCGGCATTTGAGTGCGCGCTCTAAATTGCGTTCCTGAGCAGGAGACAATTCGTGGTTAAAAATAACCAGATTTGCCTCTCCGGCCGAAACCACCGCAGCAATCTCGTCGACCTTTCCTTTGCCCACATATGTTTTGGGATCTGGACTGTGACGCTTGCCAAAAACCTCCCCAATAACCGCCCCACCAGCAGATTCGGCAAGCAAACGCACTTCTTCCACCTGATCCTGAAGATCGGGTTGGCCAAAATCTAGCTGAACGATCACCGCACGCTCTCCAACGGCTGGTCGTTCAGTCATGGGGAAATTCGAAAAGGAGGCAAGAGGCCCCACCGACTCTGTGGGGCACCTGGATAGTTGGATTATTCCGCAGCCTGTTCCTGCTGGAGGTTTACCGGACGAGCGGGCACCACCGTGGAAATTGCATGCTTGTAAACCATCTGAGTAACAGTGTTCTTGAGCAGAACGACGTACTGATCGAACGATTCAACCTGGCCCTGCAATTTGATTCCGTTCACCAGGTAAATTGAAACAGGAACATGCTCGCGACGGAGAGCGTTGAGGAAGGGGTCTTGTAACAGTTGCCCTTTGTTGCTCATGGTGTGGACTCCATGTAGTTGTTATGAGGGTCCTAATGTACCCAAATTTATAAGGTGACGCCAAAGATTTCGCAGTTTATTTCTTGTCTTTGTCGGCAAAAGGATTTGTTGCAGTAACACACTGGATACGCAATGGCGTTCCCTGCAACTTGAACGCCTCCCGAAAGGTATGCTCAAGATAACGCCGATAGCTATCCGTCATTTTATCAACGGCATTGCCATGAATAACGATGATGGGCGGATTTGATCCGCCCTGATGAGCATAACGTGGCTTAGGCCTGAAAAGTCCATGTTTTGCCGGCGCCTGCTTGGCGACGGCATCAATCAGAACACGCGTAAGTCGAGGCGTGGTCATTTTGGACATGGCAGCAGCGTATGCGGTATCAACGGAGCGGAACAAGGCCTCCAGACCGACATTTTCCCTTGCAGACACGAAGTGGAACTTGGCGAAATTAAGGAACTGCAATTTGCGTTGAAGAATCAGGCGAGTCTGCTCACGTTGATAGGCGTCCAGGCCATCCCATTTATTGACAGCCACGACCAGCGCACGGCCAGACTGAACAATAAAGTCGGCGATGTGTGCATCCTGATCGGAGACATCCGCCTGCGCATCCACCATCAGGATCACAACATTTGCGTCTTCAATCGCTTGAAGCGTCTTGACTACTGAGAATTTTTCAATTGTCTCAAAAACCTTGCCGCGCTTTCGCATTCCCGCGGTGTCCACGAGCACGTATTTTCTGCCGCCCCGCTCGAAATCAATCTCAATCGAATCCCTCGTCGTTCCTGGCGCATCGAATGCGATCACTCGCTCTTCACCTAACAAGGTATTGATCAATGTTGATTTGCCGACATTGGGGCGACCAACAATGGCCACCCGAATGGCGTCCGAATGCCATTCATCATCGTCCGGCTCAGGAAATCCCTCTAATGCCAACTCGACGATCCCACGCACTCCCTCGCCATGAGCAGCAGATATCGCATAGGGTTCGCCGAGTCCGAGTTCATGAAACTCGGCTTCAACCATCCCCGCATTCATACCTTCGGACTTGTTGACCGCGACAATGACCGGGCAACTTATCCTGCGAAGCTTGTTCGCAATCTCTTTGTCATGCGGAGTCAGCCCAGTTCGACCATCGACAACGAAAATGACCGAGTCCGCTTCCGCAATCGCCTGTTCAGTCTGACGTGCCATTTCATGCAAGATACCTTCCTTGATAAGGGGCTCAAAACCACCGGTATCCACCACGAGATGAGGCTTTTTCCCCAATTTGCCGTGACCATAGTGACGGTCACGGGTTAAGCCAGGCAAGTCAGCAACAATCGCGTCGCGGGACTTGGTCAAGCGATTGAACAGTGTGGATTTGCCAACGTTTGGCCGACCGACCAGAACAAGGGTAGGTTTCATTGAGCCTCGATTGCACTTACAGTGCCGCCAGCGGTCTGAACCAGAACGCCGTTGCCAAGTCCTTGCAGCGCAGCTCGAATTGGCGTTCCATCAGTTTTTTGGCGTGCGGCAAAACTGCCATCTTCGCGAGAGAGGAAGTGAACAATACCCTCTGCGTCAGCCACGGCAACCAAGCCACGGTGTACCACTACGGGCGATAGTCGACGATTTTTCAGTTTATCCTGCTTCCAGAGGCTGCTACCGGATTGGCGGTCCATGGCATACACAACCCCCTTGTCGTCTGCGACAAACAAATATCGGCTATCCATGGCCATGCCAACGACAGAAGACAGATCGCGCGACCACATCATGGCACCGCCCTGCCCCATGTCAAAGCAAGCGACGCGCCCCTGAAACGCAACTGCGCATATTTGCCTGCCATCAACGATTGGTGGCGCGACAATATCGGCCACACGATCAAGTTCAGTCGCACCTTTTGGCAAAGCCACGGCACCTTCCCAAACAGGGGCACCATTCTGAACTGCAAGTGCCACCAGCTTGCCGCCAGGATACCCAATAAAGATATAGCGATCCGCAAACACGGGAACACCAGCACTGCGCACCGACAATGTTGGAGTAGAGCGCTGATACACCCATTTCCGGCCACCATCGCCGGAATCTAAAAGGTGGATTCGATTGTCACCACTTTTGATCGCAACCCCATCATCGCCGACGACCGGTGCCGCCAATACTTCGCTGGAAACCCTGGCCTGCCAGAGAGCTTTGCCATCTTCAGGCGAAAAAGCCAATACATCGCCTTTGGAGGTAGCCACAACCAGCAGACGACTGCTCGCGCCGACGCCTGCTGACAAAGGCTGCCCGACATCAATCTTCCAGACAGCTTTGCCGTCTTCCAATTTTGAAAGCGTTCCGTTTCGATTTGCCACGAAAACAGAACTCCCCACAACCGCGGGCGTGAACGTGTAGTCCCCTGCTTTCCCGATACTGGTCGACCACGCAGTCCGCACCTCAGCTGTAGCGGAAAATGGTAACAGAGGCCCCATTTTCGGACCTGAACTTGCAAACGGATTTATCGAATCGAATGCATCCGACACCGTTGCACAGCCCGCCAAAATGCCAACAGCGATAACCGTAGCAGCTAGGTTACGCACCATCAGACAGCCTCCCCTAAATTATCTAGCTTTTGCTGTAACAATTCACGACCGGCGCCCTGCTGGCTCGTCAGTTTTTCCAATGCAGCCCGGTAAGCCGTCCGAGCTTCAAGCTTTTTGCCTTGTGCCGAATAAACATCACCCCTAAGCTCCTGGAAACGGGCGTCAAATGCTGGAGCATGTGCCATATCCAGCTGTTTAATTGCTTCATCATATGCCTGCTCGTCCATTTGGACGGATGCCAGACGTAAGCGCGCCAAATCCCTGATCTCGTCTTTCCCGTTTTCCGCCACCCAACCAAACTGAGCCTTGGCTGTCTTCAAATCGCCGGCTTCAAATGACTGTTTGCCCGCCAGCATCGCCCCCAATGAAGCGTAGCTGGTTCCGCCAAATTTCTCGGCCAATTCACCTGCCGCCGCTTTCACTTTCTGAGTATCCCCTTCGCCAGCAGCCTGTTCCAGCACGCCATAGATGGCAGATGCCTGGGCCGACTGCCCTCGCTGATACCAATTCCAGCCCTGCCACGCAACAACACCAAGCGAAGCCGCAACGACGACGCTTGTCACGAGGTTGCCATACATCTTCCACCAGGTTTTCAGAGTATCTATCTGTTCCTGCTCTTCGAGGTCGTAATGCGCCATCCTGCTTATTCCTCTTCGTCCGAATCAATTATTTGGCCGATGATCGCATCCGCCAGGTCATCAACATTTAGCTTTCGCTGTTCGATACCCCCCTCCCGCAGAGACTTCAATTGAGCCTCACCGGTCGAAGCTTCGTCATCCCCAATAATTACCGCAAATGTGGCACCACAACCATCGGCTTTCTTCATCTGCGATTTGAAACTACCACCACCGCAATGAAGCAGTACGTCGATTCCATTGTCACGCAAATTTTCTGCGACGCGGAATGCCAAACGAGCAGCTTCGTCTCCCTGATGGACTAGATAAACGTCCGGCACTTGGGGCTCAGGCTCGCCTCCCGATTCCTTGATCAAGGCAATCAGACGCTCAACGCCCATGGCAAAGCCGCAAGCAGGCGTTGGTTTTCCGCCAAGCTGCTCGACAAGTCCATCATAGCGTCCGCCAGCGCAGACTGTTCCTTGGGCACCGAGCTTGTCAGTAACCCATTCGAAAACTGTCAAATTGTAATAATCCAAGCCACGTACCAAACGCGGGTTGATCTTGAACGGGATGCCAGCATCACGCAATACTCTCTGCACGCCTTCAAAGTGAGCAAGCGATTCCGCTCCAAGGTAATCAATCAGTTTGGGGGCGGCCGAACAAATATCCTGCATAGCAGGATTTTTGGTATCCAGGATACGCAGCGGATTCGTGTGCAACCGACGCTTGGCATCCTCATCGAGCAATTCGGCATTTTCCTCAAAATAGGCAATCAGCGCAGCCCGATGGTTGGCACGTTCGTCCGGTTGACCAAGGCTGTTGATTTGCAGCTCAATATTGTCTAGGCCGAGATCTGCCCATAACCGGGCCCCCATCAAAATCATTTCAGCATCAATATCCGGACCGGACATACCGAATGATTCGACACCCACCTGATGAAACTGGCGATATCTTCCCTTTTGCGGACGCTCGTGGCGGAACATCTGCCCGATGTAATAGAGGCGCTGCGTCTGACGAGCTGCCAGACTATGCTCAATTACTGCTCGCACACACCCCGCAGTCCCTTCCGGGCGCAGAGTCAGCGCTTCGCCATTCAAGCCATCAATGAAGGAATACATTTCCTTCTCAACAATATCAGTCACTTCACCAATTGCTCGCTTGAATAGCGGTGTCGGCTCAACGATTGGCATACGAATAGGGCGATAACCGTAACTCTTGAGCCACGAACGAATGGTCTCTTCAAATATTTCCCAGAATGCGGCTTCGTCAGGCAGGATGTCGTTCATCCCGCGAACGGCTTGCAAGGTTTGACTCATGACTTCAATTTCTTGGTATAGGTGCGCTCGACATAGCGCTCAATGATTTCTTTGAACTCGGTGGCAATGTTGTCACCTTTGAGGGTGACCGTTTTTTCACCGTCTTCGTACACAGGTGCAGATGGCGCCTCCCCCGTCCCAGGGAGCGAAATGCCGATATTTGCATGCTTTGACTCACCGGGCCCGTTCACGATGCAGCCCATCACGGCCAGTGTCATGTTCTCCGCACCATCGTAGCGAAGTTTCCATTCTGGCATTCGGGCTCGAACAAACTCCTGTACCTCTCCAGCCAACTCCTGGAAAAACGTGCTGGTCGTACGACCACAACCCGGGCAAGCCGCAACCATTGGTGTGAATGCGCGCAACCCCATGGTTTGCAAGATTTCCTGAGCAACAATGACTTCTTGTGATCGAGAGCCGCCTGGCTCTGGTGTCAATGAAACACGGATCGTATCGCCAATGCCTTCCTGCAATAAAACCGCCAATGCCGCCGTTGAAGCAACAATTCCTTTCGACCCCATGCCTGCCTCGGTCAACCCAAGGTGCAATGCATAGTTGGCACGTTTTGAAAGCTCGCGATAAATGGCAATCAAATCCTGCACACTGGAAACCTTGCAGGACAGAATGATCTTCTCCCCGGCCAACCCAACGTCCTCTGCTTTGGCAGCCGACTCGAGAGCCGAAGTCACCATCGCGTGGCGCATGATCTCGGTCGCATCCAATGGATGCTGTCGTCCGGAATTTTCGTCCATTATTCGAGCCAGCAACTCCTGATCTAGGCTCCCCCAATTGACACCAATACGGACCGGTTTGTCATATTTGCAGGCCAGTTCAACCATCTGGGCAAACTGTTCGTCCTTCTTTTTCCCAAAGCCCACATTGCCTGGGTTGATCCGGTACTTGGCAAGCGCTTCCGCACAGGCGGGATGTTCAGTCAGCAGACGATGGCCGTTGTAGTGAAAATCGCCAATCAGCGGAACCTTGCAATTCATCCTGTCGAGGTGCTCGCGGATTCTCGGTACGGCTGCAGCCGCCTCAGGGGAATTAACCGTGATTCGAACCAATTCTGATCCCGCCCGAGCAAGTTCGGCTGTTTGCAATGCTGTTGCGAGATAGTCAGCCGTATCCGTGTTGGTCATTGACTGAACAACGATAGGCGCATCGCCACCTAATTTCACATGTCCGACCATGCATGATCGGGTAAGTCGCTTTTCGATTCGGCTCACGACTTACTCCAGAACGAGGCGAGCAACATCACCGCGTGTATGAGGCGCAAGATCCACTGCCTCTCCATGCCAGAAGACACGGACACCCGGCGCATAGCCAATCGTTACCGAGAGCGGCCCCTGTCCTGAGAGGGCCTGCTCTGTACCCGCCGTTAGCTTTTGCGAAAACACCACTTTATTATCGCGGTCCCGTACCTCCAACCAAGAGTCTTTCTCGAAAAGGAAGCGCATTTGGGGCGCATTGTTGGTTGGCTTAGCAGAATCCCGTGCTTCCGTAGAACCCGACGATGCGACTGTTCCAGAAGGCGATGACGAAGCTTGGACCTCGGCCGGCGCAAGCACTTGCGGATTCATGACCTGCTGAGGCGTTGCACCAGGCGGAAAAACAGGTTCTGAAGCCGGTGCAACCGGCGCAGCCACCCCACCTTCAGAATCCTTGCGTGCTAGAGAGTCGAGCAGTGTCTGTGTGCTTTCCCGAAGCGACGACAGATCGCTTGGCATCAGAAAATATGCCATTCCTGCCAAAACGACTGAAGCAGCACCAATCAGCACAACCAACTTGCTTCGCTGCGACCCAACACTGCCACTATGTGGCATCGCAGTGGGCGCAACATCGGAAACACCCAAACTGTTAATTGGCTTTTCCAGAACCTGATCCAAGAGAAGCATCAGCGGTGCAGAATCAATTTGGATCAGTCGGGCATAGTTGCGAACAAAGCCCCGGATGAAAGTGTTGCCAGGTAGATTTCCCCAGTCACCACTTTCCAGCGCCTCAACTTGACGCTGTCCGAGTTTCAGCGTTTGCGCTATGTCAGCCACCTGAAGACCACGCGCCTCCCGGGCCAAACGAAGCTGCTCACCGACGGAAGGAGTAGATACTGGAACAAGCTCTTCCGAGACGACGTCTGGCGTATTCTCCTGCTCACTCATTCAAAATTACCCTTAAGGAATTCCTGATACTCCTGCGAGGTAGGATAGCGCCCCCGCAATTGCGACGCATAACCACCTTCTCCTGAGCGATTGCCCGCTCTGCGTTCAAGGCGCAACCCCAGCCAGAGCGCGTCAGCAGTTGGCGGCTCCATCATCCGGAGTGCATCAGCCAAATAAATACGGGACTCTTCGTAAATACCACGCTGATAAAAAACCTTGGCCAGTTGCAGACGTGCCGAAACGGCGCCATCGCGAGAAAGCTGCAACGCCTTCAATAAATAGTTTTGGGCGCCATCCAAGTCACCAGCCTTGAATGCACAAGTTCCTGCATTGGTATAAGCGCGATCAGGCGTCTCATAGAGCGGACTCTTCAATGCATTCAGAAAATAGGCGATCGACTGCCGTTCCTTGCCCGTTTCACAAAGATACCAACCATAGTTGTTATTGACCTCAGGGTCATTCGGGGCCAGATTCAGCGCCCGCCGAAAATCGTCTTCGGCCTTGCCATATTCCTTTAGGGAAGTATGTACCAACCCTCGGACACTGTAGGCTTGCACATAGCTGGAATCGGCATCTAGCGCTATGCGCAGTTCGTCCAGAGCAACGGCGGGATTGCCCGCCTGAAAGTACATCGATCCCAACTCTGTATGAATCTTGGCTCGATTGCGAGGATCGGTAGATTTCTGAGACTGCCCAGTCGCCGAGGGGTTGAAGTCGTATTGCGCCTGCACTGGCATGACACACAGGACTCCCAGGAAAATCAATGCCAAACGATTTTTCAGCATAAGGAATTTCACGATCTCGCCTCCATTAACGGAATCACTCGTCCAACAGTACGTTTTGTCTTGTCGGCGATTTGTCCGGCCAACTGACCGCAAGCTGCATCAATATCGTCTCCACGCGTCTTGCGTGTCGTTGTCACCACACCAGCCCCCATCAATATCTCAGCAAAGCTGCGCACCCTGTCGGCTGGAGAGCGCCTGAACGGTGAACCGGGAAACGGGTTGAAGGGAATCAGGTTCAACTTGCAGTGAACATTCTTGACCAGTGTCAGCAATTCGCGCGCATGGGCATCGCTGTCATTGATGCCGTCAAGCATGATGTACTCGAAGGTGATGAAATCGCGCGGCGCCTTGTCAAGATAGCGACGGCACGCGGCCATTAGTTCCTTCAACGGATACTTCTGGTTTATGGGGACAATCTGGTCACGCAACTTGTCGTTGGGTGCATGCAATGACACCGCCAAGGCCACCGGACAGGCATCGCCCAGCCGATCAATGTTCGGCACCAACCCCGACGTTGAAACGGTAACGCGCCGGCGAGACAAGCCATATGCGTTGTCATCAAGCATCAGCTTCAAAGCGGTAACAGCATTGTCAAAATTGGCCAGGGGCTCGCCCATTCCCATGAGAACCACGTTCGAGATGACGCGCTCGCTACCGTGAACTGCGCCCAGTGCATGATTGGCCTGCCAAAGCTGACCAATGATTTCTGCGACAGTCAGATTGCGATTGAACCCTTGTTTTCCGGTCGAGCAAAATGCGCAATCAAGGGCACAGCCGGCCTGCGTCGAAATGCACAGTGTCCCGCGATCGTCCTCGGGAATGAATACTGTTTCGACTGCATTTCCATTTCCGACATCAATCAGAAATTTGCGGGTACCGTCGCCGGACAATTTGTCCGACACAACGGCAGGCGGCGCCACGACCGCCCTTGCCTTGAGCTTCTCGCGAAGGCTCTTGGCGATGTCGGTCATGGCATCGAAGTCCGCCACGCCGGAGCGATGGATCCAGCGCAAGACCTGCTTGGCGCGGAAGGGTTTTTCACCCTGTTCGGCAAACCAGGCAGTCAGGCTTTCGCCATCAAGATCCAGCAGATTGACGGTCATTCAGTGTTGCTTATCGGCCGCTGTAGACGTTCATGCCGGGGAAGAAGAAGGCGATTTCCACGGCAGCGGTCTCTGGGGCATCGGAGCCGTGAACAGCATTGGCGTCGATGGATTCGGCGAAGTCAGCGCGAATGGTGCCAGCGTCAGCCTTCTTCGGATCGGTTGCGCCCATCAGCTCGCGATTCTTGGCAATGGCATTTTCGCCTTCGAGCACTTGAATCATGACTGGGCCAGAGATCATGAATGCCACCAGATCCTTGAAGAAGGGGCGCTCTTTGTGCACAGCGTAGAACTGACCAGCTTCCTGCGGAGACAGCCAAGCCATCTTGGAAGCAACAATCTTCAGACCATTGGTTTCAAAACGGGAGTAAATCTTGCCGATAACGTTCTTCGCAACTGCATCGGGTTTGATGATGGAAAGGGTGCGTTCGATAGCCATGTAATTGCTCCGGGAAAGCTAGTTAGTTGAAAAACGGGCGATTTTAGCAGATTCAGAACGTAAGCGCCTGCATCACTGCTGCTGCCGCTTCTCAGCATCAACATGGTTCAACGGCTCACGCAGCACAGCGAAATCTCTTGGCGCAACGTACTGCATCAACTCCTTGCCATCGGCATCGACCACTACATCAAGCCCCTTGTCCGGATAGAGCAAATGCACGCGCTTTTCCGAAACGACAAGCCGCTCGCCGGGCTTCCCAAAACGCTGAGTGACCGTCTCTTCATCCAGGTTGACGGTGGGTATGACACTAATCGCCTTAACGGCCATCTTTTCGATCGCCAGCAGGTCATCGGGGTGCAAGGTAATCTTCCGCGTCACGCTTTCCATGTGCTTGGCTTTCAGTGCGCGTTCCCGCATTTCCAGAATTGCCTCATTTTTCGCGTCGACCGTAACAATCACCTTGGCCAGCACAAAACCTAACGCCACTTGCGAGTAATAGCCTTCAAGGGTGCCAATTTCGTTGGGTTCCGCAATAATCGCCAGATCGATCTCGGCACCCAGCTTTTTGCGTACGTCACCGACAGTGCTGACTCCTGGCTGCAAACCAAAAACCGCACTCCCGCCCTTTCCGTCTAGTTCGATTTGCCAGGGTAAATTGGCATTGGGGTCCACGCCTGCTTGCTTGCCGGTACCCGGTAACAAGAAGGGAATGACCAGGGCAGCAACGATCAAGGCGATTATCGACAAGGCGAATTTCATGGTTTCCTAACAGACGCTCCGGGGAGCGGATTGTGCCATACGAGTTCGGAAAATGAACAAGCCCCGGACTCAGCCGGGGCTTGCAAACAACACTGAACCTGCAGGCAGACTTAGATCATGCCGAGTTGCTGTGGCAGCCAAAGGGACAATGCAGGCCAGTACGTCACCACGAGCAGGAAGCCCAGCATGGAGAGCAACCATGGCCAGACTGCGATAGTGAGTTCTGTAATCCCCATTTTGGTAATCCCCGACGCGACATAGAGATTCAGTCCGACCGGCGGGTGGCACATACCAACCTCCATATTTACCACCATCAGGATGCCAAAATGCACGGGGTGGATGCCGAGCGCAACTGCAACCGGGAATAGGATGGGAGCGAAGATCAGGACAATTGATGACGGCTCCATGAAGTTACCAGCCAGAAGCAGGATCACATTGACCGCCAGCAGGAAGGTGATCACCCCCAAACCATTGCCCAACATCCAGTCCGCCAGTGCCTGCGGAATATTTTCGTTGGTCATGATGAACGAGAACAACACGGCATTGGTGATGATGTAGAGCAACATTGCCGACATGTTCGCCGAGTTGAGCAACACCTTTGGCACGTCCTTCAACCCGAGATCCTTGTAGATGAACACGGCGCAAATAAAGGCATAGACTGCAGACATGGCCGCAGCCTCTGTCGGCGTGAAAATACCTGAATAGATTCCACCCATGACAACAACGATGAGCAACAGCCCCCAAACCGAAGCGCGGAAGGCTCTCCAGCGCTCTCCCCAAGTGGCCTTCGGTTGGCGTGGGTAGTTGAATTTCTTGGCGCGATACCAGGTAACACCACCCAACACACCTGCCAACGCCAAGCCCGGAATTACGCCGGCCATAAATAGCGCGCCGACCGATGTATTGGTCGCCACCGAGTACATCACCATGACGATGGACGGCGGAATGAGGATGCCAAGGGCCCCGGAAGTCGCAATGACGCCGGCGCCGAACTTGTTCGGGAACCCTGCCTTGACCATAGCCGGCAGGAGAATGGAACCGATAGCCACGACCGTCGCGGGACTGGAACCAGAGACTGCCGCGAACAGCGCACAGGCCAACACGCCGGCCAAGCCAAGACCACCATACCAATGGCCGACCATGGATGTCGCGAAATTGATCATCCGTTTCGCCACCCCGCCGTGTGTCAGAAAGTTACCGGCCAGGATGAAAAACGGAATGGCCATGATTTCGAACTTCTCGATGCCGGTGAAGAGCTTAAGCGCCACCGATTCGAGCGGCACTTCTGTCATCGTAAAGAGGAAGGTCAGCACAGTCAGACCGAGCGAAATGGAGATCGGCATGCCGGACAGCATGAGCACGGCGAGCAGACCGAAAATTACCAGAGCGTTCATTGCTGCTCCCCCTTCTCGTTTTTGTTGCGGCGCTCACCCTGGCGGCGCTCTTGATCCTGACCGCTCATCTCCACCTGCCGGCGATCTTCACCTGAACGGCGCTCACCAACCATTGGGTGCTTCAAGTCGTGCATGTGCAGGTTATCGTCCATTCCATAAAGATTGACATCGACAGGCGGCTTTTCATCTTCCAGACCATCGACGTGCCCATGATCATGATGTGGTAGCTCACCCGTACGAATGAACGAAATACAAACCTGCAAGAAGCGGAAACACATCAGCGAAGAGCCAAGCGGAATAGCGCTATAGACGATCCAGGTAGGCCATTCAAGGTCCGGTGTCGTCGGCCCCTCATAGTTGTCCCCGGTATCGATCCCGAGGAACTGGAATATGGCGTAATGGGCACCGTTTTCCCAGACAAAATGCCCACCAAGTGTCGCCACGATGCCGGTAAACAAGGCGCCGGCCAACAAGCCGAAAACAATGGCCTTGCCCCGGGCTCCATCATCGAGTCGGTTGATCAGCACATCGACGCCAACGTGGATGCCGGTACGCACGCCATAGGCGGCGCCAAATTTCGCCATCCAGACAAACATGATGATGCAGAGCTCCTGAGCCCAGCCGAAATTGAGTGTCAGCAGCCAGTCCTGCAGACCGGGAATATCCATCCCTGCCAGATAGCGGTGCATGACGGAAAGAAAAATTATGAGTGTGGCAGCCCCCATCAGGAAGGTGACCAGCAACTCTTCAAGGTGATTCAACGCCTTGTTGATCATGACGAGTTCCCCCGTTGTGACGAGGGGGCCGTGGCCCCCTGCGTTCAAGTTGCAGCTACGGTCAGAGGCTATCCGGCTTGAAGCCGATATCCTTGTAAACCGCCTGGATCACTTCCTTGCCAACGCGGCCTTCCATCTTCTGATGGACCGGCACCAGCGCCTTCTTGAATGCCAGACGTTCTTCCTTGGTCGGTGTATAGACAGTTGTCTTTCCGCTCTTCTTAACCGCATCCAGTGCGCTATCGTTTTCGACCTTGGCGATCTGGTTTGCGTAACGCGTTGCCTGCTCCATGGCATCCTCAAGTTGCCCGCGCACATCGGCCGGCAGACCATCCCAGAATTTCTTGTTAACAATGACCGCGTAACCGAGGTAACCGTGCTCAGTCAGCGTCAAATGTTTCTGCACTTCATGCATCTTCTGGGTATAGAGGTTCGAAATCGGATTCTCCGTACCATCTACAACGCCCGTCTGCAGCGCCTGATACACCTCAGAGAAAGCCATGACTTGAGGCAAGCCGCCCAGCGCGCGCACTTCTTCCTCGAGCACCTTGGAAGACTGGATACGCAACTTCTTACCCTTGAGGTCTGCAGGCGTCTTGATTGGAGTATTCAGCGAAAAGGACTTGAATCCGTTGTCCCAGTAGCCCAGACCACGAATTCCCTTGGGCTCCAGCTTGCTCAGCAACTGCTTGCCAACCGGACCATTGGTAACTTTGCGCAGATCTTCGTAGCCGCTGAAGATGAAAGGCAGATCGAACACTTCAAATTCCTTGACACCCAACGGGCCAAATTTGGCCAACGAAGGCGCAAGCATCTGGACAGCACCGAGTTGCAGCGCTTCCATTTCTTCCTTGTCCTTGTAAAGCGTCGAGTTCGCATAGACCTCAACCTTGACCTTGCCCTTGGTCAGTTCGCCGGCCTTCTTGGCAAACATTTCGGCCGCTTTGCCTTTCGGGGTATCGGCAGCCACGACATGACTGAACTTGATGACAATCGGCGCCTGGGCATAGGCGCTCAGCGACACGACACCTGCGAACAAAGCGATCAATAATTTGGATACTTTCATTGTTGTCTCCTCCAATAAATTGAGAAAGCGAAATTAATCAATTTCAGCTGGATGAAATTATTACGAAAGAGATAACTGCCGCGTATTGTGGTTTTCCACATAGCGCTCGCCCATAAAAAAACCGCCGGAACAGCCGGCGGTTTGAGGGCGATAAAAACCGATCAGTGGTGCTCGACAATCGGGCGAGGAACGTGGGGGATAACCACCTCCGGCGCATCGTCCAAAACCAGCTCAGGGTTGTCCGCTTCATCATCGGTTTCGTTGTTGAGAACAGCGTTCATTCGCTCGACATCCAATGCCTTACACCACTTGGCGACCACCAATGTTGCGACGCTGTTGCCGATAAAGTTTGTCAATGCGCGAGCCTCGGACATGAAACGATCGATACCAAGAATCAGTGCCAATCCGGCAACCGGGACCGTGCCCACAGCCGACAGCGTCGCCGCCAACACGATGAATCCACTTCCAGTAACGCCCGCCGCCCCTTTGGAGGTAAGGAGCAGGATTAGCAACAGCGTAATTTGTTGCCCAAGATCCATCGGCGTATTGGTAGCCTGAGCAATGAACACGGCCGCCATCGTGAGATAAATCGATGTTCCGTCAAGGTTGAAGGAATAGCCCGTCGGCACGACCAGACCGACGACCGATTTCTGGGCGCCGGCATTTTCCATCTTGGCCATCAGGCGAGGCAACGCAGACTCCGATGATGACGTGCCAAGTACCAGGAACAACTCTTCCTTGATGTATTTGATCAGCTTGATGATCGAGAATCCATGAGCGGCGGCGATACTGCCCAGCACGCCCAGAATGAAAATCACGCAAGTCAGGTAGAAGGCGCCCATCAGGCTGGCCAGTTGCGCCAGACTACCGACACCGTGCTTGCCAATGGTATAGGCCATTGCACCAAAAGCACCGATCGGAGCGACCTTCATGATGACGCCAACGATACCGAACAGCACGTGAGACAGCTTTTCAATCAACTCGAATACAGGCTTGCCGCGCTCACCAAAGGCGTGCATGGCATAGCCGAAAAGGATCGAGAAGAACAGCACCTGCAGCATGTCCCCCTTGGCAAACGCATCGACAACGCTGGTCGGGATGATGTTCAGCAAAAAATCCACGGTCGACTGCATCTTGCCCGGCTCGGCATATTTCGCGATGCCTTTTGTATCGAGCGTCGAAACATCGACGTTCATGCCAACACCCGGCGCCCACAAATTGACAACAATCAAGCCGATGATCAGTGCAATCGTGCTGACAATTTCGAAATACAAAACGGCAAGCCCGCCTGTCTTGCCAACCTTCTTCATGTCCTCCATGCCGGCAATGCCAACGACAATGGTGCAGAAGATGATCGGGGCAATGATCATTTTGATCAACTTGATAAACCCGTCACCCAGCGGCTTCATCGCCGCACCGGTTTCGGGATAGAAATGTCCGAGCAACACGCCGATGACGATCGCGACAATTACCTGGAAATAGAGACTCTTGAATATTGCTTTTTTGGCCACGGGGCTTGCCCTCCTTTGGTAGCGCCATCCGGAAAGTCCGGAAAGTGGGCGGCAGTATCCCCAACGCAATGCCTTCAAACCATTGTGGATTTCCGAATTGTGGATAGCCACAATTACGTATCGTGAAATGACGTGATGTACCATTTTGACAATGAGCCAAACTCTTCAGATACCAAGTGGAAACTCCCGTCGACTCCGATGGCTGCTTGCTTTACCCAAAATGGGCATTGTCCTGCTGCTTATTGCCGTACTCGCACTGATTTGGCTACTCCACCGCAATGAGGCTGAAGAAGAGCGTTCCGCACTGATAAAGGATGTGCTGTGGCTTGAACAGAATCTTCGTTTTCATCTGGGCAGCAACGAAGAACAATTGCAGCAGTTGGCGCTGGACATGGCCAATGCGCCTGATCGCCAAAAGCTTTTCAGAATACGCGCCGAACACATGCTGAAAAATTCGTCGGATATTGCCCAAATCCTCTGGCTGGACAACAACCGACATGTTCTGGATGCGCTGCCAACGACCAAACACCCGGATAGCGACATTGAATCTTTTGGTCCGCCAGTCACAGCAAAAGCTTTCGAACTGGCCCATCGCCTAGGTAAACAGCAATACAGCGAACCATTTTTTCTTGAGGATAATCGCGCCTATATCGAGCTGCTTGTTCCGCTATTCAATGAGCGCCGTATTGTCGGGATGCTCGCGCTTCTTTACCCACTGGAAACCCTTCTTGCCAATCAGGTACCATGGTGGTTCACCGAAAAATACAAGGTCGAAATAGTCGACGACAATGATCGTCAGTTTGCGACGAAGACCCACATATCGGGCAACCGAAGCCAAAGCTACGAAATACCCTTCGACCCGCCGGGATGGGGTTTGTTGCTACGCGTCACAAGTTACAACGCGCCAGACAACACCCTTCAGCGCCTGCTGGTTGCGGCAATCATATTGCTCGCCGCAGGCGTTTTCTGGAGCCTGTGGCTGGTTCGTGACCTGATGAAGAAGCGTTCTCTGGCAGAGGATGCACTCAGGGAAGAACACGCCTTCCGGGCTGCCATGGAGGATTCCTTAACCGTCGGCATGCGCGCCAGGGATTTAAAAGGACGAGTCATTTATGTCAATCCGGCATTCTGCAGAATGACTGGTTTCAGTGCCGCCGAACTCGTCAATCGAGCCCCACCGATGCCTTATTGGGCCCCCGAGCAACTGGAAGAAACATTTGCCATGCACCAAACCGTTCTGGCCGGAGAAGCCCCGCCTGACGGTTTTGAAATCACCTTCATGCGCAAAAATGGAGAACGTTTCCACGCGCTGATCTACGAAGCAAAACTGATTGACGGGAGCGGTCGGCACACCGGCTGGATGGCGTCCGTCCTTGACATCACGGAACGCAAGCATGCCGAGGAGCTGGCCCGCCAGCAACAGGACAAACTGCAATTCACATCGCGACTGGTCACCATGGGCGAAATGGCATCGACACTTGCCCATGAACTCAACCAACCCCTGGCTGCAATCGCCAGCTATAACACGGGATGCCAAAACCTGCTATCCAGCGGAAAGGCTAACCCCCAGGACATTCTTCCTGCCTTGGAAAAAATCGGCGTACAAGCCCAGCGCGCGGGGAAAATCATCCGCCGAGTACATGACTTCGTTCGCAAAAGCGAACCCAAGCGCGCCCCTTGCCTGATCGGGGAGGTCATTGAGGACTGCCTGGGCTTTGTGGAAGCGGAAGCGCGCAAACGCCACGTCCGGATTGACTGCGAAATCCCCAATCTGGCGCCCATACCCGCTGATCGCCTGATGCTTGAACAGGTTCTGCTCAACCTGATCCGCAACGGAATGGAAGCCATGGCGGGAAACGAAGAGGCAGATCGCGTTCTGAACATCTCGACGGTAACGATCGACTCGGAAATACAGATCCAGGTAAGCGACTGTGGCAGCGGCATCTCGCCAGAAATTCGGGACAAGTTATTTACGGCATTCTTCACAACCAAGCCAGAAGGGATGGGGATCGGACTTTCCATCTGCCGGTCCATTGTTGAATTCCATCGAGGCAGACTTTGGGCTGAAGACAATATCCACTCCCCAACCGGAAGCGGTACGATATTCATATTCACCCTGCCAATGGAAAGCGAATGACTTCCCCCAAAGCGCATCTGGTTGACGACGACGACGCGATTCGCGATGCTTTGGCCTGGTTGCTCACATCGCGCGGCATTGCCAATGCCGCCTACGATTCGGCGGAAAGCTTCTTGTCTGCCTGGACGCCAAGTACCAGCGGTTGCGTCGTCCTCGACATGCGAATGACGGGCATGAGCGGACTGGACTGCTTTGATCAGCTACGAGAGAGGAAATCAACCCTTCCCGTCATTTTCCTGACGGGTCACGGTGACGTTCCCCTGGCGGTCAATACGCTCAAAAAAGGCGCTTTCGATTTCTTCGAAAAACCGCTCAACGACAATGAGCTGGCCACCCGCATCGAAGAAGCGATGAATCTTGATGCCCGCCAGCGAGCGGCCAATGCCTCGGCAGACTCTGTCAATGCAAGAATTTCCACATTGACCACGCGCGAGCGCCAGATCATGGACCTCGTGCTGATGGGCAAATTCAACAAGGTCATCGCTGACGAACTGAACATCAGCATGCGCACCGTCGAGGTGCATCGCGCCAACCTTTTCGACAAGATGAAGGTCAAAACAGCGGTCGAACTAGCCAATCTGCTTAAACCCTGATGTCGATGCTTCCCTACAGCCTCTTTTTTCGCTAGCATCACGCAACATTCACGTCGCCAATCCGGCGCGATCTCACCGATTCGTTTTACCCATCCCATGAGGCAACCATGAGCGAGCACATTCATTACGTAACCGACGACACCTTTGAAGCGGAAGTGCTGCAATCGCAGCAACCGGTTCTCGTCGACTACTGGGCAGAGTGGTGTGGGCCCTGCAAGATGATTGCTCCCATCCTCGACGAAGTGGCAAACGAGTATGCCGGCAAACTGAAGGTAGCCAAGGTCAATATTGACGACAATCAGGCTACTCCCGCCAAGTACGGCATCCGCGGCATTCCGACCCTGATGATTTTCAAGAACGGCAACATCGAAGCGACCAAGGTTGGTGCATTGTCCAAATCCCAACTTGCTGCCTTTATTGACAGCAACCTGTAATCTCCGTAGTCTCCTGCCCTGAAGGTGCGTCCTGCACCTTCAGGCAGATACCATCGGCTTAGCGCCCGGGTATCACTCCCCTCTCAAAAGCTACCAAGCTCTCGCGCCCCCGGTTTCGGGCTGCAGCCCGGCCCTCCATTAGGCGCCATACTCCCACATGCAACTTTCCGAACTCAAAACACTACACGTCAGCAAACTGCTGGATATGGCGACCGAATTGGCGATCGAAAACGCCAACCGGATGCGCAAACAGGAATTGATTTATGCCATCCTGAAGGCCAAGGCCAAAAACGGCGACACCATTTACGGCGATGGCACCCTCGAAGTACTGTCCGATGGCTTCGGCTTTCTTCGCTCGGCCGATACCTCATACCTGGCCAACCCGGACGATATCTATGTTTCGCCGTCGCAAGTCAGGCGTTTCAACCTGCGCACGGGCGATACGGTTGAAGGCGAAATTCGTACCCCCAAGGATGGCGAACGCTACGTTGCATTGACGAAGCTTGACCGCATCAATGGCTTCCCGCCCGAAGCCAACAAAAACAAGATCATGTTCGAGAACCTGACGCCGCTGCATCCGACGCGTCACCTCAAGCTCGAACGCGACATCAAGTCCGACGAAAACATTACCAGCCGTGTCATCGACATGATCGCCCCGATCGGCTGCGGCCAGCGTGGCCTGCTCGTTGCACCGCCGAAGACCGGCAAGACCGTGATGCTGCAGAACATCGCCCACGCGATTACCGCCAATCATCCGGAAGTCGTGTTGATCGTGCTGCTTATCGACGAGCGTCCGGAAGAAGTCACCGAAATGACCCGCACCGTCAAGGGTGAGGTCGTCGCCTCTACCTTCGACGAACCGGCCACCCGCCACGTCGCAGTTGCCGAGATGGTCATCGAGAAAGCCAAGCGCCTGGTCGAGCACAAGAAGGACGTCGTGATCCTGCTCGACTCGATCACTCGCCTGGCCCGCGCCTACAACACCGTACAACCGGCTTCCGGCAAGGTGCTGACGGGTGGTGTCGACGCCAATGCCCTGCAGAAGCCCAAGCGCTTCTTCGGTGCAGCACGCAACATCGAGGAAGGCGGCTCGCTGACCATCCTCGCCACGGCGCTGATCGATACCGGCTCGCGCATGGACGAAGTGATTTACGAAGAATTCAAGGGTACCGGCAATTCCGAAATCCATCTTGACCGTCGCATGGCGGAAAAGCGGATGTATCCCGCGGTCAACGTCAACCGCTCCGGCACCCGCCGCGAAGAGCTGCTGCTCAAGCCGGATGTGCTGCAGAAGATGTGGGTCCTGCGCAAACTCTGCTACCCGATGGATGATCTGGAAGCCATGGAATTCCTGCTCGACAAGGTCAAATCGACCAAGGGCAACCAGGAGTTTTTTGACGCCATGCGCCGCGGCTAAAGCCGCATCGCAACGGCAGCTTTGGCTTCGGCCGCCCTCCTGCGCGGGCTTAACTTCGCTAACAAAGTTGGCCTTCGCCGCAACAAGCCGTGGGGTGCGTTGTGACGCCAGACAGCGCGGCCGACAAAAAACATTGCAAGCCGGTGATTATTCAACGATAATGACCGGCTTACTAGATCGGCCACATCCGCCGGTCGCTTGACTTAAGGACTAAAGATGAAAGCCAATATCCATCCGGATTACAACGAGATTCAGGTGACCTGCTCCTGTGGCAGCACCTTCACGACCAAATCGACCATGAAGAAGGCGCTTCACGTCGAAGTCTGTTCCCTCTGCCACCCGTTCTACACCGGCAAGCAGAAGATCGTCGACACGGCTGGCCGTGTTGAGCGCTTCAACCAGAAATTCGGCGCGATGCGCGGCAAGGCTGCTGCCTGATCACCCGAATTACGGTATAAAAGGCAGCCATATGGCTGCCTTTTTCATTTCTGGCCGACATGCCTGAACTATTTGCCCTGATTCGCCAGACCATGCGTCGCGGCATCCAACTGCCGCCCGCCGGCTGGGTGCTGGCTGCGATCCTGGCTTTCTACGTGATGGCCGGCCTTTTTGGCCGCGATCCCTGGAAAGGCGAAGACGCCATCCACATTGGTACGGCGTGGCACATGCTGAATTACGGGGACTGGCTGTCGCCCGATCTGGCAGGCCGCCCCTTCCACGAGCCGCCGCTTTATTACTGGAGCGCAGCGCTGACCGGACATCTGTTCGGATGGCTATTGCCGCTTCATGAGGCGATGCGTCTGGCCAGCGGCATCTGGGTTGCCCTGGCCTTGATCGGGCTGTATTACGCCGGCCGGGAACTGTACGGCGAGGATAGCGCCGCGGCCAGCCCGCTGCTCTTGGCCGGCTGCGCCGGACTACTCTTTCATGCGCACGATGCGCAGCCCATGTTGATTGCGCTGGCAGCCTACGCCGGTGGCCTGGGCGGACTCGCCGCGATCGGGCGCAAACCTCGCCTGACGGGCATTTTTTATGGTCTGGCGGTAGCAGGCTGCCTGCTTGGCACCGGCATTGCGCCGACGCTACCGCTACTGGCCATCGCCCCGGTTGCCTGGTGGCTCTCTCCGGATCGTCAAAAGGCCCTGCACACCTTGTTGATCGGACTGGCGCTGGCCATCGTCCTGATATTGCCCTGGCCCCTGCTTCTTCTCTTTCTGGAACCGGCACGCTTCCACGGCTGGCTGGCGACCGAACTGGCACCCTTGAAGACGCCATTTTCGATGGTCGGCGGCGGTCGTTTCCTGGCCATGCTGCCCTGGTTCGCATTCCCGGCGTTCCCGCTGGCTGCGTGGACGCTATGGATCAGGCGAAAAACGCTCCGTGCTCCGGAACAGCTTCTTCCCCTCGCCTTCTTGCTGATGACCTTGTTGCTGCTGGCCTGGGGTTACCGTCCACGCCAGATTCCGGCGCTCCTCTTGCTGCCGCCGCTGGCCCTGCTGGCCACCCCGGGCGCGCTGGCGTTGCGGCGCGGCGCGGCCAATGCCTTCGACTGGTTCGCCATGTCGACTTTCAGTGTCTTTGTCGGCCTGGTCTGGCTGGGCTGGTCGGCGATGGCATTGGGTTGGCCGGCACAGATGGCGAAGCGGGCCGTGGTGTTGCGGCCGGGATTTGTCGGACAATTCGATCTGCTGGCGATGCTGGTCGGCGTGGCGGCCACGGCTTGGTGGATCTGGCTGATCGTCACGGCACCACGCTCACCCTATCGCAGCCTGACCCACTGGACGCTGGGCTGCACCACCCTGTGGCTGCTGGCAACGACGCTGATCATGCCCTGGTTCGACTTCAACAAGTCCTATCGCCCCGTTGCCCAGGCCATCGCCCAGCGCCTGCCTGCCGATCACGGCTGCCTGGCAGAACGCGGTCTGAACAACACGCAACTGGCCTCGCTGGCTTATTTCGTCGGCATCGAACCGGCGGCCGAGGACTCGAAGGCAGGCCAGGCCTGCAACTGGCTGCTGGTGGTCGGCGACACCCGGAAGGAACTGGCTGCGCCCAATGGCCACTGGACCAAGGTCTGGGAAGGCAACCGGCCGGGCGACCGCAAGGAGACCTTCCGTCTCCTCCGCCGCTGACGGCCGCCGAAGCGGGGCGTCAGCCCTTCAGGAAGTGCTCGCGGTAGTACTTCAGCTCATCGATGGATTCATAGATGTCGGCCAGCGCCGTGTGCTTGCTCTTTTTCTTGAAGCCTTTGTAAATCTCCGGTTGCCAGCGCTTGCACAACTCTTTCAGGGTGCTGACGTCGAGATTGCGATAGTGGAAAAAGGCTTCCAGCGTCGGCATGTAGCGCGCCATGAAGCGGCGATCCTGACCGATGGAGTTGCCGCACATGGGTGAATGGCCGGCCAGCGAATACTTCTTGAGGAATTCGAGGGCTTCGGCTTCGACGGCGGCTTCATCCATCGTCGAGGCCTTGACCTTGTCGATCAGGCCGGAACGACCGTGGGTCTTCTGATTCCAGTCGTCCATGCCGGCCAGCACGGCATCGGACTGATGGACGACCCAGGCCGGCGATTCGGCGACCATTTCCAGTTCGGAATTGGTGACGACCATGGCCATTTCGATGATGCGATCGCCATCCGGGTTCAACCCGGTCATTTCCATGTCCAGCCAGACGAGGTTGTTTGCAGTGCCTGCCATATAATTGCCCGAATCCTTGAAAACCGCGATTTTCGCACAGCTTTGGCCCCGTATCCGTGACGCCTGATTTCACTTTCGTTTTTCTCGTTTTTTTCCTGTTGACCGTCACAGTCCGCCTGTGGCTCAAGCGTCGGCACATTCGCTTCGTAGACGCGCATCGCAACGCCGTACCGGCCGACTTCGCCGAACGCATTGCCCTCGCTGACCATCAAAAAGCCGCCGCCTACACGGTGGACCGCAGCAAGATCGCCATGGTCGGCACCCTGATCGAGGCGGCCATGTTGATTGCCTTCACGCTGGGTGGCGGCCTCGCGGCGCTGCACGATATCTGGTCGGTCCGCCTTGACGGCCTCGCCTACGGACTGGCGATGATTTTCAGCCTGATGTTCATTTCCGGCCTGATCGACTTGCCGCTATCGCTCTACAGCCAGTTCGTGGTCGAGGCTCGCCACGGCTTCAACCGCATGACGCTGGGCCTGTTCTTCACGGACTTGCTCAAGCAGACCGTGCTGGGCGTCGCCATCGGCGCCCCGGTCATAGCCGCCGTCCTTTGGCTCATGGGCGCGATGGGCGAATACTGGTGGCTTTACGTCTGGCTGTTCTGGAGCGGTTTCAACCTGCTCATCATGTTCGTTTACCCGACCTGGATTGCACCGCTCTTCAACAAGTTCTCGCCGCTCGAAGAGGGTGAGATGAAATCGCGCATCGAGGCGCTGCTGGGGCGTTGCGGCTTTCGCTCCTCGGGCCTCTTCGTGATGGATGGCTCGAAGCGTTCCAGCCACGGCAACGCCTATTTCACGGGCTTTGGCAACAACAAGCGGATCGTCTTCTTCGACACCCTGCTCGCCCGCCTCGCGCCGACCGAGGTCGAGGCCGTGCTGGCCCATGAACTGGGTCATTTCCGGAAAAAGCACGTGGTCAAGCGCATGGTCCTGATGTTCGCCGGATCGCTCGGTTTTCTCTGGCTGCTCGGCCAGTTGATCGACGCCCCCTGGTTCTATGCCGGGCTCGGCGTACCGGCGCAGAACACGACGTTGGCGCTGATCCTGTTCTTCCTTGTCATGCCGGTATTCACCTTCCCGCTCAGCCCGCTGATGAGCCACTTTTCCCGCCAGCATGAATTCGAGGCGGACGCCTATGCGGCGGAGAATGCCTCGGCCGACGATCTCGTGCACGCCCTGGTCAAGCTCTATCAGGACAATGCTTCTACCCTGACGCCCGACCCGCTACACTCGTTGTTTTACGACTCCCATCCACCGGCAGCCCAGCGCATCGCGCACCTGCAAGCCCAGGAGAATCCCGCATGAAGACGCTCTACGCACTGCTTGCCGCCACCCTGGCACCGCCGCTCGTCGCAGCTGCGGAACCCTGGGGCGACGCCGATCCAAAAAACGGCAAGGAACATCATGACAAGGCGTGCATCGCCTGCCACGTCCGCTATTACGGCGGCGACGGCAGCAAGATGTACACCCGCGACGGCCGCCTGCTGTCGACCCAGCTCGACGTCCTGCAACGCGTCGCCACCTGCAATTCGCAGGTCAAGGCCGGCTGGTTTCCGGAAGAGGAAGCCGAGGTCGCGGCCTATCTGAACCAGCAGTACTACCGCTTCAAAAACTGATGGAAGGACGCGTCATCGCCGCGCATGGCCGCCAGTACATCGTCGAACTGGCGGATGCCAGGCGACTGAGCTGTTTCCCCCGGGGCAAGAAAAGCGACGTCGCCTGCGGTGACCGCGTCAATATCCAGCAGACCGCCGACGACCAGGGCGTGATCGAGGCAATCGAGCCGCGCAGCAGCCTGCTCTACCGCTCCAACGAAATCCGCCAGAAACTGATTGCCGCCAATGTCGATCAGCTGATCATCGTCGTTGCCACCGAACCGGCCTTTTCCGACGAGTTGATCAGCCGCGCCCTGGTGGCCGCGGAAAGCGAGGAGATCAGCGCGCTCATCATCCTCAACAAGTGTGACCTCACCGACCGGCTGGCCGGCGCCCGCCAGCGGCTGGCGGTCCTCGCCGCGCAGGGCTATCGCGTCCTCGAACTCTCCGCCCGCGACCACGCCGATGACCTGCGTCCCTGGCTTGCCGGCCAGACCAGCGTGCTCGTCGGCCAGTCCGGCATGGGCAAATCGACCCTGGTCAATGCGCTGATTCCCGAAGCCCGGGCGGCGACCCGCGAGATATCGCTGGCGCTCGACTCCGGCAAGCACACCACGACGCACGCCACGCTCTACCACCTTGACGCCGACTCGCACCTGATCGACTCGCCCGGCCTGCAGGAATTCGGTCTGGGCCACCTCGACCGCCAGGAAATCGAAATCGCCTTTCCCGAGTTCCGCCCATTTCTCGGCAAATGCCGCTTTCGCGATTGCCACCACCACAAGGAACCCGACTGCGCCCTGATCGCGGCCGTCGACGCCGGCCACATCGACAAGGCGCGCTTTGCCATCTATCACCGCATCGTCGGCAACCAGCGCGACAACTGAGACGCAGCCTGGCGCTTACCGGGACCGGCAATTCGCGATTTCACGGTCAACCGGAAAAAAAGCCCAAAATTGAAATTTGCCCGATAAGGTTTTTTCCCCAAAAACCGCCCCAGAGCGTCGGAAAGCGTTTTCCGCCATAGCTATTTTTCGGCCTTAAGGTGATAATTTTGTGAAATTCGCCATTAAAAGGCGACTGGAGACAGCGAATGAGCGAGAGACCACCGACCATACTCATCGTCGACGACACGCCGGAGAACCTCAGTGTCCTCGGTGAGTTGTTGCAACCCACCTATCGGGTACGCGCCGCCAACTCCGGCCGGCGCGCCCTGCAGATCGCGCAGGGCACCCCGACGCCGGACCTCATCCTGCTCGACGTCATGATGCCGGAGATGGATGGTTACGACGTGCTGGCCGAACTGCGCGCCTCGCCGCTCACCCGCAACATCCCCGTAATCTTCGTGACTGCCATGGACGGCACCGAGGACGAGGAACGCGGGCTGGATCACGGCGCCGTCGACTACATCACCAAACCGATCCGCCCCAGCATCGTCCTCGCCCGCATCCGGACCCAGCTCGACCTCAAGCAGGCCCGCGACATCCTCAGCGACCAGAACAGCTACCTGGAAGCCGAAGTGGTCCGCCGCATGGGCGAAAACCAGTTGATCCAGGAAGTCAGCATTCACGCACTGGCCCGCCTGGCCGAGACCCGCGACCCGGAAACCGGCAAGCACCTCCGGCGCACGCAGGAATACGTTCTGACGCTGGCCAGGGCCCTGCGCAATCACTCGCGCTTCAGCGCGTATCTCGACGAACGCACCATCAATGCCCTCGCGCAGTCCGCACCGCTGCACGACATCGGCAAGGTCGGCATTCCCGACCACATCCTCCTCAAGCCCGGCAAACTGACGCCGGAAGAGTGGACGATCATGAAGACCCATGCCGAACTGGGCAGCAACGCCATCGCCCAAGCCGAGGCTGATGCCGAAAAGCCAGTCGAATTCCTGGCGATCGCCAAATTGATTGCCCGCTCGCATCACGAAAAATGGGATGGCACGGGCTACCCCGACGGACTCAAGGGCGACGCCATCCCCGTCGCCGCGCGCCTGATGGCCTTGGCCGACGTGTTCGACGCCCTGACCTGCAAGCGCGTCTACAAGCAGGCCTTTTCCTTCGATGAAGCCTATCGCATCATCGTCGAGGGAAGAGGAACCCATTTCGACCCCGACATCGCCGAGGCTTTCGTGCGCGAGTACGCCACCTTCATCACGATCGCCAAAACCTACGCCGAATAAGACATGCCGCCCCCCCAACGCACCGATCAGCACAAGGAACTGAACCGGGCCATCGCCCAGGTCGTCCTTCCCTACGTTGCGCTGGCGGCCTTGTGGATTCTCGTTTCGGACCAGCTCGTCGCCTACCTGATCTCCGATCCGGCGGCGCGGATCACCGCCAGCATGTTCAAGGGCTGGTTCTTCATCGCCACCACGGCAGGCCTCCTCTACCTGCTCCTGCACCGTCTCCTGCGCGACAACATGTCGCGCCGGGCAGCAGCCGAAGAAGCGAAAGCCATCCTCGAGCAGGAGCGCGGCCAATTGCGCACCCTGTTCGACACCATCCCCGACCTGATCTGGCTGAAGGACCCCGATGGCGTCTATCTGAGCTGCAACAGGCGCTTCGAGCAATTTTTCGGGGCGGACGAAGCCAGTATCCGGGGCAAAACCGATTTCGATTTCGTCGACCCCGAACTCGCCAGATTCTTCCGTGCCAACGACCTCGCCGCCCTGCTCGCCAACGGCCCCTGCCGCAACGACGAATGGGTGACCTTCGCCAGCGACGGCCATCGCGAGTTGCTGCAGACCATCAAGGCACCGATACGCGATAGCGCCGGTCATCTGATCGGCGTTCTCGGCATCGGTCGCGACATGACGCAAACCCACGAACTGCAGGAGCGATTCACCGTCGCCTTCAACGGCAGTCCGGCAGCCATCTCCCTGAGCACCCTCGACGATGGCACCTTCCTGGACGTCAATCCGCGCTACCTGGAATTGCTCGGCTGGGCGCGGGAAGAGCTGCTGGGCAAGAGCGCGCTCGATTTCCACCTGTGGCCGAGCGACGAGGCGCGCGAAATCTGGCGCCAGCAATTGATGAAAACCGGCTTGCTGCAGGACTATCAGACCGAGTGGCGACGCCGCGATGGCTCGCCGATCCAGATCAGCGTATCCGCCGAAGTCGTCCACCTGGGCGGAAACCCCTACGTTCTGGCATTCATTCTCGACATTTCCGAACGCGTGCGGGCAGCGGAGCAGATCGATCAGCTTCAGCAGCGGCTGGCCATCGCCTTCCGCGCCGCCCCGGTCGCTGCCTGCATCACCCGTCAGACCGACGGCAAGCTCGTCGAGGCCAATGCCCGCCTGCTCAGCGAATATGGCTGGACGCGCGAGGACTTGATCGGCAAGACGACGCTGGAGGCCGGGCTTTGGGGCAGCGCGGCCGATCGAACCAAAATGGTCGAGTTGCTGCGCCGGGATGGCCGGGTCGTCGACTACCCCAGCATCGGCGTCGGACGCGATGGCCGGCAACGGGAGATCAGTCTCTCGGCAGAAAATGTCATGATGGACGGCGTTCCCCATCTCGTCGTGTACATCGTCGACACCTCGGCGCGCATGGCGGCAGAGCGTGCATTGCGCGAACGAGAGGAGAGCTACCGCAACATCGTCAACCACGCGCAGGATGGCATCTGCCTGGTCGACCCCGAAACGCTGAAGATCCTCGAAATCAACGATGCCGCCTTGCGGGACCTGGGCTATTCCCGTGACGAATTCGTCGACAAGACGCTGGACAGCATCCAGGCCACCATGAGCCGGGCCGACCTTCAGGCCTCGATCCGCCGGATCATGGAAATAGGCAATGCGGTGTTCGAAAACCAGCACATCCGCAAGGATGGCAGCATCCAGATTGCCCGCGTCGGCGCCTCGCTGGTCACGGTCGGCGGCAAACCGATGGTCAGCAGCATCTGGCAGGACATTACCGAAGCCAAGCGCACGGCCAAGGAACTCGAACAGTACCGGGAACACCTCGAAGATCTCGTGGCGGCCCGCACAGCCGAGCTGGATGCCGCCAAAAATGCCGCCGAACAGGCCAATCGCGCCAAGAGCGAGTTTCTGGCGAACATGAGCCATGAAATTCGAACCCCGATGAACGCCATCATCGGACTGACCCACCTTGCCGAGCAGCACACCCAGGACACTGACCAGCTCGGCCGCCTGAACAAGGTCGGGGATGCCGCTCACCACCTGCTGGCCATCATCAACCAGATCCTAGACATCTCGAAAATCGAGGCCGGGAAAATGGAACTCGCGCCGGTCGACTTCCGTGTCGCCAACCTGCTCGACACGACCTGCGAACTGCTCATCGACCGACTCGAATCCCGGGGGCTTCGCCTTCGCAAGCAAATCGACCCTGCCCTGCCCGCCGTCCTGCATGGCGACCCCTTGCGCATCGGTCAGATCCTGCTCAACTATTTGGGAAATGCCGTCAAGTTCACCGAAAAGGGCAGCATTTCCATCGCCATCGAACTGATCGACAGGAAGGGCGACGATCTGATCGTCCGCTTCGCCGTGACCGATACCGGAATCGGCATCGCCCCGGAGCATCAGAGCCGCCTCTTCAAGGCCTTCGAACAGGCCGACAATTCGACCACGCGGCGTTTCGGCGGCACCGGCCTGGGACTCGCCATTGCCTATCAGCTGGCCCACCTGATGGATGGCGACGCCGGCGTTTCAAGCAGTCTTGGAGAAGGAAGCACCTTCTGGTTTACGGCCAGACTCAAAGTCGGCAAATCTGCCGGCGAGCTGCCCGCCCCCTGCCTGACAGCCAGCGAAGCGGCGCGGGTCATTGCCAGCCATTGCCCGCAAGCCCGCCTGTTGCTGGTCGAAGACAACCCGATCAACCAGGAAGTGGCGCTGGAACTCCTCAGGGAAATCGGCCTCCAGGTGGAACTCGCGGAAGATGGCGAGATTGCCGTAAAAATGGCGGCTGAAAACGCCTATGACCTGATCCTGATGGACATTCAGATGCCGGTCATGGACGGCCTGACTGCTACCCGACTGATTCGGGGCAGCGCAAGCGGACGCAAGGTGCCCATTCTGGCCATGACGGCGAACGCCTTCGGCGAGGACCGCCAGCGTTGCATCGAAGCAGGCATGAACGATCATATTGCCAAGCCGGTCAACCCGGGCGCGCTCTATGCAGCCTTGATCAAATGGATCGTCCCCGACGCACTGGCGACCGTGTCGTCGCCAGCCCCTGCCATCGTATCCCCGTCCGATTCAGCAAAAGCGCTGTCGGCCGGACTGAACTCGGTTCCCGGACTGGATTACGCCTACGGGCTGAAAGCCATGCGCGGCAAGCTGTCCAGCTATTTGCGCCTGCTCAGGATTTTTGTAGAAACCCACGGTGATGACGCCGGGAAAATCAGTGATGCCCTGGATCGGGACGACATGTCCCAGGTGGAACATCTCTCGCATGGCCTGAAAGGCGTTTCAGGGACACTTGGCCTGAAAGGCATCCACGATGCTGCCCAGGCACTCAACGATGCCTTGCATCAACACGCGGAACGGCCCACTATTTCACGTCTCCTGACGGCGCTTGCCGAGACCATGCAGACCACTTGCAACGCCCTGACACCGATCATTTCGGCAAACAAAACGGAATCCAAATGAGCGCCCGTCCCTCCAATACGCTCCGTGAGATCATGACCCGAAACGTGCGCAGCCTGCCGACGGATGCGACGCTCTTCGATGCTGCCCAGTTGATGTCACGAGAGCATATTTCCAGCCTGGTCGTCATGGGCGATGGAGAAGTACAGGGCATCATCACCGAAAGCAACATCCTGCGGACCCTGCACGAACACCAGTCGGGCGAGGTGCAACTGCATGCCATCATGTCGCGTCCGGTCATTACGGCGCCAGCCGAACTCGACCTGACCAGCGCCCGGCAACTCGTCGAGGACAACGGGATACGTCACCTCATTGTCACGGAAGACGACGGCACCCTCTGCGGCATTGTCAGCGAAACCGATTTCCGCCTCCATCTGGGCACGGATGCCTTTCGCCATTTGCGGACGCTGGATGGCGTCATGGACCGCAACATCCCGCAACTGCCCCCCGATGCAACGCTGGGTGAGGCGCTGGCCAGCATGGTCAGACACTCGTCGGACTACCTGATCGTTTCCGAAGGCGACCATGCGCTCGGCATCATCACCGAACGCGACATCCCGCGTCTGATCACGGCTTACCAGGAGCCGCATCGCGCCAGCCTGCGCGAGACGATGAGCGCCCCCTTGCGCAGCATCCATGTCTCCGCCTCGGTCAGCACGGCGCTGGAAACGATGAATGTATTTCATCTCCGGCACATGGTTGTCCTTTCGCCCGACGACAGCATCATTGGCGTCATCAGCCAGCACCGCCTGTTTGAGCAGTTGGCACTGGACCGCCTCGAATCCGCCTTGCTGCACGCCCAGAAGGAACGCGAACGCCTGCGCCTCGAGACGCACCTGCGCCTGGCGCTGGACGGCGCTGCTGCGGGCAGTTGGGAATACAGCCACCGGACCGGCTGCCTGATCGCCAGCGATGGCTTGCTGACGATACTGGGGCTGACGCGGGAGAACGCCCCCGAAACAAAAATGGCGTGGATGAACCTGATCCACCCCGATGATCGTCACCTGCTGAGCAAGCCGGCAAACAACGACAAGGACCACAAGGGTCACTCCCGGGTCGTCGAATACCGGATCATGCATTGCGACGGCAACTGGCGCTGGGTGGAAGACCGCAGCTGCATCGTCGAACGCAATGCCGACGGCAGCCCCAGCGTCACCGCCGGTGTCGTCAATGACATTACCGAGCGCCAGCATACCCGCCAGCAGATCACCCGCCAGAATCGCGCCTTGCGCATGATGAGCGGCGTTTCCCAGGCACTGGTTCGCCACGACGACAAGCAGCGGATGCTGGCCGACGTTTGCTCGGTCCTCGGCGAGATCGGTGGCTACTTCATGGCCTGGATCGGCGAGATCGTTGACGGCGAAAAACTCGTCCTGGCGCCCATGGCCAGTGCCAACGCCGGCAGCACTGAGCCCTCATTGGCGGATTTGTTCGGCAACGATGTCTCGGCTTTTCAGGCACTCGGGCAACGCGCGATACGCAGTGGCGAACCGGCTATCGCCGTCGATGTCGAGAAGGATCCCTCCTTCAAGGCATGGCGAGCGACGGCTCAGGCCCAGGGAATTCGTTCGGCCATTTCGCTGCCGCTCTACGTCGACGGCAAGATCATTGGCGTCCTGAATCTCTACGCGACGACGGCCGACTGCTTCGACCAGGAAGAGGTGGCACTGCTTTCCAGCGTCTCAGGCGAGCTCAGCCTGGGTCTGGGCATGCAAAGCTCCAGACAGACCCTGGCGCAGAGCGAGGCGATGCTCCTGCAGGCCCAGCGCCTGGCCCGGCTTGGCCACTTTACCTTCGATACCGCCAGCGACAAATTGACCGGCTCGCCGACGCATAACGAAATATTTGGCATCCCCGAAAATGAACGCCTCGATACCGAAGGCTGGCGTCAACTGATCCACCCCGACGACCGCGAGCGGATGAGCAATTACTCGCGCGACCATGTATTTCGGGGCGGCCAGCCTTTCGACAACGAATACCGGCTGGTTCGCCGCAGCGATGGCGAAGAGCGCTGGGTACATACCGTCGGACACCTTGTCTATGGCAGCGATGGCCGGGTCAGCCGCCTCTTCGGCACCAGCCAGGACATCACCGAGCGCAAGCAATTCGAGCAGCGCCTTAGCCAGAGCGAGGCCGAGCTCAAGGAAGCCCAGGCCGTCGCCCATCTCGGCAGCTGGACGCTCGACATCGTCAATGACATCCTCAACTGGAGCGACGAGGTCCATCACATCTTCGGCCTCCCCTTCGATCATCAGCTGCGGCTGGCCGATTTCCTGGCCTGCATCCATCCTGACGATCGCGAACGGGTGCAGGCCGACTGGCAGGCTGCCCTGAAAGGGGCCAAGTACGACAGCGAGCATCGAATTTTCGTCGACCAACAGGTTCGCTGGGTACGCGAGCGGGCCCACGTCCGTTACGACGATTCCGGAAAAGCCGTTTTTGCCGTCGGCACCGTGCAGGACGTTACCGAGCGCCACCTGGCGGAAGAGCAGTTGAGCAAGCTGTCGCTGGCCATCGAGCAGAGCCCGCACAGCATTGTGATTACCAATGCGAAGGCCGACATCGAATACGTCAACGAAGCCTTCGTGCTCAATACCGGGTACAGCCGCCATGAGGTCATTGGTTCCAATCCGCGCGTCCTGCATTCCGAGGAAACGCCGAAGGAAACCTTTGCCCAGATGTGGAAGACCCTCGTTTCCGGGCAGACCTGGCGAGGCGAGTTCATCAATCGGCGCAAGGATGGCTCCACCTTCACTGAGTTCGCGATCATTTCGCCGGTTCGCCAGCTCGACGGTCAAGTCACGAATTACCTCGCCATCAAGGAAGACATTACCGAGAAGAAGCGGAACCAGTCGGAACTGGAAAACTATCGCCATCATCTCGAAACCCTGGTGGCCGAACGGACCGAGCAGCTGATTTCGGCCAAGGAAGAAGCCGAATCGGCCAGCCGCGCCAAGAGCGCCTTCCTGGCCAACATCAGCCACGAGATCCGGACGCCGATGAACGCCATCATCGGCCTCACCCACATTGCCCAGCGCAGTGCCGGCAGCAGCGAGCAGCAGGAACGCCTGGGCAAGGTGGCGGAGGCGGCGCAACACCTCATGAGCATCATCAACGATGTGCTCGACATTTCGAAAATCGAAGCCGGCAAGCTGCAACTGGAAAGCACCGTCTTCTCGCTGGCCCATATCTGCGAAAGCACCTGCGAAATGGTCGCCGAGCGCGCCCATGCCAAGAATTTGCCGGTCAAATACCACCTCGATCCGAGCGTCCCCGCCAGCCTGTTCGGCGACCCCCTGCGGGTGCAGCAGATCCTGCTCAACTTCCTGTCAAACGCGATCAAATTCACCCATCGCGGCTCGATCGATGTCCGCATGAAACTGCTCAGCCAGCGAGGCGGCAATGCCGTGATTCGTTGCGAAGTCAGCGACACCGGTATCGGCATCACGCCGGAGGCCATGACCAAGCTTTTCCTGCCGTTCGAGCAGGGCGACACCTCGACCACCCGCCGCTACGGTGGCACCGGCCTGGGGCTCGCGATCAGCCGCCGCCTGGCCGAAGCGATGAACGGTGAAATCGGCGTTGACAGCCAGATCGGCAAAGGCAGCACCTTCTGGTTCACGGCCCAGTTCGGCGTGACGAACGAGCGCGAAGCTTCGCCCGCGCCGGGTGCCGGCAAGGCCAGCACCTATCAGCGGGGTGCGCATGTGCTGGTTGCCGAAGACAATGCCATCAATGCCGAAGTGGCCAGCGAACTGCTGCAGACCGCCGGCTTCAAGGTCGACCTCGCCGAAAACGGTGCCCAGGCGCTCGAGCTCGCGCGTCGACGCCACTACGACCTCGTGCTCATGGACATGCAGATGCCGGTGATGGATGGTCTGGAGGCGACCCGCCAGATCCGCTCGCTGCCTGGCTGGAGCAAGATTCCGATTCTGGCCATGACGGCCAACGCCTTCGACGAGGACCGCGACGTCTGCCTGGCAGCCGGCATGAACGACCACGTCGCCAAGCCGGTCGCCCCGAACGTGCTCTACGAAGCCCTTGCCCGCTGGTTGCCGACCAAGGAACCGGCGCCGCCCGCGGTCGAAGTCAAAGTTGCCAGCGGTAATGAACTCGCCGGCATTTCCGGCCTGGACGCCCATTTCGGCCTGCAATCGGTACGCGGACGGATGGACAGCTACCTCCGGCTGCTGAGCAAATTCTCGGAACACCATCAGGACGACTTTGTCGGCATCCGCAAGAACCTGGCGAACGGGAATACAGCAGAAGCCCGGCGCCTGGCCCATTCGCTCAAGGGCGTTTCGGCCACGCTCGGTGCGGTTCACATCAACAAGACCTCGATGGCCCTGGAAACGGCCATCAAGGAAGAGCGGACGATGGCCGAGATCGAGCCGCTGATCGTCGCGGCGGAAGAAGCCTACTCGTCCCTGTGCCGCGATCTGGCGGCCGTTTCGCAACCGCAGGAGTCGGCCGACGAAGGCGTCGATGCCGCCGCCACCGCGGCGCTCGTCGAAAAACTCCGGCGCGAATTGCAGCAGGGTGAAATGAGTGTGCAGGATCTCGTTCGCCAACACGCCCGCAGCCTGAGCAAGCACATCGGCGACAAGTACCGGGCCTTCGAGGAGTGCATCTTTGCCTTCGACTTCGAAGGTGCGCTGGCCATCCTCAACGACGGCAACTGAGCTGGCGGGGACGGCCTAGCCCGCCTGCCCTTCCAGCCAGCGTGCGGCCCCCAGTCCGGCAGCGCGGCCGCTGGCGAAACAGGCGGTGAGCAGATAGCCGCCGGTCGGCGCCTCCCAGTCCAGCATCTCGCCGGCGCAAAAAACGCCGGGCATGCGGCGCAGCATCAGCGACTCGTCCACCGCCTCGAAGGTCACGCCGCCCGCCGTGCTGATCGCCTCGTCGATCGGCCGCGTCGCCGTCACCCGCAGCGGCAGGGCCTTGATGGCCGCCGCCAGGGCGCCCGGCGCATTCAAGCTTGCCGCCTCGCAGCATTCGCGCAGCAAGCCGGCCTTGACGCCCTCGATGCCGGCATGACGGCGCAGATGATTGGCCAGCGAATCGCGCCCGCGCGGCCGCGACAGGTCGGCGAGCAGGCGTTCGTGGCTGCGCCCGGGTGCCAGATCGAGGTGGAGGACGGCCGAACCGTCACGGGCCAGCGCATCGCGCAAAGGGGCCGACACCGCGTAGATCAGGCCGCCCTCGACGCCGGTCGCCGAAATATTGAATTCGCCCTTTTTTTCCGGTTGACCGTCAAATCGGGCCGTAACCGCCTTGACCGGAGCGCCGGCGAAACGCTCGCTGAAATACGGGCTCCACGCCACGTCGAAACCGCAATTGGCCGGCTTGAGCGGCGCCACGTCGATGCCGCGATCGGCCAGCATGGGCACCCAGGTGCCATCCGAACCGAGCTTGGCCCAGCTGCCGCCACCCAGCGCCAGAATGACCGCATCGGCGTGGACGACAATCTCGCCGGCGGGCGTTGCGAAGCGCAGGCTGCCGTCGGCCGCCCAGCCCAGCCAGCGGTGGCGCACATGAAAGCTCACGCCCTGCCCGCGCAGGCGGTGCAGCCAGGCGCGCAGGAGCGGTGCCGCCTTCATTTCGGAGGGAAAGACCCGGCCCGAGGTGCCGACGAAGGTATCGATGCCCAGCCCGTGGATCCATTCGCGCAGTTGCGTCGGGCCGAAGGCGTCGAGCAGCGGCGCGATCTGCGCCGAGCGCTCGCCGTAGCGCCCGATGAAATCGGGCAGCGGTTCGGCGTGCGTGATGTTCATGCCGCCCTTGCCGGCCATCAGGAACTTGCGGCCGACCGAGGGCATGGATTCGTAAATTTGAATAATTTTCCGGTTGACCGTCAAATCGCTGGTCGCCAGCATTTCAGCCGCCATGAGCCCGGCCGGACCGCCGCCGATGATGGCGACGCGCTGCATCACTTCTCTTTCGCGCCGGCTTCCGGACCATCCGGCGCCTTCGGATTCGAGCAGTTCCTCGGGAATCTCTTCCTCGTCAAGCGGAATGACCGTCACGGCGACATCCGGCTCGGTGCCGCCACCGCCCAGGATGATGCCGCGCAGCGGCGAGATGTCGGAAAAATCGCGACCGAAGGCCAGCGTGATGTGTTCGGTGTCCGGCAGGAGATCGTTGGTCGGGTCGAAATCCACCCAGTTGCCCATTTCACCCTGGCTGCCCGGGGCATAGACGGAGACCCAGGCGTGCGAAGCATCGGCACCGATCAGGCGCGGCTTGCCCGGAGGCGGCCGGGTCAGCAGATAGCCGCTGACATAGCGCGCTGCCAGGCCGAGGGCGCGCAGGCAGGCGATCATCAGGTGGGCGAAGTCCTGGCAGACGCCGCGCTTTTTTTCGAGCACTTCGAGGACCGGCGTCGACACCGTGGTCGCCTCCGGGTCGAAGGTGAATTCGCGGAAAATCTTCGCCATCAGCGCCTGGGCGCCGACCAGCACCGGCGTCTCAGGCGGGAAGCAATCGGCGGCATACTGGGCCAGCTCGTGCTTGACGCGAACATGCGGGCTCTCGAAAAGGAAGCGCGTCGCGTCGAGGTCTTCCGCCAGCGGATCGGTCGAATCGTAGGCCAGGCGGTCACGGACCACCTCCCACGGCAACGATGCTTCGAGATCCGTTGGCAAATGGGGCATGACGGCAATGCTCATGACCGAGCGGATGATCAGCTCGTCGTGCGGCGAGTGGAACGAGATCCAGGTCACCGGGTTGCCGAAGGCATCGCTGCCGTCGCGCCGCCAGGTAGGTTCCGGCTCGATATCGACGCGCTGCTCCTCGATCCGCTGCCAGTCGAGGACGCGGGGCGAGAAATGCAGTTGCTGCTGCGACAGGGAGACCGGACTGCCGTAGTCGTAGCGGGTTTCGTGCACAACGCGATAGCGGACGGGTTGCATGATCAGACCGCCATGGTTTGCCGGCTGACATCGCCGACGTGCGTGAAATAGCGCATGCCCAGCGCTTCGGAAAGCCGGTTCGCTGCGCTATCGATATCCAGCAGCAGATCGGCGAGCGCCTCGCAGGCCGAATAATCGCGCGCACTGTCGAACTGGATGCCCTCCAGGCGGTACAGGTCGAAGGCTTGCAAGCGCGCCAGCACCGCCGCCAGGTCTTCGCCGAAATCGTCGCCCAGCTCGCGCCCCATGCGCTCCAGGTAATTGCCCAGCACATTGGCCTGGAAGACCACGCCGTGCGGGTTGCTCTCGTCGAAAACCAGCAGGTCGACGACGGGCAGCAGTTCCGGCTGGCGCGAGTAGCGCGAGCGGTAGGTAATGATCGAGTCGGACAATTCGAGCAGCCATTCGAGCGAGCCCTGGCTGCGGGCCGCGGGAATGCGCAGGAAATGCGCCAGCGTCAGGGACAGGAAGGAAAGCCGCTCGAGACGCCGGCCGACGAAGAGGAAACGCCAGCCGTCGTCGCGCGTCATGTTGTCCATGGCGAAACCGGTCAGCGACGACGAAACGCTGAGCACGCGATCGAGGAAGGCGATGGCCTCGGTCAGCGTCGGGTGCGCCTTGAGCGCCGCCTGCTGGTCGCGCTGCAGACGGTTGAGAGAGTGCCAGTGGTCGAGCGAAAGACGCTCGCGGACGTGCGTCGCCGACCACATCAGCGCCCGGATGTTGCGGGCCAGGCTGCCCGGCTGCTCGGGGTCGTAGATCGCCTCCAGCAACTCGTGCTCGCCGCCCTCCTTGGTCTCCCCGCGCGCCTTGGCTTCGGCCTCTTCCTCGCCCGGAGCCGGCAGCACGCCGAGGCGCCGGGCCAGTTCCATGGCGCCGATGACCAGATTGGTCTTCTGTCCGCCGCCGACGACCACCCGCGAGAGCGCGACGCGCAGCATGCGGGCGCTGTCGTCGAAGCGTTCGGAATAGCGTCCGAGCCAGAACAGGTTCTCGACGACACGCGACGACAGGTTGGAGCCGGCCCGCACCAGATCGCGCACGCCGACCGACGGCTTGAGCATCGAGAACTGGCTGACCGGCCCGTTGGTCAGCACCCAGGCATCCTTCGAGGCGCCGCCGCGCTGCATCGAAATGATGCGCGCGCCGGCCGCTGTCGCCACCCGCGCCAGGCCACCCGGCATCACCGAATAGCCATCCGGCGTGGTAGCGGCATAGGCCCGCAGGCCGACCGGACGCGCCAGCAACCGCCGTTCGTGCGCCCGGCTCCAGGTCGGCGCCTGCGACAGGTTGACCATTTCCTGGGCCACGTAGGCATGCGGTCGCGCCTCGATCCGGCGCAACATCTCGGCCCGCCCCTCGCCCTTGAGTTCGGCGCCGAAAACCGGCTCCATCTGCTGGGTCGGATAGGCCGGCTTGATGACGAGGTCGTCGAAGTTTTCCTTGACGTAATCGAGCGCCGGCTTCTCGCCGCACCACCACGTTGCGACCGACGGCATGGCCAGCTTTTCGCCGAGCAGGTGGCGGCAGATGGCGGGCAGGAAGCCCATCAGTGCCCCGGAAGCGAGCAGGCCGCTGCCCAGCGCATTGGCGATGACGACACGCCCGGCGCGCGCCACGTTGAGCAGGCCGGGAATGCCAAGTGCCGATTCGCCACGCAGTTCGAGCGGATCGCAGTAGGCATCGTCCTGGCGACGCAGGATGACGTGCACGCGCTTGAGGCCGCGCAGGGTCTTGAGATAGACCGTTTCGCCGCGCACCGTGAGGTCTTGCCCCTCGACCAGCGGGAAGCCGAGGTAGCGCGCCAGGTAGGCGTGTTCGAAATAGGTTTCGTTGTACGGTCCGGGCGTGAGCAGGACCATGTGCGGCTGCTCGTCGCCCTCGACCGGGGCCAGCGCGGTCAGCCCGTCGAGCTGGTCGCGAAAGAAGTCGGCGACGTGCTGGACGCGCAGGTCGCGGAACATCTCCGGGAAGACGCGCGAAACGATGAGCCGGTTTTCCAGCGCATAACCAGCCCCCGACGGCGCCTGCGTGCGGTCGGCGATGACCCACCAGCGGCCGTTCGGCGAGCGCGCCAGATCGACGGCGTAGTGGTGCAGCCAGACCCCGCCCGGCGGCTTGACGCCGCGACAGGGCCACAGGTAGCCGTGCTGGCCAAAAACCAGCGCCGGCGGCAGCAGGCCCTTGGCGAGCAAGGTCTGCTCGCCGTAGAGGTCGGCCAGGATGGCGTTGAGCAGCGTGGCGCGCTGGGCCACCGCCGCCGACAACTCGGCCCATTCGTCGGGCGGAATGATGAGCGGCAGCGGATCGAGCGCCCACGGCCGGTCTGCGCCGTTGGGATCGGCGTAGACGTTGTAGGTGACGCCGTTTTCCTGGATGCGCTGCTCGGAAAAATCGAGGCGGCGCCGCATTTCCTCCGGCGTCACCGCATCCAGGTGATCCAGAAACTGCCCCCAGTGCGGACGCACGGAACCGTCCGCCGCAAGCATTTCATCGTAGCGGCGGGGACTGTGGGGGTAAATTGCGAGGAGGGTGCGAGCCATTTATCTTTTTTCTAGAAAAAACAGGCCGTTTCCGGCCTGTTTCCACGGTCAACCCGAATTTTTGTTAGAACCGACGCAAGTCTAGCGTAAACGGGTGCTCGGCGCTGACCTCCGGCGCCTTGACCTGCATCTTGCCCGGGGTATGTCCGAAGCGGAAGAAGCGCGCCAGACGGCGGCTTTCGGCCTCGAAGGCATTGACCGGGAAGGTGTCGAAACTGCGTCCGCCCGGATGCGCGACGTGGTACTGGCAACCGCCCAGCGAGCGCTGCATCCAGGTATCGACGATGTCGAATACCAGCGGCGCATGGACGCCGATGGTCGGATGCAGGCAGGACGCCGGCTGCCAGGCGCGGTAGCGCACGCCGGCGATGAACTCGCCGTTGGTGCCGGTATTCTGCAGTGGCACCGGAAGGCCGTTGCAGGTCAGCACATAGCGGTCGGGCGCCATGCCCTTGATCTTGACCTGGACGCGCTCGACCGAGGAATCGACGTAGCGCACCGTGCCGCCACCGCCGCCCTCCTCGCCCATGACGTGCCAGGGCTCCAGCGCGTGACGCAACTCGAACTCCATGCCCTTGACAGCGAAATCGCCGTATTTCGGGAAGCGGAACTCGAAGTGCGGGGCGAACCATTCGGCCTTGAACGGATAGCCGGCCTCGGCCATTTCCTGCATGACGTCCTTGAAATCCTGCTCGGCAAAGAAGGGCAGCATGAAGCGGTCGTGCAGCTCGGTGCCCCAGCGGGCCAGACGGGCGGGCTCGTAGGGCTTTTCCCAGAAGCGGGCGATCAGGGCGCGGAGCAGCAGTTGCTGGGCCAGCGACATGCGGGCATGCGGCGGCATTTCGAAGGCCCGCAGTTCAAGCAGGCCGAGACGGCCGGTCGGGCCGTCCGGCGAGTACAGCTTGTCGATGCAGAACTCGGAACGGTGCGTGTTACCGGTCACATCGGTGAGCAGGTTGCGCAGGATGCGGTCGATCAACCACGGCGGCACGACGCCGCCCGGTTGCGGAATCTGCTTGAAGGCGATTTCGAGCTCGTAGAGGCTGTCGTTGCGGGCTTCGTCGACGCGCGGCGCCTGGCTGGTCGGGCCGATGAACAGGCCGGAGAACAGGTAGGACAGGCTCGGATGATTGTGCCAGTAGGCGATCAGGCTCTTGAGCAGGTCCGGCCGACGCAGGAAGGGCGAATCGTTCGGCGTGGCGCCGCCAAGCACGAAGTGGTTGCCGCCGCCGGTGCCGGTGTGGCGACCGTCGACCATGAACTTTTCCGTGGTCAGGCGCGAGTAGTAGGCCGACTCGTAGAGGTGGGTCGTCTGGTCGACGAGCTGGTCCCACGACTTGGCCGGGTGGATGTTGACTTCGATGACGCCGGGGTCGGGCGTGACGCGGAAGTGCGTCAAGCGCGGATCGGACGGCGGCTCGTAGCCTTCCATGATGACCGGCAGCGACATCTCCTCGGCCGTCGCTTCAACGGCGGCGACGATTTCGAGGTAGTCGTCGAGCTTCTCGGTTGGCGGCATGAAGACGTAGAGGCGGCCGTCGCGCGGCTCGGCGCACATGGCGAGACGGGTGATCCAGCCGGCGGATTCCTTGAAGCCTGGCTTGGTGTCGGTCGGCTTTTCCCATGGCCGGACCTTGCCGTCGCCCGTGGCGTTGGCGCCCATGCCGTAGGCACCGGCGGCGCCCTGACGGCGCTGCATCTGCGGCTCGCGGGCACCGGCTTCACCGGTCACGCGGGAACGCAGGGCGGCATAGCTGGCCAGCGGGTCGGTCGCCGTCTCGGCATCAGGCACATTGACGTAGGGGTAATCGCTCTGTGCCGTCCAGGGCTGCGAATCGACCGGCAGGCGGTAGCCCATGGCCGAGTCGCCGGGGAACAGGTAGCAGCGCTCAGAACGCAGGAACCACGGGCCGGTCTGCCACTGGCCCCAGACATTCTTCATGATCGGCAGCACGTGGCCGACGGTGTAGGTCATGCCCTGCGTGAACACCTTCATGAGGCGTTCGCGCTCCATGGCGTCGTCGACGCGGGAGTCGAAGGGATCGACGTTGCCGGGCAGGCGGCGCTCGCGCCACATGTAGTAATAAATGTCCTCGAAGGCCGGGAAGACGTAGTCCGAGGTGATGCCCAGGCGTTCGGCGACGCGCTTGAGGAAGCGCTCGGCGTGTTCGGCCGTGGCGCCGTAGTTGACGCTCTCGTTGGCGTAGAGCGACGGAGCGTTCCAGATCGGCTCGCCGTCCTTGCGCCAGAAGCAGTTCAGGCTCCAGCGCGGGAGCTGTTCGCCGGGATACCACTTGCCCTGACCGAAGTGCATGAGACCGTTCGGGGCGTATTTCTCGCGCAGGCGGTGGAACAGGTCGGCCGCGAAGATCCGCTTCGTGGGGCCGAGGGCCGCGGTGTTCCATTCGGCGCCGTCCGGGTCGTCGACGGCGACGAAGGTCGGTTCGCCGCCCTGGGTCAGGCGGACGTCGAGCTGGCCGAGGGTGTTGTCGATCTGGTGGCCGAGGCTTTCGATCTCGACCCACTGCTCGTCGGTGTAGGGCTTGGTGACGCGCGGCGCTTCCCAGACGCGGGTGACCTGCATGTGGTGCGAGAACTCGGTTTCGCACTCGTCAAGGCAGCCGGTGACCGGCGCGGCGGAACCGGGTTCCGGGGTGCAGGCGAGCGGGATGTGGCCTTCGCCGGCAAACAGGCCGGAAGTCGGGTCGAGGCCGATCCAGCCGGCGCCCGGCAGATAGACTTCGGCCCAGGCGTGCAGGTCGGTGAAGTCGGCTTCCGGGCCGGAGGGGCCGTCGAGCGATTTGACGTCGGCGGTGAGCTGGATCAGGTAGCCGGAGACGAAACGGGCAGCGAGGCCGAGGTGGCGCAGGATCTGGACGAGCAGCCAGGCCGAGTCGCGGCAGGAGCCGGAACGCTTGGTCAGCGTTTCTTCCGGCGTCTGGACGCCCGGTTCCATGCGGATGGTGTAGCTGATGGCCTTTTGCAGGTTGGCATTCAGCGCCACGAGGAAATCGACGCTGCGCACCGGGTCGCGCGAAATGCCCGCGAGGTACTTGGCGAATTCGGGGGTTTCCGGCAGCTTGTGCAGGTAGGGCGTCAGCTCGTGACGCTCCCAGGATTCGTAGGCGAAGGGGATCTTCTCGGCGTGCGGCTCGAGGAAGAAGTCGAAGGGGTTGATGACCGACATCTCGGCGACCATGTCGACTTCGATGCTGAATTCGCGGGTCTTTTCCGGGAAAACGAGGCGGGCCAGGTAGTTGCCCTGCGGATCCTGCTGCCAGTTGATGAAGTGCTTTTCCGGGCCGATTTTCAGCGAATAGGACAGGATGCGGGTCCGCGAATGCGGACAGGGGCGCAGGCGGACGACCTGCGGCCCGAGATTGATCAGGCGATCGTAGCTATAACGGGTAACGTGATTCAGCGCGACATGGATCGACACAAGCTAACTCCAGACAGAATGATTGCAAGCTTAAAAGCAAGACACGAACCAGCTTGCAAGTCCTTGTTTTTCAATAAACCTGATATTGGCACGCACCTCATGAAAGCCTGATGACAGGGCTCGTGCGCCAACTTGGTGCATCAAGGGTGCCAGTGGCGGCGCTCACGGCAGCCGAATGCCCCCCTCGGCGTCGAGCGGGATGAACGGATTGAAGCAGACCTCCCACAGGAAGCCATCCGGGTCGGCAAAATAGCCGCGAAAGCCGCCCCAGAAGACCTTCTCGGCCGGACGCACCAAGGTGGCGCCGACCGCCACGGCCTCGGCCAGGGTGGCGACCACCGCCGCCTCGGAGGGCACATTGTGGGCCAGGGTAAAGCCGGGAAAGCCACTACCGGCAGCGGGGACGGACGCGTCTTCGGCCAGCGCCTCGCGCTGGAACAGCCCGAAGGCGACCGACCCGGCCTGGAAAAAGGCGATGGCGTCCTGACTGGCCGACGATTCCTGCCAGCCCAGGGCCTTGTAGAAAGCGCGACTGCGCGCCAGATCGGCGACGCCGAGGGTGATGAAGCTGATGGTCTGTTGCATGGAATGGGGACAGCAGTTGGCCAGCCCGGATGTTAATCGGGAAGATTTCAATTTTGGGCATTTTTTCCGGTTGACCGTGCAAGGCAGGCCGGCAAGCCTCCACCCGCCGACGGGCGGCCCGGAGCTATGCGCGCCGCTACGCCGGGCGTCCCGCCAGCCAGCTTTCCAGTTGGGGACTGACCAGGGCGGGCGAAAACACGAAACCCTGGATGCTGTCGACCTGGCCGTCGCACAGGAAGGCCAGCTGCGCCTCAGTCTCGACCCCCTCGGCGACGATGCTGACCTGCAGACTGGCCCCCAGCGCCAGGATGGTGCGGACGATCGCGACGTCCGCCGCATTGCCGGGCAGCCCCTGCACGAAGGACTTGTCGATCTTGAAGCAGGTGATCGGGAACATCTTGAGGTGGGACAACGAGGAATAGCCGGTACCGAAGTCGTCGACGGCCAGTTGCACGCCGAGCGCCCGCAGCTTGTGCATGATGTGCCCCGCCGCTTCGCCCGAGGACAGGGCGCCTTCGGTGATTTCCAGTTCCAGGCAGCGGGCATCGATGCCGAACTGGCGGATCGCCAGATCGACGTCGGCAACAAAGCGCTCACAGATCTGGATCGGGGCGACATTCACCGAGACCTTGGGAATCCGGATGCCCCGCTTTTGCCATTCGCTCATCTGGCGACAGGATTCGCGCAGCGCCCACAGCCCGAGTTCGCCGAGCAGGCCGATTTCCTCGATCAGCGGCAGGAATTCCGACGGCGGCAGCATGCCGCGCTGCGGATGCTTCCAGCGGGCCAGCGCCTCGACGCCGGTCAAGCGGCCCGTGGTCGGCGAGACCTGGGGCTGGTAGGCCAGGAAAAACTGGTTTTCCTGCAGCGCGTGGCGCAGCTCGACGGTAAGTTGCAGCTTGCTGACCAGATTGCGCGACATTTCCTGCGAATAGAACTCGATGCAGTTGCCGCCCCGCTGCTTGGCGCTGTACATCGCCGTGTCGGCGGCCTTGATCAGCTCGGACGGCCGGCGGCCGTCGGCCGGATAGAGCGCGATGCCTATGCTGGCCGTCGGGATGACCTCCTGCCCGCCGAGGAGCGTCGGCGCGGAAAGGTTCTGCAGCAGGCGCCCGAGCGTTTCATTGATGACCCCGACGTCGCCGCAATCTTCCATGACCAGCACGAATTCGTCGCCGCCCCAGCGGCCGAGAATGTCGTTCTTGCGGGTGGACGCGAGCAGCCGCTCGGAGACGAGCTTGAGATACGAGTCGCCGTTGGTGTGGCCCAGCGTGTCGTTGATGATCTTGAAGCGGTCGAGGTCGATGAACACCACCGCCGCCCCGTTGCCGCTGCGCTTGCAACGCTGCAGCGAGTGGCTCAGGCCCTGGCTGAAATTCATGCGGTTCGGCAGGTTGGTCAGCGAGTCGTGGTTGGCCAGGTAATACAGCCGCTCCTCCGCCTGCTTGGCCTTGGAAATGTCGGAAAACACCGAGACGTAATTCTTGATCTGGCCGTCGTCGCCGAGGATGGACGAGATGCTTCCCCACTGCGGGTAGATTTCCCCGTTCTTGCGACGATTCCAGACCTCGCCGGCCCAGCGCCCCTTCTGGTCGAGCTGCGCCCAGATTTCCTCGTAAAAATGGGGCGTATGCACGCCGGATTTCAGCAGTCGCGGCGTCTTGCCCAGCGCTTCTTCCGCGCTGTAGCCGGTGATTTCGGTAAAGGCGCGGTTGACCGAGACGATTCTGCCCTGCGGGTCGGTCAGCATGACCGCCTCAGCCGCCGTGTCCAGGATGATGTCGGTCGGCAGCGCATTGCTGCTCGCACCGCGCTGGGCGGACTCGCCGAACACCATAACGCAGCCGGTAATCCGCGTATCCTCGACGAGAGGCGTGCACACGTACTGCATGGTGGTGACCATGTTGCCGTCGCCGGCATGGACGTTGTAGCTCCCCTGCCGCGTTTCGCCGTCCTGCAGCGTGGCGATGAAGGGACAGTCATCGGCATGCAGGCCGGAATGCGCGCTGCACAGGATGTCGCAGCACGCCTTGCCGGTCAGGAATCCCTCGTCGCAACCCAGCATCTTGGCCGCGATTTCATTGGCAAACACGATGCGCCCGTCGATATCGAGGCTGATCAGACCCTCCCCGGCCGCCTCGAGAATCTTGGTGTGGCGCCGATGGACCTCCTCGATGGCCAGCTGGTAGTTGTAACGCTGGGTGACATTGCGCGCGTTGATCAGGATCTCGCTTTCGCCATTGGCCCCGAGGGTGTGCTTGAAGGTTGCTTCCACCCAGAGCTCGTTCTTGTCCGGTCGCCGGCCGCGCATGACGCGGGTCAGCTGCGTGCCGAGCGGACGCAGCACGTCGAGCAGGCCAAGCGCGCTGTCCGAGGGCTCTTCGACGACATCGCTGAGTTTGAGGCCGGTCATCTGGGTGCTTTCCAGCCCGAAGAGATCGCGGCAGGCCGGCGAGGCGAAGCGGAACACGCCATCCAGCGAAAGCCTGGCGATGACATCGGTCGAATTCTCGGCGAGCAGACGGTAGCTTTCCTCGCTGTTTCTCAGGGCGCGCTGGGCCATGACCTCGATCAGCGCAAGCGAGAGCGAACTGGCTGCATCCTTCTCGATGCGGGTCCACGGCGGCGATTTGTCGTTGTAGGACTGGATCCAGGTCGCAAATGAGGTGCGCGGCGATACGCGCGGCCCGTTTTCGTCGATCACCACCTTTTTCTGCGGATTTCCGGCCCAGTGCAGGGTCCGCAGGATGCCCTGGCGGAACCACATGATGAAGTTGTTCATCTGGTGGTCGAGCGGCGCAACGATCATCCCGCTCAGTTCCTCGACACCATGGGCTTTCAGTTCACCGGGCTCGAACAGGTCGCCGAGCGTGTCGGTGGCAAATACCGAGGACGCCGGCAAGCGCTTCAAGCGCTCGACGAGAATCTCGATCAGCGCCGGCGGCAGGACGCTGCCGATAGTATGGCATATCCCGTCGATGCGCAGCACCGCGCCCGCCGCATGGACCAGGCCCAGCAGCTTGTCCTTGACGACGAGGATCGCCGGATCGAGCGCCTTCGAACTGCGGATGAGGTCGGTCAGCTCGTGCAACAGGTTGCGAATCCGGTCCTGCAACTGCTCCCGCTCGTGATTGTCCATGTTGATGAGCTTGAGCGACACGATGCGCCCGATGAACTCATCCATTTCGCGGGCGCGCAAGCCGACGTGCTTGGGGCTGAAATGGTGGCAGGCGATCAAGCCCCAGAGCTGACCGTTCTGCACCAGCGAAATGCTCAGGCTGGCCCGCACGCCCATGTTGCGGAGATATTCGATATGGACCGGCGACAGGCTGCGCAACCAGGAATCGCTCAGATCGAGCGGCTCGGCCTGCTGGCCGGCCATGACGATGGGAATCGGCTCGGCTGCCACGTCGCCGATGACGCGGACGAGATTGCGCACGTACAGCGCCCGCGCCTGCGGCGGGATGTCGGAAGCCGGAAAACGGTTGCCCAGATAGGAGTCGACCGTGTCGATCTTGCTCTCGGCGATCACCTCGCCATCCCAGTTGCTGTCGAAGCGATACATCATGACGCGGTCGAAGCCGGTCAGCAGCCGGACCTGCTCGACCGTCAGTTGCGCGTAGCGCTGGAGATTGGACTCGGAATCGAGTTTCCAGAGCGAATCGCGAATCGGCACGAACAGGTTGTGAAAGACATCGCCGCTTTCCGCCGGGGAATACTCGATCTCGATGACGACGAGCGTATCGTTGAGGAAAGCCTGGCCATCGAAACAGCGCTTGCTGCCCCCGACATCGAACTCGAAAAAGCAGATGCGCCCGCCTTCCCAGGCCGGTCCATGCAACATGTTCCGGATGCTAGCCAGCTGCGACGAACCGAACACCGTCTCCAGCGGCTGGCCGATGATGTCGCTGGCCGAGAACGGGAAAAGCCAATCGACATTGTGACTGGCCGCCTGCACGATCAGGTCGTCGCGCCGTGCAGCGAGCAGGATGCCGAAGGGCTGGATGCTGCCTATCCGGTGGATCGGCTCTGCGGCACAAGTCCTCAGCGCTTCCTCGAGCGCGGCATTCGACAGTTCAGGCGAGGAGGCTGGCGGCATGTTCATCCAGAGCGGTTTCGATCAATTGGAAAGTTCCGTTGGCAGACCGGATGGCGCTGTCGAGCGCCGCCGGCTCGGTCAGCCGGTCATTGATGAGCGCCACGATTTCGCCCCAACGCTGATCGATGTCCTCGCCGTACCCGGCAAAGAAGCGGGCGCCTTGCGCCGGCGTCAGCCCGAGGTGCTTGCCAAGCCCCTGCAAGATGACCCGCCCGCCCAGGGACGAGCCCTCGATGGCGTACAGCACGCCGTACAGGCCGAACTGGTCGACAATCAGCCCGGGCGATGGAGAAGCTTGCCCGGCCGGCACGTCCCGCCCGAACCACGCGAGGTCTTCGGCCAGCCAGGGCAGTTTGCGACGATCGGCATAGGAAAACTCGACCGGCCAGCGCCGCAAGGCATCGTCGATTGACGCTTCGATGCTGGCGTAGCAACCGAAATACGCCGTCAGCACCGTCCGGTAGTGGGCCAGCGGATAGCCGGGAGCCGTCAGATTCTTGAGCAACGGATGCTTGTTCAGACGGACGTGCGCCGGGTGGGTCGCCTCACGCAGGGCTTTCCGGGCATCCGGCTGCACGATCACGGACACGAGGGGCAATCCACGCTTCGCCGGCTGGCGAACTGTTCCAGGTGCTGACCGGCCAACACCAGATCGGAGAATATCTGCACGCCGGGGAGTTTTCGGCGAATGCCGGCCGCCCCCGCACCACCAGCCCAGATCGCCTTGCCGGGTGGCAACAGCGCCTGAAGCTTGGACAACCAGGGACGGACATAGCGTTTCGGGTAGGCAAAGCTGAATGAGATGGCGACGATTTCGGCCTGGCAGGCATGCACCGCCAAGGCAAGTTCATTGATCGGAATCTGCGGACCGAGGCTGATGCAGTTGGCGCCAAGATCGGCAAAGACGCACTGGGCCATGAGCAAACCCAGCAGGTGCGACTCGTCCACGGGGGTGCCGAAGATGATGGTCGGATAGTCGGAACGGGGCGACGTCGCCAGCAATTCGGCCGAAAGCAGGCTGACCAGAATACCGGTACAGAGGTGCTCGTGATGAATGCCGATTTCGCTTCTGGTCCACGCCACTCCCATGGCGCTGGTCAGCGGCGAAATGACGTTGCAAACATATTCGCGCAGGGTCAGCCCCGTCCTGGCTGCCTGCAGATGTTTCTTGAGGCCGTTCAGGTCATAGGCCCGCAAAAAGTCGATGGCGTCGCGGGCAAGCGGATGTGAGAGGACCTGCGCTTCGTCGCACAGGCTGCTCCCGGCCAGCGACTCCAGTTCTTGTGCCGATTTGCCGACGATCTGGGACGGGCGGTAGCCTTCGTCGATCAGTCGCCGGATCAGCCGCAACTGGGCAAGCTGTTCCGTGCTGTAGGCACGGCCATTGTGGCTGGTCGCGACGGGAAAACCGTAACGCATTCGCCATTTCCGAAGCAAATCGTTACTAAAACCGGTCTCCAGCTCCAATACGGTCGCAGTAATGATTTGGCTGGGCTTCATAGGCCGCCATACTATCCGAATTCGGGAACTCGTCTGTGACGCTACCTATTGGACAAATACACGCTTTGAGCGGGTATTTGGCATCACTTTCGCGGACAAAAAGGGTGAGTCAGAACGATACAACAAATATGCGATTTCCGTCAAATTCGCATGTCATAGTCCCAAATTCGGCCTTTCCCTTACCGCGCGACCATTGCGTCGGTTTCACCCAGGGCGGCAGCATCGACATGACGTGGCAAAATCACCGAAAAACACGTTCCCTTGCCCAATTCGCTGCTGACTTCGATACGGCCATGGTGTTTCTTGACGATGCCGTATGACAGGGACAGCCCCAGCCCGGTGCCCTTGCCGACCGGTTTGGTGGTGAAGAAGGGCTCGAAGATGCGGCCAATGTTTTCCGGCGGAATGCCGCGCCCGGTGTCGGCGATGTCGATGCGGATTTCGTCGGTCGTACTGCTCGTGCGGATGGTGATCTGGCCGTGCTCCTCGATGGCCTGCGAGGCATTGACGAGGAGGTTGAGAAAAACCTGGTTGAGCTGCGACGCGGCGCACATCAGTTCCGGAATGCCGCTGTATTCCTTGACGACCTTGGCCTTGTACTTGAGCTCGTTCCAGACCACGTTGAGCGTGCTGTCGATGCCGGCCTCAAGGTTGGCGAGGACGATGTCCGAACTGCCGACGTGCGAGAAATTCTTGAGATCGCGCACGATGTCCTGCACGCGCTGGACCCCGTCGTTGGTTTCGACGAGCAGGGCGTCGAGGTCTTCCTGCAGGAAGTCGAGCTCGAGGTCTTTCTTGAGTTGCGTCACGCCGGCCCGCGCGCTCTCTCCCAGTTCGCTTTCAATGGCCGCGTAGGCCTTGAGTACTTTGCCGATGTCGGCGACGTAGCGCTGCAGGGTGCCCAGGTTCGACTTGATGAAGCCGACGGGATTGTTGATTTCATGGGCCACGCCTGCCGCCAGCTGGCCGATGGAGGCCATTTTCTCGGACTGGATCAGCTGGTTCTGCGCCTCTTCGAGCTTGGTGATGAGTTCGGCCTGCTGCTGGCGCTCGGCCTGCAGGTTCCGGTTGAGCGCCTGCAACTCGGCCGTCCGCTCCTCGACACGCCGCTCAAGTTCGTCGCGGGATTCGCGCAGGGCTTCCTCGGCTGCCACCCGACGGGTCACGTCGGCAAAGCTGAAAACGCGGCCGACGATGCGTTCGCCCAGGTACTGTGGGCGGGACTTGCATTCGAACACCCGGCCATCGGTCAGGTTGAAATATTCGTCGCTCTCGGCGCCATCGACGATGGCCTTGAGGCGAGCCACGCACGCCTCCTGCTCCTTTACCCTGGCAGAGACATGGGTGATGACTTCCTCATCCCGGTGTTGCGCCAGCAATTCCTCGGGAATCGCCCACATGGCGGAGAACATCCGGTTCATGCTGACGATGTGACCCTGCCAGTTGATGCCAAGCAGGCCGTTTCCGGTTGCCTCCAGCGTGGCGCGCAGTTGCGACAGGGTCTGTTCGAGTTGCTCCTCGGTTTTGCGTTCCTGGCGGATATCGCGCGCCTGAACGAGGAGGAAGGTCTTGTCTTCGTGCCGGATGAGCGATACCGACTTCGACACCTCGATGAGCTGGCCGTCGCGTCCCTGGTAAACCCCTTCCTGCCATTCGATTTCGGTAAACACGCCGGCCGCCACGTCTTCCCAGTAGAAAACGTCCTGCAGCGAGCTTTCGATGTCGATGATGCGAAGTTCGAGCAGGGCTTCCGGCGTGTAGCCCAGCAGTTGCGCAGCCTGACGATTGGCCCGGGTAATGCCCAAGCCGTCCGTGTCGACCAGCAGCATCATGCTGGCGCTGTGGTCGAGCATCTTCTTTTCGAGCGAGATCATGCCCTGCCCCCCTCCTGGCCGTGATTGGCGTCGAAGTAGTAACTGACCCGCTTGCGTGGGCTGAGGTATTCGTAGATATGCCGGGGCACCAGCGCCGGCTTGATGGCCTTGGCGATGTTGAGTTCCGAATCGACCGACAGGTCGATCAGGATCGCTTCGTCGCGCGGGACCGACTCGTCGTAGACGATGAGGATGGGTTTCATGGGATGGTTGGTGTTGACCGTGGCCACCATGGCCATGGCGCCGTTGGACAATTGCACCACGGTGCCCGGCGGATAGACGCCGAGGCGGCGGATGAGCAGTTGCAGCAGGCGCGGGTCGAACTTGGCGCGCAGCTTGGCGAACATGAGCGACAGGGCCTCATGCGGCATCAGTGCGTTGGCGATATTGTGCGGATTGCACAGCTCGTCGTAATGGTTGGCCAGCCCGACGATGCGCGCCAGCAGGTTGATGCTGTCGCCCTTGAGTCGCTGCGGGTAGCCGGAGCCGTCGAACATCTCGTGATGCTGCTGGATGATGGCGAGCACGGCGGGCGAGAAACCGAGTTTCTTGCCGAGCGTCACGCCGTAATCGCAATGCTGTTCGTAGAGATGCTGCTCGGCCGTGGTCAGGGGCTCCATCTTGAGCAGGATGCGGCTGGGGATTTCCGAGCGCCCGAGGTCGTGGAACAGCGCGCCCATGCCCAGCGCGGAGACGGCCTCCTGCGGCACGCCGAGGTCGCGGGCGAGCATCAGCGAGAGCATCGTGACGTTGAGCGAGTGGAAATACAGTTCTTCGCCGCCGACCATGTCGCCCATGACGTGAATGGCCAGTTCGGGCGCGCTGAGGATGGAATCGGAAATCTGCGTGATGAGCTGATTGGCCGATTTGAGCGTTTCGGCCGGCTTGGTCAGCACATTCTTTTCCACTTCGCGGATCGTGGTCGCCGTCACCACGAAGGCATTCTCGATGCGCGCCGCGGCCTCGCGCTGCTTGCGGATACGCTCGATCATCGCCTTCTTGGCGGCCAGCGCCTGGGCAATGACCGGGCTGACCTCGTCCGCGGCCTTCTGATCGGAGGCCGGGGCACTGTCGTCCGGCCCCTCCCGGTCGCTGAGGTCCGGGCTGTAGCGCACGCGCTTGAGGCCGAGCCCGCGGATGGTCTTGATCTGCTCCTCGGTCTTGATCTTGAAATGGCTGAGGGCAAACGGGTGGTCGAACCAGCGCAGGTCGAGATAGACGTAAAGCCCTATCCGAAGCTCGCTGACATCGATGGTGGGGTCGCTGCTCATTTTTCCGGATCAAGTAAAAGCGGTGTTGGCTGACGGCGCGACAGTCGCATGCATCATTCTAGTCCTCCTCGCCCCCCGGCTGGAAACCCTGTATGAGACTGAATTTCGGGCATCTCACGGTCAACCGGAAAAAACGGCCAAATTTGAAATGTCGGGCATCGCTCAGCGCGGGCCGCCATATTCATCGGCGAGTCGATCATAGTGGGCGTGGGCCTCGCTTTCCTGCAGGGCGGCGGCGTGCCATTCGAGCATCGCCGGATGCGCCAGCATGGCGTCGCGATAGGCAGCGGCGACGGGCGGCAAGGGCACGTTGTAAACGTTGAAACGGCAGACGATGGGGGCATACATCGCGTCGGCCACCGAGAATTCGCCGAACAGCCACGGGCCGTTGCCGGTGGCGAACTGCTCGCGCGCCTCCGTCCAGATTTCGACCACGCGATCGATCTCGCGCTGAACGTCCGGCCCTGCCACCTTGCCCTTGAGTCTCAGCTTGAGGTTCATCGGCATGGCCGTGCGCAGCCTGGCGAAACCGGCGTGCATCTCGGCCGCAATGCTGCGTGCCCTCGCCCGCGCCCGCGCATCGGCCGGCCACATCTGCGCATAGCGCTCGGCCAGCGTTTCGGCGATGGCGATGCTTTCCCAGACCTGGAAACCATCCTCGTGCAGACAGGGCACACGGGCGTTGCCGGCCAGCGGCTTGAGCGCCGCGTTGTAGTCGCGCCCGGCGACCGAGACCATGTGCTCAGTGAACGGAATGGCGAAATGCTTCATGAGCAGCCAGACGCGCAGCGACCACGACGAGTAGTTCTTGTTGCCGATGTACAGATCGAACATGGTGACCTCCCTTTTTCCGGCAATATACGCCAATGTCATTCAAACGAGATGCTTTGCTGCTTCGCGCCGGCTCAATGGCGAGAGGACTGTCCCCGCTCCGTTCAGGAATTCGCCCACGGCCTGCGGGTCATGCCGGGCAAAATCGCGCAAGGCCCAGCCGATGGCCTTGCGAATGAAGAAATCAGGCTCGTCGGCGAGACGCAGGGCATAGTCGAACAGACGCCGGCGGTCGGTCGCCTCCCGCCAGCCAAGCTGATGAATCATCGCCACCCGGCGCACCCACAGGTCGGCATGGCCCAGCGCCGCATCCATCGCCTGCTGCGCCGATGGATCGACGCGCGAGGCAGCCCGGACGACATCGCCCACCACCCCGGCCAGCCCATCCACCGTGTCCCACCAGGATTTCTGCTGCACCAGCCCCAGCAAGGCGGCGACTTCGCCCATGCCGAGCCGGCGGACCTGGCGGGCCAGCAAATCGACCGCCACGTACTGGTATTCACGGGCCGGCATGGCCCACAGCGCCGCCGCATGATCGAGCAGTTCGGCGGCCGATTGCGCCGGCCGCAACAGTCCGGCCACGGCCTGGCGGCGCAAGGGGGTCGGAATGCCGAGGAAGTCGAACTGCCCGCGCATGTAGGCCCGCATGGCCAGCGCCCGGGCCGGGTCGGCCAGCGGCAACAGGGTTTGCTGAACACGCTCGGGCCAAGGTGAAGAGATCATCGGCGACGCCCGCGCTCCATCGGAGAAAAGTTCATTCTCCCACCTTCAGGCAGCCGTCGCAGCAAACAAAAAACCCCTCGGGTTTGGACGCCGAGGGGTTTCGGGGGGCCGCCGACTTACTTGGCGGCGGGGGCAGCAGCCGGGGCTGCCGCTTCGGCCTTCTCGGCCTTTTTCGCATGCGGCTTGGCCTTGGCCGGCTTGGCTTCCGGTTTGACTTCCGCCTTCGGCGCTTCGGCCTTCACTTCGGCCTTGACCGGCTCGGCGGCCTTCGGTGCTTCGACCTTCTTCTCGGCAACGGCCGGAGCCGGCGTGGTCACCTTGGCGGCCGGCGCAGCGGCCGGGGCGGGCGTCGTGCCCTGGGCAAAGGAAGCGGAAGCAAAACCGGCAGCAACGGTCAGGGCAACGATCAGTTTGGAAACTTGCATTTTGATTCTCCTGGGTAGGTAGGTAGTTAATCACTCGGTGCTGACAACCATTTGCAGCGCCTTGAGGGGAATAACGCGGCCCCTCGCCCGGCGGATGTCAGGAGAAAAGTAATGCTCTGTACCCGGACGTAACGAAGATGTTTCCAAACTTGAATCAACCGGCGCAACGTCCCCGGCGCAGCCCGTATAATTCCGCCTCCCGGACCACCGCCGCGCAGATCGTCACCATGTTCAAGCATTTCAAATTTCGCGTTTTTTTCCTGTTGACCGTGGGATTGCTCGCCGGCTGCGGCGAAGTCGAGGACACGCGCCCCGGGCAACCCGTGAAGCAGCGCCAGATGGCCTTCAAGGAAATCGTCAAGAGCTTCGAGCCGATGGGCGTCATGCTGCGCAAGGGCACGTGGGATGCGGAAAAGTTCCAGCGCATGGCCGACGCCCTCGCCACCAAGCGCGATGCGCCGTGGGCGCACTTCGGGCCGGATACCGACTACCCACCGAGCAAATCGACGCCCGAGGTCTGGAAACAGCCCGAGCAGTTCGAGAAGGACAAGAAAGCCTTCCTGGCCTCCATTGACGCGCTGCTGACCGCCGCGCAGACCAAGGACAAGGCGCAGATCGAAAAGGCCTACGACGCCGTGCACGACGCCTGCAAGACCTGCCACAAGCAGTTCAAGGAACGCTGAGATCACCGGACGATTCCCATGCTGAGACTGACCGAACTGAAGCTGCCGCTCGACCACGCCAAGGACGCACTGCGCCCGGCCCTGTGCCATCGACTGGGCATCGCCGATGGCGAGCTGATCGACTTCACGATCTTCAAGCGCAGCTACGATGCGCGCAAAAAGTCGGCCATCACGCTGATCTACACGCTCGACTTCAATGTCCGCGACGAGCCGGCCCTGCTCAGAAAACTGGCCGATGACCGCAACCTCGGCCCGCGCCCCGACACCGACTACAAGTTCGTCGCCCAGGCGCCGGCAGAGCTGAAATCCCGTCCGGTCGTCATCGGCACCGGCCCCTGCGGCCTGCTGGCCGGGCTGATCCTGGCCCAGATGGGCTTCAAGCCAATCATCCTCGAACGCGGCAAGGCCGTGCGCGAACGCACGAAAGACACCTGGGGCCTGTGGCGCAACAACAAGCTCAACCCGGAATCGAACGTCCAGTTCGGCGAAGGCGGCGCCGGCACCTTCTCCGACGGCAAGCTCTACAGCCAGATCAAGGACCCGCAACACCACGGCCGCAAGGTGCTCGAAGAGTTCGTCAAGGCTGGCGCGCCGGACGAGATCATGTACGTCAGCAAGCCGCACATCGGCACCTTCCGGCTGGTCAAGATGGTCGAGAACATCCGCGCCACGATCACCGAACTGGGCGGCGAAATCCGCTTCGGCAGCAAGGTTGAGCGCCTGGTCATCGAGGATCATCAGGTCCGCGGTGTGGTCATGGCCGATGGCACAAGCATCGCCACCGACCACGTCGTCCTCGCCGTCGGCCACAGTGCCCGCGACACCTTCCAAACGCTCCACGAGCAAGGCGTTTACATCGAGGCCAAGCCCTTCTCCATCGGCTTCCGCATAGAGCACCCGCAGGCCATGATCGACAAGGCCCGTTTCGGCCCCAACGCCGGCAACGAAATCCTGGGCGCCGCCGACTACAAGCTCGTCCATCACTGCCAGAACGGCCGCGCCGCCTACAGCTTCTGCATGTGTCCGGGCGGCCAGGTCGTCGCCGCCACCTCGGAAGAAGGCCGCGTCGTCACCAACGGCATGAGCCAGTACTCGCGCGCCGAACGTAACGCCAACGCGGCACTCGTCGTCGAAGTCAAACCCGAGGATTTCCCCGGCGACTACCGGACCAACCCGCTCGCCGGCATCGACTTCCAGCGCCAGTGGGAATCCGCCGCCTTCGTCGCCGGTGGCAGCACCTACGAAGCCCCGGCCCAGCGCGTCGGCGACTTCCTCGCCGGCCGGCCCTCGCAGCAACTCGGTCAGGTCGATCCGTCCTACCAGCCCGGCGTACACATGACCGACCTCGCCAGTTGCGCCCCCAGCTACGTTATCGAAGCCCTGCGCGAAGCCATCCCGGCCTTCGACAAGCAGATTCGCGGTTTCGCCATGGCCGACGCCGTACTGACCGGCGTTGAAACCCGCACCTCGTCACCGATCCGCATCAAGCGCGGTGCCGATTACCAGAGCATCAACACGCGTGGCCTCTACCCGGCCGGCGAGGGTGCCGGATACGCCGGCGGCATCCTGTCGGCCGGGGTCGATGGCATCAAGGTTGCCGAGGCAGTGGCGCTTTCGATGGCTGACCAGCGCTGATCAGGACGCGCTGCGCGACGGCCACAACCGCCTGACCTGGCGGCCCACTCTGTCGCGGAAAGCCGGGCTGTGCAGGCACAGTCCGCCGGCCAGCCCGACCAGCGAACCAAGCACGGTATCGACCAGGCGAGCTTCAAGGATGGCGCTCGGCATGGTCTGGCCGAGCTGGGCGGCATCGGCCAGCAGGATGGTCAGCGGCGTGATGAAGACTACGGCCAGGCCGTAGTGCCGGACAATCAGCGTTTCGATGACAAAGGCCAGCGCCATCATCATCAGCGACACGCTCCACCTGTCGAGCGGCAGCATAAGCACTCCCCAAGCCAGAACCAGGCCGATGCCGGTACCGGCGATGCGGTGCATCTGCTTGTTCCAGACAGCGCGCAGGGAAGCGCCCTGAATCACGGCGAGGCAACTGACTGGCACCCAGTACGGCCGCTCCAGCTGGAACAGCTCGGCGAGCACCAGCGAAATGCCGACGAACACGCCGATCACCAGCGAATCGAAGACGACAAAATCGAAATTGAGCGGCCCAAGCTGAGGAACCGGCTGCGGCGCCGTGACGCGCAGGGTGTAAAGGCTGTAGAAGAAGCCAATCAGGCAGGCCAGCAGGCTACCCATGCTGATCAGGCCGACGAAGGTCGGAATCTGCAGGAGTTCGATCGGCGAATAGGCACCGATGGCTGCCGCCATGACGAAAAACAGGCTGCCCGGCGGGGCGACGGCGAAATGGCGACAAAGCATCGAGACGACGATGGCGATGAAGGTCAGCACCGGCACGAAGAGGAGCGGCATGAAGTGGGTCATCACGCCGAGGATGTAGCAGGCGCACAAGCCGAAAGCCGAGGCCATGACGGCCACCATGCGGTGCGCCAGCGGCGTCGCCGGCAGGTAGAGGAAGGTCAGCCCGCCCATCGAGGAGACGAGGCCGTAATCGAGACGATTGAACCACGCCCCGACGAGAAGCGGCAGGCCCATGGCCAGCGCGGCGCAAAACGGCATCGGCCAGCGGCGGTCACTGGCGTTGAAAGTCACCAGGTGGTGTATCTCGCGCCGCAGGAGCGCCTGAAACCTACCCCAGCCCATCATGCCTTCGCCTCTCGCCTGCCCGCTACTGGACGCGCCTTCATTTTACGTTGATGCCCTGGAAACTCAGGCGAACTGCCCGGCGACCCAGCCCGACGACCAGGCCCACTGGAAGTTGTAGCCACCCAGCCAACCCGTCACATCGACGACTTCGCCGACGAAATAGAGGCCGGGTGCGGCCTTGGCTTCCATGGTCTTGGACGATAGCGCATCGGTCGACACCCCGCCCAGCGTCACCTCGGCCTTGGCAAAACCCAGCGTGCCGGCCGGCATGAGCGGCCAGGCATTGAGCTTGCCGGCGATCAGATCGAGATCGCGGCGACCAAGTTCGCCGATCGGGCGCGTCACGACCTTTTCACCGCCGAGCAGTGCGCACCACTCGTGGGCGAAGCGCCGGGGCAAGCGTTCGGCCAGCAGGTTGGGCAAATGCACGCGACCCTGCCGGTGTTCTTCGAGCCAGGCGCCGGCATCGAGGCCCGGCAGCAGGTCAATTTCGACGGGCTGCTTCTTGCCGCTGCGGTATTCCTGCATTTGCCAGTAGCTGGAAATCTGCAGGATGGCCGGGCCGGACAGGCCGCGGTGGGTGATCAGGACATTCTCGCGGAACTGCGCATCTTCAAATTGCGCGACGGCGTCGAGCGTCGATCCGGCCAGCGGCTTGATCGGTTCGAGCACCTCGGGCGCCAGGGCCAGCGGCACGAGGGCCGGCTTGGGCGGCACGACGGGAATGCCGAACTGTTCGGCCAGCCGGTAGCCAAACGGGCTGGCGCCGATTTTCGGGATGGCCAGACCGCCGGTGGCGACGACCAGCGAGGTACACGAAAACCGGCCTTTTTCCGTGTCGACCGTGTAACGCCGGGTCGCTTCATCGGGATGGCGCGCGACGTGTTGGACAGCGCAGGGAAAGGCCCATTGCACACCGACGTCGTCGCAGGCATCGCGCAGCATGTCGATGATCTGCTCGGCCGATTCGTCGCAGAACAACTGGCCGTGTTCGCGTTCGTGGTAGGCGATACGCCGCTTGTCCATCATCGCGATGAAATCGAACTGCGAGAAGCGCGCCAGGGCCGAGCGGCAGAAATGCGGGTTCTGCGACAGGTAGTTGTCGGGGCTGACCGTGCGGTTGGTGAAATTGCAACGACCGCCTCCCGAGATACGGATACGTTCGCCGAGCGTGGCGGCGTGATCGACGAGCAGGACGCGCCGGCCACGCGCCCCGGCCTGGGCCGCACACATCATGCCGGCTGCGCCGGCGCCGATGACGATGATGTCGAAATGCATGGGGTCCGATCGGGAAAAATAGCTTGCGCTGAAACGGGGCGGATTCTATCACCCGGGCAAATCTAGCTGTTTTCCAGGTTTGTCGGTTGCCTTGTAATTTTCATGTAAACACAACCTGCCAGAATGGCGAGTGGCTCGCTCGGCTCGACATAGTGTTTTGAAATCCGGACAAAATCTCCAGACAAACGATATTTATGTCATTTTCATGAAACAGTTGGGCGCCGTCGCCACACATTTCCATCGGCGCTTTCAAACAACTGTATGTTAAATCAAGGCCGTAACTTGATATAGATCATACCAATAGCATTGCTGCAACGCAACATTTTGTAAAAATTTGTGTTACAATGCGTTTGCTTCATTTTTTTACTCTTCCATTCAAGGAGCGTCCGATGTCCATCAACCCTGAGCAATTCGCCGCTGCCAACAAGGCCGCTATTGATTCCCTGCTGTCCGTCGCCAACACCGCCCTGGCATCCGCCGAGCGTATCGCGACTCTGAACCTGGAAACCGCCCGTTCGGTTCTGGAAGATTCCGTTTCCGGCGCCAAGGCCCTCATCGGTGCCAAGGATCCGCAAGAAGCCCTGTCCATCCAGGCCTCGCTGGCTCAGCCGAGCGTTGAGAAGGCTGTTGCCTACTCCAAGTCGGTCTACGAAATCTCGACCGAAACCCAGGAACAACTGGCCAAGATGGTTGAAGCCCAGTTCGCCGATTTCCAGAAGTCTGTTGGCTCCATGCTCGAAAAGGCTGCCAAGTCTGCTCCGGCCGGTTCTGACGTTGCCGTCGCTGCCGTTCAAAGCGCCATCGCTGCTGCCAACTCCGCTTTCGACAACTTCCGCAAGTCGGCCAAGCAAGTTGCCGATATCGCCCAGTCCAACGTCGCCGCTGCTACCAGCGCCACGACCAAGGCTGTGAAGAAGGCCACCGCCAAGTAATATCGGCAGCTTCTGCTGAGACGAAAAGGCCCGCCAATGCGGGCCTTTTTCTTGGGCGCCTGACTGAACCCTCAGGCCGCCAGCATGCGTCGCAAACCGCGCATGAGCGTGCCGATTGCCGGCAGCTTCATGTAAAGCTCCTCGGCCGCATCCCAGTAATCGCGGTGGTAATTGACCTTGCCATCGGCATCGAAGCGAAGATGCGACACGCCGCGCATGACCTGGGCCTCGCCCTTGCCCCACAGCTTCACGCGGTAGTAGAACTCCCAGACCAGCATGGCGCCATGGGTCCTTGAAGTAGGCGTTCTCGGCGTAGAACTCGGGAAAACGCGCCACGCTGTCCGGGGCGAATTCGTTGTAGAAGACGATGAGTTCGTCGAGGGTCATGTCAGCCTCCGGTCGTACGGCGAATGAGCGGGAAATACCAGCGGTAGGGCAAGAGCGCGAAGAATTTCATGAGGCGGGTAAAACGCTTGGGGAAGTGGATTTCGAAATGGCTCGCCGCAAAACCGTCGACCATCGCCTTGGCCGCTTGTTCCGGCGTAAGCAGGGCCGGCATCTCGAAATCGTTTTTGGCCGTCAGTTGCGTCGATACGAAGCCGGGATTGACGACCCAGACGCCGATGCCTTTCGGCGCCAGATCGATGTGCAGCACCTCGGCAAAATGAATCAGGGCCGCCTTGCCCGGCCCGTAGCACAAAGCCTTGGGCAAGCCGCGATAACCGGCAACGCTGGCCAAGAAGGCGATGCCGCCGCCGGGTTTGAGGTCGGCCAGCACGGTGGAGGCGAGGCGCATGGCGGCGTTGAAATTGACAGTGACCACCTTTTCGGCGACGGCCAGATCGAAATTGTCGGCACGCATGGGCACGTAGTCGCCGGCCAGATAGACCACCAGATCGACGCCGCCCCAATGCTCCAGCATGCTCAGCCGGGCGCAATTGAGGCTGGCAACATCGGTGGCGTCGCAGGGCAGCAGCAGGGCATCGGAAATGGCCAGTGCGGCGAGCTTGTCGGCGCTGCGGGCCGACAGGGCCAGTCGTGCACCGCGCTGGCTCAATTCGCGGGCGACCGCCGCGCCAATGCCGCTCGAGGCGCCGACCAGCCAGACGCGCTTGCCTTTCCAGTCAGTGATGGTCGGGTTCATCGTTTCACGAAGGTCAGCGTCACTTCGCCCAGGTTGAAGCCCCATTTCGACATGTAGGAGCGGTTCATCATGACCTTGTCGTCCATCAGGAACATCCAGTCGTCGAAATCGACGTTGTACACCTTGCCGTCGACGGGCAGGGCCAGCACGTAGCGCCAGCGCAGGGCGTTGCCGGCCACTTCTCCGATCGCCTCCCCGACCACATCGTCAGCCCGGCCACGGAAAGTGCCGTCTGCCTGCTTGGTCAGCGTCCATACGCGGCGCGAGGTGGTGCCGTCCGACCACTTGAAGTTCTCGTCGAGGACGCCGGTATCGCCCGTCCATTTGGCGTCGATGACGACGTGGAAACGTTTTTGCACCTCGCCGGAACGGCCCTGGAAAATGCCCCAGGCGTCGAGCGTGCCGTTGAGGTAGGTCTTGAGGTCGAGGCTGGGTTGCTCGGCCCGGTATTGTTCGACACCGGTCGAGGCACAGCCGGCGAGACCAAGGGTAAAGGCGGCAGCAAGCAGTAGTTTCATGATTTGATCTCCAGGGAATGGCGCCAGCGCCAGAGCAGCGCACCGGCCAGCGCCTTGAAGGCGAGTGGCAACAAGGCGTAGGCAAAGGTCAGCGCGGGCAGCCCGGCGCTACCGCCCGGCACATAGCCGAGCGCACCGAGCAGGGGTAGTGAAAGCCCGGCGGCCAGCGCCAGGTTGAGTTTGGCCACGAAATTCCAGACGCCGAAACAGGCCCCGGCCTGCCCCTGCCGTTCGCCGAGGTCGGCAGCGATGGCGGCCGGCAGTGCGAGGTCAGCGCCGAGGGCGAGCCCGGAAGCGATGCAGATGGCCGCGAAGGCCCAGACGTCACCCGCACCGAGCAGGCTGGCGCCGGCGAAGGCGAGAATGGAAACGACCATCGCCAGCAGCCAGGCAAAGACCCGCCCGCGCCGGGCCGAGAGCATGACCCAGAGCGGCAAGGAGGCAGCGCCAGCGATGAAGTACAGGGCGAGCAGCGGGCCGCTGGCCGACTCGGCCTGCAGTACATCGGCGACGAAGAACAGGAAGAGTGTGGCGGGTAGTGCGGCGGCGATGCCGTTGGCGACGAAAACGATGAGCAGGCGGCGGAAAGCCGGGTCAGCAAAAACTCGGCGCAGGCTGGGCAACAAGGGCTGGCTGGCGGCGAGCACCGGCTTGCCGACGCCGACGCGGCTGAAGGTCGTGAGCGCAGCGATGAGTAACAGCGGCGGCAGTATCCAGCTCAGGCGCGCGATGCCATCGCTCAGGTTGGCCGCCAGCAAGGTAGGCAATGCTGCGGCGAGGACGACACCGAGCAGGCCGAAGCCTTCTCTTGATGCGGTCAACCGGGTTCGCAGAACGGAGTCCTCACCAATATCCGCCCCCCAGGCTTGATAGGCCACGCTGGCGCCCGAGAAACCGAGGTAAGTCAGGGCCAGCGAGCCGAGCAGCCAGAGCGCGGCGTGCTCGGCCGGCGGATTGAGCAGTGCGACGAAACCGATGGCGAAGGGCAACAAGGCCAGCGCCACCATGCGTGGCCGGGAAACGCGGTCAGCCAGCCAGCCGAGCCAGGGGTCAATGCCGGCATCGAGCAGGCGAGCACCGAGCAGGATGAAACCGAGCAAGGCCAGCTCCATGCCGGCGGTTTCGGCGTAGTAACGGGGGACGTGGACGTAGATCGGGAGCGCGGCGAAGGCCAGGGGGAGGCCTAGCAGGCCATAGGAGAGGATGCGGCCGGTGGTCATGGGGTTGGGGCCCATGGGCCAAGAGGGGGGGGGCCTGACGGGCGGCGTTTTTGTTCTGAGGCGCTGGTTTTCGCGCCTGACGCGCGAGCGTACTTTCTTTTGTTTGCCCAAAAGAAAGTAGCCAAAGAAAAGGTCACCCCTGGGTCGGTGCCGGCTGCGCCGGTTCCCTGCGCTACTCGTCG
>JAGTRT010000023.1 GCA_018261895.1 Pseudomonadota bacterium
GAGCACGAAATCGAGCGGATCCTGCTTGGCCGAATCGACCTCGACGCGCTCGCCGGCGCGCAGGTCGTCGAGCGACTTGCCCGAGAGCTTGCCGTAGCCCGGGAACTTGCGCACGGCGTAATTCACGTCGCCGTCGGTTGCCTGGTAGGCCAGGCCGGTCGCCTCGAGCCTGCCGATCAGATCGAGCATCTCGGGCACGTATTCGGTGGCGCGCGGCTCATGATCGGGGCGCAGCACGCCCAGCGCGTCGGCGTCCTCGTGCATGTAGGCGATGAAACGGTTGGTCAGCTGCTGGATCGTCTCGCCGTTTTCGATGGCGCGCTTGATGATCTTGTCGTCGATGTCGGTAATGTTGCGGACGTAGGTCACGTCGTAGCCCGACGCCTTCAGCCAGCGATAAACCATGTCGAACACCACCATCACCCGCGCATGGCCGAGGTGGCAATAGTCATAGACCGTCATGCCACAGACATACATGCGAACCTTGTTGGCTTCGATCGGGGTGAAAAGCTGCTTTTCGCGCTGGAGGGAGTTGTAGATCTTGAGCATGCGGGGAAGAAACCGGGCTTGGCCGCCTCGCGATTCCCTATGGAATCACCGGCGTTTTTGATAGAATCGACGGATTGTATAACCTCGAAAAGTATAGCATAGCGATGACCTCTACTTCCCTGCTCCAGCCCCGTTTTCAGAAGCTCAAGACGTTGCGTGCAATGGCGATTGGCCTGGCCATCGGCTTTGCCGTCCCCGCTTTCGCTGACAACCTGCCGGAAGTCCAACGCCTGATCAAGCAGGGTCAGTATCCGCAAGCCCTTGAAAAGGTGGATGCCTATCTGAGCAGCCGTCCCAAGGACGCCCAGGGTCGCTTCCTCAAGGGCCTGATCTATACCGAGATGAACAAGCCGGGCGACGCCATCGCCGTGTTCACCAAGCTTTCCGAGGATTACCCGGAACTGCCGGAACCCTACAACAACCTGGCCGTGCTCTACGCCCAGCAGAAGCAGTACGACAAGGCCCGCACGGCGCTCGAAATGGCCATAAGGACTCACCCGTCTTACGCCATCGCCTACGAAAATCTGGGCGACGTCTACGCCAAGCTGGCCAGCCAGGCCTACGACAAGGCCCTGCAACTCGACAACTCCAACTCGGCCACCCAGAACAAGCTGGCCCTGATCCGCGACCTGATCACCACCTCCGGCAAGGGCAACGTCAAGCCGCAACCGGCTGCCACCGCCGCACCGGTTGCCGCTGCGCCTGTTGTACCGGTCGCCGCCGCAGCAGCCAAGCCGGCCACCACGCCGGCTGCCGCACCTTCCGCCACCATCGTCACCTCGACACCGGGCGCCGCCTCTACCTCGCCCGCTGCCAAGCCGACGACCGTTGTGGCTACCGCACCGGCTACGGCCGTCGCCCCAGCACCGACTGCTGCGCCGGCTCCCGCACCGGCCCCCACCCCGGCGCCGGCCAAGGCCAACGCCGCCAGCGACGACGTACTCAAGGCCATGAACGCCTGGGCCGACGCCTGGTCGCGCAAGGACATGCGCGCCTACCTGGGCGCCTACGCCCACGAATTCGACACACCCAAGGGCATGAGCCGCAAGGCCTGGGAACAGGAGCGCGAACAGCGCATCGCCGGCAAGGGCGGCAAGATCTCCGTGTCCTTCGATACGCCGCAGATCAGCATCAACGGTGACAAGGCCACGGCCAAGTTCCGCCAGCACTACAAGGCCACCGGGCTGTCCAGCTCGACGACCAAGACGCTGGTCTTCGTCCGCGTCGGTAGCAAGTGGCTGATCAAGGAAGAAAACGCCCGGTGAAATTAGGCCGTAAGCTGGTTCTATCCGGACTGGCGGTCGCCCTGGCCGCCGGTGCAGCAACCCACCTCAGGGACAAGCGGGCAAACCAGCCCGTCGCTGTCAGCGAACTTTCGGAAATCGCGCTCGCCCGCACTGCCAGCGAGGCCGTCGGCAAGGATTCGTCCTTGCCGCTGGTCGTCAGCGACTCGGCGCCAGAAGAAACGCTGACGCGCATCTTCGCCGAGATCGAAGCCAACCGCCTGGGCAACGCCCTGCAATTGACCGAAGGTCTGCTCCGTCAGCATCCGAATTACCGACTGGCGCACCTGATCAAGGGCGACCTGCTGCTGGCACGCACCAAGCCGATCGAGTCCTTTGGCGCGCTGACCGATGCGCCGGCCGACAAGGTCGCCGACCTGCGCGCCGAGGCCATCGTTCGCCTCAAGGGTTATCGCGAGAAGCCGCCGGCCGACTTCGTGCCGCGCTACCTGCTGCAGATGCAGCCGGACCAGCGTTACGCCATCGTCGTCGACACCAAGCGTTCGCGTCTCTATCTCTACGAAAACGACACCAAGAACGGCGGTCAGCCGCGCTTCGTCGCCGACTACTACGTCACGCAGGGCAAACTGGGCGCCGAGAAGCTGGCCGAGGGCGACAAGAAGACGCCAGTCGGCGTTTATCACGTCACCGCCAACCTGCCGCGCCAGAAGCTGGCCGACCTCTACGGCAACGGCGCCTTCCCGCTGAATTACCCGAACGAATGGGACAAGCGTCAGGGCCGTGGCGGCAGCGGCATCTGGCTGCACGGCACGCCGTCCGACACCTTTGCCCGTCCGCCGCGCGCCTCCGACGGCTGCGTCGTGCTCACCAACCAGGATCTCGACATCGTCGCCAAGAACCTGCAGGTCGGCCTGACGCCGGTCATCATCAGCAATTCCGTCGAGTGGCTGTCGCTCGACGACTGGGCCCGCGAGCGCAGCGAATTGAACAAGTCGATCGAGTCCTGGCGGGCCGACTGGGAAAGCCGCGACACCGACCGTTACCTGACGCACTACTCGAAACGCTTCAAGGCCGGCGATCAGGACTTTGCCGACTTCGCGGCGCAGAAGAAGCAGGTCAATGCCGGCAAGGAATGGATCAAGCTGAAGATCAACAACGTGTCCGTCTTCCGCAATCCGGGCAAGGACGAGGTCGTCGTCGTGACCTTTGATCAGGATTACCGCAGCAACAATCTCAACAACCAGATGAAGAAACGCCAGTACTGGCTACGCGAAGGCGACCAGTGGAAGATCATTTACGAAGGAAGTGCATGATGTTGAAGAAAATTTCCCTGCTTGCCGCCGGCCTGCTTGCCGCCACCCTGGCCTGGGCTGCCCCGACGGTCGAAATGCAGACCTCCGCCGGAACCATCGTGATCGAACTGAACAGCGAAAAGGCACCGAAGAGCGTGGCCAATTTCCTGCAGTACGCGCGCGACGGTTTCTATGGCAACACCATTTTCCATCGCGTCATCCCGGGCTTCATGATCCAGGGCGGCGGTTTTGACGCGAAGATGAACCAGAAAGCGACCCGCGAGGCCATCGAGAACGAGGCCAAGAACGGTCTCCGCAACAGCCGCGGCACGCTGGCCATGGCCCGCACCAACGCCCCGCATTCGGCCACCGCCCAGTTCTTCATCAACCACGCCGACAACGCCAGCCTCGACTATCCGTCCTTCGACGGCTGGGGTTATGCCGTGTTCGGCAAGGTCGTGAAGGGCATGGACGTCGTCGACAAGATTGCCCAGACGCAAACCACCAGCGTCGGGCCGCACCGCGATGTGCCGGTGACCCCCATCGTCATCCAGAACGTCAAAATCATCTCCGAAAAATAAGGAATTCAGCATGATCAAGCTCACCACCAACCACGGTATCATCACCCTCAACCTCGACGCCGAGAAGGCTCCGAAGACGGTTGCCAATTTCATCTCCTACGTCGAAGCCGGCCATTACAACGGCACCATCTTCCACCGCGTCATCAAGAACTTCATGATCCAGGGCGGCGGCATGGAGCCGGGCATGAACCAGAAGCCCTGCCAGGCCCCGATCGAGAACGAGGCTGCCAACGGCCTGAAGAACAAGCGCGGCAGCATCGCCATGGCCCGCACCAACGACCCGCATTCGGCCACCGCCCAGTTCTTCATCAACACCGTCGACAACGATTTCCTCGACTTCAAGTCGCCGTCCGGCCAGGGCTGGGGCTACTGCGTGTTCGGTGAAGTCGTCGAAGGCCTGGACGTGGTCGACAAGATCCGCGCCGTCCCGACCGGCAGCAAGGGCTTCCACCAGGACGTGCCGAAGGAAGACGTGATCATCGAGAAGGCCGAGATCGTTTGATCTTCTTCGTTTCCGATCTGCACCTGTCGCCCCGGTCACCCGGGGCGACGCGTTTGTTCCTCCAGTTTTTGGCGGGCCGCGCGCGGCAGGCCGAGGCGCTGTACATCCTCGGCGACCTGTTCGAGGTGTGGGTTGGCGACGATGTCAGCGACGCCTATTCGGCCCAGATCGCCGCCGCCCTGCGTGCCGCCAGCGATGCCGGGCTGAAGATCCATTTCATGCACGGCAACCGCGATTTCGCGATTGGCGACGAATTCACCCGCGCCGCCGGCATGCACCTGCTGCCTGACCCCTACGCGCTGGTCCTGCCCGAGTGGTCCTTCGTGCTCTCGCACGGCGACGCGCTCTGCCTCGACGACCACGCCTACATGACCTATCGCGCCAAGGTACGCGATCCGGAATGGCAGCAAAAGATGCGCGCCAAGCCGCGTGTCCTGCGCAGCCTGCTCGGCCGCTACATCCGCTGGCGCAGCGCCCGGCGCAAGCGCGCCGCCAACTACGTTTACGCCGACCTCAACGGCCCGGCGACCGACGACTTCCTGCGCGACCACGGCTACTGCACCTTCATCCACGGCCACACGCACCGGCCGGAGAAGCACGACCACATTGTCGATGGCATCCACGTCGAGCGCTGGGTGCTCGCCGACTGGCACGAGGACCGCGGCGAAGCCCTGCTCTGGGATGGCGAACGGCTGAGCCGCGAAGCCGTGCTGTGAACATTTCCATTTTGCGCAAAATTTCCGGTTGACCGTGGAATCCCCCTCCGCCCTCGCCCTCCTGCGTGACGTCTTCGGCTACCCGGCCTTCCGTGGCGCGCAGGCCGACATCATCGACCACGTCAGCCGTGGCGGCGACGCGCTCGTCCTCATGCCGACCGGCGGCGGCAAGAGCCTCTGTTACCAGATTCCCGCCCTGCTCCGCCCCGGCTGCGCCGTCGTCGTCTCGCCGCTCATCGCGCTCATGCAGGATCAGGTCGATGCCCTGACCCAGCTCGGCGTCAAGGCCGCCGTCCTCAACTCGACGCTAGCCTGGCAGGAAGCACAGGCCGTCGAACAGGCCATCTTCAGCGGCAATCTCGACCTCGTCTACATCGCCCCCGAACGCCTGCTGCTCGACCGCACGCTGGCCATGCTCGACGCGCTATCCGAGGCCGGCAAGCTCGCCCTCTTCGCCATCGACGAGGCGCATTGCGTGTCGCAATGGGGCCATGATTTCCGGCCGGAATACCTGCAACTGTCGACGCTGCACGAACGCTATCCGGCCGTCCCGCGCATCGCCCTGACGGCCACCGCCGACAAGGCAACGCAGAGCGAAATGCTCGTCCGCCTCGGCCTGTCCGACGCCCGCGTCTTCCTCTCCAGCTTCGACCGCCCGAACATCCGCTACACCGTCGTCGAAAAGGACAACGCGAAGAAGCAGTTGCTCGGCTTCCTCACCGGCCGCAAGGGCCAGGCCGGCATCGTCTATTGCCTGTCGCGCAAGAAGGTCGAGGAAACGGCCAACTGGCTGAGCCTGGAAGGCTACCCGGCGCTGCCCTACCACGCCGGCCTGCCCGCCGCCGAGCGCGCCGCCAACCAGCGCCGCTTCCTGCGCGAGGAGGGGCTGATCATGTGCGCCACCATCGCCTTCGGCATGGGCATCGACAAGCCGGATGTGCGTTTCGTCGCCCACCTCGACCTGCCGAAAAGCATCGAGGCCTACTACCAGGAAACCGGCCGCGCCGGCCGCGACGGCGAGCCCTCCGAAGCCTGGATGGCCTACGGCATGCAGGACGTCGCGCTGCAACACGCGCGCATCGCCGAATCGGGCGCCGGCGAGGGCCAGAAGATCCTCGAATCGCAACGCCTGACCGCCCTGCTCGCCTACTGCGAGGCGCCGCGCTGCCGGCGCCAGGTGCTGCTCAACTATTTCGGCGAAGAACGCCAGCCCTGTGGCAATTGCGACGTCTGCGAAAACCCGCCGGAACTGTGGGACGGCACGCAGGCCGCGCAAAAGGCGCTGTCGGCCATCTTCCGCACCGGCATGCGCTTCGGCGTCACGCACCTGACCGACGTCCTGCGCGGCAAGGCGACCGACAAGATCAAGCAGTGGAATCATGACCAGCTGCCCACCTTCGGCGTCGGCGCCGACCTCGACGACCACGGCTGGAAGAGCGTTTTCCGCCAGTTGGCGGCGGCCGGGCTGGTCCATGTCGACATGGCCGAACACGGCGCCCTGCAACTGACCGACGCCGCGCGCGAGGTGCTCAAGGGCCAGCGCAAGGTCCAACTGCGCCGTCCGGCCAAACGCAAGTCGGGTTCGTCGTCACGCAGCAGCAGCGCGGTCGTGCACAGCGAGCTGTCCTCGGCCGACGAAATCCTCTTCCAGCTGCTGCGCAAGTGGCGGGCCGACACGGCGCGCGAACAATCCGTCCCGGCCTACGTCATCCTGCACGACAAGACCCTGCGCGAACTGGCCGAAGTGCGCCCGACCAGCCACGGCATGCTGGCCGGCATCACCGGCATGGGCAGCGCCAAGATCGAGCACTACGGCGCGGAATTGCTCGACCTGATCCGCAACGAGGGCTGACATGACCCGAGACACCCTGAACGCCACGCTGGCCGCCATCGTCGTCGCGGCGTTGATCGTCTCCGGCATCGCCCCGTTCGACCGGGCGACATGGATCATGGAAGTCGCCCCCGTGCTCATCGCCCTGCCGATCATGGTCGCCACGCGCAAAAGGTATCCGCTCACCACGCTGCTCACCGTGCTCATCGCCGCCCACGCCCTCGTCCTCATCGGCGGCGGCGCCTACTCGTATGCCCGCGTGCCGCTCGGTTTCTGGATGCAGGACCTGCTCGGCACCGTGCGCAACCCCTACGACAAGCTCGGCCACTTCATGCAGGGCTTCGTCCCGGCCATGGTCGCGCGCGAAATCCTCATCCGCGGCGGCTACGTCGTCGGCCGCCGGATGACCGGCTTCCTCTGCATCTGCATCGCCATGGCCATCAGCGCCAGCTACGAACTCATCGAATGGGCCGCCGCCCTCGCCATGGGCCAGGGCGCCGACGAATTCCTCGGCACCCAGGGCGACCAATGGGACACCCAGTCCGACATGTTCATGGCCCTGATCGGTTCAAGCACCGCCATGCTCCTGCTCGCCGGCTGGCACGACCGCCAGCTCAAGGCACTCAACCCCCGACCCTGATTTCAAATTTGGGCAAAATTTCCGGTTGACCGTGCAATCCCACGGTCAACCGGAAAAAATGGCCAAAATCGAAATTTGCAGCGCGCAGGGAAAGCCAAGCGGCGGAAAATGACATTGCAATTTCAGCGGAAAATTCATACTGTCCGGTTTGTCGCCCGAAAATTGTCGAAAATATGCAAGCAACCGCCCAGAACCACTGCCACACAATCAACTCCGCCTGTCCTGTCCGCCAGCTTATGGGACAGGTTTCCGGATTAGGCGACAGTTTTGTCGTCTACTACTAGTTAGGCGCTTTCAATGTCCGGGCTGATTGAAGTTTCGGTTGTTGCTGTTGCAGCTTTCGCAATCGGTGCTGTCGTTGAGAGAGTTCGCCTGCGTAACTACTGGCGTCGCACATGCACTGGGTTTGCGTGGCGGCGTCACTTTCCGAATGCACGAAAAGAAGATATACGTTTGTTCTTAGGGCTATTCACGGAAGCCTTTGCATTTCCTGATTCACGTCGTCTTTGCTTTGCTCCAGCCGACAAACCACTTGATGTCTATAAGGCTCTGTATCCGTTTCCAAAGTTCATGGCCGATTCAATGGAGCTTGAAACATTTCTTGAAAGCGTTAAAGAGGCCTTTGGCGTTGATCTGCTTCCCGTGTGGCGGGAGGACGTGACTTTGGGTGAGCTATATGCCAAAGCTACCCGCGCCTAACAATCCGGTCCAGCGGACCGTCAAAAAGCTACGCTTTTTGCCGTCCGCTGACCTTCCACGTTAGGCACATATGAAAATCTGGCCCGGTCAAACTGAAGACTTCAAGCCTCCTCTCCTGTCGCCCAAGGAGAAAGGAAATCTGTGGTTGGGTCTTGCTGGCATCTTTTTCGTTGGTTCGGCCACTTCATATTTTTATCCGTCAGCCACGCCCTCTACCGGTCGCTGGGCATGGCTCCACAATATCTTTTTCAATCAATTTGGCCCATCGGGAGACTTTGTCCTTTTTCTAGTGCTGGGCTGTGTGGGCGTTCTAGCCGCGCTCAAGCAGTATTCCGCTTACTCAAGCGAAAAAGGCGGCACTAATGCGTAGCCCAGCATTGCCTAACAATGCGGTCAAAGGCGCTCCCTTCGGTCGCTGGACGTCCCGCAAGCGGGCCGCCCTTTACCTACAACGTTAGGCACCTCATGGGCTCGCTAGTAGCATTCATTGCCGTATTTGCTCTGTCCTACGTAAATGGAGTTTGGATGGTTCGCCATCTTCAAAAAGTTCATCCAGCCGTATCAGCCCAGCTTGGCAAGCCAACACTTACGCAAAGCAATATTGGGGCGCCACGCTTAGCATTAACAAAGTTTGTTTGGTCGCTTCAATTTCGCTCGCTTAACGACCCGGTGCTCTCTTTGAGTTGTGTAGTCGCTATGCTTAGCGAGGTCGCTATTCTTTGCATCGTCATTGCCGTTCTGGCCGGAAAACCATGAGTATGTTTCCCAATCCAGTGACCGTGCAATCCCACGGTCAACCGGAAAAAACGCCCAAAATTCAAATTTTCAGGGCGGTCGGGTCGGCGCGCATGAGGCGTTTGTTCATCTTGCCGACGCTGGTCTTGACCAGGGTTTTCACGAAACTAACCTGCAACAGCACGCCGTAGCGCGACACGCCGGCGGCCTCGATGGCGTGGGCGGCGTAGTTGCGCATGGCGTGTTCGGTGATCTGGCCGACGAATTCCGGTTTGAGCAGGACGAGGGCGAGCGGGCGTTCGCCCCATTTGTCGTCGGGGACGCCGATGACGGCGACTTCATGCACGGCCTCGTGTTTGGCGATGATGTCTTCGAGTTGCAGTGACGACGTCCATTCGCCGCCGGTCTTGATGACGTCCTTGATGCGGTCGGTGACCTTGAGGCAGCCGGCCGGGTTGATGTTACCGATGTCGGCGGTGTGCAGGTAGCCGCCGGCCCACAGGTCTTCCGAGGCCTCGGGCGCGGAGACGTAGCCCTGGGTGAGCCAGGGCGCGCGCACGACGACTTCGCCGGTCGCCTTGCCGTCGTGGGCGACGTCGGCCATCTCGGGATCAACGATGCGCAGGTCGACGAGCGGCAGGGGCCGCCCGGTCTTGGCACGAATGACGGCCTGTTCCTCGAGCGAACGATTGAGGTCGGCGCTGTCGAGGTGGGCCAGGCTGAGCACCGGGCAGGTTTCCGACATGCCGTAGCCGGTGAACAGGTCCATGCCGCGCTTCTGGGCGGAAATGGCCATGCCATGTGCAGGATGGTTGGCACGCAATGCGAGAAGCTGACGCCTTCCTCGGCAATCAGCCGGCAGATCACGTCGGGCTGGTAACGGCCGGGGTAGACCTGCTTGACGCCCATCATCGTCGCCAGGTACGGGAAGCCCCAGGCATGGACGTGGAACATCGGCGTCATCGGCATATACACGTCTTCGCGGTGGATGTGGCCCTGGGCGTTGGCGCCGCCGAGCGCCGCGGCGCAGCCCAGCGTGTGCAGCACGAGCTGGCGATGGCTGAAATAGACGCCCTTCGGGTTGCCGGTCGTGCCGGTCGTGTAGAAGGTCGTCGCCTGCGCGTTTTCGTCGAAATCGGGGAAGTCGTAGGCGGGCGATGCCTCGGCCAGCATGGCCTCGTACTCGGCGGCCATCGTGACCGGCACAGCGGGCATCTCGGCCTCATCGGTGAAGAGCACGAAGGTCCTGACCGTTTCCAGCGCCGGCGCAATCTGCGCGAGGATAGGGAAGAATTCGCTGTTGACCAGCAGCACGTCGGCCTTGGCGTGGTTCAGCGTGTACAGGATCTGCTCCGGGCTCAGGCGGATATTCACCGTCTGCAGGATCGCCCCCATCATCGGCACGGCGAAGAAGCATTCGAGGTAGCGATGGCTGTCCCAGTCCATCATCGCCACGGTCTGCCCGGCCTCGACGCCCAGCCCGGCCAGGCCGTTGGCCAGCCGGCCGATGCGCTCGTTGAGCGTGCGGTAGTTGTAGCGCAACCTGCCTTGGTACGTGATTTCCTGTTCCGGCGCGATGGCCAGCGGCGTCAGCAACAGCTGCTTGATGAGCAGCGGATATTGATAGGCCGACGCCGTGGACTGGACGAGTTTGACTGGCATGCTTCTCTCCCTGTGCTGTTGTTGTTTTAGGGCGGTCGACCGCCGCCCGTGGCGATGATTTTACTCGCCATACCGTTTTTTGCCGCTCGCGCCCGCCGGGCAAAGACGCCGAAATGTAAAGAATTGCAATCCGGAATTAGTACCGCGCAAAAATTCGGGCCGACATGCTATACAGATCAGCTGCTGCATTCAGCATATTCCAGACTATTTTTTCGGCCGCCAAGGCCCCGAGAACGCCATGCCATCGAGAATTCACGTCCGCCGTCGCCAGCCCTTGAATGCTGTCGCCATTGTCATTTTTGCCTTGATCGGATGTTCCGCCCAGGCCCAGACCAGCGAGCCGGCCAACCCGCCGGCCGCGCCCTTCAACGACAAGAAGGAAAGCCATCACCACAAGCACCAGTTGCCGCCGGAAACGCCCATTCCGCACCGCCTCGACACGGCGCCGACCCAGCCCCATCCGCAAGCCGCCAAGCTGGAACAGCAACGCGCCGTTTCGTTGCCGCAGAAGTAAGCCCCTTAGTCCGACGCCGAGATCACCTTCATGAAAACCCCGCAACACGCCACGCCCTTCGCGCTGAAGCGCCTCTTCGCCGCCACCCTTGCCGCCCTCGGCATGGCGGCCGCCACGCCGCTCCTGGCCGCCCCGGCCGATGCCCAGATCGAGATGAAAGTGCTCGTCCTCACCGCCCAGGACGACAACCCCGCCGCCATTGGCGACGCCCCGCAACTCGAGGCGACCAAGGCCATGCTCGACCGCATCGGCACGCCCTACGAAATCTATCGCTACGACAGCGCCGCACCCAGCCTGCCTGCCCTCGAAGACGGCAACAACGCGCACTACCAGGCCATCCTCCTGCCGATCAGCGATGCCCGCCTGCTCAACCCGCTGCCCAGCAACCCGCTGGCCCAGACGCTGAGCCGCTACCAGTTCAAGTACGGCGTGCGCATGGCCGCCCTCTACGCCTGGCCGGACGACACGGGCTGCCTGCAGGCCGTGGGCCAACGCGACACCAACACCTCGGCCCTCGACGCCACGCTGACCGCCGCCGGCAAGACGGCCTTCCCCTACCTCAAGGCCGGCACCTCGGCGACGCTCCCGCTGCAGGTCAAGAATGCCTGGACCTATTTCGCCGACCCGGCCACCGCCCTGCCGGCCGGTGCGACCGTCACGCCGCTGCTGCAAGGCAAGGCCAGCGACGGCAGCACGCACACGGTCATGGCCAGCTGCAGCTTCCCGAACACCGCCCCGGAAACAGGCGACGCCAGCAGCCGCGAAGTGCTCGCCGCCACCTTCGACAACAATCAGTACCTGATCCATTCGTCGCTCCTCTCCTATGGCCTGCTCAACTGGCTGACCAAGGGCGTCATGCTCGGCGAACGCCGCGTGTATCTCGACCCACAGATCGACGACATCGGCCTGCCCAACGACAGCTTCCCCTACGCCTGGGAAGCCGACGGCTACTACGATGCGCGGACCACGCCGTGGACCTTCCTCGGCGCCACCTGCCCGCTCGGCGGCGAAAACGCCAAGACCGGCACCAATCCGTGCGAATACCGCATCACCGGCAAGGACATCGACAAGCTCGTCGCCTGGCAAAAGAACGTTCGCAGCCGGACGGCCAATGCCGCCGATTTCCGCCTGACCATGCCCTACAACGGCGCCGGGTTCTGGGTTTCCTACGGTGGACAGGGCGCCTATCCGCCCAACAAACCGGCCACTTTCTTCTTCGACCTGATCAACGAAAACGTCCTCTACGACACGCTGACCCCGCGCCTCGTCGCCAACAAGGCGCAGTTCAAGTGGGTCACGCACACCTATGACCACGAGTTCATGGACGACATGAGCTACGACCATGCGCTGAACAACGAGATGATCCCGAACGACAAGGTCGCCCAGAAGATGGGTTTGCCCAACTACGACAAGTCGACCATGGTCACACCCAACATCTCGGGCCTGTACAACGCCGATGTCCTGTCGGCGCTGCAGACCTTCGGCATCACCTACCTGGTCTCGGACACCTCGGTCCCGACGCCACCGGTCGGCGCCACCTGCGAGAAGGGGCCGTGGCCGCTGCCGCGCTTCAACAGCGGCAAGCCCAACTGCGTCAATCCATCGATCTACGAAGTGCCGCGCTACCCGACCGCGCTCTATTACAACGTGTCGACACCGGCCGAATGGACGGCGGAATACAACCACTTCTACGGTGCCAACGGTATCGCCCCCTACCCCTGGGGCTACGACCTGAGCTATGGCGAAGTGCTCGACAAGACTTCCGAAGTGCTGGTCTCCTACCTGCTCAACTACGACGCGCGTCCGCTCATGTTCCACGCCTCCAACCTGCGCGCCTATGACGGCACCCACTCGCTGCTCGGCGACCTCATGGACGCCACGCTGGCCAAGTACAACCGCTACTACCAGAATCTGCCGATCCGCAGCCCGAGCCTGAAGCAGACTGGCGAACTCATGAAGCGCCGGCAGGTTTACAACGAGTCCGGCGTACGCGCCGTGCTCAAGCCGGGCAAGGGCATCGTCCTGACCGCTGCCAACCCGGAAGCCCAACCGGTCGTTGTTCCACTCACTGGCGTGACCTACGGCACGACGACGGAAACCTACGGCGGCCAGGTCACGTCCTTCGTCACGCTGAATCCGGCCAACAACTACAGCGTCAATATCGCCAAGTCCATCGCCTGGTAATCCGGGCGTAAAAAGCACGGGGGGTTGAGCCTGATACGCAGGCTCAACCCCCCGTTTTCATTCCGGGCGAATCAGCGCAGATGCTGTTCGGCGACGGCGGACAGTTCGATGGACAGCGTGCCGGTCGCGATGGCGCGGCGCAGCGCATCCTTGGCTTCGGGAACTTTGCCGTCGGCCTCCTGGGCGAGGCCCAGCCCCAGCCACCAGCGCCCTTCGTTGGGCGCCAGCCGCGTTGCCCGCTGGTAATGCGTCACCGCAGCCCGGTTGGCGCCGAGTCGGGATTTGAGGTGCCCTTGGAAACCGGCATAGTCGGCGCTGGCTTCGGCATAGACCTGCGAGCGGGCCAGCGTCTTGTCGGCGGCGGCCACGTCGTTCTGTTCCAGTTGCAGGCGCGCCAGCGACATCGCCCAGCCGGTCTGCGCCGGCTGCAGTTCAAGGCCGTCCTGCAGGACGCTCATGGCCTCGTCGATCTTGCGCTGTTCGAGCAACTGGCGCAGCAGAAGCTGGCGAGGCTGGACATAGCCGGGATCCTGTTTCAGGGCGGCGCGCAGGCCATCCAGCGCCTCGGCCTGCCGGCCCGCGGCGAGCGCGTTCTCGGCCCGGCGGAATTCGGCATCGGCGCGGTCGCGCGGGGTGGCCATGACGGGACTTTTCTCAATCTTGATCGGGCCTGCGGGCACTGCCGGTGCTGCGGCAACGGGCGCGGGCGCCGGTGCGGCTTCCGGCTTCGCCACGACTGGTGCCGGTGCGGGCACGATCGGATCGGGCACCGTCAGCACGGGCGCAGCCGGCATCGGCAGATTCGTCAGGTTTGGCGCCAGGCGCAGATCGGATTCTGAATTTGGCTCTTTTTTCCCGTCGACCGTCAAATTCGCCGCGGCTGGCGCTGAGACCGCGGCAACGGGCGCAACCGCCGGCGCCGGGGCCGGAGTGGCCTCGTTCCCGACCGGGGGAAGCCATTGACCGTTCGCCAGCCAAAACGCCACACCGGCCAGCGCCAAGCCACCGAGCAGGGCGGGCAGCAGCCAGCTGGGACGGCCCGTCCGGGCAGCCGGCAGCGAACGGATTTCGCGTTGCAGGTTTTGTCGCGCCGGATCGTCGGGGCGCTTGGCCTCGATGTCGCGCAGCATGTCGTTGATCAGGCTCATTTCACCACCATCCCGCCGAGGCCGCGCCTTCGGTATCTGCCGCCGCCCGCCGCACATGGGCTGGACGCACGGCGTGCTTGCCCTCGCCGAAGACGGCCAGCAAGGATTTGTGCGCCAGAATGTTCAGGAGACGCGGCGTCCCCCGGCTGGCCTTGTGCAGGCAACGAATGGCCGGCGGCCCGAAGACATCCTCGCCGCGATAGCCCGCCACCCGCAGGCGATGCGCCAGGTAATTGGCCACCTCCTCGCGCCCCAGGCCGCCCAGCCGGTAATGGAAGGCAATGCGCTGCAGCAACTGGCGCACGGACGGTTCGGCCAGCTTGCGGTCGAGTTCCGGCTGGCCGAAGAGCACGATCTGCAGCAGCTTGCGTTTTTCGGTTTCGAGATTGGACAACAGGCGCAGGGATTCCAGCGTTTCGAGCGGCATGGCCTGCGCCTCGTCGATGCAGACAACGACCTGACGATCCGCCGCCGCATGTTCGAGCAGCGCCCGGTTGATACTTTGCAGCAAATGATAGTCGTCGCTCTCGGCGCTCACTTCCAGCCCCAGTTCCTCCGCCAGCGCCAACTGCAGGGTGCGCGGCGCGAGATAGGGATTGGGCAGGTAGGCCGACACGCTTCCTTCCGGCAAGGCCTGGAGCAACTTGCGGCAGAGCAGGGTCTTGCCGGTGCCAACCTCGCCGGTGATCTTGATGAAGCCTTCGCCGCTGTTGAGCGCCACCAGCAGCGTGTTGAGCGCCTCCTGGTGGCCACGCGTGATGACGGTATAGCTGGTGTCCGGCGTGATGCCGAAGGGCAGTTCGCTCAGGCCGAAATGGTCTAGATACAAGGCTGCCCGCTACCGATCATTGCAGTTCGAACTGCCGCTTTTGCCGCGGATCGAGCCCCTGCAGGCGTTCCTGGGCCTCGACCGAGGCATCGCGCCACGAGTTTTCACCCTTGATGACCGTCGAGCGCATCAGGATGACCAGTTCGCGCTTGCGGTTCGACACGCTCTTCTGGCCGAACAGGGCGCCGACACCGGGCACGCCGCTGAGGCCGGGCAGGCCGTAACGACTGGTATTCTGCTCCTGGCTCATCAGGCCGCCGATGGCCACGATGCTGCCATCCTGAACGCGGACGATGCTGTCGGTTTCATTGATCGTGCTCGAGGCCAGCGGCAGCGTGAAGGTGCCCAGATCGCCCAGATTGACGTTCTTGGTCTTCTCCTCGACCACGCTGACCGACGGATGCACGTGCAGGATGATGTTGCCCTCGTCGTCGATCTGCGGCGTGACGTCGAGCGAAATGCCGGAGAAGAAAGGCTGCAGGGTAATATTCGGCGTGACCACATTGCCGCTCGCACTGGTCGTCGTATTGGTGCTGATGCCGGTCACGAAGAAGTCGTCGGTGCCGACCTTGAGTACGGCCTTCTGGTTGTTGGTCGTCGCGATGCGCGGGCTGGACAGCACCTGCACGTCACCCTGCCCTTCGAGGAAGGAGAGCAGCGCAGCGAAGTTCTGCGACTGGAAGGCCAGGCCGAAGAAACCGCGGCCGGCAGAGGTGGTCGAGACCGCATTCGTATTCAAATTGGCCGACGCCACGGTTCCCGCCGTCACGCCGGTCGCCGCGCCGCCCAGCGTGGCCGAACTGCTCAGCGTGGCGCCCGGGGCCAGCGTGCCGAAGGCCAGGTTGCCGCCAAGCAGGCCGCCGAATTTGCTCCAGTTGATCCCGGTCTGATACGAGTCGTTGAGCGACACCTCGATGATCTTCGCTTCGAGCATGACCTGCCGCTCGACGACCAGTTGGGTCGCCCGCAGATATTCCTCCACCGAACGCAGTTCGACCGGCGACGCCTTGACCAGCACCACGCCCGACCCGGCATTGACGATCACGTTGCGCCCTTCCTGCGTGCCGACGATGGAATTCAGGGCCAGGTTCAGGTCCTTCCAGAAATCGTAGTCCGAACTGGTCTGCACACGCGCGCTATCGTTGTTGCGCTGCTGCGGGTTACCCATCGAACCGGCCGGCAGGCTGCCCGCCCCGCTCGAGGCACCGCTGGTCGTTTGCGGCGTAGACACCGTAGGCGAACTGCCGGTCACGCGCATGTCGCTCATGCCCTGGCGACGATTGGCCAGATAGTTGATCTTGAAGATACGGGTCTGGATGCTGTTCGGCTGCACATAAATGCGCGAGCCCTGAACGCGGTAATCGTAGCCATAGACTTCGCGCAGCGTCTCGAGTGCTTCGCGGACGGTCGTGCTCTTGAGGTTCAAGCTCACCGTTCCCGACAGTTCGGGCGGAAACAGCATGCTGTAAGGCGTGCCGGACACCAGCGCATTGAGCACCTGCGCGATTGGCGCATTGTTCACTGCCAGATTGAAGCGCGGCTCCGGCTTCGCGGCTGCTGGCTGATCGAGTTGCAGCGGCGGAACCATGGCCTGACCGACCACGTCACCCTGCGGACGTGTCGCCTTGCTGGCCGCCGCAGCGCTCAGCGCCTGATCGGCACGATCGAATGCGTCTCCCCGCCGCGCATGCTGATTGCTGCAGGCAGTCAGCATCAGTGCAGACAATCCGATTATCAAGATCTTGCTCATGGCAAACCCTTCACTGGCCCCGGTTTCCCCTTCTGACGGGATTTGGGCATTTCAATCATTTGTTTTTCAACATCGGGCGTCAGGTAAAGATGCGTCACCCCATCCGCTCCTTTTAACACAGCTTCGCGCTCGTTCAGGCGCACCAGCGTGGCCCCGCCGACACTGCCCCCCAGGGCAACCGTCTTGCCGCCGATCACGGCCACCGGCCGACCGCCCTGCGGCATGAGTACCGACTGCAAGCGCAGGCCGCCCGTCGCTTCGCCACCGGGCCTTGCATCGTCAACCGGCGCCAGCCAGGCAGCCGGCGGCCGCGTCGGATCGCCCGACTGGGCCCAAGCCGGGAAAGCGACAGCAAGCAGAACGACGGCGATCAGCTTCATAGGGTAAGCCATGTCTTGTCCGGACTCAGGGTATAAACCGTCAACGTCATTTCAGCGCGCGGATACTCGATCACGCGATAGTTCAATTTTCCCCAGAGCAAACGCTGCGGCAATTTTTCGAGCTGGACCAGATAGGCCTGAAGCTGACTGTAACTGCCTTCCAAGCGAATTTCCACACCGTGCCGATAGAGATCGAAGGATCGCTCGACCGGCTTGCCATCTGCCTGCTTGGCGGGCTCCTTCTCGGCCAGGATGCTTTGCGGCGCCAAGGTCTTCAGGCTGATGAGGCGCAGCCCGGCATGGCGGGCGAGCAGACGTTCGAGAAGACTGTTCATTTCCTCGGGGCGCACCAGTTCGTTGCCGAGTTGCCGCAACTGCTCGTCCAGTTTGTCCCGCTGCTCACCGAGCGCGGCCAGTTCGGCCTTCCTGCCGGCATCCGGATCGATGCTCAATTCGTGCTGCAAACTGCCCACCTGCGCCAGCAGGGCGTCCAGGGAGGTATTCTGCGTGGCGATGCTTTTCTCGGCAGCCTTGCTGCGGCTGAACAGCGGGTCAACGAACAGGGCATTGCCAATCAGCAAGGGGCCGAGCACGATGGCCAGGGCGAGGAAAATCCGCTCGCGCCGGGTCAGCGCCGCATACCGGCTGCTCAATTGTTTCCAGCGCCTGACCAACTCCCTCATTGCGCTTTCTCCTGAGCGCCGGCCAACTCGGTCCGCAAGGCGAATTCGGTGTACCGTCCCGGCATCCGTGGCTTCTTGGCAGACGAGGTGTCCTCGGCTTTCTCTTCCGCAGGATCGATACCCTTCATGTCCAGCGCCGCAAAGCGACGTCCGGCAAAGGCCGGTTCATTGTTCAAACGGTTGATATACGTCGGCAGCAATGCCGGATCCAGCAAGCGTCCCTGAATCTCGATGGCCTTGCCGGCAAAACCGAAGCCGCGCAGCCAGACGCCCTCGACGGTTTGCCGCGAAAAACCCTGCAGCAACCCGGAATACGCATTGGCCTGCGTGATCTCGCCCTGGGCAATGACCGCCAGCACTTCCTGACGCTGGGTAACGGCCAGGCGGGCATCCGCAATCTTGCCCTCCAGCGAGTTATCCGCCTGCCGAGCGGCAATCGCCTGCCCCAGGCCCTGAATTTGCTGCTGCGCGGCCTGCAAGCGGTTCTTGATTTCTGCCTCCTGCGTCTTGAGGCTCTCTACTCGCGTCGCCCCGAGGATGGACAGCAACATGACCAGCACCAGGCCCGCCAGCGCCGCACCCGCGATAATCGGCAAGGCCAGCCAATCGAAGCGGGGCCTGAGTTCCGGCAACAGCAGATTGATCTGCTGGCTCATGGCGCACTCCTCAACGCGGCGCCGATCGCCAGGAGACAATGTGCCTGACGCTCGGCCGAGCGCAATTCGGGCACCCCGGCAAAATCGGCCACGGTGGCGAGGTCTGCGGCCTGAACCGGCAGGTAAAGATTCTCGACCAGCGCCGCAACGGTTCCGGCGCAGTCGAACTCGGACGCGACCAGGAGACGCGAGACCGAGATGAAGCCGTATTGCCGGTCGAAGTTGTCCAGCGTGCGCTGCAACTCGAGCGCCAGTCGCTCCAGGATCTGCCGCCGCCGATCTTCATCGGCCTGAGCCAGGGCATCGGAATCGATTTCAATGCGTCGCGACAGGTAGAGTTCGCCGCGGTAAGTGATGGACAGCAGGCCATCACCCTGGGTCAGTGCCAGAAAGGCCAATCCGCGATTTTCTTCCTCGAACAGCACCGCGACGTTACGCACGGCCATTTCGGGAATGTCGATGGCTTCCAGCGGTATCTTCTTTTCGTGGAAGAGTGCCATCCGTTCGCCGATCACCGTTGCCGGTGCAACCACGGCGAATACGCTGGCCTGACGCCCGCCCTCCGTTGGAATATCGGCAACGGAAATGGCAGCGCCATCCACCGGAAAATCAACCATATCCTTGAGACGCCAGCGCAAGGCCTGCAAGCGCTCTTCTTCGGGAACAGCCGGCGCATCGACCTGAACCATCCGGTAATCGTGCTCGCCGAGCAGCAATGCGCAACGATAACGCTTCAGGCCACGACTCAAGACCAGTCGGGAGAGTGCATCGGATTCGCCGGTCTCGATCCGGAACGACTCGCAAACCCTGATTTCAGGGCGTTTTCCGGCAGCGCGAATGACATGGGCAAGGTCGATGCGCTCGCCGTGCCGGACAACCGACATCCAACCCGCTTCGAACTTCACCCCAATATTCGGCCACATTGTCCCGACACCTTAAGTTTTTTCAGAAGGATAGCCAGCAACGCATTATTTTTCAATGGTTTTTTATAGTTTGAATTCATCGCATGCCGGACTCATCAAGGCGATTCTGCTCATACTATACGCAGGGAGTTAGGCGCATAATGTTGATGTTTGCCTTTTCGGGACAGTCCATGCAACGGCCAGCCGCTTTCCATGCCCTTCTTGCCCAATTCCTGCGCGGATTTTGCGCTCGCGCGACCGGCCCGCTGTTGCGCATTTGCAACAGCCTGCCCGGCCTCCTGATTGGCTTGTTCGCCTGCACCCCGGCCTGGTCGGCTCTGACCGTCGACAGCGTTACGCTGGGCGGCGAGAGCACAATTGCCGTGGCACCGGGTGCCGCCGTTCCGGTCACGATGTCGGTAACCAACGATGCCACCTATGGATGGAGCGCTACCGCCTGGCGCATCAGCACCAGCGCCCCCGGCACGACAACCTGCTACGACCACAGCAATCACCCCGGTGCCAACGCCAGCGCCAGCGAAACCTTCAACATGACGGCGCCCGTCAGCGCCGGCACCTATAACGCCTATCTCGTCGCCGCCAGCAACAGCAGTTGCGGCGGGGTGACCACGTTGGCAACCTTGCCCAATGGCGTAATCGTGGCCGCGCCCACACTGGCCAAGACCGCCAGCAGTTCTTCGGCCGTCATCGGCGACACGATCACCTTTACCGTCACAGCGACCAATCCGCTCGCCGTCCCCCTCAATAACGTCGTCGTCACCGACACGCTGGCTACTGGCATGACTTACTCGGCCTATGCGGCCACGCTGGGTACCGCCACCAACGCGGGGCAGATTGTCACCTGGACGATTCCATCGATCCCCGCCTCCGGCTCGGCACAGCTCACGCTGGCCATCACCCTCAGCCAGCAGGGAACGCTGATCAATACTGCCAGTTCGACCGGCGCCACGTCGGCTACCGCGAGCATCGTCGTCCTGCCCAACGCGGCCACCCACTTCCGGCTCGATGAAACTGCCGGTTCTTGGACCGGTGCCAGCGGCGAGATTCTCGACAGCGGCGGCACCAACCTGACCGGACGGCGCATCACGTCCACGTCGCCAACCACGACCAACGTCGTTTCACCGTCCCCGACCATCGGCTCGCAGAACAGCTCAGTCGTCGCCAGTTTCTGTAACGCCGGCAGTTTCGACGGCAAGGCCATCATCGAAGTTGCGCAGAATCCCTTGCTGCAATACACGACCAAGCTGTCCGCCTCGGCATGGATCTACGCGACCGCCTACCCGACCAGCGATCTGTACTCGATCCTCTCCAACGACCAGAACTACGAGTTCCACATCAACCCGAGCGGCAAACTGTTCTGGTGGTGGAACTACTCTACGCTTACCTCGAACACCACCATTCCCAAGAACAAGTGGACCCATATCGCCATCACGATGGACTCCAGTGCATCGGGCGGACGGCAACGCATCTACATCAATGGCGTTCAGGACTCGTCGACCAACAACTGGAAGGGAACGCTGAAGACCAACACCTGCAATTTCTATATCGGTGGCGACGTATCGACCAGTGCTTCCTGCCCCATCATTTCCGCCCGAAATTTTCGCGGCATGATCGACGAGGTCAAGCTCTACAACTATGAACTGAGCGCTTCGGAAGTTCAGGCCGACATGATCTGGGGACGCACCTGTTCGGGCGCATACGATCACATCCGGATCGAACACGACGGCAACGGCTCGACCTGCAACCCTGAAACCGTCACGATCAAGGCCTGCCTGGACAGCACCTGCTCTGCCCTCTATCCCGGCAACGTCACGGTCAACCTCTCGCCAAGCGGCTGGGTCGGCGGCAACACCTTCAGTTTCTCCGGTGGCGTCGCCTCCCGGCAGCTCAGCATCACATCGGGCAGCACGGTGACACTGGGCGTGACCAACGCTTCGCCGACGCCCAATTCCGTTGCCCGCTGCTTCAACGGCAGCACGGAAACCTGTTCGCTGAACTTTGCGGCCGCTTCCTGTGCCTTCGATGCCGTCGAACCGGGCGCCAGCCCGCAGACGGATCTCTACACCAAGCTGGCGAGCACTGCCTTCAATGTCGACGTCCTGGCCCTGAACGCCAGCAAGGCCGTGAATACGACCTTCACCGGCACCGTGGCGGTCGATCTGGTCGACTCGTCCACCTCGACCTGCCCCTCCGGCGGTGGCCTGACGAGCGCCACCAGCCTGACCTTCGCCGCTGCCGACAAGGGTCGCAAGACGCTGAGTTTCAATTTCCCGAATGCCAAGCGCAACGTTCGTGTGCGCATGATTCAGGGGGCTGGCCTGCCCGCCTGCTCGGCTGACAATTTCGCCATTCGGCCGCAGCAATTCACGGTCGCGTCCGACACCATGACCAATACGGCACTGACCGGCACGCCCAAGGCCGTCGCGGGGACAGCCTTCAAACTGACCGCCAGCGCCGGTGTGACGAGCGGCTATGACGGCACCCCGACGCTGGACTTGAGCAAGGTGGTAGACCACAACGCCGCGGCGATTGCCAGCGGCACCCTGACCGGCAGCTTTGCCGCCGGCACGGGCGCCGACGCGACAGGCACCAACTTCAAGTACCTCGATGTCGGCAACATCCAGCTGACGACCGATGCCGTCAAGGATGCCACCTACACAAGCGTGGACCAGACCGGCGACTGCGTAGCGGGCAGCACCTCGAACACGCTGTCGGGCGGCAAGTATGGCTGCAACATCGGCAGCCAGGCGAGCGCCAAAATGGGGCGCTGGTACCCGAGCCACTATTCGTTCGATGGCGACCTGACGCCGTTCTGCCTGGGTGGCAATTTCACTTACATGGGTCAGGATGCCCTGGGCGTCGCCTTGACCCTCAAGGCCCACGCCACTGGCAGCGGGGCGGCGTCTGCCAGCGATCCGGTGACCAGTCGTTATACGGCGGGTTACACCAATCTGGCACCTGTCACCGTCACCGGCGACAACGGCGGCGCTGCGGTCGCCGTCACCCGACTGAACAGCCCGAACTTCCCGACCATGCCGAATACCGCGCTTTGGTCAGCCGGCCTGTTCACCATTGCCGACACCTATTCCTTTGCCAAGCTTGCCTCGCCGGACGGCCCCTACGACGCATTCAAGCTCAAGGTCGCACTGACCGACCCCGACGGCTCAAGCCTGATCGGAACGAGCGCCGACAAGGAAACGCACACGACTGCCATTCGCTACGGGCGCCTGCGCCTGAGCAACGCCCATGGCTCGGAACTGCTCGACCTGCCGATTCCGTTCGAGGCCCAGTACTGGACGAGTGGCGGCTACTACGCCACGAACCGACTCGACAGCTGCACCAGCTTCAACATGTCGAGCTTCATTTTCAGCAATTTCACGAACAACCTCTCCGCCTGCGAAACCCAGCTTTCGCCAACGGGCAACCAAACACTGAGTGGCGGCAAGCTGGCCATGAAACTGACCAAACCAGGCCTGGATGCGAGCAACGTACCCAACCGGGGCAGCGTTCAACTCAGCCTCAATGTCGGCAGCACTGCCAGTGGATCAACCTGTGTTTCGGGCAGTTCATCCGCTGCCACGGCAGCCAATCTCGGCTGGGCGGGAAGTAACCCGAGCGGCACGGCGAGTTTCGGGATATTCCGCTCGCCCTACATCTACTTCAAGGAAAGCTTCTAGGGCGATCACGACGACCGGCGGGACGCCCCCGCCGCCAACCTGAGCGGGCCCTAGCAGTCGAAGGGCGCGCTGACGATGGCAGCGTTACGGCATTTCTCGATCGTGACCTCGACGCGGCGTTCGATGCCGGGTGCCTTGACCGCATTGGCAACGGCCACCGAGGTGATGCGGTAGATACGAATCTGCCGGTCGGCCTCGGTGTGGTCTGAACTGGTGCAGCCAACCGTTACCGTGTGATCGGGAATCGCCGGCGTGCCGTTGACGCAGGCCGGCAACGCCGCATTCTGGGCATTCGGGTCGAGCTGGAACATGCCCCACTCAGCCCCCGCCCGCGCCGCCTGATACGCTCGCGCGCCGCCGATGTCCGATGCCAGATTGACATGGGCCGTCGAGACGACATTGGCAATCACCGCCGCCAGCACCGACATGAGCAGCAACAGGAAGATGCCGGTGATGATCGAGACGCCACGTTGCCTGGCCATGCCTCGACCAGGAGGCTTTGACGGTCTACCGGAAAAATGGGGCAAATTTGAAATCATGGCGTGTTCTGGACATCCACCTGATGCAGCAGCTCGACCGACTCGCCATTGCGCGTCAGCGTCAACCGCATCACGACCAGGCCATTGCGCTGCAGGACTGCCGGCGCGTAGTTGAAGGAACACGCGGAGACATTGTCGGCAATCACCGCCGTCACGCCGCCCAGGGCACCGAAGGCCACCGGCTGGGCCGCCTGGAAACCATAACCGGAATGGCGAAGCAGCGAGCCACCGGCACACTCGTAGGTCACCGGCGAGCCGACGACCTGGAAGCGGCTCTGCGGTGATGCGAGCGGAAACTGGACGCCGGCCGGCGCGAAGGTGATCGTGCTCAAGCCGCTGCCGGCCGTTGCGGCGCGCCGACTCGTTCCGGCATACACATCCGACCCCGGCAGGCCAAGGTTGTAAATCACCAGTTGATCGCCCACCAGCACCGTCACCGTCGGCCCGAGCACCTCGAAACTGGCGTCGGTGTTGCTGGTGAAGTCGAGGATATTGCCGCCGCCCGTGCTGTTGACCTCGGCCCGATAGCGCCCGGCATCGTGGATCGGCACGAACTCGAGAAAATTGCCCGACTGGCGCACGCTGTTGGGCAAGGCCGACTGCAACTCGCGCGCGATGCGGCGCAAAGCCGTATCGGCCGCGTCGGCCAATTCGGCACGATTGGTGGCATCCATGTAGGCACCGATCTGCCCGCGTCCGAACATCGCCACCATGGACACCACGATGCCCGTGATGACGATCGAAATGATCATTTCGACCAGCGTAAAGCCGCGCTCATGGCGAGAACGGCCGATCTCATGGTCAACCGGGAAAAATGCCCGAAATTCAAATGCGCGGCGCATAGCGGAAACGATAGCCGGTCAAGGAAAAAGACTCAGTGCCATGAGTAACGGTCACCGTCACGCTCAGTGCGGCGCTGTCATCCGCCAGACCCAGCGCCGTACCGACACGGGCGACAGCGATGCTGGCCGAATAGCCCGCCATGGGGTTCGAGCCCGACGGATCATCGATATTGGCCATGGAAAAGCCAGCATAGTCGGCCACATTGTCGAAAGCCGTACCGGTGCCCGCCGCATAACGGGTCTCGGCCGCCGGCGTCGGGCCGAAAGCATTCTGCGGATTGGTGCAGCCGGCATACGATAGCGCAGTCGATGCAGCCGCATCATCCGGGTCGCACCAGGTGAAGGGCTGATGCATGGCCTCGTTGAGCACTGACTCGGCAATGGCCACGAGCTGCTTGGTCAGCATCGGATCCGCACTGGACCGGATGGCCGGATTCATCACCGACACCAGCCCGATCACCCCGACACTGACGATCAGGATGAACATGATCTGCTCGATCAGCGTGATGCCACGCTGCAGCGCCGGCCTAATGGACATAACCCGTTTCCGCCTCAACCGTGATGGCCAGCGATGCCGGCAATCCGGAGACGCTGATCACGGCACCGGCCGCCGGTCGCCCGGCGGCATCGAATACCACATCGGCCGGCAAGGCCGCAAAACTGACGTTGCCACTCGCCGTCACCACGAGCGGGCGCGTGTCCGGCCCAGCCAGCGCCGAACCGCCAGTGCAATTCGCCGCGCCGTTGACATTGGAAATCGAGACCGTGACCGTTGCCGGCGCCGCCGAAAAACTGGCACAAACCGTCCGCCGAGCCGCAATGGCCGACTTTTGCGCGTAGCGCAGGGCTGTCACGACCCGATCACGGAAGCCGCGCTCGTCAAAACCCGAACCACCGCTCCACTTGGGCAAGAGCACGACGGCCATGATGCCGATGATCACCATGACGGTTATCAACTCGATGAGCGTGAATCCTCGACTCCGTTCAAACTGCAAAAACCCGCCTCGCGGCGGGTTTGCACACGGCCCCGTTGCACGAGGAAAAATCCTCGCGATCGGTATCGACAGCCGTTTTTCGTCTGAGCGCAGGTTCAATTAGCCCGTACAGACAACCGTCGCGGTAGCCGTCTGAGACTGCTGACCGGTGATGGTGCAGGTAACGGCCGTACCGGCAGCCTGCGCAGCACAGGTGGCATCGGTCGTAACGCTGTAGCCGGTGGGCAACGCATTGCCAACCAGACCACCTACTGTCGAGGCAGCCAGGGTCGCGCAGGCATTCGCCGCATTCAGGCGCGCACAGGTTGCGTGAGCGGTACCACGCGCCATACAAGTCGAGTAATTGATCGCCGAAGCGGAAGTCAATGCGCCAGCCACGCCCTCAACAGCGGCGTCGGCGGCATCCGTACGCAGATCGACGAACTTGGGCAATGCCGTCGCCGCCAAAATACCAAGAATGACAATGACAACAATCAACTCGATCAGGGTAAAGCCTTTTTGCATGGTTTTCATTTCCAACTCCTCAATTCAAAAAAATCAACATCCGGTCGTGGTCAGCCCGCTGATCGTTGCCGCAGTATTCGGCGCGGTCGGCTGGGTATATTTAAAGAAACAGGTTGAAGCATTGGTCGCACCGAGGACGCCGAAGGTGGCTTCGCTTCCCAAAACATCGTAGGTATAGCCCTCTGCCTGCAGTTGCGCGGCGTCCGGATTGAAAACGCCGGTCAGGCCGGCCATCGAAAGAATGCCGGGGGTACCGATTGTCGTCACCGCCGGGTAGGCGTAGACCATGTTGATGAGACCGCTTTCGGTGCACACCGTGCCTGTCGCGCCGGTTGCATTGTTGGCCGTGCCGCCACCGGCACAGGGCGCCGTATCGGCAATGCCAGCCCGCGAGAAGGCAGTTGCATGGACCAATGCCGAGGCTGCCGACACGCTGCCCCGCGCCGCCTGCAATTTGGCGATGCGGGCATCGCGCTGCAGATTGACGAAGCGCGGCAAGGCCACGGCAGCGAGGATGCCGAGAATGATCACGACGACGATCAATTCGATCAGCGTGAAGCCGAACTGTCCGTGCTGGCGACGATGGGGTAGGGAGCTCATATCTTCATTAACGACTGTAAGTTTTAGTACTTTAGACATATTGGCCTTTCTGCTCAAGATTTATTCTTGCCGATCTTCCAGTCGCAACAAGCCGACCCCTGCCACCACGGCCCTCGGCCGGTCGAGATTTTCATCCCGACTGAGCTTGAACCGTGCCCGGTGACCATCGCGAAAGCGATACACCAGCTCCCTTTCCCGACGGTCGAAATACCAGACCGACTTGCTATCCGGCACGCCATCCACTTCGCCCACATAGTTCGCCGGCCGGTTGGCAACCCAGTCCAGCGGGTTGTCGCTCTTCGGCAGGCTGCCACCAAATGTCTCACGATGCGCGACCACTTCGATCAATCCGACGCGTATCGCCGACACCTCGGCCTGAACGCCTGCTTCTTCCAGTTCGCTTCCCGTTCGCCCCAGGGCCTTCAACAGCACCATGGCCAGTATGCCGATCAGGATCACGACAACCGCAAATTCGTAGTAACGCCGCATGGCCGTCTCAGCGCTTGATGGCCACCTTGCCGAGATCCCACATCGGCAGGAAGATGCCCAGCGCCAGCACCAGCACAAGGGCGCCCAGGCAGACGATCAGAATCGGTTCGATCTGCTGGCCGAGCGTCTTGAGTTCGTATTCGACTTCGCGCTGATACATCTGGCCGACCTCTTCCAGCATGTCGTCCAGCGCACCTGACTCCTCGCCCACCGACACCATCTGCAACACCACGGGCGTGAAGAAGCCCGAGGCGATGGCCGCCCGCACGACGCTTTCGCCGCGCTCGACGGTATCGCGCATGCCCTCGATCTTGGCGGCGATGTAACTGTTGTCGACCGTCTGCGCCGAATTGGTCAGGGCCTGCATGACCGGCACGCCGCTGCGCATGCCGAGCGCGAAGCTGCGGGCGAAGCGGGCCATGGCGGCCTTGCGGACGATCTTGCCGGCGATGGGAAAGCGCAGCACCAGCGACTCCCATTGCATGCGCCCCGACTCCGTCCCCACCCAGGCACGGAATAGAAAGACGGCGGCGACGGCACCGACCAGCATGGCTGGCCACCAGGCGACCATGAATTTGGAAAAACCGAGCAGAATCTGCGTCATGAACGGCAACTCGGCGCCGAATCCCTCGAACACCTTGGCAAAGGCGGGGATCACGAACAGATTCACGACAACGATGGCAGCGGCCATCGCCAGCACAACAAAGGTCGGATAGCGCAGAGCCGACTTCACCTGTTCGCGCATGAAGCGCTCGAACTCGAGGTGATCGAAGAGGCGCAGGAAAATTTCGTCGAGCAGGCCGGTGGCCTCGCCGACGCGCACCATGGACACATAAAACGGGTTGAATACCTCGGGATGGCGGGCCAGGGAAACCGATAGTTCGCGACCGGCTTCAAGGCTTTCGCGCACGTCGCGAATCACTTCCCTCATGGCCGGATTGGTCGCCGACTCCTGCAGGCCGCTCAGGGCGCGCATGATGGGCACGCCGGAACGCAACAAGGTATGGATCTGCCGCGAGAACAGCAGGATATCGACGTGCTCGACCTTCGGCTTGAACAGCGTTATGCCGGCATCGCCGGAGCGCTTCACTGCGGACTGGGTTTCCTGGATCGAAACCGGCGTGATGCCCCGGCCGAGGAGCAGGTCGGCCACACCGCCCGAGGTCGCGCCTTCGAGCACGCCTTCGATCAGCTTGCCGCTGCCATCCCGTCCCTTGTAGGCAAAATTGGCCACGCCGGCTTATTCCTCGAACTGGTTGCTGATGCGCATGGCCTCGCCGACCGTGGTCTTGCCGGCCAGCACCATGCGCACGGCGTCGCGGCGCAAGGTCTCGCCGGCCATCTGCTGGCGGGCGACCCGCATGAATTCGCCGGGGTCTTCGTGGTTGATGGCTTCGACGACGCTGTCGCTCATCTCGAGGAATTCGTAGACCCCGCTCCGTCCCTGATAGCCGGTATTGCCGCAATGCGCGCAACCCCGACCGTGACGGTAGGTATGGCTATCCACCTTGTCCGCCAGCTCGTAACGCAGCCATTCGTGCTCGTTCGGCGTCAGCGTATAGGGCTCGCTGCAGTTGCTGCAGATGACGCGAACCAGACGCTGGGCAACGACCATATGCACCGACAGTGCCACCATGTAGCGCGGCACGCCCATGTCGAGCAGGCGAATCGGCGTCGATACAGCGTCATTGGTATGGAGCGTCGACATGACGAGGTGGCCGGTCATGGCGGCGCGCATGCCGATTTCGGCCGTATCCTGGTCGCGCATTTCGCCGATGAGCAGGATGTCCGGATCCTGACGCAGCACGGTGCGCAGCACGCGCGAGAAGGAAAGGTCGATCTTTTCGTGCACCTGCACCTGATTGAGGCCGGGCAAGCGATATTCGACCGGATCCTCGACCGTGATGACCTTCTTTTCCGGGCTGTTGAGTTCGTTCAGCGCCGCATAGAGCGTCGTCGTCTTGCCCGAGCCGGTCGGTCCGGTGACCAGCACCATGCCGCTGGGGCGCTTCAAGGCGTGGCGGAAACGCGTCAGGACATGCTCCGGCATGCCAATCTTGTCCAGTTCGAGCAGGCCGGTGTTCTGGTTGAGCAGACGCATGACGACCGATTCGCCGTACTGCGTCGGCAGGGTCGAAATCCGCACGTCGACCGGGTTGCCGCGTACCTTGATGTTGAAGCGGCCATCCTGCGGCAGGCGTTTCTCGGAAATGTCGAGCCCCGACATGAGCTTCAGGCGCAGCGCAACGGCCGACGAAATCTTGCCGTCGGCCTCGGTCTGGATGTGCAGCACACCGTCGATGCGGAAGCGGATGCGCAGCAGTTTTTCCTGCGGCTCGAAATGGATGTCCGAGGCGCGCAGGCGCATGGCTTCTTCGAACACGGTCTGCAGCAGCTTGACGACCGGCGCGTCCTCGGCGCCCGGGTTGAGGCCGAGCAGGTCGCCGAATTCGATGGGGATGTCGCCGAGTTCGGCCGTCAGTTCCTTGGCCAGGCCGGTAATCTGCTCGCCGCGGTGATAGACGCGGTCGACCATTGACAGCAGCTGGCTCTCGGTGACGACGGCGAGGTCGATCTCGCGTTTGACCAGGCGGGTGATCTCGTCGTAGGCCTGCAGGTCGGTCGGGTCGGACAGGCCGATCTGCAGACGACCGTCCGGCAACTGGCCGAGCACCATGGCCCGGAAACGGCGAGCCGGGGCCTCGGGCAACAGCTTGATCAGATCGGGGCGGGGCGTGAAATTCTTGAGGTCGACAAAGGGAATCCGCAACTGTCCGGCCAGGGCCTTCGAGATTTCCTCTTCGGTCACGTAGCCGCTTTCGACAAACACGCGCCCAAGCTTGCGCCCCGTGCGTTTCTGCTCGTCGAGCGCGGATTTCAGTTGCTCGTCGGTCAGCAAGCCTTGCTGGATCAGCAGGTCACCGAGCCGGATTTTTTGCGGGGGGGGCATCCCGACCTCCAAAACACCTTAAGAAAATGCGTTAACAATATGAAGTTAATGCTTAAGTTTCCACATTAGACGTTTTTTGGAGGCCCGACAAGTCGGGCCGCTCCGGATGACGCCTTAACGGTGTCGGCTACCGCTCCGATGTTGCTGCTGGCCACCCGGTTTTTGGCCGGCTTTCTGACCCTGCGGCCGGCCCGGCTGGGGCTTGCGCGGTCCGCGCGGCGGTTGCGGCGGACGCGGTGCGGCGTGGGCCGATTGTTCGAAGCCTTCGATGACGACCCGGTCCAGGCTGCGCTTGATGAGCTTCTCGATGTCCTTCAACTGCGGACGCTCATCGTGGCAGACCAGGGAGATCGCCTCGCCTTCCATGCCGGCGCGGCCAGTGCGGCCGATGCGGTGCACGTAGTCTTCGGGCACATTGGGCAACTCGTAGTTGATGACGTAGGGCAGCGCATCGATGTCGATGCCGCGCGCCGCGATGTCGGTGGCCACCAGCGCGACGAGCTTGCCTTCCTTGAATTCGCTGAGCGCGCGGGTACGGGCGCCCTGCGATTTGTCGCCGTGGATGGCGGCCGACTTGATGCCGGCCTTGTCGAGCGTGCGGGCCAGCGCGTCGGCACCGTGCTTGGTGCGGGCGAAAACGAGCACCTGATGCCAGCCGCGCGTGGCGAACAGGTGACAGAGCAGTTCCTTCTTCCGTTCGCGGTCGGTTTCGATGACCTTCTGCGTCACCGTCTCGGCGGCCGTGTTGCGCGGCGCGACGTCGACCGAGACCGGCTGGTGCAGCAGACCGGACGCCAGCTCGCGGATTTCCGGCGAGAAGGTGGCCGAGAACATGAGGTTCTGGCGCTGCTTGGGCAGCAGGGCAATGATCTTGCGGATGTCGCGGATGAAGCCCATGTCGAGCATGCGGTCGGCTTCGTCGAGTACGAAAATTTCGATACCCGACAGATCGACGGTGCGTTGCTGGACGTGGTCGAGCAGACGGCCCGGCGTGGCGACGAGGATATCGACGCCGCGGCGCAGGTTGGCGATCTGCGGGTTGATGCCGACGCCGCCGAAGACGGCCAGCGAGTTGATCGGCAGATGCTGGCCGTAGGTGCGCACGCTTTCCTCGACCTGGATGGCCAATTCGCGCGTCGGCGTCAGGACGAGCACGCGCGGCGTGCGGGCGACGCGGGTCAGGCGGTCATTCGCGCCCGAGGTCAGGCGGTGCAGGATGGGTAGCGTGAAGCCGGCGGTCTTGCCGGTGCCGGTTTGTGCCGTGGCCATCAGGTCGTGGCCGGCGAGCACGGCCGGGATGGCCTGCTGCTGGATGGGGGTCGGCGTGTCGTAGCCCTGTTCGGCGACAGCACGCTGGAGTTCGGCGCGCAGGCCGAGGTCGGAAAAATGCATGGGAATCCTTGAAAATGACCCGGCCGGAACGGCCGGGGAGCAACATGACAGCGAGGGTCAGGAGAAACCGGATTTCGATTTTGGGCATTTTTTCCGGTTGACCGTCAAAATGCCCCGAACCGGTTGTTTGCGCCCCCTCGCTGTCGGCGCGTGAAAATTCAGACGTTCAGACCAGACTCAGGCCGCGTTCGAGGTCAGCCTGCAGATCCTCGACCGCCTCCAGACCGACGGCGATGCGCAGCAAACCATCGCTGATGCCAGCCGCCGCCCGGGCTTCGGGAGAAATGCGGCCGTGCGTCGTCGACGCGGGATGCGTGATGGTCGTCTTGGTGTCGCCGAGATTGGCGGTAATGGACAGCAGGTGGCAGTTATCGACCACGGCCCAGGCCTGATCGCGCGCGCCCTTCACTTCGAATGAGACAATCGCGCCACCGCTCTTCTGCTGGGCCTTGGCCAGTTCGTGCTGCGGATGCGACGGCAGGCCGGGGTAGAAAACCCGCGCCACCTTCGGATGGGCCTCCAGCCAGGTAGCCAGCCGCAGGGCGTTGGCCGCTTGTGCCTCGACGCGGATCTTCAGCGTTTCGAGGCCCTTGAGCAGCACCCAGGCGTTGAAGGCCGACAGGGTCGGCCCCGCCGTGCGCAGGTATTTGAAGACTTCCTCGGTCAGCGCCTTGGCGCCGCAGACGGCGCCGCCCAGCACGCGGCCCTGACCGTCGAGATACTTGGTCGCCGAATGCACGACGAGGTCGGCACCCAAGTCGAGCGGACGCTGCAGGATAGGCGTGCAGAAACAGTTGTCGACGGCGACCAGGATGCCCTTGGCGTGGGCGATGTCGGCCAGCTTGCGGATGTCGGCAATTTCGGTCAGCGGGTTGGACGGCGTTTCGAGGAAAAACAGCTTGGTTTCCGGCCGGATCGCCGCTTCCCAGGCCGCCGGATCGGTATGCGACACGAAGGTCGTCGTGATGCCGGTACGCGACAGGATATTGTTGAACAACTGCACGGTGGCGCCGAACAGGCTGTTCGACGCGACGATGTGGTCGCCTTGCTTGAGATGCGCCAGACACAGCGCCATGATCGCCGACATGCCGCTGGCCGTGGCCACGCAGTCCTCGGCGCCTTCGAGCGCCGCCAGGCGTTCCTCGAACATGGTCACGGTCGGGTTGGAGAAACGGGCATAGACGTTGCCCTCTTCCTCGCCCGAGAAACGCTTGGCCGCCTGCGCCGCGCTCTTGAAAACGAAGCTGGAGGTCAGGTACAGCGCCTCGGAATGCTCGCCGAACTGGCTGCGTTCCTGACCGGCGCGAACGGCCAGCGTCTCGAGGCGGTAATCGGGCAACTCAGCCATCATTCCTGCTCGCCATTGGTCAGGCCCAGCACCATTTGTTGCGACGCCCGGCCATCGCCGTCGTCGTCATTCTTGGCCGGCTTGCCGCCCCGCTTGCCTTCAACGGCATCGAGGTAATAGTCGTCGATGTCGCCGGTGATGTAGCAGCCATCGAAACACGAGGCGTCGAACACGGTCAGATCGGCGCGCAGGTTAGTGATCGACTGCTTGAGCGCCTCGATATCCTGATAAACCAGCGCATCGGCACCGATCTCGGTGGCGATTTCGGCATCGGTACGGCCTGTGGCGATCAACTCGGCACGCGTCGGCATGTCAATGCCGTACACGTTCGGGAAGCGCACCGGCGGTGCCGCGGAGGCGAAGTACACCTTCACCGCACCAGCGGCGCGGGCCATTTCGACGATTTCGTGGCTGGTCGTGCCGCGCACGATGGAGTCATCGACGAGCAACACGCGCTTGCCCTTGAACTCCTGGCCGACGGTGTTGAGCTTCTGGCGCACCGACTTCTTGCGCATGGCCTGCCCCGGCATGATGAAGGTACGGCCGACATAGCGGTTCTTGACGAAGCCTTCGCGGAACGGGATGTTGAGCACCTGGGCCAGCTGCATGGCCGACGGACGGCTCGAATCGGGAATCGGGATGACGACGTCGATCTCCTCGACCGGAATGGTCTTCCTGACCTTTTCGGCAAGCAGCTCGCCCATGGCCAGGCGCGCCTCATAGACCGACACGCCGTCAATCACCGTATCCGGGCGGGCCAGATAGACGTATTCGAAAATGCACGGGGCGTACATCGGCTGCTGGGCGCACTGGCGGCTGTGCAACTGGTGGTTGAAATCGATGAAGATCGCCTCGCCCGGTTCGATGTCGCGCACGACCTTGAAACCGAGGGTATCGAGCGCCACCGACTCCGACGACACAAGATACTCCATGCCATCCGGCGTTTCGTTCTGGCCGTAGATCAGCGGACGGATACCGTGCGGGTCGCGGAAGGCAAGCAAGCCATAGCCGGCGATCAGGACGACGACCGCATAAGCCCCGCGGCAGCGGCGATGCACGCCGCCGACGGCCTGGAAAATGCTATCGACATCGAGCTCGTAGCCATGCGAAGCCGCCTGCAGTTCGTGGGCCAGCACGTTGAGCAGGACTTCCGAGTCGGAATTGGTATTGATGTGCCGGCGGTCGAGGCGGAACATCTCGCCCTTCAGTTGCTCGGCATTGGTCAGGTTACCGTTGTGGCCAAGCACCAGCCCGAACGGCGAATTGACGTAGAACGGCTGCGCCTCGGCGAAGTTGTAGGCAGAACCGGCCGTCGGATAACGCACGTGGCCGATGCCGCAATTGCCCGGCAAGGCGCGCATGTTGCGCGTGCGGAACACGTCGCGGACCAGACCCGGACCCTTGTGCAGGTGAAACGTATTGCCCTCGGCCGTCGCAATCCCCGCCGCATCCTGGCCGCGGTGCTGAAGCACCATCAGGCCGTCGTAAAGCAGCTGATTGACCGGCGTTCTTGCCATCACACCCAAAATCCCGCACATAGTATTTCCTGCCTAGCTAAATCGAATTCGTTTTGCCAAATCGTCGGGCAGCCAAGGCTTGACTGCCATCACGACCGTTTCCATTGGCGCCGCCAGCATCGCGTTGCGCCACCACGCCTGAGTCGGTGCCGAGGTCATGCCGCCGAGCCCAACCAGCACCATGCACACCAGCACACCCCGCAACAGACCAAAAACCATACCGAGAATGCGATCCGAGACCGACAAACCCAGCGCCTTGACCATGCTGCGCACCACCATGTTCAAAATCGCCATCAAGACCAGAATGCTGACAAAGATCACCACGCAACCGGCCAAGGTCCGCAGGGCCGGATCGCTCATGCCGGCGAAGACCGAATGCCCGACTGGCGCACCGTACTCGATGGCGGCAAATATCCCGACGCCCCAGGCCACCAGCGCGATGACCTCGCCAACCACGCCGCGCCACAAGCCAAACAGCAGCGACACGCCGACGATTCCCAGCACGACATAGTCGAAGACCGTCATGGCTTGGCTGCAACAACCCCGCTAACCCCGATCCGCTTCATTTTTTCCAGCGCCTTGTCGGCCGCCTCCTTGCTCGCAAACGGCCCGGCCCGAACGCGGGTCTTCGTGCCCTGCGGCGTATCGAGCGGCTCGCTGTAGGTTTTGATGCCCTGCTCGGACAGCTTGGCCTTGAGCGTCTTGACATTGGCCTCGTTGGAGAAGGCGCCGATCAGCACGAGGTATTCCCCGCCCTTGGCCGCCGGCTTCGCTTCGGTTGCTTCCCCGGCGAGAATGGCTGCCGCGCGCTTGGCGTCTTCCGCCTTCGGCTTCTCGGCCGGTTTTTCCGGCGCCTTGGCGACCGGCTTCTCGGCTGCTTTCGCAGCGGGCTTCTCAGGTGTTTTTTCCGGCGCCTTTTCAGGTTTTGCTGCCGGTTTCTCAGCAGCCTTTTCGACCGGCTTGGGCTCCTTCGCCACCTCGACAATGCGCGCGTTCGGTTTTGCCGCCTCGGCAGCCACTGCTGGCGCTGGCGTCACGACGGCGGGCTGCGGCTCTTCGACAGCCTTGGCGACAGTTTTGGGCAAAGGCGCGGCGGCAAACTTCGGGGCGAATGGCTTCTCGTCCTGCCCCGGAATGCGGATTTCGACGTCCTGAACGGTTTGTCGGGGTTCGTGATCCATGACCATGGGCAGAACCACAGCAACGACGGATACGAAAAAGATCGCGCCGACCAGACGGCGGCGGGCGCGTTTCTTGAGGTGCAACTGGGCGTCGTTGTCTTCCATGACTAGGCTGTCTTCCGAAGCGCTTCGAGCGCACCGGCTACCGTGTAGAAGGATCCAAAGGCGAGGATTCTATCACTTTCAGAGGCCTGCCCCTTGGCCGCTTGCATGGCGGCCTGTGGTGAGGGGTAACAAAGCACCTCGCCGCCCATCACGTTCCGGGCGACGATTTCCGCCATGGCCTCGGCCGACGTGCCGCGTGGCCCGCCCAGTGTGCACAGGTGCCAGACATCGACCTTGCCCTTGAGCGGCAGGAGGGCACCTTCGATATCCTTGTCGTTGAGCATGCCAAGGACGGCGTGCGTCCGGTCGAAAAATCCCATGCTCGACAGATTGTCGGCGAGCACGCGGATGGCCTGGGGGTTGTGGCCGACATCGAGCACGATGGCCGGCTTGCCGGGTACAACCTGGAAACGGCCGGACAGTTCGGTCTCGATCAGCCCCGGGCGAATCGCTTGCATGGTCACGGGCAATTGGTTACCCAGCGCCTCAAGCGCGGCCAGCGCGACAGCTGCATTGTAGAGCTGGGTCGGTCCGCGCAACCCGGGATAGGCCAGCGCGCGCTTGAGCAGCTGATCGCCGGAACGGCACCACCAGCGCCATTGCAGTCGGTTTTCATTGCTTTCGGCCGCCGGCCGCTCGAAGCCGAAATCCCGCCCGATCAGACGCAGATCGGCGCCGATGGCCGCCGCGTGGTCGAGCAGGCGCTGCGGTGGATTCGGGTCGGCGCACAGGGCAGGCTTTCCGGCACGGAAGATCCCCGCCTTTTCGAACCCGATGCTTTCGCGATCAGGTCCCAGCCAGTCGGTGTGATCGAGCGCCACCGTGGTCACGATGGCGACATCGGGCTCGTAGGCATTGACGGCATCCAGGCGGCCGCCCAAACCCACTTCAAGGATGGCCGCCTCGACATTCGCCTCGGCAAATACTTCCCAGGCGGCCAGCGTGCCGAATTCGAAATAGGTCAGCGCGACATTGCCGGCCTGCTGCCGAGCCGCTTCGACCCGTTCAAAGGCCGCGCACAGCGCCGCATCGCTGGCCGGCCTGCCGTTCAGCCGAACCCGTTCGTTGTAGGCCAGTAGATGCGGCGAGGTATAACAGCCGACCTTGTAGCCAGCCCGATCGATGATGTTTTCCAGATAGGCGCAGGTCGAGCCCTTGCCGTTGGTACCGCCAACGATGATGACCGGGCATGTTTGCGTCTGGCCCAGCGCCGCCTGGACGAGGCGGATGCGATCCAACCCCAGCTCGATGCCGGCCTGCCCTTTCGGATGCAGGCCCTCGAGGTGATTCAGCCAGCCTTCGAGTGTCTTCAAGCGGCGGCCGGCAGTTTCTGCAGCAGCGCCAGCACGCGTGCCACCTGATCGCGCAGGTCACGACGGTCGACGATCATGTCGATGGCACCCTTTTCGAGGATGAATTCCGAACGCTGGAAGCCTTCCGGCAGCTTTTCGCGCACGGTCTGCTCGATCACGCGCGGACCGGCAAAGCCGATCAGGGCCTTGGGTTCGGCAATCACGATATCGCCGACAAAAGCGAAGGAGGCGGAGACGCCACCCATGGTCGGGTCAGTCAGGATGGAAATGAAGGGCTGGCCGGCTTCGGAGAGCTTGGTCAGCGCGGCGGTCGTCTTGGCCATCTGCATGAGCGAGAACAAGCCTTCCTGCATGCGCGCACCACCGGAAGCGCTGACGCAGATGAACGGCATCTTGTGCTCGACCGCTGTCTGCACGCCACGCACGAAGCGCTCGCCGAGCACCGAGCCCATCGAACCGCCCATGAATTCGAACTCGAAGGCGGCGGCGACGACCGGCATGGTCTTGATGGCGCCCTGCAGGACGACCAGCGAATCGGTTTCGCCGGTGGCCTCGTTGGCCTCCATGAGACGGTCGGGATACTTCTTCGAATCCTTGAACTTCAGGCTATCGACCGGCACGACTTCGGCACCGATCTCGAAACGCCCTTCGGCGTCGAGCAGCAGATCGAGGCGCTGACGGGAATTCAGGCGATTGTGGTGGCCGCACTTGGGGCAGACCTGCAGGTTGTTTTCCAGATCGGTCGCATAAAGCACGGCCTCGCAGGAGGGGCACTTGCTCCACAGGCCTTCCGGCAGGTTGCCACGACGCTGGGCGCCTTGTTCACGCTTGATCTTGGGGGGTAGTAGTTTGGTCAGCCAGCTCATTTCTTCACCTCATCCACACCACGACGAATGTCTGACACCAATGCTTTCACATTGGCGCAGGCTGTTTCCGCCGTCGATTTTTCAATTTCTTCGATAATCCGGCTACCCACCACGACCGCATCTGCAAAGGCAGCGATGCGTGCCGCCGTGGCCGCGTCGCGGATGCCAAAGCCGACACCGACAGGCAGGCCGGTCTTTTCGCGAATGAGCGGCAGGCGTTCGGCCACTGCATCCACATTCAGGGCGCCGGAACCGGTCACGCCGGCCAGCGAGACGTAATAGACGTAACCACTGGCGATTTCGGCCACCTGGGCGATGCGCCCGGCGTTGGAGGTCGGGGCCAGCAGGAAAATCGGATCCATGCCGTGCGCCTTCATGGCGGCACCGAATGTCGCCGCCTCTTCCGGCGGGTAATCGACGACCAGGACGCCATCCACGCCGGACTGCGCGGCCTTTTCGGCGAACTTCTCGAGCCCCATGGCTTCGATCGGATTGGCATAGCCCATCAGCACCACGGGCGTCTTGTCATTTTCTGTGCGGAAGGCGCTGACCAGTTGCAGCACCTTGCGCAGCGTCATGCCCTTGGCCAGGGCGCGCTCGGAGGCGCGCTGGATGGTCGGGCCGTCGGCCATCGGATCGGAGAACGGGACACCGAGTTCGATGACATCGGCGCCTGCTTCAACCAGGGCGTGCATGAGCGGCAACGTCAGCGCGGCATCGGGATCGCCGGCCGTGATGAACGGAATGAGCGCCTTGCGGCCTTCGGCGTTGAGCCGGTCAAAAGCGGATTTGATGCGCGACATCAGAAGACGATCCCGGATTTTTCGGCCACGGTGTGCATGTCCTTGTCCCCCCGGCCGGAGAGGTTGACCAGCAGTATCTTGTCCTTCGCCAACGTCGGTGCCAGCTTGGCGGCGTAGGCCAGCGCGTGGCTGGATTCAAGCGCCGGGATGATGCCTTCGATGCGACACAACGTATGGAAGGCGGCCAGCGCTTCGCTATCCGTCACCGGCTGGTACTCGGCACGACCCAGATCCTTGAGCCAGGCGTGTTCCGGACCGACGCCGGGGTAATCGAGACCGGCGGAGACCGAGTGGGTCTCGATGATCTGGCCATTTTCGTCCTGCAACAGATAGGTGCGGTTACCATGCAGCACGCCGGGCACGCCGGCCGTCAGCGATGCCGAATGGCGACCGGTTTCCATGCCGTCACCGGCTGCTTCGACGCCGATCAGGCGCACGCCCTCGACGTTGATGTACGGGTAGAAAATACCCATGGCGTTGGAGCCACCGCCGACACAGGCAATCACCGCATCGGGCTGACGACCGGTCATTTCCGGCATCTGCGTCAGGCATTCCTCGCCGATGATCTTCTGGAAATCGCGGACCAGCATGGGATACGGATGCGGACCGGCGACCGTGCCGATGATGTAGAAGGTGTTGTGGATGTTGGTGACCCAGTCGCGCATCGCTTCGTTGAGCGCATCCTTGAGGGTCTTGGACCCGGATTCGACGGGCACGACGGTCGCGCCGAGCAGCTTCATGCGGTAGACGTTGGCGGCCTGGCGCTTGACGTCTTCGCTGCCCATGTAAACCACGCACTCCATGCCGTAGCGGGCAGCAACGGTGGCCGTCGCGACGCCGTGCTGGCCAGCGCCGGTTTCGGCGATGACGCGCGGCTTGCCCATGCGCTTGGCGAGCATGGCCTGGCCGATGCAGTTGTTAACCTTGTGGGCACCGGTGTGGTTGAGATCTTCGCGCTTCAGGTAGATCTGGGCGCCACCGAGCATTTCCGACCAGCGCTTGGCGTGATAGATCGGCGACGGACGACCGACGAAGTGCTTGAGCTCGTATTCGTACTCGGCGCGGAAGGCCGGATCGGCCTGCGCTGCGGCATAGGCCGCCTTCAGCTCGTCGAGCGCGCCAAACAGCGTCTCGGCGACGAATACACCACCATACGGACCGAAATGGCCCTTGGCGTCGGGGAAGTTATATTGACTCATCAGCTTTCCGTACTGCCGCCACGAAGGCAGCGATTTTCGAGTGATCCTTGATGCCCTTGCTCGCTTCGACGCCGGACGACACATCGACCGCAACCGGGCGCACACGTCGTATCGCATCGCCGACATTGCCGGCATCCAGACCGCCGGAGAGCACGACGTAACCAGGCAGATCGGGCGGAATCAGCGTCCAGTCGAAGACATGGCCGCCGCCACCGTAGCCGTCGACAAAGGCATCCAGCAACAGGCCCCGGGCATCGGGAAACGAGCCGGCGAATTCTACCAGATCGAGCCCCGGCCTTACCCGTGCCGCCCGCAGATAGGGACGGGCAAACTGGTGGCAATAGGCTGCGTCCTCGTCGCCATGAAACTGCAGGACGTTGATGGGCAGGGCTTCACAGGCGGCGCGGACGCCCTCGGGCGCTTCGTTCACAAACAGGCCGACAACGTCGACAAACGGCGGAATCCGGCGTGCCAACTCCGCTGCCCGCTGCGGCGCGACATAGCGCGGGCTGGGCGGGTAGAAAACGAAGCCGATGGCGTCAGCGCCAGCCGCAACGGCCGCGTCGACGTCTTCTTCGCGGGTCAGGCCACAGATTTTGATCCGGGTTTTCATGAATGTTCGCTTCCAACGGTCAACCGGAAAAAATGCCCAAAATCGAAATATTCTTCCGGCTGCAAAATTTTACGCAACGGGGTCATTTCAGCAGGCCATCGAGAAAATCGTCGTCTGGCTCCGGCAACGCCCAATGTGGTTCATAGATCGGGCCGCGAAAATACAGGCCGTCCGGCGAAAACGTGGGCGCTGCCAGCGTGCGGTCCTTCATCTGCAGCAATTCGTCGACCCAGCCGGGTGACTGCGTTCCCTTGCCGATATAGACCAGCGTGCCGACCAGATTGCGCACCATGTGATGCAGGAAGGCGCTGGCCTCGAAATCGAAGACGAAGAGGCTGCCGCACTGCCGGACCTCGGCACGCGACAAGGTCTTGACCGGCGTCTTGGCCTGACAGCCAGCCGCCCGAAATGCCGAGAAATCGTGCTCGCCCAACAATCGTGCGCAGGCATCCTGCATCGCCGCCAGTTCGAGACCTCCATGGAACCAGCCGACCCGCCCCGCCCATAATCCCGGCCGCTGCGGCCGGTTCAGCAGCAGATAGCGATAACGCCGCCCGCGCGCGCTGAAACGGGCATGAAATTCGTCATCCACCGCCTGCGCCCAGCGCACGGCGACGCCCTCAGGCAGATTCGAATTGACGCCGCGCACCCAGGCCGTGAGCGGCCGCTCGACCGGACTGTCGAAATGCACGACCTGGTGGGTGGCATGGACGCCGGCGTCGGTCCGCCCGGCGCACATCACGCCAATCGGCTGTCCGGCGATTTCGCGCAACGCCGCCTCCAGCGCATCCTGCACCGTGCCGCCCCCGGCCTGACTTTGCCAGCCACGAAAGGCCGTACCGCAGTATTCGACGCCCAGCGCAATTCTCACAGCCATGCAGCTCCCATCAAGATCAAGCCGGATGCCGCGGCAAGCAGCGTATCGCGCAGCGCCCACGGCGTCAGGCGCAGATGCAGCACGGCCTGACCAGCGGCAGGTAACGGCTGTGCGGCCAGCATTCGCCGCCATGCGCCCTTCTCCGGCGGCGACTGTAGATGTTCGAGAACCAGCGAAAGGCGCACAACGACCCGCTCGATATCCAGCCCCATGCACCGGACCGGTTGCAACAAGCCCCACAGCCCGGCAATCATGCCGTCATGGCCCAGCCGCAGGAACAGCCAGGCCACGCACGCAAGCATGGCCACCAAACGGGCTGCCTGCAAATTGGCCTCGGTCATGCCCTCGAAGGTCGGCGCCCAGGCCAGGTCACGCACCGCTTCACCCGGCGTGTTATAGGCCAGGATCAGCCACAAACTGAGCAGCAGCCACCGGGCGCGCCAGACATACGCCCACCAGCGGCTGACCAATCGCGGCGTCAGCAGCACTGCCACCACGACGAGGACGGCCAAGCCGGCATAGCCGACGAACTGAACGCCCACCACCGCCGCCAGCCAGATGATCAAGGCACAAGAAGGATGCAAAACCGGGCTCCCAAAATGCACACAGCCCCTTGCGGGGCCATGTGCCGATCACAAGCCTGAATTCTACCCGCCTATTCGGCCGAGTATCGCGCGAGCCTGTTCAACCAGATCCACCGACCCTTCACTGACCACTTCCTGAAGCAGCTCGCGAGCCCCTTCAAGATCGCCCATTTCCTCATAGGCCTTGGCCAGATCCAGCTTGGTATTGACCTCTTCCCAATGATCGTCACGCGGCGCGGCGTCACTGGAAGCAGGCTCAAGCGCCACCGGGGCATCCGGCTCGGCAGCCGACGCGACCGGCTCTGCAGGCTGAACCTCCGACTCCGGCGGTGTCGACAGATCGAGATTGATGTTGCCGATATCAAACTCCTGCGAGCCCATGGGTTGCCCCAGGAACATCGAATCAGTCAGCTTGACGTCAAACTCCAGCGAATCGCTATCGACAACACCTGCATTCACCACGGTTTCAGCCATCTTGTCGTGATCACTATCAGAGCCAAAGTTCAGGATATTCGAGTCAACCAGCGTTTCCGAACCAGCCATCGGATTGACCAGGGTTCTGGCCATGGCGGTATCGGCGTCCTGACCAAAATCAACGGCGTTCGTCTCAACCTGCTGCAACGGCGCTTCGCTCAAGGCCTCGGGCACATCCTCGCCACCCACCCAGGTTCCCAGACCGACATCCATATCCTGGGAAGCCTCGACGGCAGCCGACGGCATGACCAGCGTTCCCTGTGGCGAGAAGTCCGGCGATGAACCGACTTGCTCGTCAGCCATGGGCATTGCCGACAGATCGAAGTCCATCGCATCGTCTTCGCTGGCCGGCGCTTCCGGCGGCAACTCGATCGTCTCGACCGGTGCCTCCTCTGCGCCCAGATCGAAGTCCAGCGCATCCGACTCGTTCACCGTCACCACGGTATCGGTATAGGGCTCCGGCTCGGCCGCCGCGCTTGCGTCGGCCTCTGCCTCGGCAATCATGGCGCTCAACATTTCCGGCGCGACCGTTTCCTCGCCCAAGTCAAAATCAAGCGTCATGACATCCGACGCCACATCCTGAGGCTCGGGCTCTGCTTCGGGCTCGGCTTGTTGCACTGGCTCCTTCGGCAGAACCATCGTATCCCGTTCCTGCTCGAAATCAGCCGTGAAATCCAGCACCGCCGGCGTTGCTTCTTCCGGCTGAGACTCATCCACAATCGCCGCTTCCGGCACGGGGGCAGCAACCATCGTTTCCAGAGCGGCGTCCGAAACATTGACCGGCACTGGTTCCTGCGGCAACTCAACCGGCTCGGGAGCCGCTGCTACTTCCTGGGCGCGCGAAGCCGCATAAAGCGGGTTGTTCGGATCGAGTGCCAGGCCGAGTGCGGCCACCTTGGCCCAGTCCGGACCGACGCCGGCTGTCTGCGCATACAACTCGCCAGCCAGTGTCTCGAATTGCTTCACGCTGCGGCGGTTAGCGTAGATTTCCAGCAATTTGGCATGAATGGCCGTGCGCTGCGGGTCCTTCTGCAAGGCCTCAAGCAGGATTTCCTCGGCCTGGGTATCGCGGCCATAAGCCATGTAAACATCGGCCTCGGCAACCGGATCGACTTCGTCGGTATCAATGGTGCCCGGCCCGGTCTGGCTAAACTCGCCAGTTTGCGGCGGCGTATTGCCCGTATCGATGCTCTGCCCGCCGGTCATGCGGAAGACGGAATTGGGTCCCAGGCTGGACGGCATCGGCAAGGCCGTCGTCTCGACGGATGAACTCTTGCTGCGCCGACGGCTGTATAGGAAGTAACCTGCCAGCAAGGCGAGAACACCACCGCCACCCACCAACGGCAACGGATCCTCAAGCAAGCTATCGACGAAACTCGGCTCTTCAGGCGCCGGTGGCGGCGGCGGAGGCGCTACCTTCGGCGCTTCCTGCTTGGGCGGTTCGGCGGGCGGCGTCACCTCAGGAGCCTTCGGCGGCTCAACAACCTTGGGCGCCTCAACAACCTTCGGTGCTTCCGGCTTGGCAACTTCGACCGGTTTTGGCGGCTCGACGGGCTTCGCCACCTCGGCCACCTTCGGCTCTTCCTTCTTGGCTGGCGGCTGCTGGAGTTCTGCCAGCTTCTGGTTCTTCATTTCCAGAAGCTTCTGCAGCTCATTGACATTCTTTTCGAGCGTCTGCAGGCGATCCTGGGCTTCCTTCAGCGCCTTGTCCTTCGCAACCTGATCCGCCGTCTCGGCAGCCTTGGCGGCAGCCGCACCCTTGGCAGCCACTGCATCGGTACGGGCAACCTTGACCTGGTCCTTGCTCTGCTCAGCCGGCGCGGCCTTTTCTTCAACCTTGGCCGTTATCTTCCCGGAACTGCTCTGACTTGCCGCACCATCTGTTGCAGGCGCCTTGCTCGTCGTTGCCGCCAGTTTCTGGCGGTAATCATGCCAGTCACGCGACTGGGCAACGAAAATCTTCTTCGCTTCTGCTGGCGACACCGACTCTACTGCCGACTTTTCCGGGACATTGAGAATGGCACCGGCCTTGAGTCGATTCACATTCTGGGCGATAAAGGCATCCGGGTTGTTCTGGAAAAGACCAACCAGCATTTGCTCCAGCGAAACCCCTTCATATTTGGTTTCGGCGGCAATCTTGTTCAGCGTCTCGCCTTGGCGAACCACACGCGTCCCGGTGCTCTCGGCTTTTTCCCTGGGCTCGGCCGCCACCTTGGGTGTTGGCGCCGGCCGCGGTGCTGCCTTTTGCGGAGCAGACCTGACTTCACCGCCGGCATTGCCACCGCGTACCGTCTCCACGATCCGCGCATCGGCAACCGGACGCGAAGACTGGGCGGCCATGGCCTCGGGAGGATCAAGCAGGAAGGTGTATTCCCGAACCAGGCGACCGGCCGGCCAGTTCAACTCGACGAGAAAGTCGAGGAAGGGCTCATTGATCGGTTTGACGGAACTCACCTTGACGACCGACTGTCCATTGGGTCGCTTCTCGACGGTGAACCGTAGATCAAGCAAGACAGAGGCGAAATCCACGCCCGCCTGCTTGAAGACATCCTGAGGCGCGAGGCGCGCGGTCATCCCCCCCAGTTCGTCCTTGGTTGCGCCAATATCGAGTTCAGCCCGCAAAGGCTGCCCGATACCCGACAAAACCGTCAGTTTGCCTAGGCCAGCGGCCTCCGCAAACAAGGGAGAAAGAGAAAGACAAGAAGCGACAGCAAGCGCTGCAGCGCGTTTCTTGAACCTGATATGTACAGTTTCGTTCACGGCGAAACCCTGAGCGTCAAATTAGGGACTTTCAAATTAACATCATGTACTTAGCAATGCAAGCTAAACCCGCTTCTCAAACCTAGACTTTTTGCATATCCCCAACAAATAAAAAGCCGGGGTCAAAGCCCCGGCTTTTGGCATAAAGCAGAAATGAATCAGGCGTCTAGCAGGATACGCAGCATGCGGCGCAGCGGTTCGGCCGCACCCCAGAGCAATTGGTCACCACACGTGAAGGCTGCCAGATACTCCGGGCCCATCGCCATCTTGTGCAGACGGCCGACCGGCACCGTCAGCGTACCGGTCACCGCAGCCGGCGTCAGTTCACGCTCGGAAATCTCGCGATCGTTCGGTACGACCTTGGCCCAAGGATTAGCCTTGGCCAGCATGTCGCTGATCTCGTCGAGCGGCACATCCTTCTTGAGCTTGATGGTCAGCGCCTGGCTGTGACAACGCATGGCACCAATCCGAACGCACAGACCATCGATGGGAATCGAACCTGCCGTGCGGAATGCCGGCTTGCCAAGAATTTTGTTGCATTCGGCGCCGCCCTTCCATTCCTCCTTGGACTGACCATTCTCGTAGGGAACGTCAATCCACGGAATCAGCGAACCGGCCAGCGGCGTGTTGCGGAAGTTCTTCTTCGGGAAGGCATCGGAACGAATCGTTTCAGCCACCTTGCGATCGATGTCGAGAATGGCGGAGGCCGGGTCGGCCAGCAGGTCAGCCACGGACGAGTGGATGGCGCCCATCTGCGAAATCAGTTCGCGCATATTCTGCGCGCCAGCACCAGACGCGGCCTGATAGGTCATGGACGTCGCCCACTCGATCAGGTCGTTCTGGAACAGGCCGCCGAGGCCCATGAGCATCAGGGAGACCGTACAGTTGCCGCCGATCCAGTTCTTGCCACCCTTGGCCAGCGCATCCTTGATGACGTGCATGTTGACCGGATCGAGAATGATCACGGCATCGTCTGCCATGCGCAACGACGAAGCCGCGTCGATCCAGTGGCCATTCCAGCCGGTGGCGCGCAGCTTGGCGAAGACTTCCTTGGTGTAATCGCCGCCCTGGCAGGTAATGATGATTTCACAGGCCTTCAGGGCATCGATATTGGATGCATCCTGCAGCGGCAGCGAGGCTTCCTTGCCGCCAAATGCCGGCGCCTTGCCACCTGCCGCCGAGGTAGAGAAATACACCGGATCGATATGGGCAAAATCGCCCTCTTCCACCATGCGCTGCATGAGGACCGAACCGACCATACCGCGCCAACCAACCAGACCAACCTTCTTCATGACTCTCTCTCCGAATATAAGCTTTACTTAACGCGCGAACCTGCTGTTCGGTTTACGCCAGCGCCGCCAATACAGCGTCGCCCATTTCTTTGGTGCCAACCTTGTTCGTGCCGCGCTCGTAGATATCACCGGTACGATAGCCTTGAGCGAGCACCTTTTTGACTGCGTTTTCAACACGCAGTGCCTGCTCTTCAAGCCCGAAGGTATAACGAAGCATCATGGCTACCGACAGGATGGTGGCCAGCGGATTGGCGACGCCCTTGCCGGCAATGTCCGGTGCCGATCCGTGCGATGGCTCGTACATGCCCTTGTTATTCGCATCCAGCGACGCCGACGGCAGCATGCCGATCGAGCCGGTCAGCATCGACGCCTCGTCGGACAGGATGTCGCCGAACATGTTGCCGGTGACCATCACGTCGAACTGCTTGGCCGCGTTATCGACCAGCATGTGGCTCAATTCGACATCCGGATAATCGTGGGAAATCTCGATCATCACGTCACGCCAGAGCTGGGTCGTTTCCAGCACATTCATTTTGTCGACCGAGCACAGCTTCTTGTTGCGCTTCTGGGCCGCCTGGAAAGCGACGTGGCCGATACGGCGAATTTCCGACTCGCTGTAGACCATGGTATTGAAACCGACGCGCTCGCCATTTTCTTCGCGAATGCCGCGCGGCTGGCCGAAGTAGATGTCCCCGGTCAGTTCGCGAACGATCAGGATATCCAGACCGGAAACGATCTCCGGCTTGAGCGTTGAGGCGTTGGCCAGTTCCGGGTAAAGGATGGCCGGGCGGAGATTGGCGAACAAGGCAAGATCCTTGCGGATGCCCAACAGTCCGCGTTCCGGACGAAGTTCCCGCGCCAGCACATCCCATTTCGGACCACCAACAGCGCCGAGCAGAATGGCATCGGCTTCGGCGGTCAGCTTCTTGGTTGCCTCAGGATAGGGCGTCCCCGTTGCATCAACGGCGCCACCACCAATCAGCCCTTCCTCCAGCTCGAGCTTGAGGTCGAGCGACTTGAGCACGCGTACGGCTTCAGTAACGATTTCCGGACCGATGCCGTCACCCGGCAAAACACAAATCTTCATAGCTATTCCTTATTGCGCAAACAGCCAAGGCTGGCTGATACGGCGTTTTTCTTCAAATTCGCGAATTTTTTCGGCGTGACGCAGGGTCAGGCCGATATCGTCCCAGCCATTGACCAGGCATTCCTTGCGGAAGGCATCAATCTGGAACGGGACTCCATAACCGTCCGGGCGAATGACGGTCTGTGCTTCGAGATCGACAACCAGCTTGTAGCCCGGCGTCGCTTCAACCTGTTTGAACAGGGCTTCAATTTCGTTTGCCGGCAATACGATCGGCAGGATGCCGTTCTTGAAACAATTGTTGAAGAAAATATCGGCAAACGATTCGGCGATGATGGCCTTGAAACCAAAATCGAGCAGAGCCCACGGCGCGTGCTCACGAGAACTGCCACAGCCGAAGTTGGCACGGGTCAGCAACACTTGGGCGCCCTGATAGCGCGGCTGATTGAGGACGAAATTCGGGTTCTTCGGACGCCCCGAATTGTCCTGCCCCGGCTGCCCAACGTCCATGTAACGCCACTCATCGAAGGCATTCGGACCAAAGCCGGAACGCTTGATGGATTTAAGGAACTGCTTGGGAATGATCGCGTCCGTATCCACATTACTGCGATCAAGGGGCGCCACCAGTCCGTCCAGACGAATAAATTTATCCATTACTCCACCACTTTCTGCACGGCTTCGCCGCCCTTCTTGAGGGCGCCGCCAACCGCTTCTCCACTCTTCTGCAGGGCGTGCTCGACTGCTTCGCCCCCCTTCTGCAAGGCCTCACCGGTCTTTTCCGCACCGATGGCGACATCCTTCTTGACGCCTTGCGCGGTATTGCAGGCAGCAAGACAAATCGCAGCAACCAGGAAAAATACATTCTTCATGATTGACACTCCTTTTACAGAACGTCCCTAACGTCGGCGAATCGACCGGCAATCGCTGCCGCTGCCGCCATGGCCGGACTGACCAGATGCGTACGACCGCCTGGCCCCTGACGGCCCTCGAAGTTGCGATTGGACGTCGAGGCACAACGCTCGCCCGGCTCGAGACGGTCGGCATTCATGGCCAGACACATCGAACAGCCCGGTTCGCGCCACTCGAAGCCCGCGGCAATGAACACCTTGTCCAGCCCCTCGGCTTCGGCCTGACGCTTGACCAGACCGGAACCCGGCACGGCCAGCGCAAGCTTGACGGTCGGCGCAACATGGCGCCCCTTCAAGACATGGGCAGCTTCGCGCAGATCCTCGATGCGCGAGTTGGTGCAGGATCCGATGAACACCTTGTCGACGGGAATCTGACTGATCGGCGTGTTGGGATTTAGACCCATGTATTGCAGGGCGCGTTCCATGCCTTCGCGTTTGACCGGATCGGCCTGTTTGGCCGGATCGGGAACGACGGCATCGATGGCGACGACCATTTCCGGCGATGTGCCCCAGGTCACCTGCGGGCGAATGTCTTCAGCCTTGAGCGTAACGACACGATCGAACTGCGCGCCGGCATCGGAGTGCAGCGTACGCCAGTAAGCGACGGCCTTTTCCCAGACGTCGCCCTTCGGCGAGAAGGGACGATCCTTCAAATAGTCGATGGTCTTGTCGTCGACGGCCACGAAGCCCATGCGAGCCCCACCTTCGATGGCCATGTTGCACAGGGTCATGCGACCTTCCATGCTCAGGCCGCGAATGGCACTGCCGCCGAACTCGATGGCGTAGCCGGTACCACCCGCCGTGCCGATGGTGCCGATGATGGCCAAGGCCACATCCTTGGCGGTGACGCCCTTGCCGAGCTTGCCTTCGACGGCAACCAGCATGGTCTTCGACTTCTTTTGCAGCAGGCATTGGGTAGCCAGCACGTGCTCGACTTCCGAGGTACCGATGCCATGCGCCAGGCAGGCGAAGGCGCCGTGCGTCGATGTGTGCGAGTCACCGCAGACGACGGTCATGCCAGGCAGCGTCGCGCCGTTTTCCGGACCGACCACATGGAGGATGCCCATGCGCGGATCCTTGAACGGGAAATAGGCGAGTGCGCCAACTTCGCGGATATTGGCATCCAGCGTTTCAACCTGCTGGCGTGAAATCGGGTCCTTGATACCCTCATCCCAGTGATCGGTCGGCGTATTGTGATCCGGTGTGGAAACGATCGACGAAACGCGCCAGGGTTTGCGGCCAGCCAGTTTCAGACCTTCAAATGCCTGCGGGCTGGTCACTTCGTGAACAAGGTGACGATCAATATAGAGAAGTGCAGTGCCATCCGCTTCCTGATGGACGACATGGTTCTCCCAAAGTTTGTCGTAAAGGGTCTTCGACATGGTGCGTAAAGTGAGCCGTAAAGCGTTTAATTATTGCACAGGATCTTTGATTTTTGGCCCGTTTTCCCGGTTGACCGTCGCATTCGCGCCGACCCACCCCCAGACCAGCAGAAATCCGGCCAGGGCAAACAGCGACCCGATGGAAAACGTCCATCCCGAACCCAGAGAATCCCACGTCCATCCGCTGATCAACGCACCGAGCAAACCGCCGGCACCGAACGACAAACTGGAATAGAGCGCCTGCCCCCGACCCTGCGCTCGACCGGGAAACCATTGATTGACGGCAGCAATGGCCGCCGCATGGTAAGCGCCGAAAGTCAGGCCATGCAGCAACTGGACGAGGATCATAATGGCCGCCGACTCGACTCCCCAGCCCATGAGCAGAAAACGCAGGACCGCCGCGGCAAAACTGGCGAGCAGGATGGCGCGCAGCGAGTATCGCCGCGACAGGCGCGCCATGAACATGAAAACGACGATTTCCGCCACCACCCCCAAGGACCAGAGCATGCCGACCTCGCGCTTGGCGTAACCATGCGCATCAAGGTGGATCGAGTAGAAAACGTAGAACGCACCGTGCGCTGCCGACATCGCGAAGCAAGCCGCCATCAGGGCGATGACCTTGGGCTGGCAAAGAATCTGGCTGATCGATTGGGCATCGCGGGCATGTGGCACCGGCGGCGCTTCCGGAAGAGTCAGCGCATAGAGCAGGATTCCCGCGAGAATTCCCCAGCAGACCCAAAGCACGCCAACGGCCGGCGCCATGTCGAGCAAGGCGCCCGTTCCCAACACGGCCACGATGAAGCCGATCGAACCCCAGAGACGGATACGACTGTAGCGCCCGCGCTCCTCGCGAAGATGATCGAAGGTCAGCGTCTCGACCAGCGGCAGGGCAGCGCTCCAGAAAAACGCGAGGACCGCCATCGCGAGCAGCATGCCCGGCAGTTTGTCGAGCCAGAAAAATGCAGTGAATCCGGCCAGCCCAATCCCGGCCGCTAAACGAATGATGGCCATGCGCCGACCAAAGCGGTCCGCCAGCCACCCCCAAAGGTTGGGGCCGAACAGGCGCATCAATTGCATCTGCGACATCAGAAGTCCGATGTCCCAGGCAGAAAAATGCAAGGATTGGAGATAGAGCCCGAAATAGGGCGAAAAAGCGCCGATGAAGGCGAAATAGAAAAAGTAATAGCCCGAAAGGCGCCAGTAGGGCAATGCATGCATCCGGCAATTCTACCGGATGCACTGTCGGGCAAAGGCGCTAATCAGGCCTTGACTGACTGCTGGCCGGCGCGGAAGGCGAGCAGCAGATGGTAGATTTCATCCTTCAGCTTGACGCGCTGTTTCTTCATGTCTTCGATGGTGAAATCGGCGACCGGCATGTCATGCTCTTCCAGATCTTCGACCTTGCCGGTCAGACGCGTGTAGGTGGCAAACTGCCGTGCGAAATAGGCGTTGGCCGCCTTGAGCACATCAATCGCCTCCTTGAACTCCGGAAAATCCTGATACAGATCGTGATGGTCGACTTGCATGATCCTCTCTCCCTCCTGATGATGTTTAGCCACCCAAGGCGGCAAATATAAAAACGTTTAGGCAATTATCCCCGGAATGCGCGGCGTGGCACAGACCACGTCGCCACATTGGGCACGATGGCGCAAGGCGTGATCGATCAGGACCAGGGCCAGCATTGCCTCGGCAATCGGGGTCGCCCGAATGCCGACACAGGGGTCATGCCGTCCTTCGGTCGCCACCTCGATAGGATTGCCCTGACGATCAACCGACCGACGCGGCTGGGCAATCGACGAGGTTGGCTTGATGGCCATGTTCACGACGATCTCCTGCCCCGTCGAAATACCGCCCAGAACCCCGCCGGCATGGTTGGATACAAAACCCTGCGGCGTCATTTCGTCGCCGTGTTCGCTTCCCTTTTGCGCAACCGAGGCAAAACCGGCGCCAATTTCAACCCCCTTGACCGCATTGATGCCCATCATGGCATAGGCGATTTCCGCATCAAGACGATCGTAAACCGGTTCGCCCCAGCCAGGCGGCACGCCGGTCGCCGTCACGGTAATCCTGGCCCCCACCGAATCGAGCGACTTCCGCAGGCTGTCCATGTAACGCTCGAGTTCGGGCACCAATCCCGCATTCGGCGCAAAGAAAGCGTTTGTCTGAATGTCATCGGCCGAAACGAAAGGGATATCGATCGGACCGAGCGCACTCATCCAGCCGCAAATCGAAACGCCATAACGCTCACTAAGCCATTTGCGGGCAATCGCCCCGGCTGCGACGCGAACTGCGGTCTCGCGCGCCGACGAACGGCCGCCGCCGCGATAGTCGCGAAAGCCGTACTTTTGCGTATACGTATAGTCGGCATGTCCGGGACGGAAGGTCTCGGCAATGTTGCCATAGTCCTTGCTGCGCTGATCCTGATTGCGAATCAGCAAGCCAATCGGCGTCCCGGTGGTCTTGCCTTCAAAGACCCCGGACAGAATCTCGACGGTGTCCGGCTCGCGACGCTGCGTCACATGGCGTGACGTACCCGGTTTGCGGCGATCCAGCTCGGCCTGGATATCGGCCTCGCAAAGCGACAGTCCGGGCGGGCAGCCATCGACGACACAGCCAATCGCCGGGCCGTGTGATTCGCCAAATGAAGTAACAGTAAACAGGGTGCCAAAAGTATTGCCGGACATGGAAGCAGCGCTCTAATATGGAATCAGGAGTTTACCATGTCCAGCAAAAAGCCCTCTCCCGCACCGTCGGGCACCACAAAACCAACGACCCAGCCACCCTCGCGTAAAGGAAACCCCGGGGCGGCCCCAAACCTCCGCCAGCAAGCGGACAACCGCTGGCAGCGAACCAAACGCTACGGCTGGGACAGTCGCTGAATTCAGACCAACAAAAAAGGCAGCCAAGGCTGCCTTTTTTAACGATCTGAAGCGCTATTCCTGAGTTTCGGCCGGCCAGTTCTTGATATAGCTTTTCAGCATCTTGTTCTCGAAGCTTTGCTCTTCCAGAACGGCCTTGGCCACATCCAAAAAGGAAATGACGCCCATCAGGGTATCGCCCTCGACAACGGGCATGTAACGCGAGCGCTTTTCGATCATCAGGCGACGCAGATCGTTGGCTTCCATATCCGGGTATACGGTGACCGGATTAATAACCATGACGTCACTGACGGTCAGATTGTCGGCTGTCGCCACTTTTCCTTTTAGCGCCAGCAGCACTTCGCGGAAAGTCAGCATGCCGACCATCTTGCCGGCGTCCATGACCACCAGCGAACCAACGTCGAGCTCGGCCATGCTATCGATGGCAAAGGCCAGAGACTGCTGCGGCGACACCGTGTAAAGCGTTGCCCCCTTGACCCGAAGTATTTCCCGCACCTGCATTGCGTTCTCCCGAACTCGTTTTAGATTGGTCGGACGATCTTAGAACATCCGCTCAAATTCGGAAAGACCAATGGCACTTCTCGTCTCGCATAAGGTCCAAGTGAATATCAATACCATCAACCGTGAAAAAATTTACGCGTATTTGATAAATTTATCGGCATTGACACTTGCGAAATGTCATAACCATCTATACACTTCGACATATCACCTAAGGCATATATCGCTAGGATGCTTGGGTAACCGAATTCCACTAGCGTATGGAGAATGAATGATGACTACCGTAAAAACCATCGAGAAAATCGACGCTCGTGAAATCCGTCGTAAGCTTGGCCTCAACCAACAACAATTCTGGTCCACCCTCGGCGTCACGCAGAGCGGCGGTTCCCGCTACGAAAGTGGCCGCAACATGCCGAAACCGGTTCGCGAATTGCTGCGTCTGGTTCACGTCGAACAAGTCGACATCAAGAGCATCAAGCGTGAAGACATCGAAGTTGTTGACTACCTGAAGTCGCAGGAACCTGAGCTGTTCAAGTCCCTGAAGAAGTCGGCTCGCGCACACGCCAAGAAAGCGGCTTGATTCTTGCCCCGGCAGGGGCGTCAAACGCTGTAACGGGCATCACGGGGAAACCATAACCCGGATGCCCGTTTCTTTTTCTATCTGCCCGGCAAAATCCGTCAGAACGCCGTCTGGAAGAGCTTTCAGGCGCGGTGCCGCAGGTTGCAGCGAAGGCCGAGCCAGACCGTAGAGATGAACCCCGGCCAGAATGCCGGCATATGGCTTTAGCAAATCGCAATAGGCCTGTCGTGAAGCAGACGATGGCGCAATGCCATCGATGGCAAACCAGCAGGTTTGCACCCAGGTCGGCGCCAAGGCGGCGCAAATTTCAAGATTCCTTGATACTTTTAGCATTTGACCGGGAATGCCGTTGATTTCCGCGACCTCCTCGGGACTGGCCCGGTCAATCTTGAACCAGACTTCGCCCCCCAGTTCAGCCAGCCGCCGGATACCAACCTGAACGTTGTCGCGATGCATGAGGCTGCCGTTGGTGATCAGGCGTACCGGCAGTCGCCCATTTTGCCCAAACCGGGACAGAACCTGGCCAACCACATCCACCGCCTCGGCGAATTCGGCTGCACTCGTCGGTTCGCCGTTCCCGGAAAATGCCACATCCTTCAATTGGCGAACCTCGGCTGGCACCTGACGCTGCATGAAATCCCCATGCAGCGCATCATCGAGAAAGCCGGCCAGTTCCCTTTCGAGGCACTCAAGATCGATTGGCGGCGGCCCGCCGCGGGTCAGGCCTTCAACCTGGCAATAGACGCATGCCCAGTTGCAGGCATTGTTTGGATTGAGGTTGATGCCGACCGATACCCCGCCGGCCCGACGCGATATCACGGGATAGACATAGCGCAATCCGGCGCTATCGCGGCGGTGATCGTCTGTAGTAAGCATGGCGCATTGTATAATCCGCGACCGCCTTGTCGAGCAATATGACCATGTTGATTACCCGCCGTCTCGAATTCGATGCCGGGCACCGCATCCCCGACCACAAAAGCCAGTGCCGCCACCTGCACGGGCACCGCTACGCCATTGAAATCACCCTCTCCGGCAGCGTGATCGACAAGGCTGGCGATGCCGCCAATGGCATGGTGATGGATTTCTCGCAGGTCAAGGATCTGGCCAATGTGCATCTGGTCAATGAATGGGATCACGCCTTCCTGGCCTTTGCCGGCGACAAGGCGATCGTCGATTTCCTTTCCTCGCTACCGGGCCACAAGACGGTCATTCTCGACCGCGTGCCGACAGCCGAGAATCTGGCGCGCATCGCTTTCGAACGCCTTGATGCGGTCTATCGCGACACCTACGGCAACCACCTCATGCTCGAACAGGTTCGGCTCTATGAAACGCCGAACTGCTGGGCCGACGCACTGCGCACCCGGCTGGATTGAGCGGATAAATTTCTCCCCCTATACTGCCGGAATAATGCAGGCACATTGGCTGCAGCTGCATGGAGGGGGAAAATGAAAAACAAGAAGTCCTGCCGGCTTCGGCGCATGCTGCACCAACCGATCGCCAACCGGGCATGACCCAGGCCGCAACCAGTTCGCCGAAGACCGCCCTGGTCCTGACCGGCGGCGGCGCCAGAGCGGCGTATCAGGTCGGCGTGCTACTCGCCGTCTCCAAGCTGTCGACCAACCGCAAGAAAAACCCCTTCCCCATCCTTTGCGGGACCTCGGCCGGCGCCATCAACGCAGCCAGCATCGCCTGCCTGGCGGACAATTTCGGCAAGGCGGTGTCCGTACTGGCCAGCTTCTGGCGAAACATGCATGCCGGCGACATCTACCGGGCAGACCCTCTGGGCATTGGCGTTTCAGGCGCACGCTGGATGACGATGCTGACCCTGGGCTGGCTGATTCGCAGCCGTCCGCGTTCGCTGCTCGACAACTCGCCCCTGCGGGAATTGCTGAGCCGGCATCTGGATTTCAACGGCGTCCAGCGCTCGATCGCCAAGGGCGCGCTGCACGCGCTCAGCATCTCGGCCTCAGGTTACGAATCCGGCGACAACATCAATTTCTTTCAGGGCCATCCCGATGCCCAGCCCTGGCACCGGGTCCAGCGCATCGGTATCCGCTCGGAAATCGGTGTCGATCACCTGCTCGCATCGAGTGCGATTCCCTTCATCTTTCCCGCTACCAAGATTCATCGCGAATACTTTGGCGACGGTTCGATGCGTCAGCTGGCGCCAATCTCGCCGGCCATCCATCTTGGTGCTGAACGGGTACTGATCATTGGCGCTGGACGCAAGAACGAGCATCAGGAACGTCGCCGGGTGGACAGCCATCCATCGCTGGCCCAGATTGCCGGTCACGCGCTATCCAGCATCTTCCTCGACAGCCTGGCCGTCGATATTGAACGGATGCAGCGCATCAACCGCACGCTCTCGGCCATTCCACCCGATGTCAGGGAAAAGACGGACATTCCCCTGCGACCGGTCAAGGCGCTGATCATTTCACCGTCGGAACGACTTGAGCGCATTGCCGCGGAACATGCGAGTGCCCTGCCCGTGGCCATGCGGATGATGCTCGGTGGCATTGGCGGCATGAACCGGCGCAATGGGACCCTGACCAGTTACCTGTTGTTTGAAAAGCCCTACACCCGTGCCTTGATCGACCTGGGCTACGCCGACACGATGGCGCGGGCGGACGAAGTCGTGGAGTTTCTGGACCTCTGAGCGCCGGAAGCGGTGCTCAGAACTTGCCCGAATCGACCCCGGAGGCCAGATCGGCGGTCACCTGATCGAAACGCAAGGTCCGCTTTCCCTTGTGATCCTTGCTGAAATCGGCGGCGTCCACGCGTCGATCCGTTCGAGATTGTAGAAGTCGGTGACGTAGATTCCTGCGATGTCGTCCTTGCGATGGTTTGGCGCGTATTTGGCCAGGTCATGCAGGAACTTGAACATGTCCTTGGCACCGTCGAAGAAATGGGCATGGCCGTCTTTCCAGGTCACAACGGCCACCCAGTTCGGGTATTTCGACACCAGCATGCCGCACACCGGACACAAATCCTTTGCGCCGGGCTTGGGAAGGTTCTGGGCAACCGCCAGCGGTGCCCAGAACGCAACAGCTAACAATAAAAACAGTCGACGGCGCATCAGCCCTTCTTCATTTCCGCGGCGCGCTTGCGACGCTCTTCACGATTCTTGCGAATCATGGCAACGTCAGCGGCCATGTCAAGATAGGACTCGCGCAGGGCGTCATTGAAATTGCCCAGCGAACCGCCGTGCTTGGCCTGAAACTCCTTGGCGGTGCTCAGCGAGGCGAAGGAATGCTTGCTGCGCTTGGTCATCGCATGCTTGAGGTCGGCGCCGATCAGATAAACCATGCTATCGACCGGGGTCAGCGGGCGCGGCTCGGTCGTTGAGCCGTAATCCGGCCCCCAGATGTTCTTCGGTTCGCGGTCGATATTGACGCCTAGGCTGAGCGACAGGCAATGGATGGAACAAACGCCATCCACCAGATCGTCGGAATACTGGACGAGCATGCGGGCGCGGTGGTGTTCCTTGCGATCCATGCCGCAATACGGGCACTTCGGATATTTCTCGAACTCGTTTTCCAGCGGCTTGGCATCGGCCGCTTTTTTGGGAATGAACTGGTTCGGTGTGCCGTCGGTAGCGCATGCGGTGTTCGCACTGGCCTGCGTTGTAGCGGCGGCAAGGCCGGAAAGAACGGACATCTTGAGAAGGTCACGGCGTTTCATTGTTGCTCTCCCTGTAGCTGATTATTAGCCGTGAAATATTAGCGCCTGGTGATAGGGACAGGCTGCGACAAAATGTCGCAGCTAGCCCAGCAAACTGTTCATCACCGTGTAGTAGCGAATGCCCTGCCAGAGCGTCGACACCCCCAGCGCGATGACGAACAGCGCCGCGCCCTTGAGCAACCAGCCGCGCAACTTTGGACCGAGCTTGCCGAACAGGAAGGAGGCCGAGAGCATCGACGGCAGCGTGCCGGCGCCGAAGGCCAGCATGAGCAAACCACCTTCCAGAATCGATGGCGCCGTGGTCGCCTTGACGGCCATGGCCATGGTCATCGAACACGGCATCAGGCCGTTGATCGCGCCGCCGATCAACGCGCCGACCACCGGGCCTTTCTGCACCGCCAGCATGAACTGCCGGCGCAGCCAGGCGATGGGGGCAAAGCCAAGACGGTTGCGGAAAGGTGAAACGCCGAGCAGATCAAGGCCGAGCAGGATGACGACGATACCGGCAACGATCTGCAGCACGCCCTGCAGCTTGCCGAACTGCCCCGTGGAAATGAGCACCGCGCCAATCGCTGCGGCAATTACACCAACGACCGTGTAGATGGCAACCCGCGCACCGTGATAGGCCAGATAAGGCCAGACACCCTTGGCACCGAGTTTCATGAAAAACCCGGAAACCAGCCCGCCGCACATGCCGAGGCAATGGCCACTACCGAGCAGGCCGGTCATGAAGGCAAGCCAGTAGGAAAATTCGGCGATGGCGTGGTGGTGGCTGTGGTCCAAAACGGGATTCCTACGGTCAACCGGAAAAAATGGCCAAAATTGAAATGTTCACCGCTGCAGGCGCAGGGAGTTGGCGACGACCGAAGTCGAGCTCATCGCCATGGCGGCCGCCGCGATCATCGGGTTGAGGCGGCCGGCGGCGGCGACCGGGATGGCGATGACGTTGTAGCCGAGCGCCCAGAACAGGTTCTGGCGGATGATCGCCATGGTCCGCCGCGACAGGTCGATACCGGCTGCAACGCGGGCGATGTCGCCGCCGACCAGTGTGATGTCGGCTGATTCGACGGCAATGTCGGCGCCGCCGCCGATGGCAAAGCCGACGTCGGACGCGGCCAGGGCCGGAGCGTCGTTGATGCCGTCGCCGATCATGCCAACCTTCTCGCCGGCCTGCTGCAATTCGTGGATGACGGCCAGTTTGTCGGCCGGTGTGGCGCGGGCGACGACGCGGTCGATGCCGACCAGTTGGGCGACATGGCGGGCGACGGCGTCGACGTCGCCGGTCGCCATCACGGTTTTGAGACCGAGGCTATGCAGCAGCGCGATGGCCTCGCGGGCACCGGCACGCGGCTGGTCGGCGATGGCGAAGATGGCCACCGGTTGGCCGTCGACCGCAATGAAGACGGGGGTCTTGCCCTGCTCGGCCAGCCGGTGTGCTTCATCGGCAAGCGGCGCGCAGGCGATGCCCATTTCGTCGAGCAGCGCGGCGTTGCCGATGACGATGTCCAGCCCATCGACTTGCGCCGTGATGCCACGCCCCGGGTGGGCGGCGAAGGATTCGGCGGCCAGCGTGTCTTTCAGGCGTGGCTTGCTCCACTCGGCCAGCGCCCGGGCAAGGAAGTGTTCGGAACCGGCTTCGGCTGCGGCAATCAGACTGGCCAGCCGGGCCTCATCCATACCGGGCAGGATGAAAGTATCGGTGACGACCGGCTTGCCTTCGGTAATTGTGCCGGTCTTGTCGAAGACGACGGTAGTCAGCTTGGCCGCCGTTTCGAGCGCCTCGCCGTTGCGGATGAAAATGCCGCGCTTGGCGGCCTGGCCGGTGCCGACCATGATCGCCGTCGGCGTGGCCAGCCCGAGGGCGCAAGGGCAGGCGATGAGCAGGACGGCGACGGAATGGGCCAGCGCGGCGGACACCGGATGCCCGGCCATGGCCCAGCCGGCGAAGGTCAGCGCGGCAATGCCGCCGACGGCCGGCACGAAGCGGGCCGAAATGCGGTCGGCAAGCTTCTGCACCGGCAGCTTGCTGCCCTGCGCCTGATCGACCAGTTTGACGATGCCGGACAGAACGGTGTCACCCCCAACGGCGGTAACCGTCATGACGAAACTGCCGTTGCCATTCAGGCAGCCGCCGATCACCTTGTCGCCGGCCGTCTTGGCCACCGGCAGCGATTCGCCGGTGATCATCGCTTCATCGACCGAGGAAGCGCCTTCGAGGACGCAGCCGTCGGTCGGAATCTTGTCGCCGGCCCGCACGCGCAGGCGATCCCCGATCTGCACGTCGTCGATGGATACTTCGAATTCGCTGCCGTCGGCCTCGATGCGCAGCGCCGTTTCCGGCTGCAGTTCGATGAGCTTGCGGATCGCCTCGCCGGCCTTGCCCTTGGCGCGCTCTTCCATGTAGCGGCCGAGCAGCACGAAGGTACAGATACCGGCCGCCGACTCGAAATAGACGTGGTGGTGCATCCGGAACACGCCGGGAATGCTGTAGGCCCAGGCGGCGCCGGCGCCGATGGCGATCAGCGTGTCCATGTTGGCTTCGCCCTGTTTGGCCAGCATCCAGGCCTTGCGGAAAATGCTGTTGCTGCTGCCGAACAGGATGGCCGACGACAGCGCGAATTCCATGACGCGCAAAGCCGGCGAGCGATGCATGGCCATGCCGGAGATCATCACCGGCACGGTCAGGATGGCCGCCTGGATGAAGCGTTTCTTGGCTTCCTCGACGCGCTCCTTTTCACGCTCGACGATCAGGCGGCGCTGTGCCAGCGTGTCCATCGGCCGCGTCGTATAGCCCAGCGCGCTGACGACTTTCGACACCGCCTCGCGGTCGATGACGCCATTGACCGTCACCGTCTCGGCGGCGAAATTGACCGAGGCGTAGCGCACACGCGGGTCGCGCTTGAGCTTCATTTCGATGAGCAGAGCGCAGGAGGCGCAGCTCATGCCTTCGATGGCCAGCGAGCATTCCTGCACCGGGCCATCGACCGGCGCGGCAACGACGGGCGCCGCTTTCGGCGCGGCAATCAGGTTGCCGAGCACGGCATCCAGCGTCGCCAGCAGGCGTTCTTCCGGCAAGGCCGCCGGGTCGTATTCGACGATCAGCGAACCGATGTCGGCGACGATGCGCACCTCCTTGATGGCCGGATGCTTGCGCAGCAGGATTTCCAGGATGTAGCACCGCTCCTGCTCTTTTTCGAGCGAAGGGGCCAGCACCCGAAGGCGGCGGCGCAGGCGGTGGGCGATCCGGAAATGTTTCGGCGTCACTTGGTTTTGCGGTAACGGACGAGCAGGAAGACGAGGTAGAACACCGTCAGCCAGGCATTGCTGTGGGCGACGGGGTTCTGCAGCCAGCGCTTGGTGATCAGGTCCCAATGCACGCGGATCAGGTAGAAGGCGACGATGTCGTTGAAGAAGTTGGTGATTGCCTTCTCGGTCAGCGCGCTTTCGACCATCGGCTGGAAACGCGCCTGCAGCGAGCCTTCCGGGGCCGGTTGCGCTGGGATGATGATCGCCTTGAGCTTGTCGAGCAGTGGCTGGAAACCATTGTTCAGGTCGATGGACGGGGCGGCTTCCGGCTCGGCAGCGGGCGCATCTTCAAGCGGCAGGCCGGGCAGCAGGCTGAACAGGTGTCGGGCAACCTCGGCCGTGCTCAATGCCTGCGCGTCGAAACGGATGGAAATGCGCTTCCAGCCACGGTCGACCGCAGCACTGCTCAGGCCGACCAGGGTTTTCATGCCTTCTTCGATGGCAGCCACGGCGGCCTCGCCGCAGATCTCAGCCGGCAGTTCGAGGCGCAGATAGCCCGGCTCGCGATGAAGAACGACGATGCGTTGCGCCAGTTCGGCGGTTTGCGTCATGTTGCCTCCGTCAGGCCGCCGAGGTTTCGCTGACCGGCGGCGGATTGCCCTCGATCTTGTCCTGGGCTTCGGCCATCAGGTCGGCCAGGTTTTCCTTCTGGTGCAGCGCGAAATCCTTGCCCATGCCGGTCGCCTTGGACAGGCCATCGACGATTTCCTTCTGGTACTTGAAGAGCAGGAAACCGGCGGCAATGCCACCCGCCGCTCCGACGGCCAGCAGGGTCAGCGGATTGCGCAACAGCGCACCGCCGAGCAGGCCCTTGCCGGCTGCAAAGCCGGCACCGGCCATCATGGCGCCGGTCGCCATCGGTTTGCTCATCATGTGGCCCGCCGTACTCATCATGTGCGGCATTTTCTTCATCATCTCTTCGGTCATCATGGTCGTTTCCTTTCAGGATTTCTGGGCTGAATTCTGCTCATTTTGAACCGGCGTTTCCTTGATGTCATGCAACATCTCGTAAATTCCCCGGCAACCTTCGCAGCAGAACTGGTATTGCTTCTCCGGCGTGTTGAGGACGAAGGGCTTGACGCCGACATCGAGGCTGCACAGGTCGCAGGCGCGGTTCTCGCTCATTGCAGCAATTCCTGGACATGGCGGGCGAAGGTCGCTTCGTCCGCCTCGCCGACGATCTTGCCGCGCACGATGCCCTGGCCGTCGATGAAGAAGGTGGTCGGCAGGCCGACCACGCCATAGCTGCGGGCGATGGCTGAATTCTCGTCGAGCAGCGCCGGGTAGCTGACGCCGAGCTTGGCCATGAAGGCGCTGATCGTCGCCTTGTCCTGGCCCGCGTTGATCGCCAGCACCTGCAGCTTGCCCTGGTTGGCCCGATAGACGGGTTCGATGGCCTTCATTTCGCCCTCGCAGAACTTGCACCAGTCAGCCCAGAAGCGGACGACCAGCGCCTTGCCGGCATAGGCGGCGGGAAACTGCTCGGCAGCGCCATCAAGCCGGCTGGTCTGGAAAGCCGGGGCGGTGCTGCCAATATTGATGTTGGCCTTGGGCGTCTCGCTGCCGCAGGCGCTCAAAAACAGGGCGAAAATCAGGAGAAAGCGCATCTCAGTGTTCGATCAGGATCAGGTTGGAGGTCAGCACGAAGCCGGTGGCCAGCGCCGTGAACAGAATATAGCCTGCCACGGTCAACCCGGAAAATCGCCGAGAAATGAAAGGGATGATTTTGGCCAGACTGGGCACCCCGGCGAAGGGCTGGACGGCCCCAGCGCCCAGACCGGCCGCCGTGGCGACGAACAACGGCACGTAGAGCCAGTAACCCAGGTAGTCGTATTCCGGCTTGAGGATACAGAACGGGCAGTGGTGGTGCGGATGCTCGTAGATGTAGAGCGAGATGAAGGAGAGCACGCCGGTGATGGCGGCGATGAAGGCACCGGCGCTGGCCAGTGCCAGTAGATAGCCGCTGGTCCGCCCGCCGCGCCGCCAATGCCAGAGCGCCACGCCAATTGCGGCGATCATCGCGCCATAGAACAGCCAGATGGCCGGCAGCGGTTCGAGGCCGGAGGCTTCGGCGGCGATGGTCTTGGCCTCGCCGGAGAACAGGCTGCCGCAGCACGAGGTGATCACATTGGCCTTGAGACCGGAGAAATACTGGAACTCCAGCCAGAAGCTGCCTGCGAGCAAGGGCAGCAAAAGCAGCAGCAGGCCGTACTTGATGCGGACCAGCGGGTAATCGCGGGCTTGCGTATCGACGTGGTTGATGGCCAGCCACATGGCGGCCAGGAAGAAAATGGCCATCTGCGCGATGAGCGACGGAAAGCCGTAGTCATTGACGTTGAGCGTACCGACCGCGCACATGGCGCCGACGAACATCACCGACAGCCGGTCGGCGTTGAAGACAAAAAGCAGCAACGCGGCCAGCTGGACGAGCATGACGAAGGAGAGCAGCGTCGAGAACAGGTAGGTGCGGCGCTCCAGCGCCAGTTGCCGCTCCGAACCGCTGGCGATGTCCCAGTGGCGGATGACCTGCACAGCAAAGGGCGCGGCGGCGAGCAGCATGAGCACCGCGACGCCGGCGGCCATGAGCAGCGCGATGATGGCGGGCTGGAAGAGCATCAGCCGTCCACGAGGCGGCCGTCACGCATGCCGACCACCCGATGCACGGCGCTCGACTCGACGACCAGCGGGTCGTGGCTGGTCAGCAGCACCGTCTTGCCGGCCGCCGTGAAGCCTTCGAGGATGGCCATGAATTCCCGCGACAGCGCGGTATCAAGGTTGGCCGTCGGCTCGTCGGCGATGATCACTTCCGGGTTGTTGATCAGGGCGCGGGCGATGGCAACACGCTGCTGCTCTCCGCCGGACAGCCATTCGACCTTGGCGGCGCTACGGTGGCCGAGCTTGAGCTGGTCGAAGAGCTCGCCCGCCGCCGCGACCAGTTCGGCGCGTGGCCGGCCGGTCGGGAAGGCCGGCAGGATGACGTTTTCGAGCGCCGACAGGCCCTTGATCAGGTTGAATTGCTGGAAGACAAAGCCGAAGCTCTGGCGGCGGATGTCGGTCAGGAAGCGTTCGGGCAGGCCGGAAATATCCTCGCCCTTGAAGCGCACCCGGCCGTGGGTGGGCCGACTCAGGCAGCCGACGATGGTCAGCAGCGTGGTCTTGCCCGAACCGCTCGGGCCACGGAAGGCGGTGACCTTGCCGGCTTCAACCGTCAGATCGATGCCGTGCAGCGCCCAGTATTCGTTGGGCTGGCCCTGATTGAAGGCCTTCTTGATACTCGATAGCTCAATCATCGCATCACCGCATCGGGGTCGGTGATCGCCGCCCGCCAGATCGGCACGAGCACCGCCGCCGTGTAGGGGAACACCGTGAAGAAGAACAGGGTGGCGATCTGCAGGCCATCGACGGCCGGAACCAGCGTGAATTTCGGGTAAAGCACCGACCAGCCCTTGAGCACCGGCTCGAATACCGCCGCGCCAAAGTGGAAGACATGGACGTAGGCGGCAATGAAGCCGAGCAGGAAGGCGGTCAGCGAAATGAGCAGGCCCTCCCAGGTTTTCATGCGGATGACGTCGCCGGTTTCCCAGCCGATGGCCTTGAGGATGCCGATCTCCCGCTTCTCCTCGGCCGACAGCCCGGAAGCCTTCTCCCAGGCGAGGATGGCGAAGGCAAGGATGGCCCCGGCCAGGACCGTCAGGACGATGCCCTCGCGCCAGTCGAACACGCTCTGGTAAGTGCGCAATACCTCCTCGCGCAGGATGGGGCGTGAATCGGGTAGCGCACTCGACAGTTTGGCGGCCACCGTGCGCACTTCCTGCGGGTTGGCGACAGACAGCGCGATGTCGGTGTAGTGGCCGGCCGGATATTCGAAGAACTTGCGGAAATCGTTTTCGGAAAGCAGCACGAGATCAGCCGAGAGCAGTTCCGAATCAGGCGACAGCACGCCGCTGACCTCGAAGCTGAACAGCTTGCCGGCGTAGGAGCGGAAGGAAATGGTGTTGTGCAGCGCCAGCCCACGCTCGCGGGCCAGGGCGTTACCGACCATGATGTGACCGTCGGCGATTTCTTCGGCCGGCCGCGCCATGAAGGTGTAGTTGGCCTTGACCACCGGGTCGTAGTAATAGCCCCAGAGCCGCCCTTCCGTCTTCTGCACGCCGCGGATGCGGCCGATCTTGTCGAGATAGCCGGGCGGGATCAGGTCATGACGGCCGGCCACCATGCGCTGCAAAATCACTTCCGGCGAACCGGCCAGAACGAAGGTCGCTTCGGTGCGCAGGGCCTGCGTGAATAGCGTCAGCGAGGCCAGCACGAAGACAAGCAGCGTGTAGGCCAGCAGCAGGCCGATGTTTTTCGTCTTGCGCCGGGCCAGCGAGGCCAGCGTGAAATCAATCAGGTGACGTTGTTTTTCCAGCCAGATGCGCATGGGATTGGGTCAGGATAGCCGGGGGAGGCAGCAGCGAGCCGCTGGGAAAATGGTCGAAAGCGCCGGGATGATCCTGCAAGGCCGAATGCAGGTCGGCCTGGGTCGGGTGGCGGGTGTAGCGGGCTTCGGTGAATAGCGCCAAGTCAGTCAGGCCGAGTTTTTCGACCAGCGCGCGGTTGGCGGTCACCTTTGGCGAGTCTTCGACGGTCAACCGGAAAAAATGCCCAAAAATGAAAAGACAAATCGCAACCAGAACCGCCAGAAAACCAAGCGCCAGCGACGATGGTCGCATCACAGCAACCTCCGGACGACCGCCAGCACCTTTTCGTTTGACGCACCCAGTTCGAGCACGGCGGCCAACTGCCCATCCGGCCCGACGACGTAGGTCGAAGTCGTGTGATCGACGGAATAACTGCCATCGGCGCCCGCCGGCTGCTTCACATACCCCGCGCCGAATGCCTTCGACAGCGCCGCGATCTGCTCGGGCGAGCCGGTCGCGCCGATCATCTCAGGGTGGAAAAACGCCGTGTATTCCTTCAAATGCGCGACGCTGTCACGCTCCGGATCGACCGAAATCATGATCAGCCGCACCCTGTCCCGCTCCGCCTCGCTCAAGGCCTTCAGCACCTGCCCGCCCGAGGCCAGCGAAGCCGGGCAAATGTCCGGACAATGCGTGTAGCCGAAATAAACCAGCAGCACCTTGCCGCGCAGGGCTTTCGAATCGACCGGCCCGGCCGCAGACTGCAGAACGAAATCGCCCCCCGCCGGCAATCCGGGCGTGCGCGCCTGGGCAGCGCCGCGCAACAGCATGGCAGCCGCCAACAAAACCGCCAGCCCCAGCGCCACGCCGATCAACCAATACTTTTTCATAGTCGGGAAAAACAAAAGGCAGACCCGAAGTCTGCCTGTTTTACTGCTCAAACGGTAGCGATCAGATCAAAAACGATTCGCTGCCCGCATCAAGGCGCCACGCAAGGCGATGGTCACGCTCGACCCCAGCCCGACACGCTGCGCAACAGCCGGCAAAATAATCAACGAAGCCAGCGCAAACCCGGCCCCGAGCAACAACGACGCCATTTCCGGCTGATTCTGAGTTTTCTGAACTGGTTTCATCGGTCGCCCCCTTACGCGTATGGCGCCATGGTAGCGACCTCGGGTCCGGACGGCGATGCGACATATTGTCGCAGCCTGCGACACAGCAAAGCAAAACGGCCCCAAAAGGGGCCGATGCAATGTCTGGCGGGTCCGGTGAGATTCGAACTCACGATGGGTTTCCCCACGCCGGTTTTCAAGACCGGTGCATTCAACCGCTCTGCCACAGACCCGGAAGGCGCGCATGATATCACAGTCACCACCGGTACAATCCGATACAAAAGCGCACAGGAGTCATTGAAACTTCACCCCTCCTCCGTTAGTCTTAGTCATTGTCGAAACAACACAAAGGAGTTTCCTGCATGAACACCAACTTCGAGATTGCCAATCAGGGCTCTGCGGAGCTAGCACTGCAGCAGAACCGTGTTCTGCGCAACACCTACATGCTGCTCGGCCTCTCCATGGTACCGACGGTTATTGGCGCACTGGTCGGTATCCAGATGGGGTTCAGCTTCTTTGCGGGCAGCCCGTTCATCTCCTTCCTGCTCTTCATGGGCATCGCCATCGGCTTCATGTGGGGCATCGAGAAGAACAAGGATAGCGGACTGGGCGTGGCCCTGCTGCTTGGTTTCACCTTCTTCATGGGTCTGATGCTGTCGCGCATCCTGCAGGTCGCCCTTGGCTTCTCCAATGGCGGAACGATGATCGCCATGGCCGCGGCTGGCACGGGTGCCATCTTCTTCACGATGTCGTCCATCGCTGCCGTCAGCAAGCGTGATTTCTCCGGCATGGGCAAGTTCCTGTTTGCTGGCGTGATCCTTGTCCTGCTGGCTGCCGTGGCCAACATCTTCTTCCAGATTCCTGCGTTGTCGCTGACGATCGCAGTGGCTGTGGTCGGCATCTTCTCGGCCTACATCCTCTACGACATCAGCCGCATTGTTCAGGGCGGAGAAACCAACTACGTCAGCGCAACCCTGGCCGTTTATCTGGACATTTACAATGTCTTCGTCGGCCTGCTGCAGTTGATCATGGCGCTTACCGGCGAACGCGACTAACGCGTTGTTCCAGCAGATCAAAAAGGCGGCCAAGGCCGCCTTTTTTTTGCGCCCGCCAATTGGCTCCTATGGGCGCTCGAAGAGCGCGATTGACTCGACGTGCGCCGTATGCGGGAACATATTGACCGCGCCTGCAGCAATGAAACGATAACCCTTCGTGGCCACCAGCACGGCCGCATCTCGCGCCAGCGTAGCCGGGTTGCAGGAAACATAGACGATACGCTTCGGCGCATCTGCACCCAGGGCGCGAACCAGTTCGATCGCCCCCTCACGCGGCGGATCGATCAGCATCTTGTCAAAGCGACCAAGGGCCGCCAGGGATTGCTCAGTACACTCGAACAGGTTGGCGACGCCAAACTCCACCGCGCCTGCCAGACCATTTGCCTTCGCGCTCTCCTGCCCACGCCTGACCAGTGCCGGACTCCCCTCGACGCCGACGACCGACGCCCCGGAGCGGGCAATCGGCAGCGTAAAGTTGCCCAGGCCGCAAAACATGTCGGCAATCCGCTCGCCAGGCTGCGGATCGAGCAGGCGTAAGGCACGACGAACCAGGACCTGATTCACCGCGTGATTGACCTGCGTAAAATCGGTCGGCTTGAACTCAAATTCCAGGCCGAACTCGGGCAAACCATACGTCAGACGTCGATCATCCTGCGGATAAAAGCGATAGGCCGTATCCGGCCCTTTGGGCTGAAGGAAAAAGACAACGTCGTGCCGATCGGCAAATTGGCGCAGCAACTGCTCATCCTTGGCACTTAATGGCATCAGGATGCGCAAAACCAGCGTCGTGCAAACCTCGCCAACCGCAATCTCGATCTGCGGCAGGCGCTCGGAAATGGACAACGCTGCAACCAGATCCCGAAGTGGCATGAGGAGCGCCGACACATGCGGCGGGAGGATGGCACAGGTCCGGATATCGGCGATGTAACTGCTCCGCCACTCATGAAACCCGATCAATACCCCGCCCTTGCTCGGAATGTTTCTGACACCAAGACGGGCACGATGCCGGTAGCCCCACGGTGAGCCATGGATTGCGGGCAACATGGTCTCCGGACGAACCCGCCCGATATGCCAGAGGCTATCCTCAAGAACCCGCTGTTTGGCAGCGACCTGGGCCGAGTGATCCATATGCTGCATGGCACAGCCGCCGCAAATGCCAAAATGCGGACAACGCGGCTCGACGCGCGCGTTCGATGGCTTCAGAACCTTGACCAGATGCGCCAGTTCAAACTTCGGCTTTCTTCGGAAACTGGCATATTCAACAGTCTCGCCGGGCAATGCGCCATCGACAAAAATAGCTTTGCCCTCGTGGCGGGTAATGCCCCGCGCCTCATGGTCGAGCGATTCGATGGTCCCGAGCGGCACGGTCAACTCCGAAAAAGCGCGAATTCTATCAATCGGTTACACTATGCGCCATGGCTCGCGAACTGATTACCTCCTGGGCAGACTACCAACTGGCACTGGACCGCCTCCTGGCCATTGCCTGCCACAAGATATCGATCTATGACGAAGACATCGCGTCATTGAAACTCGATTCGGATGCCCGGATGCTCCACGTGAAGCGCATCCTCCAGTCCGGACAGGGTGAAACACTGCAAATCGCTGTCCGCAACAGCAGCCTCATTCGTCAAAAGCATCCGCAACTCCTTACGCTGCTGGCCACCTACGGCCATCGCGCATCGGCTCATCAAACTCCGCCACAACTCTCGCATCTGCGTGACAGCATGATCCTTGTCGACGACAAGCATGCGCTGATCCGATTCGAGCGAGACCTGCCCCGCAGCAAGCTGCTGATTGACGAAATCGATGAGGTCCGGCCCTACCTGACCCGATTCAAGGAAATCTGGGCGGAAAATGGCGAAAGCATTTCCGGTACGGTCCTTGGACTCTAATACAACGCCTCGATACCGCACTGCAGCACGACTCGCCCACGCAAAATAAATTGTTGCTATAATTGCAGACTGATTAGGTAGCTCCTGATCTCTGATCAATTAAGATTTTGTTGCCTCTTGTCGATAAGGAAATCTCATGAATAAGTCTCTTCTCGTTGCTGCTCTGCTCGCCGTTGCCCTGTCTGCTTGTGGCAAGAAGCCGGAAGCCCCGGCTGCTGCTCCTGCTCCGGCCCCGGCTGCTGCCGCTCCGGCCCCGGCTGCTGAACCCGCAAAGCCGGCTGAAGCCGCTGCTCCGGCTGCCGCCCCGGCTGCCGCTCCGGCTGCTGAAGCTGCCAAGCCGGCTGAAGCTGCTGCTCCGGCCGCTGCTCCGGCTGCTGACGCCGCCAAGAAGTAATCTTCTTGCATGAAAAGAAAACGGGGCTTCGGCCCCGTTTTTTATGTCCTGAGTAGCCAGGATCAGGCGATCGTTCGCCAGTCAAATCCCCGATCGGGTGTTGCAATGCCAACCCAGTCCGCTGAACATCCCAGCGCGTCAGCAACAGCAGCTACAACCAGTTCAGGTCGATTGTTTTGTTCGCTCAAATGCGCCGCGACCAAAGACTGCAAGCCAGAACAGTCAATCTCCCCAAGCAGCGACGCGGCAACCAGATTCTCCAAATGTCCATAGCGACCTGCAATTCGTCGCTTCAAGGATGCGGGATAAGTCGAATGCGCCAACATCCCGGCATCGTGATTGAACTCCAGCACCAAGCCATGACAGCCTGACAGCATATCGCACACATGCGGGGTCGGTTCGCCGATATCGGTCAACACCCCAAGCCGGATGCCATTTCCCGAGAAGACAAATTGAACCGGCTCGCGCGTATCGTGGGGAACAGGAAATGGTTGAACCTCAAGACCGCCAACAGAAAACGGCCGATGGCTGTCGATGATGTGCAAATCCAGCCCCGAATCAGCCTCTCGACTCCCAACCCAGGTGCCATGGGTCATCCATACCGGCAATTCAAATTTGCGCGCGAGGCGAAAGACCCCACCGATATGGTCGCCATGTTCATGGGTCACCAGAATCCCCGACAGATCTGAAGGGGAGCGCCCTCGCTTTTCAAGACGCGCCAGCGTCTCGCGCAGCCCGAAGCCGCAATCAAGCATCAGGCAGGTTGCCTCATGCTCGACAAGCAGCGCATTTCCAGCGCTGCCGCTGCCGAGCGAGGCAAAACGAATCACTGCAATTGTTGCAAGAGCAAGGCTAGGATTTTCTTGGCGGTCTCGGATTTGTCGGTGCCGCCCTCGTTGGTCAGCACCTTGACGACACTCTGATCACCCGCGTCGCTGACATAAATCCGGTACTGAACCTTGGAACTGGCAGGAGGCTCACTACTCTTCCAGAATGCCAGCTTAGACAGGAAACCGTCGTCTTTCTTGCTGCGGTTATCCAGTTCGGGATCGACGTAGCGAACGAAATACAATCCACGCGAACGATCACGATCCTCAACCGTGAATCCAACACGGTCAAGCGCCAAGCCAACGCGGCGCCATGCCCGATCGAAACGTTCAAGAACCTCCAGCGTTCCGCTACCGTCATCAGCCTTGGCCAGTTTGGCACGCGGTTCCGCCTTGGCAGAAGCGAGAGAAGCCTCTGCTCGCTTCTCCTCCGAGCCAAGACGAACCATCAAGCGGCGAAGCATCTCGGCTTCAAGTTCAGGATCGGCCGCACGAGGCTGCCAGCGCGTATCGTCCTTGGCCGAAGAGGTATATACCTCCTCCATGGCACGATGGCTGATGAAAACATCTGTTGTACCGGGGGTCGCCCCCGGCTCAAAGCGCGTCCTGAACTTGTCGCGCTCACCCGTCGAATAAAGAGAATCCAGCAAGCGCCCCAGCGCATTACGAACGAAATCGTCACCAATCTTGGCGCGATTTTCGGCCCAGTCAGTTTCCATCACGCCTGCTTCAGGACGCTCGATGGAAACGATGAACCCGGTTTCCTGCCAGAAGTCCTTGACCGTATCCCACAATTTGTCGGCGGGCGCAGCAACCACCAGCCAGCGCTGGTTCCCCGAGCGCTCGACACGGACTTTGTCCACCTGCGGCAAAACCACTCCGTTTTGCGCCTGTGCCTGCGGCGTACGGTCTGCACTGTAGGCCGAGAAGGTCGCGCTGCCCTTGCCACCTGCAACATCGGGCACCAGATAGCGATCATCCCGCGCGATCTGGGACAGATCGGGGGGCACTTCAAGGCTGGGTACCTTGCCCGCAGATTTGTATTCAATCTTGCGGGAATCAGGAAGGGCGCTACAACCAGCCAGCGTAATCGCCAGCAACGAAAGGGAAAGGCCAGAAAGCCGACAATTCATGTTTTCTTTACTCCGCTCAGGCGAGCACACCAGCCTGACGCATCGCAGCCAATACACGAGCCTGGCCTGCATCAGAGAGAGTCGTCAGGGGCAGACGAATACCGTTGGGCATCAGGCCCAGCTTATGAACAGCCCATTTGACCGGAATCGGGTTGGCTTCGCAGAACAGATCACGATGCAGGCCGAGCAGCTTGAAGTGAATCTCGCGCGCCCGGGCAATATTGCCGCTTGCCGCCGCAACACACATTTCGTGCATCAACCGGGGTGCAACGTTGGCAGTAACCGAGATATCGCCATGAAAACCAAGGCTGATCGTCGCCACGGCAGTCATGTCATCTCCGGTATACAGCGCAAAATCCTTCGGTGCGCGCGCAATAAGGTCGCAAGCGCGATCCAGGTTACCGGTAGCATCCTTGACGCCAACGATGCCCGGCACCTCGGCCAGACGCAGGATCGTGTCGTTCGACATGTCTGCGACGGTGCGACCCGGTACGTTGTAAAGCAGAACGGGAAGCTCAACCGCCTCGGCAATCGCCTTGAAATGACGGTACAGTCCCTCCTGCGTTGGCCTGTTGTAGTAAGGCACCACGGACAATGCCATATCAGCGCCGGCCTTCTTGGCAAACTCGGTCAACTCGATTGCTTCGGCCGTCGAATTCGCGCCGGTACCGGCGATCACCGGAATGCGCCCGGCCACATGCTCGACGGCTACCCTGATCAGTTCGCAATGCTCTTCGACATTGACCGTCGGAGATTCGCCGGTAGTCCCCACCACAACCACAGCATCGGTTCCTTCGCTGACGTGAAAATCGAGCAGCTTGCGGAACGCGTTCAAATCGAGGCTGCCATCTTCATGCATGGGTGTAACGATGGCGACAATGGATCCAGTAATCATGGCCTGTTTATGGAATAAGTAATCTGTTGATTGTAACTTAAGGCCAATCGCCGCGGAAAGGCGCTTGGTAACAGTTTGTTATTTTTCCGACAGCCAGTGAAGGTATCGTTGGGCTACGCACATTTTCCCGTCGGGCAAGCACAGTTCCGGGTGACGATCCGGAGCTGCGGATTGCAGTTGCCGGGCGAACTCATCGAGACGCGCCGTCACGGGAACCTGCCAGCCCAGGCAACGCAAGCGGTAGCGCAGCAGGTTTTTCAAGCGGGGCAGCGACATCTGCCTCAAGACCGACATACGGGCCTTTTCACCATCACTCGCCAGCAGCCAGTCCTGGTGTGCCAAGTCACCAAGCAGGCCTGCTGCTTCAGCAAAATGGCGGGCAGCCAAAGCCAATGAGGCTTCCGCCGATGGAAAGCGCTGACTGATCGCGTTTAGCGTTTCATGGCGCAGGAAATTACGGGTCAGTGTGGTGTCGGCGTTGCTCTCGTCGCTTATCCATTCCAACCCTTCGGCAATCGCATAGCGCTCGATTTCGAAGCGGGAAACATCGAGCAGCGGCCGCAACAAGCGCAAATGGCCAAAGGCACGCTCAGCCGGCATTCCTGCCGCACCAGTTACGCCGCTCCCACGGAGGAGATTGTGCAACACGGTTTCTGCCTGATCTCCACGATGTTGCGCCAGCAAGAGACTGCCATCCGAACAATTGGCGAATGCCGCGTAGCGTACTGCCCGAGCAGCGGCCTCAATCCCCAGCCCCGAGGACGTTTCGACCGAGACTCGGCGAATCGTCAACGGCACCCCCAGACGCTTGCAATAATCGGAGCAAAACTCACTCCACGCATCGGCATTGGGTGAAAGACCGTGATGAACATGAACGGCGGCGAGGCGCGAAGAACCAAGGCGGCTCAGGATATGGAGCAGGACAACGGAATCACAACCACCGGAGAGCCCAACCCAAAGGCGCTCATCCGGCGGCAGACGGGAAGCGAGAAAGGAGCCGACCCGGGTCAGCAGATCAACTGACGGGCTGTTCCTTGAAGCGACCATAACTCATCAGGCGCTCGTAGCGAGTCGCCAGAAGCTCGGCCGTCGACAAGCCGGAGAGCTGTTTCAAGGCATCCTGCAACGCTTTCTTGAGATTCTGCGCCATGGCGGCATGATCACGGTGGGCGCCACCAAGCGGCTCATTGACGATTTTGTCGATCAAACCCAGTGTTTTCAATCGCTGAGCTGTAATACCCATGGTCTCGGCGGCCTCAGGTGCCTTTTCTGCACTCTTCCAGAGAATGGAGGCACAACCTTCCGGCGAAATCACGGAGTAAGTGGAGTATTGCAGCATCTGCACGGTATCGCCAACAGCAATGGCCAACGCGCCACCAGAACCGCCCTCGCCGATAATTGTCACGATGACGGGCACTTTCAACTCTGCCATCACGTACAGGTTGCGACCAATCGCCTCGGACTGTCCACGCTCTTCGGCATCGATCCCCGGATAGGCACCCGGCGTATCGACGAAAGTCATGACCGGAATGCCGAATTTCTCCGCCAGTTTCATGAGGCGCAGTGCCTTGCGATAGCCTTCCGGGCGAGGCATGCCGAAGTTGCGATAAATCTTTTCCTTGGTATCGCGACCCTTCTGGTGACCAATGACCATCACGGGCTGACCATTGAAGCGCGCCAGACCGCCAACAATTGCGTGATCGTCAGCAAAGGCGCGATCACCGTGCAACTCTTCGAAATCGGTAAAGATCAGCGAGAGATAGTCCAGCGTATAGGGACGCTGCGGATGACGCGCCACCTGGGAAATCTGCCACGGGCTCAGTTTGGCATAGATATCCTTGGTCAACTGACCGCTCTTCTTCTCCAAGCGCTCGATCTCTTCCGAGATATCGACGGCGGAATCATCCTGCACAAAGCGCAGCTCTTCGATCTTGGCTTCAAGGTCGGCAATGGATTGTTCGAAGTCGAGGAAACTAGTTTTCATGGACTGCTCGTTTGCTAAGTTGGCGCGCATTTTACCCCAAAGGTAAGAAGGCAACAGTTTCAGTACTCGACAGGTAGCGGATCAAGGCTCCGCCAAAGATACCAGGTCGCGACGGAACGCCAGGGACGCCAGCGTTCTCCGAACTCGGCAAGCACTTGGCGGGTCTGTTTTTCTCCGGCAAAGTATCGTTCATTGACCGCACGTTGCAAACCGATATCGTCTAGTGGAAATACATCGGGCCGCAACAGATGGAAGATCAGGAACATTTCCGCGGTCCATCGACCAATGCCTCGGACTGCAATCAATTTATCGATGATTTGCCTATCGTCGAGAGCGGACCAGGCAGAAGGGTCTATTTTCCCGGCCACAAAATGCAAGGACAAATCCCCGAGATACTCGATTTTGCGACGGGAAAGGCCACACCCTTCAAGCTGTCCGGACTCGCACATGGCCATGACAGGCGCCGGCGCCATTTCACCGACCCGCTCGGCAAATCGTCGCCAGACAGCATCCGCGGCCTTTACCGATATTTGCTGGCCGACAATTGATCTGGCCAGCGTGCCAAACGCATCGCCACGCGAAACGAGCGTGGCGCCGGTATATCGCTCGACCAGTTCAGCCATGACGGAATCACCTTGAGCCAGATCTGCGACAGCTCGAGACCAATACGCAGGAAACATCCGGCAATTATATGCTGAGGCAAAACCGCAACCGCATGCGGAATTCCGATGACCGTCGTCGCGACGTCTGCAGACAAGTTTGCTAACATTGGCAAAAACAAACCTGAGAAAAACCCATGCCCAGCACGGCGCCCGTTTTCATTTATCCGCTACTCGGTACCGATGACAGCTGGTCGGGCTTCGCCGTGGAGTTCGCGGCCAGTAAACCGTCCCCCGAGACGATTGGCCAACTGTTTTCCTCTCCGCTGCTTGATGCGTTTGACCAGCGTCTAGCGTGGTTCTTGCCGGCATTCGAAGGCTGCCAGGAAATTGGATCACTCACCGAGCGGTCGGTTCTGGTATTTGGTGCCCACCCCGACGCCCGCGACCTCGAAGCGCTGAAGGAACTTGAAGCCAGTCTGCGGATTGCCCGTCGAAAGGTTGGACTGACGGCGTCTCCGGACACCAAGCTGCCAGGAGCCGGGGGCTGGGACTACCTGCTGATCGGCAGCAGCCATGCCCGGAGCTTGCCGCCATATACGCTGATAGGCCTTGCCACGCGGACCACGCTGGTGGCCACCGACGTTCATACCCACAACGACAGGGAGTGGGTGTTAAACAACGCATGCGTTCTTTCCACCTGCGAATTTCTGCTCACGCGTTCAGCCCAAAGTTCAAAAGCGGACATCACCAGACTCAAACTGCTCAAGTTGCTCACGCTGATCGCCGACGACGCCGATACCGGTTTGCTGGACACGGTCTTCCGCGAGGAACCGAAACTTTCCTACAGCCTGCTCAGACTGGTCAATTCGGCAGCCTTGTCACCAGGCAGCCCGATCACAAGTTTCAATCAGGCCATTACGCTCTTGGGACGCCGGCAACTGCAACGGTGGTTGCAACTGCTGGTCTATTCGGACCCCAATAACGGCCAGCATCCGAATCCGCTATTGCAGAAAGCGGCGGCAAGGGGACGCCTCTTCGAAATATTGGCGAGGCGCCTGTCACCGACGCTTCCCGCAGAGCACTTGGCCGATACCGCATTCATGATCGGCACCTTCTCGCTGCTGGACGTCTTGCTGGGCATGTCAATGCCTGAAATCCTGCGTCAGTTGCCGCTACCCGAGGTGGCGCAGAAAGCACTGGTCGAACACGAAGGCGGGCTCGGCGAGCTTCTGGACGTCATTACGGCAGCGGACAAACACGAACTGAAAGCCGCAGCCAGCGGACTGGAAAAACTGGGCATCGACGGGCAAGAGTTCTTCGAGGCGCAACTGGAAGCCTTTAGCTGGGCCTCGAAGATTCACCCCGTTTCCTGATCAGCCGAATCGACCGCTCAGAAACGGGTTGTATTTTCGCTCCTCACCCAGGGTCGACATCGGCCCATGCCCAGGAATGAAATCAACTTCGTCCCCCAGCGGGAAAAGACGCTGCTTGATTGAGCGAATCAGGGTGTCGTGGTCGCCGCGCGGAAAATCTGTGCGTCCGATCGAGCCCTGAAACAACACATCGCCAACCTGAACCAGATGGCTCGGCTCATGGAAGAACACGACGTGCCCAGGCGTATGCCCGGGGCAATGCAGGACATCCAGTTCAACCTCACCGAAACTGACCTTGTCACCATCCTTAAGCCAGCGAGTTGGTTCGAAGCTGCGCACATTGGGGAAACCGAACATCTTGCTCTGCTGGGGCATGCCCTCGATCCAGAAACGGTCTTCCTCGTGCGGCCCTTCGATAGCGGTGACGCCACTCCGTTCAACCAGCGCCGCCACGCCACCGGCATGGTCAATATGGCCATGCGTGACGAGAATCTTGGCGAGTTCCAGCTTTTCATCCTCAAGGAAACGAAGGATGCGTTCGATATCGCCGCCCGGATCGATCACGGCTGCCTGACGGGTATTCTCGCACCAGAAAATGGTGCAGTTTTGCTCAAAGGGAGTAACGGGAACGATCGCGTAGCGCATGGCAGTCGAGACAATGTTGAATTGACCGCGATTATCGCATGCCATCGCGCTTGCCCGGTGTAGCCCGCCCGCTTACACTCCCGGCGAATCCTCGATCTCCATTCGAAAGCCTGACCACCATGCTCGACCACCCGCTCCCGGATCTAGACGCCTGGTCCTTGTTTTTCAGCAACAATGGTTTGCCCGTTCTTCGGGTAACAAAACGACGAATCGAGGAAATGCGTGCTGATTTGGATCGCGTCGACGCCCGCGAACTCGCCCGCCTGATCCTGCAGGACCCGATCATGACGGTCCGCGTGCTGGCCTTTATCCAGCCCTTGCGCGGCCACGCCTTGCAGCACGACATCACGACCATCGCCAGCTCTGTCGTCATGGCGGGAATCGAACCGTTTTTCAATCATTTCACGGAGCTGTTCACCATTGAGGACCAGCTCAGGGAGGGCGGTCCGCACGCCCTTCTCGGCGTCCTCCAGATCGTTCGGCGTGCCCAGCGTGCTGCCGATTACGCCCAGGACTGGGCAATCTGGCGCCACGACGTCAATATGGAAGAAGTGCGCATCGCCGCGCTGCTGCACGACCTCGCCGAGATTCTCGTCTGGTGTTCTGCACCCCGCCTCGGGTTGGCCATCCAGGATCAGCAACGGCAGAATCCCACCATGCGCAGCGCCGACGCCCAGAAAGCCACGCTGGGCTTCACCTTTCAGGAAATTCAGCTCGAACTCTGCCGGGTCTGGAACCTGCCTGAACTGCTCCGGACACTGATCGACGAAGACGATGCCGGCAGCCCTCGCGTCCGGAACGTCTTGCTCGCCGTTCGGCTGGCCCGGCATTCATCCTACAGCTGGGACGACCCCGCCTTGCCGGATGACTACAATGACATCGGCGAACTGCTCAACATCACGCCGGAGTCGGTCCGCCAGCGACTCGGGCTACTGCCGATGCCGGCGCGTGAGGCGGAAGGCGAAATCTAGCCGCAATAGCGCAAATTGGCCCAATCAAGCAGCAATTCGGGCATCTGGTATGCGGCAAAGAGCAAGGCCAGCACCAGAATGGCCAGAGCGACGGCCACGCCGCCAAGGAACCAGCGCCACTTCGGATTCACTTTGCCGCCTCCAGACGAGCCAGCGGCTTTTCGTTGATCGGCCAGGAACACAGGGCCGCCAGGATGGAAAGTCCGATGGAGAGAGACCAGGCCAGCATGTACGAGCCGGTCTCGTCAAAAACCCGCCCCCCCAGCCAGGCGCCCAGGAAGCTTCCCAGCTGATGCCCGAGAAACACGACGCCGCCCAGCATCGACATGTAGCGCAACCCGAAAATCTGGGCAATCAGGCCATTGGTCAGGGGCACGGTGGCCAGCCAGAGGATGCCGATCACCGCAGCGAATATCCAGGCAGCCGCGACGGTCAGCGGGACGAGCATGAAAATGAATATGGCGACGGCGCGCAAGCCGTAGATCCACACGAGCAGGTTCTTTTTGCTGGAACGGCCGCCAGCCCAGCCGAACATGAATGAACCGAAAATATTGAACAAGCCGATCAGGGCGACCGCAGTCATGCCGACATTAGCCGACATGCCGGCATCGACAAGATACGACGGCAGATGGAGCATGATGAAGGCGGTCTGGAAACCGCAGACGAAATAGCCCCAGAACAAATAGTGAAAGCTGCGTTCGCCGCTGGCTTCGCGCAATGCCTCCATGACCGACTGCCCCGCCCCCGCCGACGGCTTGTGTCCATCCGCCATGGCGTAGGCCAGCGGCGCGATCAGGCCGACGCCACAGGCCAGCAGGACGAGCGCGCTCTGCCAGCCGTAGGTGGAGATCATCATCTGCCCGATGGGCAGCACGGCAAACTGGCCAAACGAGCCACCTGCGCTGGCGATGCCCAGGGCCAGACTGCGTTTTTCCGGTGTCGTATGCCGGCCGATGACGCCCATGACGACCGGGAAGGTTGTACCCGACAAGCCCAGACCGATGAGCAGACCTGCTGACAGATCGAGGGTCAGCGGCGTCGGCGAAACCGACATGAGGACCAGCCCGAGCACATAGAGGAGTGACGCGACAAACAAGGTACGTCCCGCACCGAATCGGTCGGCCAGGCCGCCCGCGAACGGCGACCCCAAGCCCCAGACCAGATTCTGCAGGGCGAAGGCGAAAGAGAAGGTTTCGCGTGTCCAGCCGTGATCGGCGGTCATCGGCTGCAAAAACAGGCCGGCGGTGTGACGGACGCCCATCGACAGCGTCAGGATGACGCACCCGGCAATCAGGATAATCAGCGGCGTGCGCCAGGTGCTATTCGTTGAGGTCATCGACATTCCCGTTGAAGCAGTTTGAACGCGAGGTTCAGCCGGGGTTCCCGGCGCGCGCTTCCAGCGCTTCCCAGCGCTCGAGCAATTCGAGCAACTCGTCGTCAATGGCTGCCAGACGCTCGGATGCGCGTTGCGCTGCCGAAGGATCCTTCTGGTAGAGCGTGGCATCCTCGAGCAATTTGCTCAGGTCGGCCTGCTCGGCCTCCAATTGGGCAATCCTGTCCGGCAAGGCTTCGAGTTCCCGCTGCTCTTTCCACGACAGCTTGTCTCCCTTGGCTTTGGCAGACACGACGGGCTTGGCGTTCTCCGCTGGCCTGGCCTCGGCTTTCGGCTTGACCGCATCGCGAGCCACACTGGCCTTGTAGGACGCCCAGTCGCTGTAGCCGCCGGCGTATTCATGCCAGACGCCGTTGCCTTCTGCCGCAATGGTCTGCGTCACCACGTTGTCGAGGAATGTCCGGTCGTGGCTGACCAGGAACAAGGTGCCTGCGTAGTCCTGCAGCAACTGCTCGAGCAGTTCCAGCGTTTCGATGTCGAGGTCGTTGGTCGGCTCGTCGAGAACCAGGACGTTGGCGGGCTTGGCGAACAAACGGGCGAGCAGCAGGCGGTTACGCTCGCCACCGGACAGGGAACTGACCGGTGAACGCGCCCGTTCGGGGGCAAACAGGAAGTCTTCGAGATAGCCAATGACGTGCTTGCGGGCGCCACCGATATCCACCCAGTCCGAACCCGGCGAAATGACGTCGGAAAGGGTTGAATTGGGGTCGAGCTGGGTACGGAACTGGTCGAAATAGGCGATATCCATTTTCGTGCCCTGGCGCACGATGCCTGAATCCGGCTTGATTTCGTCGAGGATGAGCCGGAGCAGCGTCGTCTTGCCAGCGCCGTTCGGTCCGATCAGGCCGATCTTGTCGCCACGCTGAATGCGGGTTGAGAAATCGCGCACAATTTCCCGTTGACCGTAAGATTTATAAACATGCTCGAGTTCGGCCACCAGTTTGCCGCTCTTGTCGCCGGCATCCAGTTGCAGATTGACCTTGCCCATGCGCTCGCGCCGTGCCTGACGCTCGGCCCGCAGCTTGTCGAGGCGCTGGACACGAAAGACGGCACGCGTGCGCCGGGCTTCGACGCCCTTGCGAATCCAGACTTCCTCTTCCTTGAGCAGCTTGTCGGCCCGCGCATTGGCCAGCGCCTCTTCGTGCAGGAGCGCTTCCTTGCGCAGCTGATATTCCTTGAAACTGCCAGGGAAGCTGGCCAGCTTGCCGCGGTCGAGCTCGACGATGCGCGTACAGACGCGATCGAGGAAGGAGCGGTCGTGGGTGATGAAAAACAGCGTGACACCGGATTCGATCAGCAGGTTTTCCAGCCATTCGATGGCGGCGATATCGAGGTGGTTGGTCGGCTCGTCGAGCAGCAGCACCTCTGGTGCCACGGCCAGCGCCTGGGCCAGGGCCAAACGCTTTTTCTGGCCGCCGGAAAGGCTGCCCACCCGGGCATCGGGGTCGAGCCCGAAACGTTCGATGACACGCTCTGCCTGGGCCTCATACGCCCACGCGCCCAGCGCTTCGAGCTTGTGCTGGAGATCGGACATCCGGCTGAGCAAGACCTCGTGATCGCCATCACCTTCCGCCATCCGATGCGAGACGTCGTGATACTCGGACAACAAGGCCGAAGTCTCACCCATGCCGGAGATGACCGCCTCGAAAACCGTGGACTCGGCATCGAACGGCGGTTCCTGCGGCACGTAGCCGACGCGGATGCCTGGCTGCACCCAGACCTCGCCATCATCCAGCCGACCGCGTCCCGAACCCGCAGCCATGGCCGCCAGCAAGGAGGATTTGCCGGTTCCGTTTCGGCCGATCAGGGCAACCCGCTCGCCCGGATCGAGCAGGAAATCGGCGTGATCGAGAAGCGGCACGTGGCCGTAGGCCAGACAGGCGGATGAAAGTTTCAGGTAGGGCATCGGTCGCAATGAAAACGGCGCCCCACAGGGCGCCGTGTTGGGAAAGAACGAATTCTAGCCGCTTGCCCGGAGATCAGGTGGTAAAGCGGTCCAACTGGACGTGCAATTCCTTGGCCAGACGCTGCAGGTTCTGCGCCCGGTCGCTGTTCTGGAGCGCCCGGACGCTGCTGCCTTCGGCCGACTGCGCGATGTTTTCGACGAGGCGGGCAATTTCCTGGCTGGCGGCACTTTGTTCGCGGGTACTGTCGGCAATCCCGTGCACCACCTCCACCGTTTCCTGCGCACGCTCGTCGATAACCTGCAGCGACTCTCCGGCCTGACGAGCCATTTCCACGCTGTCGCTCATGTTCGTGCTGACCGTCTGCATGCGCTGCACGGCTCGCCCGGTCTCCTCAAGAATGGCGGAAACGGTGCCGGCGATTTCCTGCGTCGATACGGAAGTTCGCTCGGCCAGCTTGCGAACCTCGTCAGCCACGACGGCGAATCCGCGGCCCTGCTCGCCGGCCCGCGCAGCCTCGATCGCGGCATTGAGGGCTAGCAGGTTGGTCTGGTCGGCAATTTCCCGAATGACGCCGACCACGCTGGATATCTGCTTGGAACGTTCGCCTAGCGACTGGATCAGCAGTGCGGATTCGTTGATATCGACCGCCACGCGTTCGAGTTCGACCATGGCGGTTGAGACCACCTGACGCCCCGTGGTCGTGACTTCCTTGGCGTTTTCGGAAATCTGCGCCGCGTGGTTGGCGTTGTCCGCCACATGGGTAATGCTGACCGACAATTGCTCGACGGAGGACGCGATTCCGGAGGCCGAAGACGACGCCTGCTCGGAAGCCTCCAGCGCGGACTTGGCAGCACTCTGTAAATCGCCGGCAGCCGAATCGACCTGCAAAGACGACGCCGATACCCCGCGAACCAGAGACCTGACGCTTTCCGCCATTTGATGGAAGGCGTTGCCGATGACATGAACTTCGTTGCGGCTGTCGCCCACGGCCTGCAAGCCCGTCGAGCGGAGATCGCCGTTACTGATGCGCCGGGCTTCCTCGACCATCTGCCCGAGACCACGCAAGCGGGCATTGACCAGGATATAAACGAGCGCCGCCAGAATGATCGCAGCAACAACACTGATCAAGACCACCAGGTTACGCAGGGCGCGGCTTTCTTCGAGATATTCATCAATCCAGCTGCCGGTGGCCACCACCCAACCCCACGACGGCGAGGTTGCGCCGAAAACGATCTTTTCGCGCGTGCTGCCAGATGCATCGACCATGTCGTAGCGGACCATGCCGGTCTTGCGGGAAATAAGCTCGGCAATGGCATTCTTTGCCACGGCCGGCACGTCCGTTTCGCCGACCATCACCCCCTGCAACTTCGGATGCAGGACAAACTCGCCGATCGTTTTTTCATCGGTCGGCCGAACGATGAAGACGTAACCCGTCTTGCCGGCCACCTGGCTGCCAAACTGGTCGCGAATGCGCTTCAGATCGTTGTCGAGGGAAATCCGCACGGAATAGGCGCCCCAGGGCTTGCCGTCGGCGCCCCTGAGCAGCTTCACGGTACTGAAATTGTATTTGCCGCCGCGAATTGCCAGACCCTGATAGTCCTTTCCGGCCAGGAGGGACTTGGCGACCGGGTCGCCATCGGGCAGCGGCGTTCCGTTCATGGGCTTGCCATCCTTGTCCTTGAGCAGGGTGGCCAGACGATAAACCTTGTTGTCACGGAAGACGAGGAAAGCCGAGTCGTCCCCGGTCAGTTCGCGAAAGGCTTTGAGCAGGCGGTCGTTGCCGTTGAGCACCTCGTTGCCCAGCCGGACCACAGGCAAGTCGACCTCCCCGGTCTTGACCAGTCCGCTTCCCAGTTCGGGAACGCCACCGATAAACTTGTTGAAAAACTTCGATCCATCTTCGCCCCTGACCTGCACGGCAGTGAAGAGGGATTCGAGCATGCCGGCCATCAAGGTGGCCTCGTGCTCAAGGTTGCGCTCGGCGACGGCGACGGCGGCAGTGTCCGCCTTTTTCTGAACGACCAGAGTCATGATCGAGAAGACGACCACCAGGGCGGCGATCATTGCAGCGATGAGTTGCTGCGCTATCGGGCGCTTCGCAAAATTATCAAACATGGGCGCTCCCTCGCTTTCTTAATATTCTGTTTTCAAAAATCTATCACAGTCGTATCTTGATCGGTACAATTCGCGCTCCAAAGTGCCTCCATAGTTAAATGGATATAACACGCCCCTCCTAAGGGCGAATTGGTGGTTCGATTCCACCTGGGGGTACCAGCCCCAAGTTAGTGGCCATGAGACCCGCGAAAAAAATTCCCCGGCATTCCGTCGATATCAGCGAAGACAGCGGCGTCCGCAATCTTCATTTCGGTTCGGACTGGATTCAGGGGGCCATGCGGATTGCCCGGCCCTGGTCGCTGGAACTGGCCTATACGCGGGAGATGATGGCCGGACTGCTCATGCGGCCGCTGGCGCGCTGGCCGCGCCACGCGCTGCTCATCGGCCTGGGTGCCGGCTCGCTGGCCAAGTTCATTTACCGCTATTTGCCGGATTGCCGGATCACCGTGGTCGAGATCAACCCGCAGGTCGAATTTGTCGCGCGCCAGTTTTTCAAGCTGCCGGACGATCCGCGCCGGCTCGATGTGGTGATCGGTTGCGGTGCCGATTACATGCTGAGCGGCGACCGGCGCTACGACATGATCCTGATCGACGGCTTCGACCCCGATGCCAAGGCCGGCGCGCTCGATACGGAACCTTTCTACCAGGCCTGCCGGGCTCGATTGAGCGACACGGGCCTGTGCAGTTTCAACCTGCTGGGCTGGAACAAGGGCTACGCGGCAAGCGTCGGGCGCATTCGTGCCGCCTTCGATGGCCGGGTGGCCGTTTTCCCATCGTGCGACAGCGGTAATACCATTGCCTTTGCCACTGGCGGCGATCGCGTCGATGTGTCGCTGGACGAACTCCGGGCGCGCGCCGTGCAACTGAAAAAAGACACCCGCCTCGACCTCCTGCCGACCATCACCCGCCTGCAGCTGAGCCATCCCCTGCCCGACGGCCGCCTGATTTTCTAGCGGTCGGCTTGGCAATACGCGACGGTCAATCTAGTTCCTTTGGTGTATTGCTTTTCCGGATTTTTGAGCCAAACTGAAAGGGTCCTCCACCTATACCAATTACAAAGGACGGAAGAACAAAAATAGCGAGCAGGGGCTGACCAACCTGACGTTTTGATCTTTCATTCAGGAGGAGTTGATGCTGTCTATCCAGGACGTTATTGATTATTGCGATCTTGACCGCGGTGAAATCGAGGCCATCGCAGAGCACGAACACATTCCCGTCACAGTTGCCGCCGAAATGAGTCAGGTGTTGCTATGCACGCCGGACGGCGTTTGCAGGCTGCACACGATGATCATCGAAAACATGCAGCACGCTTGCGACACCGGCCAGTATGAGCATGTGAAGGAGCTGGCTGAAACCTACGAGCATCTGCAGCGGACCCACCCGATTCCCTCGCACTAGGCGGTGCGGGATGGCAAACGAAACCCTGACCCTGCGGTCGGGGTTTTTTGATTTTGGCTGTTTTTTCCGGTTGACCGTCAAAGGCCAGGCCGGCATCGCTCAGGACGGTCGAACCTGCCCGTAGCCGTGTTCGACGGCGTAGAGCGCCACCTGCACGCGGCTGCTCATGTTCAGCTTCTTGAAAATGTTCTGAATGTGGATCTTGACCGTGCTTTCGGCCAGGTCGAGCTTGCGGGCGATTTCCTTGTTGCTCTCGCCGTGCGCCAGCGAGCCGAGGATGTCGCGTTCGCGCGGGGAAAAACGGTCGCGTTCATGACCGGCCGCCTCGACTTTCGGCGGGTTGCGCACGCCCTGGATGAGCTTGGCCGTCATCTGCTGCGACACCACGGACTCGCCCTGCGCAGCACGGCGGATGGCATCGGTCAGCGCATCGGTCTCGATGTTCTTGAGCAGGTAGCCGCTGGCCCCGGCGCGCAGCGCATCGACCAGATCCTGCGCGTCCTCGGAGACGGTCAGCATGAGCACGCTGATGTCCGGCATTTCCTCGGCGATGACCTTGACCGCCTCAAGCCCGGAAACGCCCGGCATGTGCAAATCGAGCAGGACAACGGCCGGCTTGAGCGAACGCGCGCGCTTGATGCCTTCCAGCCCGTCGCCGGCCTCGCCGACCACCTCGAAATCGTCGTTGCGCTGGAGCAGCGACTTGATGCCGCTGCGAAACAGGGTGTGGTCATCTACCAGCAGGACTCGGATTTTTTCGCTCATCTCAGACAGCCTCTTTATTGTCGCGGGGCAGGGTCAAGGTCACCCGTGAGCCCGCGCCCGGTTTCGACGCGACACGGCACTCGCCGCCGATGCGGTGGGCGCGTTCGCGCATGATTTTCAGGCCGACGTGGCGATCGGACAAGCAGTTGGGATCGTTCTGCGGATCGAATCCGACGCCATCGTCTTCGATCTCTATGGTAATCCGCCCGGCGTCCCGGCGCACGCCCACCTTCACCCGGCTGGCCTGGGCGTGCTTGCGGATGTTGGACAACGACTCCTGGACGATGTGCATGATCTGGATTTCGTCGGTCGGCACGGGGGTCGAGACAGCGCCGACGCGGTCGAACTCGGTGGCGATGCCGGTCTGCCCCTCGAATTTCTCCAGCGTCGACTGGATGGCCGTATCGAGGTCCGACTGATGCACGCGGGTGCGGAAATGCACCAGCAGCTCGCGCACGTCGTCGTAGCTTTCCTGGACGCCTTCGCGCAGCTGGCCGGCCGTCTGCATCGCCTCGTCGACCTTGCCCTTGCGCAGGGAATCCTGCAGCAACTGGACCTCGATGTTGAGGAAAGCCAGGCCCTGGGCAATGGAATCGTGCAGCTCCTGAGCGAGCAGGTTGCGCTCTTCGGAGACAGCCAACTCCTTTTCGCGCGACTTGAGGCGCTGGTTCTCGATGGCCACGCCGAGGTGGTGACCGAGCGTGTCGAGGAGATGCACCTCCTGCTCGGACAGGGCCTGCGGGCGACGGAAATAGAGGTTGTAAACGCCAAGTTTCTGCTTGTCGTAGAGGATGCTGAAGGCCGTGGCCGTGGCAAAGCCCTCGCGGACGCAGGTGCGGAATTTCATGCCGTCGGGCGGCGCGGCCGTAGCGAACGCCGCCGGAACGCCGCTCTGGAAGACCTCGCCGCACAGGCAGTCGTGGCAGCTGATGTCGGCCTCGCGATCGAGAAAGTCATCGGACAAGCCCTCGGAGGTGACCAGGCACAGGCGCTCCGAATGGGGTTCGTACATCCGGACGGCCCCGGCATCCGCCCCCAGCGCGCTCATGATGCGGTCGAGAAAGCCCTGGCTGAGCACCGAGACCGGCGCCGGCTCGCTGAGGAAGGTGGTGACCGAATAGAGGATGCTCAATTCGTGGTTGCGTTGGGCGAGACGCCGTGTCTCGGCTTCGACCCGCTCCTCCAGCGTGCCGTAGACCCGCTCCAGGTGCTCGGCCATCCGGTTGAAGCCGTTGGCCAGCCCGCCGAGTTCATCGTTGCTGGTGAACGGGACGCGCACGCTCAGGTCGTCTCGGATCATGCGCTGCATGCCGGCATGCAGCTCGTTGACCGGCTGGATGACGAGCAGGGAAAAGAAACGAATCAGGATGTAGGTACCGACGATGGCCAGCGCGACGAGCGCCGCCTGCACGGTGCGCAGGAGATTCGTATCGACGGCATACGATTGCTCCATCGCCAGCACCAGGGCGTTGATCTGGCCGACGAAGGGTTCCAGTTCGGCATCGTAACGATCCAGCACGGCGCCGCGTTCGTCCGGCGAAGCCGCCAGATAGCGCTCGACGAGCGGCCGCACGATTTCCGTCCACACGGCCCCGACGGCCTGCAGCCGGGCCAGGACATCACCGTTGCGCGGCGGCGAAAGCGGACGCGCCGGATCGCCCTGATGCAGATCGCGGAGCACCTTGTCGAAGCGCCCCACTTCTTCGAGCAGGACCTGATTGACCGTCGAGCCGGGCACCTTGGCGGCCAGGTCGCTGGCCATCAGGAGGCCCATGCGGTACGAGCGCATGCGCTGGCTGCCGGCATCGTTGATCGCCGCCGCCACCCCTTCCAGTTGCCAGGAAATGAGCAGGGTCAGGCCGATCGCCGTCGCGGCCACCACGAAAAACACCACCAGCATGCCGACAATCTTGCGCGACAGCTTGCCCGGTTTGCCTGGCATCGATCCCTCCGAAAACGAATGGTCTAACCTTAGCGCCGACGTCCGGGATTGCATAGGAGATGGATCAAGAAAAAAGCCCGCCGGTTTGACCCGACGGGCAAAAGTCGCCAAGACGACGATGAATCGACTGATCGGTTTCAGGCCGCCTGTTTTTCGACGTGCGCCTGTTTTTCGTAGAGGAATTCGAGCACCGCGGCGCGGCACCCCATGTAGACCGGATCGTGGGCCAGGGTCAGGCGATGGCGCGGACGCGGCAGATTGACCTCGAGAATTTCGCCGATGGTGGCGGCCGGGCCGTTGGTCATCATGACGATCCGGTCGGAGAGCAGGACGGCCTCGTCGACATCGTGGGTGACCATCACGGTCGTCGCCTTGGTCGCCTCGCAGATCTTCATGAGCTCGTCCTGCAACTTGGCGCGCGTCAGCGCATCGAGGGCGCCGAACGGCTCGTCCATGAGCAGCACCTTGGGCTGCATGGACAGCGCGCGGGCGATGCCGACGCGCTGCTTCATGCCGCCGGAGATTTCATGCGGATACTTGGCGCTGGCGTGGTCGAGGCCGACCAGATTGATCGCCGCAGCCGTGCGGTCCTTGAGCTTCTGCTTGCCTTCCTTGGTGCCGAACACCCGCTCGACGGCCAGGTAGACGTTCTCGAAGCAGGTCAGCCAAGGCAGCAGGCTGTGGTTCTGGAAGACCACGGCGCGCTCCGGGCCGGGGCCGGCGATTTCGCGGTCTTCGAGCAGCAGGACGCCATCGGTCGGCCGGGTCAGGCCGGCGATGAGATTGAGCAGCGTCGACTTGCCGCAGCCGGAGTGGCCGATCAGCGCGATGAACTCGCCCTGCTTGATGGTCAGGTTGATGTCGCGCAGGGCGACGAACTTGCCCTTCTTGGTATCGAAGGTCTGCCCGACGCTCTGGATTTGTACGAATTTGTCCATGATCTGCGCTCCTTACGACGATTCTTTGGTCAGCTTCTTGGCCAGCAGGATCAGTCCCTGCTCGAGGATCAGGCCGACGATGCCAATGACGAAGATGGCGATGATGATGTGCTCGACCTTGAGGTTGTTCCACTCGTCCCACACCCAGAAGCCGATGCCGACGCCGCCAGTCAGCATTTCGGCGGCGACGATGACCAGCCAGGCCGTGCCGATGGACAGGCGGATGCCGGTCAGCATGTAAGGCAGCACGGCCGGGAAGAGTATCTTGGTGACGACCTTCCACTCGGACAGCGCCAGCACGCGAGCGACGTTGAGGTAATCCTGCGGCACGCGCTGGACGCCCTGCGCCGTATTCATGATCATCGGCCAGATCGAGCAGATGAAGATGGTGTAGGTCGCCGCCGGGTCGGCCTTCTTGAAGACGAGCAGGCCGATGGGCAGCCAGGCCAGCGGCGACACCGGACGCAGCAGGCTGATGATGGGATTGACCATGGCCGCCAGGAAGGCCGAGCGGCCGAGGATGAAGCCGAGCGGAATGCCGACCAGCGCGGCAAAGCCGAAGCCGATGCCGACACGCTGCAGCGAGGACAAAATGTTCCAGCCGATGCCCTGGTCGTTCGGACCGTTGCGGTAGAACGGGTCGGCGAACAGCGCCGTAGCGGCATCCCAGGTTTGCAGCGGCCCGGGAATGCTGCCGCCCTTCATGGTCGCGATGTACCAGATGCCGATCAGCACCAGCATGCCGAGCACCGGCGGCAGGACGGCGCGGCCAATGCTGGCCAGCGTTTCGGTGAAGGGCGTGCCGGTCTCTGCGGGCAAGGCCATTGTTTTTTCCATTTTTTGTTCCTTCACGGGCGCCGCGGCGACCTCGACGACCGGCTCTTCACCGATCTCACGGTCAACCGGAATTTTTGCCCCAAATTGAAATTTCATCGTCATTGCGCTCATGGTTCTCTCCTAAGCGTTGGGCGAACCGTCATTCCCGCTTTCGCGGGAATGACGCTTCCGGGCTGGCCTTAAGCCTTCACCTTGAACGAATCCGCATACTTCGCCGGATCCTTGCCGTCCCAGACCATGCCATCGATAAACTTCGAGCTGCGCATGTCGCTCTTCGGCAAGGCCACGCCGGCAGCGGTGGCGCCCTGCTTGTAGATGTCGATGCGATTGACCTGCTTGGCGACCGCCAGGTAATCCGGATGGCTCTTGAGCAAACCCCAGCGCTTGTGCTGGGTCATGAACCACATGCCGTCGCTGAGGTAGGGGTAATTGACCGTGCCCTCGTTGAAGAACTTCATGCAGTTCTTGTCGTCCCAGCTCTTGCCCAGGCCGTTCTGGTAGCGGCCGAGCATGCGGGCGACGATGACTTCCGTGTCGGTATTGACGTAGGCCTTGCTGGCGATGGTTTCGGCCGTCTTCTGCTTGTTGGCGATGGACGAGTCGATCCACTTGCCGGCATCGAGAATGGCCGCCACGACCGCACGCGCCGTGTTCGGGTTCTGCTTCACCCAGTCGGCCGTCGTGCCGAGCACCTTTTCCGGGTGATCGGTCCAGATGTCCTGGGTCGTCGTCGCCGTGAAGCCGATGTTGTCCATGATGGCGCGGTTGTTCCACGGTTCGCCGACGCAGTAGCCGTCCATGTTGCCGACGCGCATGTTGGCGACCATCTGCGGGGGCGGCACGGTGATCGTCTTGACGTCCTTGAGCGGGTTGATGCCCTGCGCGGCGAGCCAGTAGTACAGCCACATGGCGTGCGTGCCGGTCGGGAAGGTCTGGGCGAAGGTGTATTCCTTCTCCTTCTTGGCAATCAGCGCGGCCAGGCTCGGGCCATCGACGGCGCCCTTGTCCTTCATCTGGTTCGACAGCGTGATGGCCTGGCCGTTGGTATTCAGCGTCATCAGGACATTCATGTCCTTCTTCGGCCCGCCGACGCCCATCTGCACGCCGTAGATCAGGCCGTACAGCACGTGCGCCGCATCGAGTTCGCCATTGACCAGCTTGTCGCGCACCGAGGCCCACGACGCTTCCTTGGACGGGATGATCTTGATGCCGTACTTCTCATCGAATTTCATGACCGAAGCCATGACGACCGAGGCGCAATCGGTGAGCGGGATGAAGCCAATCTTGACTTCCTTCTTTTCGGGGGCGTCGGAACCAGCGGCCCAGGCACCGCTGCGAACGCCGGGGGGGACCATGGCCATCAGTGAGGCTCCCAAGGCAGTTGAAACGAAATCACGACGTGAAAAGGACGGTGAGGCAGACGGTTTGTCCTCAGACACACCCGGCGCGGCCAGTTTCTTGTCATCCATTGCTTGCTCCTTGATTGCGAGAATCTAAAAAACAAAATGGGCGTCTCATCCTGACCGCCGGTTGGCAGCTCGGATGGACGCCCTTGTCCCTGAATCGGCATTCGCTCGACTCTCGCCCGGCCGCCATTGACCGTGCGCTTTGAACTATCTATCGCAATGGCCGTGCCAGTTCCCGCAAAAAATCGTAAGCAACTGGATAGAAAGGAATTTGTCTTTTGATGCCGTGCCCCGGGCTATCGCAAACCGCCTTCGGACACGCACTGTTGCAGTGCAACAGCAGGGGTAACCGCACAGCTTTAGAGCAGCACGCGCGCCATGTCGATGACGTCGCGCGCCACTTTGGCCAGCGTCTGGCCGCGCTCCATCGCCAGCTTGCGCATGGCGTGATAGGCCGCGTCTTCGTCCAGCCCGCGGGCCTTCATGAGCACCCCCTTGGCCTTGTCCACGAGCTTGCGGTCGGAGAGCTTCTGCGACATCTCGTCAAGCTCCCGGCGCAGGGCCTGGGTGTCCTCGAAACGGGCGCGCGCCACCTCGACGATGGGCTTGATGCGCTTGGGGTCGAGGCCATCGACCACATAAGCCGAAACGCCCGCCCTGACGGCATCGCGGATGGTCGACTGGCCATCTTCCTGGGTAAAGACGACGACCGGACGCGGCATGTCACGGTGCATCGCGGCGAGGTTTTCCAGGGTGTCGCGGCTCGGGCTGTCGGTGTCGATCAGGATGACGTCGGGTTGCAGCTTTTCGACCTCGGCCGTGAGGTTTTCCGAACCTGCCAGGATGGCCGCGACCTGATAGCCGGCCAGCGCCAGGCCGGCGCAAATTTCGCCGGCGCGGGAACGCGATTCATCGATGACAAGCACGGTAAGCATGGGCCTTACTTAGCAAGCTACAGGCCAGCTACCTCGAGGGTCGCGGTGGCCATCGCCTGGACAACGAGTTCGTGCTCGCCGATGGCGTTGCCCAGCTCAAAGCGGACATCGGGGTAGCGCGCCCGGAGCGCCTCGATCATGTCCGGTGCTTCTTTCTTGAGGTGCCCGCCCCGCGCGATGAACATGGGGATCACGACGATGCGCTCCGCCCCCCGCGCGACCAGATCGGCCGCTTGTTCGCTCAGGGTCGGCGACATGAATTCAAGGAAGGCCAGTTCGACCGGTATGGCCGTCATGCGCTGCTGGATGGCGGCCTGCACGCGCCGCATCGGGTTGGCCCATTCCGGGTCGCGGGCGCCATGGGCGAAAAGGACAAGGGCGGTCGTCATGTTGAAATATCCGTGGATTGCGTGTGGAAATAAAAACCGGGGTTGCGGAACATCTTACCTGCGAGCCTGCCGAAGCCGCTCGCCATATGACATTGCCGATACTTGAATCGTGCAGTTTCTCAGGACTTCAGCTAGGATTTGACTACACGAAGCAAGGCGACAACGCCTGCCATAAAATGACAATGAAATTGCCCTTCCCCTGCTCTCCGGTTTGCCGATGCCTGCTGCTCATCGGGTCTTTGATCGTCATCTGGCCATTTGGTGCCCGGGCTTCCGATGCCCCGGCCGAAAATTTTCCTCGCATGCTTCACGTCGTCACCGACGACAACTATCCACCCTATCTTTTCCGCAACGCCAATGGCGACGCCGAAGGTTACCTGGTCGATTACTGGGCTCTCTGGGAAAAGAAGAGCGGGGTCAAGGTTCAACTGACGGCGACCAACTGGGCGGAAGCCCAGCAGACGCTCAAGGAGGGCCGGGCGGACGTCATCGACATGATTTTCCGGACCCCGCCCCGCGAAGCGTTTTATGACTTTTCACCACCCTATGCCGACCTGCCGGTGGCCATCTACAGCCACACCTCGATTTCCGGCATCAGCAGCGTGTCGACGCTCAAGGGTTTCCTGGTCGGTGCCCAGGCCGGCGATGCCTGCATCGACGAACTGGCCGAGCATGACATCACCAACGTGGCGACTTACAAGAACAACACGGAACTCATCAACGCGGCCATTCGTCAGGAAATCAAGGTTTTCTGCATGGACGAGCATCCGGCCAATTTCTACCTCTACAAGGCAGGTGTTGATACTACCTTTCTCAAGGCTTTCGAGCTTTACAAGGGGCGGTTTCACCGGGCCGTGCGCAAAGGCAATGCCGAGACGCTGAAGCTGGTCGAACAGGGAATGCAGGCAGTTACCGCCAAGGAAGAAGCGGCCTTGCGCAGGAAATGGTTCGGGACGCCACTCAGCCTGGTCAGCTACGGGCGTTACGTTGGCTGGGGCGTGCTGGCGGTGGTCATGTTGGGCAGCTTGCTGCTGATCTGGAACCTGACGCTGCGCCGCCAGGTGACAGCCAAGACGATGACCCTGAAGCGAACGCTCGACGACTTGCAGGAAGCCCACCGGGTCACCCACGAGGCGCGGGAAAACCTGGCGGCAACGCTGCAGGCGATCCCCGACCTGCTGTTCGAACTCGACGCCGAAGGCTACTACCTCGACCTTTTTGCCAGCCAGGAAGCCTTGCTGGCGAGCTCCAGGGATAACCTGCTGGGGAAGCGTGTCACCGACGTTCTGCCGTTCGATGCCGCCCGCATCGTCATGGCGTCGATCGCCGCTGCGCTGGAGACCGGCAAGGATTTCGGGCGCACCATCAGTCTCGACATCGATGGCCGGCAATGCTGGTTCGAGCTGTCGACCACGCGCAAATCATCCTCCGGCAAGGCGCCCAGCGTCCTGATGCTGTCGCGCGACATCACGCAACGTCGCGAAACAGAGCAGGCCCTGCTCGGCGCCGAGCGCGACAGGCATTTCCGCACCCTGTTCGAAGCGGCGCCGGTGGCGCTCTCCTTTGTGCAGGGCGAGGAAATCCGGCAGATCAACCGGCGTTTCATCGAGCTGTTCGGTTATCGGCACGACGAGATCGCCACCCTCGACAGCTGGTGGCAGAAGGCCTATCCGGACTCGAGCTATCGCCACTGGGTGCAGGTGACCTGGCAACGCGCCATCGATGCCGCCGGCGGCACGGGCGGCAAACTCGAGGATCTCGAATACCGGGTGACGTGCAAGGATGGGCGCGAACGGACCATGCTGATCGGCGGCCAGTTGCTCGACGATGGACTGATGGCGACGTTCACCGACATCTCGCCGCTGCGCGCTGTGGAGAGGACGCTGATGGAGGCCAAGGAGCTGGCCGATGCGGCCAACCTGGCGAAGAGCGCCTTCCTGGCGAACATGAGCCATGAAATCCGCACGCCGATGAACGCCATCCTCGGCTACGCCCACCTGCTCGGCAAGTCGCCGCTGCAACCGGCGCAACGCGACCGCCTGGGCAAGATCGAGGGGGCTGGCAAGCATCTGCTCGCCATCATCAACGACATTCTCGACATCTCGAAAATCGAGTCCGGCAAGCTGGTGCTGGAAGAAACCGATTTTCCGCTGAGCACCATCATCGACCACGTCCAGTCGATCATGGCCGAGCCGGCCCGCGCCAAGGGCCTGAGCATCGAGGTCGATTACGGCGATGTCCCGTCGATGCTGCGCGGCGATTCGACCCGACTGCGCCAGGCCCTGCTCAATTTCGCCAGCAATGCCGTCAAATTCACCGAGCACGGCAGGATTTCGCTGCGCACCCGGCTGATCGAACGACAAGGCAAGCGCCTGCTGGTGCGCTTTGAAATCCAGGACACCGGCATCGGCATTCCAGCCGAGAGCCGCGCCACCCTGTTCCAGGCCTTCCAGCAGGTCGACACCTCGACCACCCGCAAGTACGGCGGCACCGGCCTGGGGCTGGCCATCAGCCAGCGTCTGGCCCACCTGATGGGTGGCGAAACCGGCGTCGACAGCGAAGTCGGCGTTGGCAGCACTTTCTGGTTTACGGCGCGCCTCGAGGAGGGCAAGGAAAGCCGGCGCGAAGAAGCGCCCGCCCCTGCGTCGCCGGAGGCGGACATCAACCGCCATCACGCCGGCGAGCCCATCCTGCTCGTCGAAGACGACCCGATCAACCAGGAAGTTGCCCTCGAATTGCTCGGTGACACCGGCCTGCGCGTCGACGTCGCCGACAACGGCCAGCAAGCCGTCGCCATGGCAACGAACACGAACTACGCGCTGATCCTCATGGACATGCAGATGCCGGTCATGGGCGGCATCGAGGCGACGACGCTCATCCGCAAAATCCCCGGCCGGGCATGGACGCCGATCATCGCCATGACCGCCAACGCCTTCGACGAGAACCGCGAACAATGCATCGTCGCCGGCATGAACGACTTCATCGCCAAACCGGTCGTCCCCGAACTGCTCTTCCAGACGCTCGCCAAGTGGCTGGCCATACCGCGGCACTGAATCGCGTTCAGTCTGAGCGACGGGTAGCGCCACCTGCGGATTTCAATTTTGGGCATTTTTTCCGGTTGACCGTGAGAACGGCCTGGCGGATCACCCTGGCTGGCGGCGGACGGCGAGCAGCGCCAGGGTCAGCCCGCAGAACGCGGCCCCGGCATAGAAGGTAAAGGCGGCGCCGTAGATATCCCAGAGCAGGCCGGCGCAAACGCTGGCCAGCAGCATGGCCATCCCGCTGACCAGATTGAAGAAACCGAAAGCCGTGCCGCGCAGGTCGGCCGGCGCCGTGTCGGCCACCATCGTCGCCAGCAGCCCCTGCGTCATGCCGAGATGCACGCCCCACAAGGCCACGCCGCCCAGCACGGCAGTCCAGTGCGCACTGCTCGCCAGCACGAGGTCGGCGGCGATCAGCACGACCAGGCCGCCGGCCAGCAATTTGGTGTGGCTGCACCGATCCGACAGTTTGCCGAACGGGTAGGCCGACAGCGAATAGACGATGTTCATGGCGACCATGACGAGCGGGATGAGCGCCAGCACCATGCCACCCTGCTCCGCCCGCAACACGAGAAAGGCCTCGCTGAAACGGGCCAGCGTAAACAGCCCGCCGACCGCCACCACCCACCAGTACGGCGAACCGAGTCGCAGCAGATTGGTCCGGCTGATCGGATTGCGCCGCGCCTCATGCGCCGGACGATCCGGCTCGTGCACGCCGAAAATCAGCACCGCCACAGCCAGCAGGCCAGGAATGACCGCCACCCAGAACACGGCGCGAAAATCGTTATCCCACAGCAGCATGAGCCCGACCGCCAGCAGCGGCCCGACGAAGGCACCGACGGTGTCGAGCGACTGGCGCAGTCCGAAAGCGGCACCGCGCAATTCCGGCGGCGCAATGTCAGCGACCAGCGCATCGCGCGGCGCCCCGCGGATACCCTTGCCGATGCGATCCGCCAGCCGCGCCGCCAGCACCAGCCCGGTGCTCGACGCCAGCGCGAACACCGGCTTGGTCAACGCCCCGAGCGCATAACCGAACACCGCCAGCCCCTTGCGCTTGCCGAGGTAATCGCTGAGCGCCCCGGAAAACACCTTGACGATCAGCGCCGTCGCCTCGGCCAGCCCTTCAATGAGGCCGACCACCAGCGCACTCGCCCCCAGCGTACCGACCATGAACAGCGGCAGCAGGCTGTGGATCATCTCCGACGAGACATCCATGAGCAGGCTGACGAAGCCCAGCATCCAGATGCCACGCGGCAAGCGGGTCGGGCTGCTTGGGCTGTTCGCGGTATCGCTCATGGCGGCGGCGGAATCCTTGCAAGAGGGAAACGCCAGCTTAAGCCATCACCCATCCCCCGGCCAGAATTTCAAATTTGGGCATTTCTTCCGGTTGACCGTTGGAAGGCTATGTCGCCGAGTTTTCTTGAGCTACAGAACGTTGCAACGAAATCTCGCCACCAGCAGGCACCGCAGATAACAAGCCTGAAAAATTCAAATCGCGTATGCTTTAGAATTATTTCTCTGTTTAACACCATTCGTTTTTTGGCTACAAAACGGATTGCTCTTTCAACCCCCCTTTAAAGGGGTATTCGCATCAGGCATTCAGAATGTTAAAAATTTCTCTAGTCGGTATTTGGGTTGCGTTCTCCTGTATTTCATTCAGTGTTAGCGCAGTTCAGCCTCCCATTGAAGAACGACTGAAGTCGTGTGACCCTAGCATTGCGCTTGCAGCAGCTGATGAGTTTGTAGGAAACCCGTCCAATTCCCACGACGAAGGGCAGTTGTTTACAGTGGCCAAAATATATTTGGAAAACAAGCGCCAGGATGATGCGGTGTTTTGGTATTTCGCTGCGAAGCAGCGACTCATTCATTTCATCGCCGGTGATGAAAAGAACCGGAACTACGCCATGATGCTCGGCTGGGGCTCCGGGATACTGGAGCCACATATCAAGATTCATGCGTTAAAAGATTTGAACAAACTCCGCAACACCACTGATCGCCTCATAAAGTGGAACGACACGACCTACGATCAATACAAGAAACATGACTCTGTGAAGGCTGCAAAACTGGAAGCTGATCTCCAGCAGATGTTCATTAAACTTGAAAGAGAACAAAGGGAATATGGCATGGCTGCCAAGGTCTTTAGTAGTCAAGCTCCTGAAGCTGCGAAACAGGCATGGGATGCTGCACTGAAGATAGGTTATGGTGCCTCTGTCAGCATCTATCCGGGTTTCGAGGGGCTGCGAAAGTTAAGCACATCCGCCAACACAGTGTTGGAAAATGAAGCGAGACTCGCCGCGACTGTTTCCGAAGATGTTTTCTTTGGTTTGCGTGCGAACTGTCAGGCCCCCAATGCCGGGCGATAAAAGCGGCTCGTGTCCTTTCCGACTTGGACGGCCGATAAGAGGGGCAAAAGCCTTTTCAATTTCCGCCCTTTTTCCCGGTTGACCGTTGGACCCCCCTTCACGGCCACCCGTGGCCGGCGTCACTCGGCAATCAATACCAGCCCGTTCTCGACCTTCACCTCAAACTTCTTGCAGCCACCCACATCCGGCGCCACGGCCTGGCCGTCGTCGAGGCCGATGTTCCAGCCGTGCAGCGGGCAGGTGACGCGTTTGCCGTGGACGATGCCTTGCGACAGCGGGCCGCCCTTGTGTGGGCATTTGTCGTGGAGGGCGAAGACTTCGTCGTCCGAGGTGCGGAAGACGGCGATCTTGCCGCGTTCCGGCCAATGCACGACGCGCGAGCCGAGTTGGGGAATCTCTTCCAGCTTGCAGATCAGTTTCCAGTTCATATTAGTTGCCTAGTAGTTAGCTGTTAGTGGTTTGAGCGGCCGGCCGGTGCCGGCCCACTCGATCCTCGATCCTAAAAACTCGATCCTCCGCTCAAGCTTCCAGCTTGATCGGAATGAACTGCTTGATCGCTTCCGCCTCTCGCGAGGTCGCCCACGGGTCCTTGGCGTCTTTCAGGGCTTTGCGCAGCGCGGCGTAGAGCGCCTTGCGGCCGTCTTCGTCTTCGACGATCTTGCCTTTCACGTAGTCCAGCCCGACGCGTTCCAGCCAGTGGCAGGTGCGTTCGAGGTACCAGCCTTCGAGGCGGTAGAGCTGGAGGAAGCCGTTGCCGCCGACGTAGAGCTCGTAGCCGGAATCGACGCCGATCACGCCGACGTCCTTGATGCCGGCCTCGGCGCAGTTGCGCGGGCAGCCGGAGACGGCGAGCTTGACCTTGTGCGGGGCATACATATCGAACAGCATCTTCTCGAGCTTGACGCCCATGTCCATGGCCAGTTGCGTGCCGAAGCGGCAGTGCTCGGCGCCGACGCAGGTCTTCACGGTGCGGATCGACTTGCCGTAGGCGTGGCCGGAGACCATGCCGGCGGCGTTGAGGTCGGCCCAGATGCCCGGCAGGTCTTCCTTCTTGATGCCGAGCAGGTCGATGCGCTGGCCACCGGTGACCTTCACGGTCGGGACCTTGTATTTCTCGGCGGCATCGGCGATGGCGCGCAGTTCGGCCGGCGTCGTCAGGCCGCCCCACATGCGCGGGACGACCGAGTAGGTGCCGTCCTTCTGGATGTTGGCGTGGGCGCGTTCGTTGATGAAGCGCGACTGCGCGTCGTCCTTGGCCTCATGCGGCCAGGTCGAGATCAGGTAGTAGTTGATGGCCGGCCTGCACTTCTCGCAGCCGTTCGGCGTCGTCCAGCCGAGCTCGGCGAAGACGGCTTCCTTGCTCGTCAGGTGCTCGTCGTTGATGAGTTTGCGGACCTTGGCGTGCGAGTGCTCGGTACAGCCGCACATCGGCTTCGAGTCGGAGGCGGCCGGCGTGTAGGCCCCGCCGATGGTCGAAGCGAGGATCTGCTCGACCAGCCCGGCGCAGGAGCCGCAGGACGACGCCGCCTTGGTGTGCTTCTTGACCTCATCGAGCGTGAACAAGCCCTTCTCCTTGATGGCCTTGACGATGGTGCCTTTGGTCACGCCGTTGCAGCCGCAGACTTCGGCGCTGTCGGCCATAGCCGCGGCCTTGCTGTTGCCGGCATGGCCGACGTCGCCGACCAGCGACTGGCCGAAGATCAGCGAGTCGCGGATGTCGTGGATGTCGCGACCGTCCTTGAGCAACTGGAAGTACCACGGGCCGTCGGCCGTGTCGCCGTACATGACGCCGCCGACCAGTTTGTTGTCCTTGATGACGAGCTTCTTGTAGACGCCGCCGTAGGGATCGTTGAGCAGGATTTCCTCGGTGCCCTCGCCGCCCATGAAGTCGCCGGCCGAGAAGAGGTCGATGCCGGTGACCTTGAGCTTGGTCGAGGTCACCGAGCCGGTGTAGCGGCCGATGCCGTAGCCGGCCAGGTGGTTGGCGGCGACCTTGGCCTGCTCGAAAAGCGGCGCGACGAGGCCGTAGGCGATGCCGCGGTGCGTGACGCATTCGCCAACGGCGTACACCTTCGGGTCGTAGGTCTGCATGGTGTCGTTCACGACGATGCCGCGGTTGCAGTAGATGCCGGACTTTTCGGCCAGCGCGTAGTTGGGGCGGATGCCGGCGGCCATGACGACAAGGTCGGCCGGGATGGTCATGCCGTCCTTGAAGCGCACGGCGGCAACACGACCGCTCTCCCCTTTGACCAGCATTTCCGTCTGTTTCTGGAGCAGGAACTTGAGTCCCTTGTCCTCCAGCGACTTCTGCAACATCTTGCCGGCCACTTCGTCGAGCTGCCGCTCGAGCAACCACGGGCCGAGATGCACGACGGTGACGTCCATGCCGCGCAGCTTGAGGCCGTTCGCGGCCTCCAAACCAAGCAACCCGCCGCCGATGACCACCGCGTGCTTGTGCACCTTGGCCGTTTCGATCATCTCGTCGGTGTCCTTGATGTCGCGGTAGCCGATGACGCCGGGCAGGTCGTTGCCGGACCTGCTTGCCGGTATGCAACGTGATCTTGTTCTTCCTGTACCAGTCGAGTTCGTTGAGGACGATTTCGGAAATGGTCATTTCACCGGCGAGGACTGGCGAGAGCAGGATGCGGTTGTAGTTCGGGTGCGGCTCGGCGCCGAAGATGGTGATGTCGTACTGATCCGGGGCGATCTTGAGCAGTTCCTCGACGGTGCGGACACCGGCCATGCCGTTGCCGATCAGGACGAGACGAGGTTTGACAGTGCGTTTTCTCATGCTTGGCTCCAACGTTGCGCGCACCCGAGGGTGCAAAATTTACTTCAGCGCATGACGTCGTTGCCATCGAACCGCCGTCGTTGGCGGTTGATTCGCTGTTCCTGCCGGTTTATTGCAATCCGCGTGCCAGCGGATAAGACATTTGATTTTTTGGCCTTTTTTCCGGTTGACCGTCAAAGACACGCACCAAGCCGGGGCAAGCCGTTCCAGGGCGGTGCAGTGCCGGCTCAGTTACCGCCCATGAGCAAACCGGTTGCTTCGACCGCGACGATGGCCTTGGCCTGGTTGAAATCCTCGGCGTAGCCACTGGCGAAGAGCAGGCAGGCCAGCTGGTTGGCAATCGGCTTGGGCAGCGGCACCTGTTTGTCGAGCACCCGCCGGATCCACTTCGCCGTGCTCACCGCATCGTTGGCTTCCGGCAGGTTCGGCAAGGCGCGCAGGCTTTCGTGCTCGGCCTCGAACAGGATCTCGACCTCGCCGTCATGGATGAATTCGAGGCGCGGGCGGCGCTTCGGATTGGCAAAGGGTTCGCCCTCGGTACCGCGCAGCAGCAGCGCACGGTTGCCGCGTGCAGCGAGGATGTCGCGCATCAGGTCGAGGAAATCCGGATGCGTCGCCGGGGCGACGACGACCGCTTCGCCGCGGAAGGGATTGAGCAGCTTGACCAGGCTGTGGGCGCTATTGCGCACGCCCATGCGGCTGCGCAAGGCGAGCAGGTTGTGAATGCCCGGACAAAGCCCGCTGAGCGGCAGGAAGGCCAGCCCTTTTTCCTCGAGCGCCAGCTGGGCCTGCGTTGTCGAGGCCACCGGCATGATGCCAAGTTCGCGGAAAATCTGGGCCGTCGTGACGCGACCGTAGCCTTCGAGCAGGCCATGCACCACGACCGGCACGCCAAAACGTTGCAGCAGCAGCGGCAGCAGCGGCGTCAGGTTGGCATCCTTGCGCGAGCCGTTGTAGGTCGGCACGACCACCGGGCGCACGCGGCCGTGCGGCATGTCGAGCCGGTGCGTGCGGTCGTCGGTGGCCGCCAGGAAGCCGAGCATTTCGTCGAGCGATTCGCCCTTGACCCGCAGGCCGAGGATGATCGCGCCCATTTCGAGATCCGGCACGCCGCCGTCGAGCATGGCCGCGTAGAGCTGCTGCGCGTCTTCGCGCGACAGGTCACGCGCCCCTTCGGCGCCGCGTCCAATCTCCTTGATGAATTGTGCGTAGCTCAATCTTATCTCCGGCTGCATTCAGGCCGCAGCGGCCATGTTGGGTGGATGTGCCGCAACCATGCGCTTGATGTCCGGCACGCAGGAACCGCAGAAGGTTCCACATTTGAGCGTCTGCTGGAGCTGCGGGAGATCGGCCCCGTGCGCCAGTTCCTTTTGAATCTGATCGTCGCTGACGTCGGCACACTTGCAGACGATGTTGCGCGCCACCATGCTCACCGGCGGTTTCGCCGTCGGGGCCAGGGCAAAGCGGATCAGGCTGGCATCGAGCTCATCCTCGGCCATCGCCTGCTTCAGCCAGGCCTGGGCCAGCGTCTCGCCGGCCAGACGAACCCCGAGCAAGCGCCCGTCCTGGGCAATCGCCTTCTTGTTGATCCGGCGCGTGGCATCGACATAAACGATGGCGCCATCATCGCCATCTAGTCCGAACAGGCGGTCCAGTGCCAGCAGATGCGCGTCGGCCACCGGCTCGCCCGCCGCGCCGCGCAATACGACCAGCGGACTCGTCCGGCCATAGAGGCCGACCGTCACGTAAGGGAAGGCGCTCAGCATCGTGCGCGCCCGTTGCAGGAGGGCCAGCGCCTCGGACTGACTGGCGCAACGGCGCAGCACGGCCAGCGGATAAGGCAGGTCCAGTTTGGCGATCTGCACGGCCGCATGCTTCAGTTCCGGTTGTTGCGAATAGGGGTCGATGGCATCGGAGGCCACCGCGTTCGCACCCGGCGAGTTCATGAACTGCCCACCCCAATGCATCGGCATCCAGGCGCGCCCCTTGACCAGGCCTGCCCGTTCGCTGACGCGTACCGTCATCTCGCCCCGACCGTTACTCACCCGCGCCAGATCGCCCGATGCAAGGCCGCGATGGCGCATGTCGCAGGGATGCATGGCGAGCAGCGGCTCGTCTTCGAGATTGAACAGGCGGGGCACGGTGCCGGTCCGGCTCATGCCGTGCCATTGGTCGCGCATGCGTCCGGACAGCAGGCTGATCGGGAATTCTGGCGTCGTGATTTCAGCCACCGGCTGGTGCTCGATCGGAATGAAACGCGCCCGGCCATCGGCCGTCGGGAAACGCCTGTCTTCGTAAAGTCTCACCTTGCCGGCCGAAGCCCCTGCCGGGAACGGCCATTGCTGCGGCCCCTGCGTTTCGAGCAAGGCATAGGACAAACCGGTGATGTCGAGATCGCGGCCGCGCGTGCTTTCGCGATGCTCGTCGAAAATGGCTTCGGGGTCGGCGTAAGGAAACAGGCGGTCGACATCGTCGCGCCCAAGTTTCTGCCCGAGGCGACGGGCGAAATCGACGGCGACCTCCCAGTCGTGGCGGGCTTCGCCAGGCGCTGCCACGGCGGACCGAACGCGGGTGATGCATCGCTCGGAATTGGTCACGGTGCCGTGCTTTTCACCCCAGCCCGAGGCTGGCAGCAGCAGGTCGGCGAATTCGGCCGTATCGGTATTGCCGTAGGTCTCCTGCAGCACGACATAGTCCGCCGCGCGCAGCGCCTCGCGCACGCCAGCCTGGTTGGGCAGCGATTGTGCAGGATTGGTACAGGCGATCCAGACCGCCTTGATTTCGCCGCTTTTCAGCGCCTTGAACAGATCGACCGCCGACTTGCCGGGCTTTGCCGGCACATCGGAAACCCCCCAGAGTCGCGCCACTTCGGCCCGGTGTTCGGGATTGGCCAGATCGCGGTGCGCCGACAGCAGGTTGGACAGCCCGCCAACCTCACGCCCACCCATCGCATTCGGCTGCCCGGTCAGCGAAAACGGCCCTGCCCCCGGCTTGCCGATCTGGCCCGTGGCGAGGTGCAGGTGAATGATGCCGACATTGTTGTGCGTACCATGCACCGACTGATTCAGCCCCTGACAATAAAGCGACAGCGATGCCTTGCTGGCACCGAACCAGCGGGCAGCCTGAACAATCGCCTCTGCAGGAATGCCGCACAGTTCGGCAACGCGCTCCGGCGGATAATTTTTCGCGATACCGGCCAGCTCGGCAAAGCCGCTGGTATGCGCATCGATGTAGCACTGATCGAGCAAATCCTCCGCCATCAACACGTGCAGCATGCCGTTGAACAGGGCGATATCGCTGCCCGGCTTGATCGGCAGGTGGAGGTCGGCAATCTCGGCGGTTTCCGTCCGGCGCGGATCGGCAACGATGATTTTGAGGTCGGGATTCGCCGCCCGGGCATCCTCGATGTAACGAAAAACGATGGGGTGTGCGATCGCCGGGTTGGCGCCGCTGATGAAGATCACCTTGGCATTCAAAATATCGGCGTAACTGCAAGGTGGGGCATCGGCACCCAGCGTTTGCTTGTAGCCGGCCACCGCCGAAGACATGCAAAGACGGGAATTGGTATCGACGTTATTGGTGCCGATCAGCCCCTTGGCCAGCTTGTTGAAGACGTAATAGTCCTCGGTCAGCAACTGGCCGGAAATGTAGAAGGCAACGGAATCCGGCCCATGTTGCCGAATGGTGTCGGCGAAGCGCTCGGCCGCATCATCCAGCGCTTGCCCCCACGAAACCCGTTGTCCCGTCTCACCTCGACGGGCACGCATTTCCGGAAAAAACAGGCGATAAGTCGAATCCACCGTCTGATGCAGGCTTGCACCCTTGGTGCACAAACGGCCGCGATTGGCCGGGTGCTCAGGATCTCCCCGCAGGCCGGTGATCGCACCGTCCTCGGTTTCGATGAGCACGCCGCAACCGACGCCGCAGTAGCAACAGGTAGACTTGACTTCAGTTCGCATGTTTTTCCTTCCGGCTTGGCTTGAGCAACAGCTATGCCATATCGAAAAATCATGGACTTGCATGACAAAAGGGGAAATCCCTTTGTGGAATCTCCCCTTTTTAGTGCGTCAACCGCAGTCTACGTCCCTATTTGATGCGTTGCAGCCATGGACGCCCCGCTTCCGGGCGCGGCGGCTCGGGCGGTTCGTCTTCGGGCGCGGGCTCGGCCTCGCCAGCGTCGACAAAAGGTGTCGTCTCGTGGTCATCTTCGACGCCATCGATCTCAAAAGCCATCCCGGCACCGTTTTCACGGGCATAGATGGCTGACACCCGCTCGACCGGCACCGACAAATCCCGCGCGACTCCGCCAAAGCGGGCCTGGAATTCGATGAAGTCGTTGCCGATCAGCAGCTTGTTCGTGGCAGTCTGCCCCAGGTTGAGGACGATTTGACCATCACGAACAAACTCGCGCGGAACGCGGGTACGCTCATCGACCTCAACCGCGATATGCGGCGTGAAACCGTTGTCGCAGCACCATTCCCAGATAGCCCGCAAGAGATAGGGCTTGGTAGACGGAAGTCCCATGCCTTACTTGCGCATGGCCTTTTCGGACGGCGTCAGCGCATCGATGAAGCCCTGACGGCTGAAAATGCGCTCGGCGTACTTCATCAGCGGCGCAGCAGCCTTGCCCAGGTCGATCCCGTAGTGATCCAGGCGCCAGAGCAACGGTGCGATAGCCACGTCGAGCATGGAAAACTCATCGCCCAGCATGAACTTCTGCTTGTTGAAAATCGGCACGATCTCGGTCAGGCGAGCCTTGATTTCCTGGCGCGCCTTGTCGGCCGTCTTGCCGTTCTTTTCGATCACTTCCATGAACGAGAAGATTTCGCGTTCCATGCCGACCAGTAGCTGGCGGGCGCGGGCACGCATGATCGGGTCGGCCGGCATCAGTTGCGGATGCGGGAAGCGCTCGTCGATGTACTCGTTGATAATGTTCGGCTCGAACAGCACGAGATCGCGCTCGACCAGCACCGGCACGCGATTGTGCGGATTGATCGCAGCCATTTCTTCCGGCTTGTTGAACATGTCGACATCGATCACCTGAAAATCCATGCCCTTTTCGAACAGGACAATGCGGCAACGATGGCTGAATGGGCAGGTGGTGCCCGAGTAGAGGTTCATCATTTGTGGTAACCCTCAAAATGAGATTCGGCACCGGGGGCCGGCCTAAGCCAAACCCGCGATGCCGTTAGCCGATCCTTGAAGGATCAGTGAATGTCTTTCCAGTATTCCTTCTTGAGCGCGTAGGCAACAACGAAGAGAACTGCCAGGAAGGCCAGAACAAACCAGCCCAGGGTGCGGCGGAACTCCTGCTGCGGCTCGCCCATCCAGACCATGAAGCCGACGAGGTCAGAAACTGCCTTGTCGAATTCAGCCGGCGCCATGCTTCCCGGAACGGCCAGTTCCAGCTTGTGCGTTTCGTGATTCAGCACTTGCTGGCCCTGCAGGCCGTAGAGGATATGCGGCATGCCGACGTTCTCGAAGACCACGTTGTTCCAGCCGGTCGGACGGTTCGCGTCGCGATAGAAGGAACGCAGATAGGTGTAGAGCCAGTCGGCACCAGCAGCAGCGTTACCTGCTTCGCCACGGGCGCGGGCAATGATGGTCAGATCCGGCGGCGTGGCACCGAACCACAGCTTCTGCTCATCCGAACGCGCAGCAACGCGCATCAGCTCACCGATCTTGTCGGAGGTGAACATCAGGTTTTCCTTGACCTGCTGCTCGGTCAGACCGAGATCCAGCAGGTTCTTGTAGCGCATGTAGGAAGCGCCGTGGCAGTTCAGACAGTAATTGACGAACAGCTTGGCACCGTTCTGCAATGCAGGCTTGTCACCGACCGAACCCGGCCACTTGTCGAGATGAACGTTGCCGCCGCTGGCAAATGCGATGACCGGGGCGAAGAGCAATGCGATAAGGAATTTTTTCATTTTAGGCATCCTCTCACTTGAACGTCACGCGGTCAGGAACCGGGCTGAACTTGTCCATCCGAGACCACCATGGCATGGCGAGGAAGAACCCGAAGTAGAACACGGAACAAATTTGCGAAACCAGTTCGCCCATCGGAGACGGGGAAAGCGTACCCAGATAGCCGAGGATAAAGAAGCAGATGACGAAGATGGTCAGCAGGGTCTTGTAGATCGGACCGCGATAGCGGATCGACTTGACCGGGCTGCGATCCAGCCAGGGCAGGAAGGCGAAGATAACGACCGATGCACCCATGGCCACCACACCCCAGAACTTGGCATCGATGCCGAAGAGCGGGAAGGTAACTGCACGCAGAATCGAGTAGAACGGCGTGAAGTACCAGACAGGTGCGATGTGCGGCGGGGTCTTCAGCGGGTCAGCCGGATAGAAATTCGGCGTTTCGAGGAAGTAACCACCACCTTCAGGCGCCCAAAACATCACGGCGGAGAAGACCATCAGGAACACGATAACGCCAACGATGTCCTTGACCGTGTAGTACGGGTGGAAGGGGATGCCGTCGAGCGGAATGCCATTGGCGTCCTTGTTGGCCTTGATTTCAACGCCATCCGGATTGTTCGAACCGGTTTCATGCAGCGCCAGAACGTGAGCGGCAACGAGTCCAATCAACACGAGCGGGAAAGCAATCACGTGGAACGAGAAGAAGCGGTTGAGTGTCGCATCGCCAACGACGAAATCGCCGCGGATGATGATGGACAGGTCCGGACCGATTACGGGAATGGCGGAGAACAGGTTAACGATCACCTGGGCGCCCCAGAAGGACATCTGACCCCACGGGAGCAGGTAACCGAAGAAGGCTTCACCCATCAGGCACAGGAAAATCCCAACGCCGAACAACCAGGTCAGCTCACGCGGCTTGCGATAGGAACCGTAGAGCAGGCCACGGAACATGTGCAGGTAAACCACGATGAAGAACGCCGATGCGCCGGTGGAGTGCATGTAGCGAATCAGCCACCCGCCCGATACGTCGCGCATGATGTATTCGACAGAGGCGAAAGCAATGGGCACGCCGTTGGCGTTCAGTGCTGCATCCGGCTTGTAGTGCATGACCAGGAAAATGCCGGTGACGATCTGGATGACCAGAACCAGCAGTGCCAGCGAACCAAAGAAATACCAGAAATTGAAATTCTTCGGAGCGTAATACTCGGAAAGGTGGCCCTTCCACATGGAAGTTGCCGGGAAACGGGCGTCAAGCCATTCCAGGGCGTTGCCAGCGAGCGAGCCGTCGGACTTGTATTTTTCGAAATTGCCAGCAGCCATTTCTTATGCTCCCTTCTTGTCTTCGCCGATCATGATACGGGTATCGGCGAGATACACGTGCGGCGGCACTTCGAGATTGGTTGGGGCAGGCTTCGCCTTGAAGACTCGACCGGCGAAGTCGAAAGTCGAACCGTGACATGGACAGAGGAAGCCACCAAGCCATTCGCCAGGCATGCCCTCATCGGCACCAGCCTTGAATTTCTGGGACGGCGAGCAACCAAGGTGCGTACAGATGCCCACGACCACCATGATTTCCGGCTTGATCGAACGCGTATCGTTCTGAGCATAAGCGGGTTGCTGTTGCTTTTCAGACTTCGGATCGGCAACTGCATCGGCCAGTTTGGGCAGCGTATCCAGCATGTCCTTGGTGCGATTGATAATCCACACCGGCTTGCCGCGCCACTCGACGGTCATCATTTGACCCGGTTCGAGCTTGCTGATATCCACTTCGACCGGTGCGCCTGCAGCCTTTGCACGTTCGGACGGAAGCAAGCTGGAGACAAACGGCACAAGTGCGGCTACCGCGCCCGCCCCGCCTACGGCTGCAGTTGCGACGACCAGACGCCGCCTTCCGCAGTCCATTTTTCCTTGATTGCTCATTACGCTGACCCCTAACGGAATTAGATGGGATAAAAATAAACGCTAAATTATACTTTATCGAGCGAGCCGATAAAAGCCGGATATCAACCGCCGTATGCCTTACGCTCCCTCAAAGCCTGCGCCAAGGTGCCGCTGTCGACATATTCAAGCTCTCCACCAACCGGCACGCCACGCGCTATTCGGGTCACGCCGACGCCCTTTGCAGCCAACATGGCTGTTATGTAGTGGGCAGTAGCCTCGCCCTCATTCGTGAAGTTCGTAGCCAGAATGACCTCCCGAACCACACTATCAAGTGCCCGGGACATCAACCGATCCAGTCCGATTTCCCGCGGCCCAATGCCATCCAGCGGAGAAATTTTGCCCATCAACACGTAGTAGAGCCCCTGAAAACTCTGGGTTTGCTCCATCATGTTCATATCGATTGGCGTCTCGACCACACAAAGCAAGGAGGCATCGCGCCGCGGCGACGCACATCGTTCACAGACGTCAAGCTCGGTGAATGTATTGCAACGCTGACAATGCTTGATCGTCTGCAAGGCATGGCTTACTGCATCACCCAGCAACCGCGCCCCCTTCCGATCATGCTGCAACAGATGGTAGGCCATGCGTTGCGCAGTTTTCGGCCCGACGCCGGGCAAGCACCGCAACGCTTCGATTAGAGACTCCAGCCCCGACGGATTCACTACTTAAAACGGCATCTTGAAACCAGGGGGCAGGTTCAATCCCGACGTAAAGCCGGCCATCTTCTCCTGACTAAGCTCAGCGCCACGACGAACCGCATCATTCACCGCTGCAGCAATGAGATCCTCAAGCATTTCGCGATCATCGAGCACCGAGGGATCAATGCTGACTCGACGCACTTCGTGAGCGCAGGTCATGCTCACTTTAACCATGCCGGCTCCGGCAACCCCCTCAACCTCCATCTGGGCCAATTGCTCCTGCGCCTTCTTCATGTTTTCCTGCATCGCCTGCGCCTGCTTCATCAGGCCAGCCAAGCCACCCTTCATCATCTCTGAACTCCGTTACGCAATAGGTTTAATGGAAGACTCAACTACGGATGCATCAAGCGACTTGATGGCATCTCGAATGAATGTATCCCGGGAAATGGATGCAACCGCGGAATCCTGTCGCGCCTGGCGCTCTCGACCCACCGTTTCCGCAGGTGTGTCGATCTCGTTTTCAGCCAGCTCGATGCGTAACTTCAGCACCCTGCCGAAGTAATCGCATAATGCCTGTTGCAACCTGTCAGGCCCCGGCTTCATCTGAAGATGGGTGCGCGATGGAGACAATCTGAGCAGGCACTCTGTGTCATCAAGACGTCGAAGCTCGCAATTTTGCGCCAACTCCTTCGCCATGCCGGATAGCGGCAAGGCGGAAACAATCTGATGCCAATCCGGACTCTGGCTTGAAGCAATGGATTTTTCTGCTTGTGAGCGGCTGACAGGCTCACATTGGGTTGGCGACGGTGACGCCTCTGGCATCGTCCGAACGACCGCCGCGGACCTTGGTTTTGGAGTCGCCGCGCCGAGGACATCCGCGACAGAACTGGGCCGAAATGTGTGCAACCTCAGCAAGGTCATAACAAATCCGGAATGCTCATCAGGAGCAGCCGATAGTTCATTTCGACCAATATTGACGATTTGGTAGGCCAGCTGAATGAACTCTGCTGAATAGGCATTTGCCAACGACAACAATCGCTGCCTGTCGGGGTCCTCGTCATCGATGGCGGTCGGCACGCATTGAACAATCTGCAAACGCGTCAACAGCGCCGCCAATTCTTGCAGTGCAGCGGGAAAAGAAAGGCTGCGCACACCCAGATCGCTGGCCACCTGTAAGAGGGCCGAAGCGTCACCAACCTGCAAGGCTTCGAGAATTGCGAAAAGGTAATCCTGATCGACTGTTCCCAACATGGTGCGAACCTGCGCCTCTTCGACACATCCCGCCCCATGGGCAATTGCCTGATCCAATAACGACAAGGCATCCCGCATGCTTCCAGCAGCCGAACGAGCCACCAAACTCAACGCCGGCTGATCAAAGGAAATCCCTTCCGCCTGCAATATTTGCCCCAAGTGTTTGCTAATCGCAAGGGACGGCATTTGCTTCAAATTGAATTGAAGACAACGCGAAAGCACCGTAACCGGGATTTTCTGAGGATCGGTTGTCGCCAGAATAAATTTCACATGTTCAGGTGGCTCTTCGAGCGTCTTGAGCATGGCATTAAAAGCCGAGTTCGATAACATGTGAACTTCGTCGATCACATATACCTTGAAACGCCCTCGCGTCGGCGCATACACGGCATTCTCGAGCAACTGGCGCATCTCATCGACGCGAGTGTTAGTCGCAGCATCGACCTCCAGTAAATCAACAAATCGACCGCTATCGATTTCCTGGCATGCAGAGCAAGTGCCACATGGCGTTGCGGTAATTCCCGACTCGCAATTTAGCGATTTGGCCAGGATCCGCGCAATGGTCGTTTTACCGACACCACGGGTGCCTGTGAACAAATAAGCATGGTGCAAGCGTTGCTCGGAGAGCGCGTGGGTCAGTGCTCGGACAACGTGCTCCTGCCCAACTAGCGTAGAAAAATTGCGCGGCCGCCACTTGCGCGCAAGAACCTGATAACTCATGCGCCCTAACACCAATGGAGAAAATGAAAGTGGCGAGCCTAACCCCCGGCACTTGCAGTAAATGGCTGTGGCTGCTTCCTTCCGGACCTGACCAGGTTCACCACCCCGCAATGCGGGGAGACCCGCCGCTTTGGATTCTATCACAGCCACCAAGTTAGGCGTACCGCGACATCCCCAAAGGCGCCAAATAATTCCCTCCTGCACCGTGCTTGAAATTTTGTTGCAGGCGCTTGATTCCTCGGATGTAACAAAAGGATTTTTTGGTGTTGTAGACGCAAAAACCCCCTGTAGCGATAGCTACAGGGGGTTTGCATGGGGAGTCTGGCGTTGACCTACTTTCGCGAGCGGAAGCTCACTATCATTGGCGCGTTGCTGTTTCACGGTCCTGTTCGGGATGGGAAGGGGTGGGACCAG
>JAGTRT010000065.1 GCA_018261895.1 Pseudomonadota bacterium
AAATCACGCCGGCTCCGCCCCCGACCACCTAACGGAAGCAAAATCAATGAGCGACCCGCAAAGCCTCAAGAACATGGGGCTGAAGGCCACTTTCCCGCGTCTCAAGATTCTCGAACTGTTCGAAAAAAGCAGCGTGCGCCACATGACGGCCGAGGATGTCTACCGGATGCTGATCGCCGAGAACATGGACATCGGCCTCGCCACGGTTTACCGGGTCCTGACCCAGTTCGAGCAAGCCGGGTTGCTCGAGCGTCATTTCTTCGAGTCCGGCAAGGCCGTCTTCGAGATCAACCGCGGCAGCCACCACGACCATCTGGTCTGCATCGATTGCGGTCGCGTCGAGGAATTCTACGATGCCGAAATCGAGCGCCGGCAGAACCGTATCGCCGCCGAACGCGGATTCGCCATCCAGGAACACGCGCTGTATCTCTACGCCCATTGCACGAAAGCCGGCTGCCCGAACCGGGACAAGAACCCCAAGGCCTGACCGCGCTTCGCCATGCCTGATCTAGCATCATGGCTTTCCGGCCAGTGGCTGAGCGCGGCCGGAACAACCTTTCTCGTCGTCGCCTTCGCCGAAATCGGCGACAAAAGCCAACTGGTCTGCATGACCCTGGCGGCGCGCCATCGCGGCCTGCCGGTCGTCATCGGCGCGACTGCGGCGTTTGCCGTGCTCAACCTGCTGGCGGTGCTGTTTGGCGCCGCCGTTGCCGCCTGGCTTCCCGAATGGCTGGTGACGCTCGCCGTGGCAGTTCTCTTCGCCGGTTTCGGCATCAGCGCACTGCGCTACACCGAAGACGATGAGGACGACGAAGTCGAGGAAAAGCCCGGACACGGGATCGTCGCCACGACTTTCCTGCTGATCTTTTTGGCCGAATTCGGCGACAAGACGCAAATTGCCGTCGCCGGCCTCGGCAGCACCAGCGAGCCCTCAGCGGTGTGGGCAGGGGCGACCGCCGCCCTCGCGGTGACCTCGATACTCGGCGTCCTTGCCGGCCGCAAGCTGCTCAAGCGGCTGCCACTCAAATGGATACACCGAATCAGCGGCGTCCTTTTCCTGTTGCTGGCAATCTTCGCCGTCACCCGGTTGTTCTGAAAGCCTGCGGAAGGCCGTTCATTTTTGGACGTTTTCCGGGGTCGACCGCGCCCCTAAGGAAGCACCCTTGGGGTGCAGCAACTCGCCGGCATGCGCCAGCGTGATGTCCGTCACCTCGACGCCGCCCAGCATGCGGGCGATTTCGCAAACGCGCCGTTCGTCGTCGAGCGGCTGGATGGAACTGAGGGTGACGCCATCGCGGGTTGCCTTGCTGACCTGCCACTGCCATTCGGCGCGTGCCGCGACTTGCGGCAGGTGGGTCACGCACAGCACCTGGCGTTCGCCGCCGAGTTCGCGCAACAGGCGGCCGACGATCTCGGCGACGCCGCCGCCGATGCCGACGTCGACTTCGTCGAAAATCAGCGTCGGCACGCTGGCCGAACGCGAGGTCAGCACCTGGATGGCCAGGCTGATCCGCGACAGTTCGCCGCCCGACGCGACCTTGGCCAGCGGCTTCGCTTCCGCCCCGGCCAGCCCGCCGACGCGGAACTCGACCTGCTCCAGCCCGCAGGCAGCGCCCTCGGCCAGCGGCAGCAGCACCACTTCGAAGCGGCCCGAGGCCAGCGCCAGTTGCTGCATCAGCGCGCTGACCGCCGCCCCCATCTCGCCAGCCGCGCGTTGCCGCCCGACCGACAACGCGCGGGCAAGATTCAGGTAGTCGGCCTGCACTGCCTCGACCCGGGCCGCCAGCGCATCGATGTCGGCAGCCGCGGCGAGCGTTGCCAGTCGCGCCTGCCAACCGGCGAGCAGCCCGGGAAGTTCGTTCGGCTGGACGCGATACTTGCGGGCGCAGGCGAGTACCGCTTCCATCCGCCGCTCGATCTCCACCAGCCGTGCCGGATCGAGATCGACACGGTCGGCATAACGGCGCAGCGTGGACACCGCTTCCGCCAATTCCGCCGAGGCCGACTGCAGCAAGCCGGAAACCTCCTGCAGCGCCGGATCGTAGCCCGCCAGCCCGGTGATCCGGCTGGCCACGCGGTCGAGATTGCCCGAGCAGGCCGCTTCGCCATCGGCCAGCGCGTCGAGCGCGAAGCGGGCGCCGTCGATCAGGCTCGCGGCGTGCCCCAGACGCTTGTGTTCGATTTCGAGGGCCGCCCATTCATCCCCGGAAAAAGCCAGCGTATCGAGCTCGCGGACCTGCCACTCGAGCTGTTCGCGCTCGCGCTCCAGTGACTCGGCGCCGGTCGCGGCCGATTTCAGCGCCTGCTCGGCTTCGCGCCATGCCCGCCAGGCCGTCGCGACCTGTTGCGCCGGATCGGACAGCCCGGCATGCGTGTCGAACAACACCCTTTGCGCGTCGCCGCGAAGCAGCGACTGATGGGCATGCTGGCCGTGGATATCGACCAGAAACTCACCAACCTCGCGCATCTGCTGGGCGGTCGCCGACGACCCGTTGATGTAGCCGCGCGAGCGACCGCCGGCGTCGAGCACGCGGCGCAGGATCAACTCGTCCCCGGCGTCGAGATCGTTGGCAGACAACCAGGCGCTGACCTGCGGCAAACCGGCGATGTCGAAGGTCGCCGCAACTTCCGCCTTGTCGCAGCCGGCCCGGACGACGCCGGCATCGGCGCGGTCGCCGAGCGCCAGCGCCAGGGCATCGATGAGAATCGACTTGCCGGCCCCGGTTTCCCCGGTCAACGCCCCGAAACCGGGCGAAAACTCGAGTTCCAGCCGGTCGACGATGACGAAGTCGCGAATCGCAAGATGGCGCAGCATCAGGGGCCCTTGGGGCGTTCGCTCCAGTGCAGTTTCTGGCGCAGCATCGCGAAATAGCTGTAGCCCGGGGGATGCAGAAAGCAGATGGTGTAGTCGGAACGCTTCAGGCGGACGCTGTCGCCGGGAAGCAGATCCAGCGTCACCTGGCCGTCGAAGTGCACGCGCGGGTCATCGGCCTGGACGACGACAAGTTCGATGTTGACCTGGTCATTGACGATTATGGGGCGGTTGGTCAGTGCGTGCGGGCACAGCGGCACCAGCGCGATGCCGGTCAGCGTCGGATGCAGGATCGGCCCGCCCGACGACAGCGAATAGGCGGTGGAGCCGGTCGGCGTCGACACGATCAGGCCGTCCGAGCGCAGGTTGTAGATGAATTCGCCGTCGATCGACAGCGCAAACTCGATCATCCGGCCGATCGCCCCCTTGTCCACGACGACTTCGTTCAGCGCCTGATTGGCAGCGATCTCCTTGCCGTCGCGCATCACTTCCGCATCGAGGAGCATGCGGTTCTCGGCAGTAAACCGCCCGTCGAGCAGATCATCGATGCAGGTCAGCATGTCGTCGCGGGCAATGTCGGTCATGAAACCGAGCCGGCCCTGATTGATTCCGACCAGCGGCACGCGATAGCGCGCAAGGCGGCGCGCCGCGTTGAGCATCGTGCCGTCGCCACCGATCACGATGGCAAGATCGGCATGGGCGCCAATGTCGTTGAAGCCGCAGGTAACCCAGCGGGAAAGATCGACCTGGCGCCCGACATGCTCTGCCGTCTCGCGTTCGATGAATACGGAAATCCCCCGCTCGTGCAGGTATTCCGCAAGCTGGCGCAGCGATTCGGAAATTTCGCGGCTATGGTACTTGCCGACCAGCGCAATGGTCTTGGGCGAGCGGTAGGAGCCGTAGCAGGAGTTCATGGCCCGAATTCTTGCATAAAAATGGCCGCGCGCGCCGCTGCCAGTTTTTTGTACAATGCCCTCACATGCTCGATGATCGCTCCCGCACTCTCCTCAAGGCCCTGGTCGAACACTACATCTCCGACGGCCAGCCGGTCGGCTCGCGCGCGCTGTCGAAATTTTCCGGTCTCGACCTGTCGCCGGCCACCATCCGCAACGTCATGGCCGACCTCGAGGAAGCCGGCTTTGTCGCCAGCCCTCATACATCGGCGGGGCGAGTTCCGACGCCGCGCGGTTACCGGCTGTTTGTCGACAGGCTGCTGACGATGCGGCCGCTCGAGGCAAGGCAGCTCGATGAAATGGAAGACGCCTTGCACGGTCGACCGGCAAACCAGGTCATTTCCAGCGCCTCGCAACTGCTCTCCAGCCTCACGCATTTCGCCGGCGTCGTCATGGCGCCGCGCCGCAGCGCCAGCCGCATCCGCCAGATCGAGTTTCTCAACCTGACCGAAAAACGCATCCTGCTGATCATCGTCACCACCGATGGCGACGTGCAAAATCGCGTTCTGGTGACCGAAAAGGCCTATTCACCCGCCGAACTTGTCTCGGCCGCCAATTACCTGAACCAGAATTTCGCCGGCCTCGATTTCGAGCAGATCCGCCATCGGCTGTCGGCGGAAATCGAGCAGTTGCGCGACGACATCAAGCCGCTGATGACGCTTGCCCTCGAAGCCGGCAACGAGGCGCTGTCCGGCAGCGCGGCCCCTTACGTGATCTCCGGCGAGCACAACCTGCTCGACGTCGAGGAACTCTCCTCGAACATGAAACGCCTGCGCGAACTGTTCGATCTTTTCGAGCAGCGCTCCAGCCTGATGCGCCTGCTCGACGTTTCCAACCGCGCCGCCGGCGTCCAGATCTTCATCGGCGGGGAATCCGGCATCGCCACCCTCGACGAATGCAGCGTCATCGCCGCACCCTACACCGTCGATGGCCAGATCGTCGGCTCGGTCGGCGTCATCGGCCCGACCCGCATGGCCTACGAGCGGGTCATCCCGATTGTCGACATCACCGCCAAGCTGCTCTCCAGCGCCCTCTCCAACCAGCAGAACTACTAATGCCAAAATTCAGGTCCGAACCCCCGCACCAGCACGGAACAGCGCCCGGCACCGCAGTCGTCCTCGTCAACCTGGGTACCCCGGAGGCGCCGACGGCCCCCGCCCTCAAGCGCTACCTGCGCCAGTTCCTCGCGGACCCGCGCGTCGTCGAGATTCCGCGCGCAGTCTGGTGGCTGATCCTGAATGGCATCATTCTCAACATCCGCCCCAAGAAATCCGCCGAAAAATATGCTTCGGTCTGGATGACCGAAGGTTCTCCGCTCAAGGTGCATACCGAACGTCAGACCAAGTTCCTGGCCGGCTATCTCGGCGAACGTGGCCACAACGTGACCGTCACCTCGGCGATGCGCTACGGCGCGCCGTCGGTGCCCGAGGTCCTGGACCGGCTCAAGGCGGCCGGCAATGCAAAAATCCTGGTGCTGCCGATGTACCCGCAATATTCAGCCAGCACGACCGCCACGGTGATCGACGAGGCCTGCCACTGGCTGTTGACCCAACGCAATCAGCCCGAGATGCGCTTTGTCCGCAATTTCCATGACGACCCGGACTATATCCAGGCCCTGGAGCAGACCGTACGCAATCACTGGGTCAAGCATGGCCCGCTGGCCGCCGGCGATCAGCTGATCATCAGCTTCCACGGCCTGCCGCGCCGCAATCTCGACCTCGGCGACCCGTATTACTGCGAATGCATGAAGACCGGCCGCCTGCTCGCCGAGCGTCTGAACCTCGCGCCCGACCAGCACAGGATCTGCTTCCAGTCACGCTTTGGCAAGGCGGAGTGGCTGCAACCCTACACCGCACCGACCCTCGAGGCGTTGGGCAAGGCGGGCACGCAGCGCGTCGATGTCATCTGTCCCGGCTTCGTCGCCGACTGCCTGGAAACCCTGGAAGAAATCGCCATCGAGGGCAAGGCCTCCTTCCTTGCGAACGGCGG
>JAGTRT010000024.1 GCA_018261895.1 Pseudomonadota bacterium
AACGACGGCAAGGCCGACGTGCTGTTCTACGAAAGCCTGGCCAAGGGCGCCACGCTGGCCGAAGGCCTGCAGAAGGCCATCGAAGCCGCGCTCGCCGCCCTGCCCATCCCCAAGGTCATGAGCTACCAGCTCACGGACGGCTGGAGCAGCGTCAATTTCGTGCGCCCGGCGCACGGCCTGGTCGCCCTGCATGGCAGCGATGTCGTGCCGGTTGCCGTGCTCGGCCTGCAATCCGGCCGCGAGACACATGGCCACCGTTTTGAAGCCGCCGTCGATCCGGTCGTCTTCGCCAACGCCGACGAATACGCCGCCAAACTGGCCGCCGAAGGCGCCGTCATTGCCTCCTTCGCCGAGCGCCGTGCCGAAATCGCCCGCCAGCTCGCCGCTGCCGCCGCCAAGGCCGGTGGCAAGCCAATCGAGGACGACGCCCTGCTCGACGAAGTCACCGCGCTGGTCGAACGCCCGAACGTGCTCGTCGGCCAGTTCGAGGAAGAATTCCTCGCCGTGCCGCAGGAATGCCTGATCCTCACGATGAAGGCCAACCAGAAGTACTTCCCGCTGCTCGACGCGGCCGGCAAGCTGACCAACAAGTTCCTCGTCGTCAGCAACATCAGCCCGGCCGACGCATCCGCCGTGATCGGCGGCAACGAGCGCGTTGTGCGTCCGCGTCTGGCCGACGCCAAGTTCTTCTTCGACCAGGATCGCAAGAAATCGCTGGAAAGCCGCGTCATCGGCCTGTCCAAGGTCGTCTATCACAACAAGCTGGGCACCCAGGGCGAGCGCATGCAGCGCGTCGCGGCGATTGCCCGCGCCATCGGCCAGTCGCTGGGCGGTGACGCCCTCGCGCTGCAGGCCGAACAGGCCGCCGTGCTGGCCAAGGCCGACCTGCTGACCGATATGGTCGGCGAATTCCCGGAACTGCAGGGCATCATGGGCCGCTACTACGCGCAGCATGACGGCCTCGCCGCCGACATCGCCGACGCCATCGAAGACCACTACAAGCCGCGCTTCGCCGGCGACGAACTGCCGCGCGGGAAGGTCGGCACCGTCGTTGCGTTGGCCGACAAGCTGGAAACCCTGGTCGGCATGTTCGGCATCGGCCAGATCCCGACCGGCGACCGCGACCCGTTCGCGCTGCGCCGTCACGCGCTGGGCACCATTCGCATGCTGGCCGAAGGCAATCTCGATTTGCCGCTAAATTCCCTGTTGACCGTGGCCGGCAGCGCCTTTGCCGCGGTCGAGGGCTTCAAGAACGCCGAAGCCGCCCTCGCCGACTTCATCTACGACCGCCTGGCCGGCAACCTGCGCGAGCAGGGCTACACGGCGCAGGAAGTCGATGCCGTGGTGTCGCAGCGGCCGCAGCGCCTCGGCGACATCGTCAAGCGCCTGGCCGCCGTGCGCGCCTTCTCGGCCTTGCCCGAAGCGGCCGCCCTGGCTGCCGCCAACAAGCGCGTCGGCAACATCCTTAAGAAGGTCGAAAACCCGGTCGAGCCGACCGTCGATAACGCCCTGCTCAAGGAAGCCGCCGAAGTGGCGCTGCACGATGCGCTGGTCGAGGTCGTCCCGGCCGCCGATGCCGCCTTCGTCACCGGCGACTACACCGAGTCGCTGACCGCGCTGGCCGCGCTGCGCGCCCCGGTCGATGCCTTCTTCGACGGCGTCATGGTCAATGCCGACGATCCGGCCCTGCGCAACAACCGTCTCGGCCTGCTCGCCAAGCTCCATGCGGCGATGAACCAGGTCGCCGACCTGTCCAAGCTCTCGGCGTAACCCGGCCATGGCGACCAAGCTCGTTATCCTCGACCGCGACGGCGTGATCAATTTCGATTCCGCACAGTTCATCAAGAGCCCGGCCGAATGGAAGCCGATTCCGGGAAGCCTGGAAGCCATCGCCCGCCTGACGCAGTCCGGCTACAAGGTGGTGGTGGCGACCAACCAGTCGGGCGTCGGGCGCGGCCTGTTCGACATGGAAACGCTGAACCAGATCCACACCAAGATGCACAAGGCAGTCGTCGCACTCGGTGGCCGCCTCGATGCCATTTTCTATTGCCCGCACGCCGCCGACTCGAAGTGCGAATGCCGCAAGCCGAAACCCGGCATGTTCAAGCGCATTTCCGAGACGCTCAATATCGACCTCAAGGGCGTGCCGGCCATCGGCGATTCGCTGCGTGACCTGCAGGCATGCTCGGTAGCCGGCTGCCAGCCCATGCTGGTGATGACCGGCAAGGGTGAAAAGACCAAGGCCGACGGCGACCTGCCGGAAGGCACGCTGGAATACAAGGATCTGTCGGCGGCAGTCGATGCCATCCTCAAGGAAAGAACATCATGAAGGCCGTCCGCTCCACGCTGTTCATGGCCTACGCCATCGTCTGGTCGCTGCTCTCGGCGCCGCTCGTCTTCATCGCCGGCCCCATCCTGCGCGGCCTGTGGGCCTATCGCTTCGGCCGCCTGTGGCGTCTCGGCATGCAGTTCGGCGTCGAGAACATCCTCGGCATCCGTCCCAGGTTCATCGGCCTCGAAAACATGCCGAAGGAACCCTGCGTCATCCTCTCCAAGCACCAGTCGGCCTGGGAAACGATGTGCATCCAGGACATCGTGCCGTCCGGTGCCTATTGCGTCTTCGTCCTCAAGAAGGAACTCCTCTCCATTCCGCTGCTCGGCTGGGGTCTGGCCGCGATGAAGATGATCTCCATCGACCGCTCGGCCGGCAAGGACGCGCTCGACCAGGTCGTCACGCAAGGCCGTGAACGCCTGCAGAAGGGCTTCTACGTCGTGCTCTTCCCGGAAGGCACACGCGTCGCGCCGGGCCAGAAGAAACGCTACAAGCCGGGCGGCGCCTACCTCGCCACCCACGTCGGCTGCAAGGTCGTGCCGGTCGCGCACGATGCCGGCGAACTCTGGCCGCGCCAGGCTTTCCTCAAAACGCCGGGGACCGTGACGATGAGCATCGGCCCGGCCTTTGACGCGACGGGGATGACCGAAGCCGAAGTCAATCAGCGCGCGGAAGAGTGGATCGAAGAGGAGATGCACCGCATTTCCCCGCATCGCTATTCGAATGCCGCCCATAACGCCACCTGAGGCTCCCCGCAGCATCGTCATCGGCGGCCAGACCGTCGCCTACCAGCTCCGGCGCAGCCCGCGCCGCACCATTGGACTGGCCATCGACCATCGCGGCCTGCGCGTCGGCGCGCCGACGCGGGCGCGCATCGGCGATATCGAAAGCCTGATCCACGAACACGGGCAGTGGGTGCTCGACAAGCTGGCCGCCTGGCGCGACCGTCCGTCCGCCAGCCCGCTGGCGATTTGCGACGGCATGAGCATCGACGTCCTCGGCGAAGCGCTCTCCGTCCGGCTGACCGGCATCGGCCGCCAGCGCTGGCAGTTCGGTCCCGGCACCCTCTACCTGCGCCCCGATGCCGCCCAGGGCGCCAACACCCTGCTGGGAAAAGCCTTGCGCGAGAAAGCCCGCGACGTCTTTGCCGAACGGCTGGCCGTCCACGCCCCCTTGCTCGGCGTCGCAGCACCGCCACTGCGCCTGTCATCGGCACGCACGCGCTGGGGCAGTTGCAGCCACCGCGGCGGCATCGCGCTGAACTGGCGGCTCGTCCTCATGCCGCTGGCCATCGTCGATTACGTCGTCTGCCACGAACTGGCCCACCTCAAGGAAATGAACCACAGCCCGCGCTTCTGGTCTGTGGTGGAACAGCTTTGCCCGGACTGGAAGGCGCGCCGCTTCGAACTGCGCCGCCTGGCCCGCACCCTCCCCCTCATTTAAGGAAGACTCATGCGCATCCTGCACACCATGATCCGCGTCGGCGATCTCGACAAATCCATCGCCTTCTACACCGAGATTCTCGGCATGCAACTGCTGCGCCGCACCGATTACCCGGAAGGCCGCTTCACGCTGGCTTTCGTCGGCTACGGCGACGAGGCCAGCGAAGCCGTGCTTGAACTGACCCACAACTGGGACACGCCGAGCTACGAGCTCGGCAACGGCTACGGCCACGTGGCGCTGGCCGTGCCCGATGCAGCGGCGGCCTGCGCGGCGATCAAGGCACGCGGCGGCAAGGTCGTGCGCGAAGCCGGGCCGATGAAACACGGCTCGACCATCATCGCCTTCGTCGAAGACCCGGACGGCTACAAGATAGAGCTGATCCAGCGCGCCTGAAGCCTCGTTCCGGCGATCTCACGGTCAACCGGAAATTTTGCCCAAAATTGAAATTTGCCCTCAGGCGTAGGCGCTGAAGCCGGTACTTCTGCTGCCGGTCGGCGCAGCGTAGGCCTGCGCCACGGCGGCCGCCCGGCCGCCTGAGGCTTCTTCCTGACCCGACGCCGTCGTCGCCTGCGCCAACTCCATGCGGGCGCCCTGTTCCATTTGCCCCGCCTTGGCGGCAACCGCCCGGTCCTGGCTCGATGGATCGGCCGGCGCCAGCGCAGCGGCTTTGATCCGGCGGGCGCGATCAATGGTTTCGTCCGGCGTACGCCCCGGCGAGGTCGAAATGCCTACCTCGCCGCCAACGGCGTAATTCACGCCGTCCGGGCCTTTCTGGTAGGTAAAGGAGGCGCCGGAGGTAATCAGCCCGGCCCCGGCGGCCATGTGCGCCTGCTCATGCTGGCGGACGGCGCGGTCGCGTGCCTTGAGCTGCGCAACCTGCTTCTGTTCGTCAGCCGTCAGAGCTTGCTGGCCAGCTGCGCCGGGAGTCTTCGCCGGGCTCTCAGCGGCATTCTGCCCACGGCTGGACGCCGAGGCATAGAAACCCGCCGATGACGAAATACCCGACACATTCATCCCGCACCACTCCGCAAAACCGCCCACCGGACACCAATATCGTTCAGTCAAGCGTCACTCCCGCGCAGGAGGGAATCCGGAATCACGTTTTCCTGGGTTCCCGCTTTCGCGGGAACGACAATTCACGCGCTTTTAGCCTTAACTGAACTGCATTTCCCAGCGGCCACCCTTTCATCGTAGCAGGCTGGCGCCAGCCGGCAAGTCGCGGTCTTGCGATGCGCTCAGGCGGGCGCCGCCATCGCCTCGCGCGCCACGGATTCGAAGGTTTCGACGACGCCGGCCCAGCTGCGCGGCAGCATGGTCTGGCGGGCGGCTTCCGCCATCCGGCCAAGGCGCTCGGGTTCTTCCAGCATCCACAGCGCCGCATCGACGTAGCCGCGCTCGTCGCCGGGCGAGGCGACCATGCCGTTGCGCTTCGCCTCGATCAGCTCGGCCGCTGCCGCGCTGCGGTAGGCGACCACGGGCAGGCCGCTGGCCATCGCCTCGGCGACGACGTTGCCGTAGGTTTCGGTCAGGCTGGGAAAGAGGAAGAGGTCGGCACTGGCATAGTGGGCGGCCAGCGCTTCGCCCGTACGCATGCCGGCGAAGTGGTGGTCGGGATGCTCGGCGGCCAATTGCCGGGCTGACGGGCCGTCCCCCACCCAGACCATTTTGGCCTGCGGGTACCAGACCTGGATGGCGGCAAAGGCTTTTTGCACCAGCGCGAGGTTTTTTTCCGCAGCAATCCGGCCAACGTAGAGGCAGGCCGGGCCGTCGCCGTTGACGCCCCAGCTTCGGCGCAGTTCGCTGCTGCGCCGGATCGGGTCGTAGAGTTCGATATCGACACCGCGGCCAACCACGCGGACGCCGCTCAACCCCTCGCCGGCCAGGTCGGCGGCCAGCGCCGCCGTCGGCACCATGGTTGCCCGCGTCCGCCGATGCAGCGTGCGCAGGTAAGCGGCAACGGCCGGACGCATCCAGCCCATGCCGTAATGCACGCTGTAGCGGTCGAAATTGGTGTGAAAACCGGAAGTCACCGGAATGCCCAGCCGGCGCGCGACGCTGACGGCCGACCAGCCGAGCGGCCCTTCGGTCACGACATGGACGAGATCCGGCCGATGCTGTCGCCACTGGCGGGCGAGACGCCGCCCGGCCGGCAGGCCGAAGCGCAAACCGGGGTAGCCGGGCAGGGGAAAGCCGGGGAGCGCCATGTCGTGCTCGTTGCCGACATCGCCCTTGCCTTGGCGCGGACGGACCACACTGACCCGGTGCCCCCGCTCGCGCAGGCCGCCAACCAGCCGGCCGACAGTCATCGCCACGCCGTTGATCTCGGGCGGATAGGTTTCGGTCACGAAGGCAATTGCCAGGCTCATCGGGCGAGTTCCATGAGCGCGCCGGCCCAGACGACGAAGACGATGAGCAGCGAAACAAGCACGGCGGCGCTGCCGATGTCCTTGGCGCGCTTGGCCAGGCGGTGGTTTTCCAGGCTGACGCGGTCAACGACGGCTTCGATGGCCGAGTTGATCAGCTCGACGACGAGCACGAGCAGCACGCTGGCGATCATCACGCCGCGCCCCAGCCAGGGCACGGGCAACAGGCAGGCCACGGGGATGAGCACCGCGGCGAGCAGCACCTCCTGCCGGAAGGCGTCTTCGCACAGGTAGGCCGCCTTCAGCCCGGCCAGCGAATAGCCCAGCGCGTTCCACACCCGGCGCAAGCCGGTCTTGCCCTTGAAGGGCGATTCGTTGGCCGGATCGAGGCCCAATTCGTTCGACGAGGGTTCCTGCATGCAATCTCCGCGAAAGCGCCCACGGTAAACAAGCTTCGTTCCGGTTTGATGACAGGAAAAGTCACGGAAATGTCACAATTCGTCCCTATCCTTCCGCCACCATGCCCATGCGCCTCCTTTTCGCCCTGCTGGCGCCGATTCTTCTCAGCACCGCCGCCCACGCCGCCCGTCCGATGATCACCGACGATGCGCGCCTGACCGATGGCGGCGCCTGCCAGCTCGAATCCTGGGTTCACCTGCACGGCAACCAGCACGAGTACTGGGCCTTGCCGGCCTGCAACCCGGGCGGCAATTTCGAATTGACCCTCGGCGGCGCGCTGTCCTACGCCGATGGACAGTCGGAAAGTGGCGCCGCAGTCATTCAAGCCAAGACGCTGTTCAAGCCGCTGGAAACGAACGGCTACGGCATCGGCCTGGCCGCCGGCTATGCCGCGCAACCGGGCAGCGCCCATGCCGCCAATCCCTATTTCTATGTACCGACCAGCTTTTCCCTGGCCGACGACTTCCTCATCATCCATACCAACCTGGGCTACACCCGGGAACGGGAGAACCGGGCCAACCGCCTGACCTGGGGCGTCGGCAGCGAACTTCAGATGAGCCCGCGCACCTGGCTGATCGCCGAAAGCTACGGACAGGACAAGGGCAACGCCTTCTACCAGCTGGGTGTCCGCTTCTGGGTCGTGCCCAATCACGTGCAAATCGATACCACCTACGGCAGCCGCTTCGGCGCCATCAGCCAGGAACACTGGTTCTCTGTCGGCCTGCGCCTGATCTCGCCAAAACTCTTTTAGGGCATTGACGCCCGCGATACCGAACTGCAATCGTACTGTCACAATAGTCACGCTCCGCCTATGCTAAAAGGCAGAGTCGAGTCATTTGGAGGCACCAAGATGGTCTTTTTCGAGCTATTTGCCCACAACCCCAGCATCGTCAACATTCCGGCGGGGGAGACGCTGTTTGCCGAAAAAGAGGACGGTCACATGATGTACGTCCTGACCACCGGCTCGGCCGAGGTCATCGTCAACAAGCGGGTCGTCGAGACGCTGCAGCATGGCAGCATCGTCGGCGAGATGGGGCTCGTTTCACCCGGCCCGCGCTCGGCCACCGTGGTCGCCCTGACCGATTGCCAGTTCATCGCTGTCGATGAAAAACGCTTCCAGTTCCTCGTCCAGCAGACGCCCTTCTTCGCCACCCAGGTCATGCGCGTGATGGCCGAACGCTTGCGCGCCGTCAACCAGCTGCTTGGGCCGGTCGAGGATATTTAAGCCCGGCGTTCGCGGGACTCAGCTCGCTACGCGGTATTCGGCACACCATCCGTGCGGCGCAACGACCGGGTGACGCCAGTGATGGGATTCACGCGGCGAGCTGTCGCCGGCGAAAACGGGCGGATAGCGATGACAAAGGCCGCTCAGAGCGTCGACTGGACGAAAGCAGGCGCAGCGGCAACAACATACTTCGGGATGGTCGTTCATGAGTTCGCCCGTCAGGTTGCCACGGTCAACGCGATTTTTTGCCCAAATTTGAAATCCGTGATTTCGCGGTAGCGTCTGGCCAGACGCTCGGCCATGGCGACATCGCTCCACTCGTGAGCGTAGATGGGTGCCTCGTCGCGCAGATGCTGCCAACTGGCCGGATGTTTCAGGATCTGGCCCAGCGTTTCACCAAATGCCTTGGGATCGTTCGGCGGCGAAAATGCGCCGCGACCGGGCGACAGGATGTCCACCGTGCCCATCTCGGCCAGCGCGACAACCGGCACGCCGGCCGCCATGGCTTCGAGCAGGACGAGGCCCTGCGTTTCCGTACGCGAGGCGAAGACGAAGACGTCGGCCGCCGCGTAGCAATCGGGCAGCGCCTGCTGGCGGTCGAGATAGCCGATAAAACGGACCGACTCGCGCAAATCCAGCGCGGAGGCCTGCGCCTTGAGATCGACCATGGCCGGCCCCTCGCCGGCGATGACGAGGAGCACGTCGGGACGGATCCGGCGGGCATGGACCAGGGCGTCGAGCAGGAAACCGATGTTCTTTTCGTGCGCAACCCGGCCGACGAAGAGCGCCATCGGTCGCGATTCGCCGATGCCGAAATCGCGCCGGAAGCGCGCCCCGTTGCCCTGGGCGAATTGCGCCATCGGAATGCCGGTCGGCAGCACGTGCATGGGCGACGAGACGCCATAGGATTCGAGCCGGTCGCGCATGGCGGTCGACGGCACGATGACGGCGTCGAGCTGGTTGCACTGGCGTCGGGAAAACGCCCGCGCCTGGCCACGCAGCCAGCTGGCAGGAATGAGCCGGGCGTAGTGCTGCAGGTATTCCTCGAACAGCGTGTGATAGGTCGCCACCACCGGCAGGCCTAGGCGGCGCGCTGCCTTGAGCCCGGCGTAGTGGGCGACAAAGGGCGTCTGGACGTGGATCAGGTCGCAGTCCCGCGCCGCCTCGAGCACCGCCCGGTGCATGGCGCGCCAGCCGACCAGCCGGTCCTCGCGGTCGCCCGGCACGGGGCGGCCTTCGACGCGGACGATCCCCGGCTCATCCGGCTCGTCGCCATAGCGCGGCACGATGAGGCGAACCTCGACGCCCTGCGCCGCCAGCGTCCGGCGAAAGGTCTCGATCGACGTCGACACGCCGTTGACCCGCGGAAAGTACACATCGGACACCATCAGGACACGCATTCAAGCCTCCACGGTTTCAGCCACCGGCGCCGCCAGCATGGCCAGCGGCTTTTGTTCATTCCAGGTCACCAATTCCAGACGGCCGTCGAAATGCTCGACGATGGCCGTGCAGGAATCGACCCAGTCGCCGCAATTGACGTAGGTCAGGCCATCGATCTCGCGGATCGTCGCCCAGTGGATGTGGCCGCAGATCACGCCATCGAGCCCGCGCTCGCGGGCGTGATGAACGGCCGACTCTTCGAAATCGAAAATGAAATTCAGCGCCGTCTTGACCTTGCGCTTGGCGTAGCCGGCCAGCGACCAGTAGCCGGAAATCCCCAGCTTGCGCCGGCCCCATGAGAGCAGCGTGTTGAGGCGGACGAGCAGCTCGTAGGCCTTGTCGCCGAGCACCGCCACCCATCGATGGTGGCGCGTCACCTGGTCGAACTGGTCGCCATGGATAAGCAGGAAGCGCCGGCCATCCGCCATCTCATGCACCACCTCGTCGGCCACCTCGACCTCACCGAAAACCACGCCGCAATAATCGCGCAGCGCCTCGTCGTGATTGCCGGGAATGAACACCACGCGCTCGCCATGCCGCGCCCGGCGCAGGAGTTTCTGAACCACCGTGTTCTGCGCCTGCGTCCAGCAGATACCCCGGCTCATCGCCCAGAAATCGACGATGTCGCCGATCAGGTAGGTCTGTTCGGCCGGATGATCGCGCAGGAAATCGAGGAGCCGATCCGCCTGGCACGCCCGCGTGCCGAGATGGATATCGGAGAGAAAAACGCTTCTGACCTTAGGCATGGCCGCACGATACGGCCCCCCCGTGACCCGGAAGTTACGCCTTCGTTAAGGTTTTGTTGCGAGCGGGAGGGAATCACGCCTGAAGTACGCAGACGAAACCATTAAGTAAGCTGTCCAACTCAAGTCGAACAGCAGCTGTGTGCCCTCAAGATCCATTCGGGCGTGGCTTCACATCGGCAGCAAAGTAGTGGGAACAGACTTCCATGCGCCGGTATAGACAAAGGGAGTTGGCCGTTCAAATTGCGATTTGCGTCGGATTTTCTTACAGATTGCCATGACTACTGAACGCAATTAATTGATTTCAATATGTGGTTCAGTTATTGCTAATGAGCCCTTTAAAGCACCTAAATATTGGAACTACATCATGAACATCACAAAGCTAACGATTGCTCTTGCTACAGTAATTTTGTCCGCTCTTCCTCAGGTGACACACGCCAGCCTAGTCGGCGACACAGTGTCGTGTACCGCTTCTTCCACTACTCCTAATCAACCTCCCTTGGTATGCGGCCCTAGTTCAGCAACTGTGGCGACTGGTGTCGAGTTCATCTTGTCAGAAGCAAATGGCCCTAATCTGCTTGACATCAATTTTGGCGCGTCTTCAGTTGTATTTACCACGACCGACCTCACTGTTTTCTTCCCCGGGGACAAGGTGACTTTCACCAGCCTGGATGACGCACTGAACCCGGCGAGAGTGATTGCTGCGGTTAGTTTGAGCGGCGTTAGCGACGTGACTGATCTGACAAATGCGGACCTATCTTTCACCGATCACTCCCTCACGATAGATTTCGGCTTAGTACAGTTCTTGAATGCCAATTCAACAGCAACCATTGATCTAACATTTCGCGATACGACAACACAAGTCCCAGAACCAGCAAGCATTGCTTTGCTGGGTATCGCCATGGTCGGACTCGGCTTCTCTCGCCGAAAGTCAAAGCAAAGCGAGTAATTGCATTGAAAAAATGCAGGGGGCTTAGTCCCCCTTTTTTCATTCTGCGAGGATGGCTATTCCCAGTCTTTTGTTGCCTTAGCCCATGAAAACCTCGCGGGCAGATCATGACCGATCTCAGCCCAATAACGTTTGAATATTGGCTCACGCGATATTACGTAACCGCTTTGCGTTAATGCCCCACTATTAAAAATTTTGATTTTGGGCATTTTTTCCGGTTGGCCGTGAGAGGCCTACCTCCGCCCATAAAGCGGGCTATTTCGGGCGGACGACGACCGATGCCGGCGCTGTTGGCAATGACAGTTCGCGCGCTACCTTGAGCGGTTCTTCGCCCATCGTCCGGATCAGGGCCTCGCGTTCGAGCAGGGCACCGGTGTGTTTGGCTTCGGCGGCCCGGCTGAGCCAGACGTAGGCACGCGCTGAATCCTGGGCCAGACCAACGCCATCGCGGTAAAAGCGGCCGAGTTCGAGCATCGCTTCGGCATTTCCCGTCGCCGCCGCCAATTGCACCCATTTGGCGGCCTGTTCGACGTCCTTCGGACGATTGTTCCCTTTCGCCAGATCCCGCCCGAGCTGCAGCATCGCATCGGCATCGCCGCCCTCGGCGGCTTCTTCCTGCTTGCGGGCAGCCATTGCCGCGACATCGGCCGGACGGACGTCAGCGCTTTGGGCCGCATGTTGGCTCTTCGCCTCGACGCTGCCGTCGAGCCAGAGATCGACGGCGAGCGATATCCCCAAACCCAGCATTACGCCAGCCATGCCGTTGATCAGGAAGCGCTCAAACGACGCGCTGCTGCGGACGGTGAAGCGTTGCGAGCAGTCGTTGCAGCGATAGGGACGCGTGCCGTAGGCGCAGCGTTTTTCCTCCTTCGACAGCCAGCGCGATGGGCGGCAAGCGATGCCCTTGCATGTCGGACAGATCACGCCGGCCCCGAGCAGGCGGGCGATATCGGCGAATTTCAGGACAGATGGCGGCATGGCTGGGGGTGAGCCGACGGGTCGTTACAGACAACGGCAAAGGACATGGCATCAGTTCCCTGTCGAACCCATCGACCAAGGTCGAATTTGCTGGAATGTCAGACAGTACGAATATTTGCCCAAAATTGCAATTGGCATATAAAGGCCATTGACTCGAGAGGCGCCTGGACGCCATCCCGAATGCGGCCTCAGCTCGTGCTGTCTTTCCCGAGCAGACCTGCCAGCGGCCGGTTCGCAGCCTGCCAGCCATCGCGCAGCAGGGGCCGCAGATAGACTACGACGAATCCGCCCAGCCCCCACAGGCAGGCGACAATCCGCCACGGCAGGGTGTCCGGATAGCCCTGCCCGTCGAAGGGCAGCGTGGCGACGGCGATCACGGCGATGGCGATCAGCGTCCAGTGGCCGCGGATGCCGAGGCCCCAGCGGAAACGCTGGCTCAGACGCAGGCCCAGCCAGCCGCCTGCGACGCCGATCACGCCGCCGGCCAGCACATCGACCGGCCAGTGGGCGCCGACGGCGATGCGCGAAAACGCGGCCAGCGTGGCGATGAAGACGATAGGCAGCGCCCGCCACCAGCCAAGCAGGGCGATCCAGGCGACGACGAAGGAAAATGCCGAGACGGTGTGGCCGGACGGGAAGCTGTGCGAGGTCAGGCGCGCACCGATAATGGTGATCTGGCTCGCATCGAGCACCACGGCCGGACGCGGCATGGGCAGCCAGACCTTGAGGCCGCGGCTCATGGCGCCGGCGATCAGCGCGCCGAGCAGGAGTGCCCAGAAGACGCGCGGATAGCGCAGGCAGAAGGGCAGCATCAAGGCCATCTGCACCCGGCCGTCGCCCAGCGTCGTCAGGCATTCCCACAGCCAGCCGGGCAACACGGTGCTGGCCGCCTGCGCGGCAATGAAGCCGCCGTGCCAGTCGCCGCTCAGAGCAAGCACAGCAAGGCCCAGTGCGAAGAGAAGGGCGAAACCGATGATGGACGCGTCAAAATGCGGCTTTCCCGCGTACAAGCCTTGATCGTTCAACCTGGAAACCTCAGTTGGACGCGGTTGATGGCGCGTTTGGGCGGGATGGCTGGCGCGAAGCGACGACGCGGCAGGCTCATGCATGTAAGGAGAAGCGACAAAGCCAGACGCCCGACCAGACGTGCCAGCGGCCGCGTAGCGCAGTCACCTCTTGGGTGAGTCGCCTCGAAAGCACAAAGGCCTGTATTCATGGGACTGAACAGAGATGGAGAGCGGTCAACTGCGGTTTCCAGGTTCAAGGCTTTTCCTCGCGGTCGACGCGAGCCAGCGTGACGAAGCTGCGCTGATAGACGTCGCGCAGCACCAGCCCCGGCGCCAGCAGCGCCTGCACTTCGTGCTTGCGGTCGGTGCGGGTGAAGACGAGCTGGCCGGCTTCCGGCACGCGGGTTGGCGTCGCCGCCTGCCGATAGACGCTGAAACTGGGCATGATGATGCGCCAGGCGACGACCGGCAGCCCGCTGTCCTTGGCCACCTGTGCCGCTTCGCGTACCGGGCCCTGGGTGACACTGATGGCGCGCGGCGCGACGATGGTCGCGACGACCAGCGCCTGGAGCAGGCCGGCGACGATCAGCCCTTGCCAGACCGGCAAACGGCGCCAGAAAGCCAGGCCGATCATGGCGACGGCGATCAGCGGCAACAGCCAGCGTGCCTCATCGGAAAAAGCCACCACCATGCCGTCGAGCAACATTTTCTCGAACGGCCGGTTGGCCTTGCCGGCCGCGAACACCAGCACCTCGGGCAGGACGGCGAGGAGCAGCGCGAAGAGGATGAGCGGCGCGAAGGCCAGCCAGCGTTTCTCGAATTCAAGGCGGTAGCGGGCGAGCAGGATGAAGAGCGGCGTGCAGCCGTAGAGCAGGTAATGCGGCAGCTGCGTGCCGGAAAACGAGAAGAAGACGAAGACGACGACGAACCAGATGACGAGGAAGCGTTCGAGCAGGGCGTCGTCATCGGAGAGCCTCATCTGCCCGGCAACCTTGCCGGCGATGGCCATCAGCCAGCCGGTAAACGGCAGCACGACGAAGGGCAGGACGGCGAGGTAGTACCACCAGCGCCCGCCGTGGCCCTCGAAGGTGTCGGCATAGCGGTTGATGTTGTGCTTGAGGTAGAAGCCGCGGAAGAAGGCGTCGCCCTGGTCGAGATAGACGGCGACGTGCCAGGGCACGACGATGGCCAGAAAGAGCAGCCAGCCGGGCCAGAAAAACACGGCTTTCAGCCAGTCGCGCCAGCTGCCGGCCGAGACGAAAAACAGGGCGCTGATGAGGAGCGGGAAAAAGACGGCGACCGGCCCCTTGGCGAGGAAGCCGAAACCGAGCGCGGCGTAGATGCCGAACAGCAGCCTGCGCGTCTGCGCCGCCGGCTTGCCGAGGCGCGCCGCGCAGAAATAGTCGTAGATGCCGAACATGGCCAGCGCGATGAGCAGGTTGAGCAGCGCATCGGCAATCGCCGCCTTGGCGATGAAGCCGACGACGAGCGAGAGGGCCATGACCAGCGAGGCGATCTGCGCCGTCATCTGGTTGCCGTGGCGCACACAGAAGCGGAAGAGCGCGAACACCCAGAGCAGGGCAAAAATGATCGAGGGCAGGCGGAAGCCGATTTCGCTGACGCCGAGCACAGCGACGGAAGCCGCCTGCGCCCAGTAGATGAGGATGGGCTTGTCGTGCCGCGGCGCATCGTTGAGGGTCGGCGACACGAGGTTGCCACGCGCCATCATTTCGCGCGTCGCTTCGGAAAACGCGCCCTCGTCCACATCGGTCAGCGGCAGGCTGTAGGCATTCAGGACAAAGGCAAGGAGGAGCGCCAGCAGGAGCCCGAACGGCGACAAAAGGAAGCGTTCGATGGTCAGCGGCAGGGAGGATCGCGATTGCATCGCGGCATTATCCTTGAAACCGCAATTGATCGCCTATCCTCGTGCAATCAACAGCATGTATGCTGGGCTCGCACTTTCGGCGAAAACATCCGGAGCGCGAACGCGCTACGCCTCTGCAGCCGCGTCCAACTGCGGCTTCAAGGATCTAAGGCCGCGCCCCATCCCGGTGCGGGCAAAGACTCGGCTTGACGATGCTACGGTCGACGCCTAAATTCGGCCAAAATCGAAATCCGCTCACCAGAGGAAACCCCATGCAAATCGGCACCCCGCTCTCCCCTTCCGCCACCCGCGTCATGCTGCTCGGTGCCGGCGAACTCGGCAAGGAAGTCATCATTGCGCTGCAGCGTCTGGGCGTTGAGGTCATCGCCGTCGACCGCTACGAGAACGCCCCCGGCCACCAGGTCGCGCATCGCGCCCACGTCATTTCGATGACCGACGGGACTGCGCTGCGCAAACTGGTCGAGCAGGAAAAGCCGCAGCTCATCGTCCCGGAAATCGAGGCCATCGCCACCGACATGCTGGTCGACATCGAGGCTGCCGGGCTGGCCGAAGTCATCCCGACAGCGCGCGCCGCCAAGCTGACCATGAACCGCGAAGGCATCCGCCGGCTGGCCGCCGAGGAACTCGGCCTGCCCACCTCGCCGTACAAATTTGCCGATTCGCTGGCCGAATTGCAGGCTGCCATCGATGGAGCGAATGGTGAAAAAGGCATTGGCTATCCCTGCATCGTCAAGCCGACCATGTCGTCGTCCGGCAAGGGCCAGTCGCTGCTGCGCGGCCCGGATGATGTGCAGAAGGCGTGGGACTACGCGGCGAGCGGCGGCCGGGTCAATCAGGGGCGCGTCATCGTCGAGGGCTTCATCGACTTCGATTACGAAATCACCCTGCTCACCGTCCGCGCCCGCAATGCCGCCGGCGAAGTGGTGACTCACTTCTGCGAGCCGATCGGCCACGTGCAGGTGTCGGGCGACTACGTCGAATCCTGGCAACCGCAGGCCATGACGCCGGCTGCGCTGGCCCGCGCCCAGGAGATTGCCGCGGCGGTCACCGGCAACCTTGGCGGCCGCGGCCTGTTCGGCGTCGAGCTGTTCGTCAAGGGCGACATGGTGTGGTTCTCGGAAGTCAGCCCGCGACCGCACGATACCGGGCTGGTCACGCTCTGTTCGCAGCGCTTCTCGGAATTCGAATTGCACGCCCGCGCCATCCTCGGCCTGCCGGTCGACACGGCGCTGCGCGAACCCGGCGCCTCGGCCGTCATCTACGGCGGCATGGAGGAAAAGGGCATCGCCTTCACCGGCATCGAGGCCGCGCTGGCCGTGCCGCGCACCGACCTGCGCCTGTTCGGCAAGCCGGAATCCTTCACCAAGCGCCGCATGGGCGTCGCCGTGGCCAATGCCGCGACGACCGACGAAGCGCGCAGCAATGCCAAGCTGGCGGCAAGCAAGGTGAAGCCGATCAAGGTCTGACGCCCCGCGTCGCGTCCCTTTGACGGTCAACCGGAAAAAACGGCCAAAATTCAAAGGCAAGTGTGAAGTAAGTCACGATTGGCCGGGGGATCGGACCCGCTCAGTTGACGCACGTCAACTGAAGCAGGGGAAAACTGCTATTTACTCCACACATTGGAAAAATGTCAGGAGAACAGTCATGCCAATCATCTGGGACGCCAAGCTGGAAACCGGTATCGAGGTCATCGACGCGCAACATCAGCGCATCGTCGAGTACATCAACGACCTCGAAATCGCGAAGATGAACCTGGACAAGCAAAAGGTTAACGACATCATCGAGCAGTTGATCGACTACACCCAGTCGCACTTCGGTTTCGAAGAAGAGATGCTCGAGGAAGCCGGCTACAAGTTCCTCAAGCCGCACAAGAAGGTGCATGAGCTGTTCATCCGTCGCGTCACCGATTTCACGATGCGTTCTGCCAAGGGCGAAGACATTGTCGACGAACTGCACTCGATGCTGTCGAAATGGCTGGTCAATCACATCGCCAACGAAGACCGGGACTACGCCGATGCCGTCAAGCAAATGGCCGGGGTCGATCATGGCGCGCCGGCCGCAGCGGTCGCCGTCGCCAAGCAACCGAGCCAGGGTTTCCTGAGCGGGCTGCTCGGCCGCTTCTTCCGCTAAATCCGCATTTTTCCGGGAGCGGGCGCTGACACTGTCAGCGCCCGTTTTCTTTTTCGGGTCAGACGCGCGCGATCCGGCTGGCCGGGAAGCGGGCCGCAAAGCGGCTGCCGACGCCGGGCGTGCTCTTGATGTCGAGCTGGGCCTGGTGCCGGTTGAGCGAGTGCTTAACGATGGCCAGGCCAAGGCCGGTACCGCCGGCATCGCGCGAACGTCCACGATCGACGCGGTAGAAGCGCTCGGTGAGCCGCGGGATGTGCTTGGCGTCGATGCCGATACCGGTATCCTCGACGGCAAATTCCGCCCCCTGCGGCGTCGCCTTCCATTCGATGCGCACCGTGCCGCCGGCCGGCGTATAGCGCACGGCGTTGGCGACCAGATTGCCGAAGGCGCTGACCAGCTCGGGTTCCGATCCGCGCAGGTCGAAGATGCCATCAGTGTCCGCCACGACCTGGTGACGCCCGGCCGAGAGGGCCTCGCCATCGCGACGCAGCTTGTCGACCAGGCTGGTCATGTCCACGAGATCGTTCTCCGGCGGTGGCGCCGACTCGATGGACGATAGCGTCAGCAGGTCCTGGACGATGGTCTCCATGCGCTTCGACTGCTCGGCCATCATGTTGAGATAACGCTTGCGGTCGTCGTAGTCGAGGTCAATTTCCTGCAGGGTTTCGAGAAAACCGGCCAGCACGGTCAATGGCGTCCGCAATTCGTGCGAGACGTTGGCCACGAAATCGCGCCGCATCCGGTCGAGACGATCCGTCTGCGTCACGTCCTTGATCTGCATGAGGCGGCGGTTGCCGGCATAGGGAATGACAAAGATCGACAGCACGCGATCACTGCCGCGATCGGTACGCAGCGTCAGCGGCCGCTCGAATTCTCCGGCACTCAGGTAGGCCACGAACTCCGGCTGGCGGACCAGATTGACGATGGGCTGCCCGCGATCGCGTTCCATTGCAACACCCAGTTGCGCCTCGGCCGTCGTGTTGCAGTAAACGATGTTCTGGTTGAGATCGAGCGCGACGACCCCGTCCGTCAGTGCCTGCAGGGCGGCAAAAAGCCGGTCGATCTGATCGTCGCGCTCGGCAATCTGGTCACGCAGCTCTTTCTCATGTCGGTAAAGGCGGCCGAAGATGCCATCCCAGGCGCCCTCGCCTTCCAGGCTGGCATCGACGACCGGGTGCTGCGACCAGCGGTCCAGCCGGGCGAAGTTGCGGAAGTTGAACAACATCTGCAACCCGAGACCGGCGCAGAAAACGGCCCAGCCGGCCCATGGCACAACAAAGTGCCCCACCGGAATGGCGATGCCCGCTGAAAGAAGAATCAGTACGAGCGCGTTAACGATTTGCGACGACACGCCGCTCAGGCTCCCCGGAAGCGATAGCCTGTGCCACGCACGGTTTCGACGCGCTCGTGGTTGCCGGAGGACTCCAGTGCGGCACGCAGACGGCGGATGTGGACATCGACCGTGCGTTCCTCGATGAAGACATGGTCGCCCCACACTTCGTCCAGCAACTGGGCGCGGGTATAGACGCGCTCGGCGTGGGTCATGAAAAAGAAGAGCAGGCGGAATTCGGTCGGGCCGAGTTCGATCGGCTGGCCACTGGCCATGACCCGATGCGTGGCCGGATTGAGCGCCAGCGTGCCGATTTCAACCGCTTCGCCAGCCAGGTGCGGCGCCCGGCGGCGCAGCACGGCGCGGACGCGGGCAACCATTTCCTTCGGCGAGAAGGGCTTGGTGATGTAATCGTCGGCACCAGCTTCCAGACCCTGCACCTTGTCTTCCTCATGCACACGCGCAGTCAGCATGATAATCGGCAGTTCGCGAGTGCGGTCGTCGGCGCGAATTTTCTTGGCCAGGGCCACGCCGGACTGGCCGGGCAGCATCCAGTCGAGGATGACGAGATCCGGCAGGGCGGCGCGGATGGCCGATTCGGCCTCCTCGGCACTGCCGGCGCGGACCACCAGGAAGCCCGCGTGCTTGAGATTGATCGCAACGAGTTCCTGAATCGCCGGCTCGTCTTCAACGACCAGAATCGTGGGTGTCACTGGACCTTCTCCTTGGTGTGCCGGATATCGCGGCCTTCGACGACGTAGACGACCTGCTCGGAGATATTCTTGGCATGGTCGCCGATGCGCTCGATGGCCCTGGCGATCCAGATGATGTCGATGGAGGTGGTGATGGTACGCGGGTCCTCCATCATGTGCGTGATGAGCTGGCGGATGATGGACTTGAATTCGGCATCGACGTCGGTATCGGCACGGATGACGTCGGCTGCCTGCGGGGTGTCGAGGCGAGCGAAGGCGTCGAGCGCCTGGCGCACCATGGCCAGCGCGGCTTCGGCCAGATGGCGGATGCCGACACCGTATTGCCCGGGCAGGTGGCCGTTTTCATAGATGCGGCGGACGCCCTTGGCGATCTTCTTGGCTTCGTCGCCGGCGCGCTCGAGATCGGTGACGATCTTGCTGATGCCGAGGACGAGGCGCAGGTCGGAGGCGGTCGGCTGGCGCTTGGCGATGATGTGGGCGCAGTCGTCGTCGATGGCCTTTTCGAGTTCGTTCACCTTGCGGTCGGTCTCGACGATGGTCTTGACGCTGGCCACTTCGCCGGTCGTGTAGGCCTCGATGGCAGCCGAAACCTGGGTTTCGACCAGGCCGCCCATTTGCAGGACGTGGGTACGCAGGCGGCTCAGTTCGTCGTCGAACTGGCTGGAAAGGTGTTGGCTTTCGTTCATGTCTTTTCCTTGTGATCTCTGCTGTATCAACCCATGCGGCCGGTGATGTAGTCTTCTGTCCGCTTGTCTTGCGGCTTGATGAAGATCTCGTCGGTCTTGCCGAATTCGATCAGCTCGCCCAGGTACATGTAGGCCGTGTAGTCCGAAACGCGGGCGGCCTGCTGCATGTTGTGGGTCACGATGAGGATGGTGACGCGCTTCTTGAGCTCATGCACCAGTTCCTCGATGGCGCCGGTGGCGATCGGGTCAAGCGCCGAGGTCGGCTCGTCGAAGAGCAGCAGTTCGGGATCGGTAGCCAGGGCGCGGGCGATGCACAGACGTTGTTGCTGGCCGCCCGACAGATTGGGCGCCATTTCCTGCAAACGGTCCTTGACCTCATCCCAGATCGCGGCGCCCTTGAGCGCGTGTTCGACCTTGTCGTCGAGGACGCGCTTGTTGTTCTCGCCGCGCACGCGCAGGCCGTAGGCAACGTTTTCGTAGATCGACTTGGGGAACGGGTTCGGCTTCTGGAACACCATGCCGATGCGCATGCGGACTTCGATCGGATCGACGTCCGAGGCAAGCAGGTTGGTGTTATCCGGGAAGAAGCGGATCTCGCCTTCGTAGCGGTTGCCCGGGTAGAGGTCGTGCATGCGGTTGAAGCTGCGCAGGTAGGTCGATTTGCCACAGCCGGACGGGCCGATCAGGGCGGTGACCTTCTTGTCGTAGATCGGCATGTTGATGCCCTTGAGTGCCTTGGCCTCACCGTAGAAAAAGTTCAGGTTGCGGGCTTCGGCCTTGAGGGTCGGGGTGTCGTGAATCTGCATCGGAGACTCCATATCGGATTTCATTTTTGGGCGATTTTTCCGGTTGACCGTGGAAGTTCAGTCTTTAGGCAGTGCGTTGCCAACGCGAAGACGAGCCGCAGACAGTGCGAGTAGCACGGCAAGGCGAAGTCGACAAAGTTGGTGGCGCGCTGCTTCATGACAATCACCACTTGATGTTCTTGCGCATCTTGTAGCGCAGATAAATTGCGACCGCGTTCATGCTCAGCACCATGGCCATGAGCACGAAGCCGGCGGCAGCAGCGTTGACCTCGAAGGCGGGGTCGGGGCGCGAGGTCCAGTTGAAGATCTGGATCGGCATCACGGTGAAGGGCGACATGACCCAGTCGAACAGGCCGGCCGTCACGCCGTCGGCGCCCGTGGTGTAAGGCACCGGCGGCAGGAAGGCGATGAAGGTCAGCGCCCCGATGGTGATGATCGGTGCCGTTTCGCCGATAGCGCGGGCCAGGCCGATGATCACGCCGGTCAGGATGCCGGGCATGGCGTAGGGGATGATGTGGTAACGGCAGGTTTGCCAGCGCGTCGCACCGACGGCCATCGAACCTTCGCGGATCATCGCCGGTATGGCGCGGATCGCTTCGCGGGTGGAGACGATGACGATGGGCAGGATGAGCAGTGCCAGCGTCAGGCCGGCCGACAGGATGCTCTGGCCGAAGCCGAACTGGTACACGAAGATGCCGAGCGCGAGCAGGCCATAGACGATGGACGGCACGGCAGCCAGGTTGGTGATGTTGATCTCGATGATCTCGGTGATCCAGTTGCGCTTGGCGTATTCCTCAAGATAAACACCCGCCGCGACACCGATGGGGACGGCCGCGAAGGCGGTGACAAGCATGACCAGCAGCGAGCCGACCCAGGCCGACAGGATGCCGGCTTGCGCAGCACGCCGCGAGGCGAAGTTGAGGAAGAAATCGACCGTAAAGCGCTCGGATCCCTTGATCACCATGTCGGCCACGAGCAGGACGATGACCAGCAGGGCCAGGGCCAGGCAGAACACGCCCATGGCCTTGAAGATGGTGTCCTTGAGCTTGCCCTTGGCGATCAGGGCGCGGATTTGCTCGGTCGTCAGGGAATTGTTCTGCATTAGTAGTTCTCCCGGAATCGGCGACGCAGCCACTGGCCGAGGATATTGAACATCAGGGTGATCAGGATCAGGGTCAGACCGGCGGCGAAGATGGTCTGGTATCCGATGGACCCGTGTGGCAAGTCGCCGAGGGCGACCTGGACGATATAGGACGTGATGGTGGCAGCCGGCTCGGTCGGATTCCAGGTCAGGTTCGGCTGCATGCCGGCGGCGACGGCAAGGATCATCGTCTCGCCCACGGCCCGCGAAATGGCCAGGATGTACGACGCAGCCAGGCCGGAAAACGCAGCCGGAACGACGACGTGGAGCGCGGTGTACAGGCGGGTCGCGCCCATCGCATAAGAGCCTTCACGCAGGCTCATCGGCACGGCGCGCATGGCATCCTCGGACAGCGAGGCGATGTACGGGACGATCATGATGCCCATGACCAGACCGGCGGAGAGCAGCGAGAAACCGGGCAGCCAGGGCAGGAACTTCTGCAGCAGCGGGGTGACCATGAGCAGCGCAAAGTAGCCGAAGACGATGGTCGGGATGCCGCCGAGCAGTTCGAGAATCGGCTTGGCAATTTCACGCAACTTGGCGTTGGCGAACTCGGAGAGATAAATCGCGATGATGGTCCCCATCGGCACCGCGACGAGCAGCGCAACCAGCGAGGAAACCACGGTTCCGGACACCAGCACCATGATGCCGAAGTGGGCATCATCGAAAAGCGGGGTCCATTGGGTATCGGTCAGAAAGTCGACGATGCTGACATGCTGGAAAAAATGGATGGACTCGGAAACGAGCACATAAACAATGCCGATGGTCGTCAGCACCGAAACGGCAGCCGCAGCAAAGAGCAGCGCCTCGATGATGCGCTCGTTCACGTTGCGCATGGCATTGTGAGCCAGGCGGTCACTGACGACAGGCAGGTCAGACGGATTATTTGCAGACATGGTGTGATTCACTAGAAGAACCCTTTGGGATGGAAGCCCGCCCCGTTTCCGGTGGCGGGCTTCGGCGCCGGCAAACCGAAGTTCGCCGGAAGAAGCTTACATCTTGGCTTCGCGCTTCATCAGCTCTTCAATCGTAATGCCAACTTCATTATGCCCGCCAAATACGGTACCGATCTTATTCTTCTTCACATGCTCTAGGTTGCCCGTGTAGGCAGCGGCCGGCAACGGAACGTACTTCACTTCCTTGGTCAGCACGGCGGCGTTCTTCATGTAGAACTCGATGAACTCCTTGACCTCGGGCTTCTGCAGCGACTTGGCCTTCACATAGACGAAGATCGGGCGCGACAGTGGCTGGTAGGTGCCCTTGATGACCGCCTCTTCCGACGGACCGACAGCGGCGCCGCCCTTGGGCGGTACGATCGGCAATGCCTTCAGCTTGCCCTTGTTCTCGGCGTAGTAGGCATAACCGAAATAGCCGATGGCATTGATGTCGCGCGAAACACCCTGAACCAGCACGTTGTCGTCTTCGGAAGCGGTGTAGTCGCCGCGCGAGGACTTGGCCTTGCCAACGATGGCTTCGGTGAAATATTCGAAGGTACCGGAATCGGCTCCGGCGCCGAACAGCTTGACCGGCGCATCGGGCCAGGCCGGATTGACCTGGTTCCACTTCATGATCTTGCCCTGAGCGGATGGCTCCCACAGTGCCTTGAGTTCGGCGACGGTCGCTTCCTTGAGGAAGCTGTTCTTCGGATTGACGACGACGGTCAGCGCATCGAAGGCAACCGGCATTTCGATGTACTCGACGCCAGCGGCCTTGCACAGCTCCATCTCGGCCTTGGTGATCGGGCGGGAAGCGTTGGAGAAATCGGTTTCGTCGCGGCAGAACTTCTTGAATCCGCCGCCGGTACCGGAAATGCCAACGGTCACCTTGATGGCGTTCTTCTTGGCCTTCTGGAACTCCTCGGCCACCGCTTCGGTGATCGGGTAGACGGTGGAGGAGCCGTCAATCTTGATGACTTGGGCCTGGGCAGCCTGCGCCGCCATCAGGGTAACGCCGGCAACGGCCAGCGCGGAAACGAGCTTCGATTTCTTGAACATCGGGTAACTCCTGCACGTAGTTGGACAGACAACGATGTGCAGGTTACCCCCCGATTATTACAGTCTGATGACGGACTGTAATAATCGGCCGAAGGTCATATTTCGCCTTATTTCTTGTTCGGGCGCCCGGTCTTGATGCGCTCGATGCGCCCCATCACTGCCTTGAGTTCGACATCGTTGAGCGCGGCCAACACGGCAATACCGGCGCGCAACAATTCGCTCTTCTTGGCCTCGGCGCCCAGCGCCGCCATGCGCTTCTTCAACTCGCCGATGCGGGCATATTCATTTTCCGGCATCGCGTAGCTGTCGCGAATCAGCTTGACCTTCCTGGCCTTGGCCGGCTTGTCGTGCTTGTCCGCCTTTGCCGGCTTGGCTGAAGCCTTGGCCGGCTGTTTCATGACCTTGGGCTGGTCATACTTGATCGCCTGAGCCTGGACCAGCGCGTCAGCCAGCACCTTCTGGTGTTTGGCCACGGTTTCCTCGACGGCTGTCGGCTTGCGCGCTGCCCGTGGCTTGGCGGCCGGGGCCACCGCTGCAGCCGTCGCCACCGGCATGACCGGCGGTGTCGCGACCGGTTCGCTCGCCGGCGCAGGAGCAGCCGCCTGGGGGGCCGGGCGCGGAACCAGTTTCTTCGGCGGCTTATTGCTTGCCGCTGCCTTCGCAGGTGCGGCTTTGGCGACGGCCGGCTTGTTCTTTTGTTCGCTCATGACTCACCTTCTCCCATAAAAAACGATATAGCTCGTTTATCCATAGTTTAGTGATTTCAAAAGACGCGAATGTTAAAGTTTTATGACCGTTTGCCCTCCTGGTCACGGGTTAAAATGCGCGCAAACCCATCAGGAGCCCCCATGACCCAGGACGAACTCAAACAGGCCGTCGCCCAGGCCGCCGCCGATTACGTGGCAAAAACGGCACCCGCCGGCAGCATCATCGGCGTCGGCACCGGCTCGACGGCCAATTTCTTCATTGATGCCCTGGCGCCGCTCAAGGACAAATACAAGGGCGCCGTGGCCAGCTCCGAAGCCACCCGCAAGCGCCTTGAAGGGCATGGTTTTGCCGTGCTCGACCTCAACGACGTGAGCGACATCCCCGTCTATGTCGACGGGGCCGACGAAATCGACGCCGGCCTCAACATGATCAAGGGCGGCGGTGGTGCGCTGACACGCGAAAAGATCGTTGCCGCCGTGGCCCGCGAATTCGTCTGCATCTGCGACGCGAGCAAGCTGGTCGACACCATGGGCAAGTTCCCGCTGCCGGTCGAGGTCATCCCCATGGCCAAGGCCCACGTCGCCCGCGAACTGGTCAAGCTGGGCGGACAGCCGAAGGAGCGCGCCGGTTTCGTGACCGACAACGGCAACGTCATCCTCGACGTTCACGGCCTGTTGATCACCGACCCGAAAGGCCTCGAAGCCAGCATCAACCAGATCACCGGCGTCGTCACCAACGGCCTGTTCGCCGTGCGCCCGGCCAACCTGCTGCTGCTGGCCACGGCGGACGGCGTGCGTACCTTGCGCTGAGCCAGCCGGGGTGAGGATTTCAATTTTGGGCATTTTTTCCGGTTGACCGTGAGATGCCCGCACACACAGGTAAAACGACTCCGCTGAACCTCGCCCTGCAGGGCGGCGGTGCGCACGGGGCGTTCACCTGGGGCGTACTCGACGCCTTGCTCGAGGATTCGGCCTTCACCTTCGAAGGCGTCAGCGGGACGAGCGCCGGGGCGATGAATGCCTTGTGCCTGGCGCACGGCCTGATGATCGGCGGGCGCGATGGCGCCCGCGAGACACTGGCGCGCTTCTGGACGAGCGTCGCCGCGAGTTCGCCCTTCGCCGGCGCCAGCGAGGGCAACGGTGAGGTCAGCCCGGTCCTCAAGCTCATGCTGCAATGGACCACGCACCTGAGCCCCGAGCAGATCAATCCCTTCGATCTCAACCCGCTGCGCGACATCATCGAGGCGCAGTTCGACTTCGAGCGCCTGCGCCGCTCGTCGCCGGTCCAGCTATTCATCGCCGCCACGCACGCCAACTCCGGCAAGCTGCGCCTCTTCCGCAACGCCGAGCTGACGACCGACACGCTGCTCGCCTCGGCCTGCCTGCCGACCATCCACCGCTCCGTGGTCATCGACGGCGAACCCTACTGGGACGGCGGCTACAGCGCCAACCCGGCGGTGTTTCCGCTGGCCTACCAGTGCCGCTCGGCCGACATTCTGCTCGTCCTGCTCACCCCCCTGCGCTACGCCGAAACGCCGGTCACGGCCGACGATATCCGCCAGCGCCTGCTCGAACTCTCCTTCAATTCCACCTTCCTGCGCGAGATGCGGATGTTCGCCCACCTGCGCGAAGAGGTTGGCGGCAGCGGGCTCGGCCATCGCCTGCTCCGCTGGCTGCCCGTCGGCCGGCTCGAACGGCGCGTCGCCGAGCTGCGCTTCCACGCCATCAGCGCCGACGCGGTCCTCGGGGAATTGCCGCCCGGCAGCAAGCTCAGCGTCAACCTGCCCTTCTTCGAAAACCTCCGCGACCGGGGCCGCGAACATGCCCGGCACTGGCTGGATACCTATCGCAACAAGGTCGGCCGGCAAGCGACGCTCGATCTCGGCCAGCTGTTCTATTGAGCGATTGCCGATGGCATGGGCTGACGGGGAGCGCCATTGCGCGCCCCAAACTAAAAATATTTGATAAAAATCGGGCTTCAAGGGGATACTGAACCTTGCTGCCTTGGCTCCGGCCATCGACTCAAGGAATTCACCATGATCCCCCCTGCCCATCAACCGACCCGCAAGACAATCCTGGTCGTTGATGACACCCCGTTCAACCTGACGCTGATGTCGGCGGTCCTCAAGAAGGAATACGACGTCAGGGAAGCGGCGTCCGGACCGCAGGCGCTGGCGATGCTCGACAGCGACCCGCTGCCGGATCTCATCCTGCTCGACATCATGATGCCGGCGATGGATGGTTACGAAGTGTGCTCCCAGCTCAAGGCCAGCCCGCGCACCGCCGGCATTCCGGTCATTTTCCTGACGGCCAACGTTTCCATCGACGACGAGGAAAAGGGCTTCGACCTCGGCGCCGTCGATTACATCACCAAGCCGATCAAGCAGAAGGTCGTCCTGGCGCGCATCCGGACCCACCTGCAACTCAAGGCCTCGGCGGATTTCCTGGAAGACAAGGCCGTCTTCCTGGCCAACGAAGTCGCCCGACGCTCGGCGGAAATCGAGGCGATCCAGGACGTGACCATCATGGCCATGGCCTCGCTGGCCGAAACGCGCGACAACGAAACGGGCAACCACATCCGGCGCACGCAGTTCTACGTCCAGGCGCTGGCCGAGCAACTGCGACATCACCCCCGATTTACGAGCTTCCTGAACGATCACACGATCAATCTGCTGTTCAAGTCGGCGCCGCTGCACGACATCGGCAAGGTCGGCATTCCCGATCACATCCTGCTCAAGCCGGGACGCTTCACGCCGGAAGAGTTCGAGGTCATGAAGACGCACACGACGCTCGGGCGCGACGCCATCGCGACGGCCGAGGCGAGGCTCGGCGTCAATGTCGAATTCCTGACCTACGCCAAGGAAATCGCCTACAGCCATCAGGAAAAATGGAATGGCAGCGGCTACCCGGAAGGGCTGGCCGGCGACGCCATCCCGATCTCCGCCCGCCTCATGGCCGTCGCCGACGTTTACGACGCCCTGATCAGCCGGCGCCCTTACAAGGAGCCGATGCCGCACGACAAGGCCGTACAGCTCATTGCCGATGGCCGCGGCACGCATTTCGATCCGGACATTGTCGATGCCTTCCTTGCCGTCAAGGATGCATTTTTTGCCATCGCCCAGCGCTACGTCGACTCCGAGGCGGACATCGAGGAAAAGACAAGAATGATCGCCCGCGCCCTGGCCGGTCACTGAAGCGGCGGATCGCCGCATTGTATTTGGGCCAGTAATCTATAAAATCCACAAATACAACAAATTTCTTATCGGGGAGCCAGTCCCATGCGTCACTTCATTCTGTGCTGCGCCACCGCCCTTGCCTTCATCACCAGCAGCTTCGCCGACGAGGCCCCGGTCTACCGGTTTTCACCGGTGAACCAGTGGGACATCAACAAGACGGCGGCTTACTGGAATCCGATCATCAACTACGTGTCGGAAAAGAGCGGCGTCAAGTTGCAACTCAAGATTGGCCGCACTTCGGCGGATACGACAAGCTACGTCCTGGCGCAGGAAGTCGAATTCGTCTTCACCAACCACCTGTTCAGCCCGGAGCGTGAAAAGCTCGGCTGGAAGGTCTTCGGCCGCCGGCAGGCGCCGCCCCTGCGCGCCCAGATCGCCGTGCCGGCCGATTCGCCGATCACGCGCCTCGAGGAACTGAAGGGCGAGGAGGTTTCCTTCGCCGGCCCGGAAGCCTTCATCGGCTACAAGGTGCCCTACGCTCATCTGCTGTCGAAAGGCATCGACGTCAAGGTCGTCTTCGGCGGCAACCAGAATGCCGCCTTCGCCCAGATGTTTGCCGGAAAATCCAAGGCCGTCGGCAGCAATTCGCAGCTGATACAGGGCTACGTCTTCCGGGAGAAGAAGGCGTTCCGCATCCTCTGGTCTTCCGAGGAATACCATGACCTGGCGCTCATGGCGTCGAGCAAGGTGCCGGAAAAAGACCTCAAGGCGGTCGCCAGCGCCTTCCATCGCATGAACCTCGACGCCCGGGGCCGCGACATCCTGGCCCGCGCAACGCGCGAAGTGGGCCTCAACGACGACGCCTACTTCGTCCCGGCCAGCCTGGCCGATTACGCCAACTACCGGAAGTTCTATCAGTCCGCGCCGGCCGTACTCCGCTAGCCGAGGCGGCAATTGCCCATGAAATCCCTGCTCGCCCGACTGCTGCCCGAGACCCTGGTTGCCCGGGTCTATTGGCTGTATTCGGCGACGCTGCTGCTCTTCATCGGCATCGGGCTGGCGCTGTTCTACCAGGCGCAGATCCGGGTCAGCGTTCAGGATGCGCAGGATTCGTCGAGCATGATGATCGAGGTGGTCGCCCAGGTCATCTCGGAAAGCGCCGTGATCGGCGATTACGACACGATCAACCGCACCCTGGAACGCACCATCGCCAGTTCGCAGTTCGATTCGGCCTCGTTCATTGACCTGAATGGCGGCGTCATCCGTGTCGACAACAGGGAAAAGCCCCTGACCGTACCGCCTGACTGGCTGCATGAAAACATCGCCAGGCAGCTTTACGACGTGAATCGCAACATCTCGACGGGCGGGATCGACTACGGCGTCCTGCGCCTGACCTTCGCCGTCGACCGGATTGCCGGTGCCATCTGGGAGCTGGTGCTGACCGCATCGGCGCTCGCCATCGCCGGTTTTGCTGGCGGCCTGCTGCTCATCTGGTTTCCGCTCAAGCACTGGCTCAGCGCGCTCGACCGGATTCGCCATTTCGAGCAGCAATCCGCCGAAAAAGGCGGGGTCGAGGCCCTTTCCCCGGCCGATGTGCCGCTCGAGTTTCGTCCCACATTCGAATTGCTGAGCCGCACCGCCGGCAGCCTGCGCAACGAACTCGCGTCGCGGGAAAAAGCCCTGATCGCCCTGCGCGAACTGCTGTCCGGCCTCGGCCACATGCAGGACGGCAATGCGCCGGTGAGCGACGGCGACATCGCCGAACTGACCGCCTCGATCACCCGCATGGTCAACGAACGCGAGGCGATTCGCCTGGCCATGACGGAAGCGCGCGACGCGGCGGAGGCGGCCAACCGGGCGAAAAGCGAGTTCCTGGCCAACATGAGCCACGAAATCCGGACGCCGATGAACGGCATCATCGGCATGACCAACCTGACCCTCGATACCGAACTGAGCAGCGAGCAGCGCGACTATCTGGAAACCGTCAAATCGTCGGCCGGCGCCTTGCTCAACATCATCAACGACATCCTCGATTTTTCGAAGATTGAGGCCGGCAAGCTCAGCATCGAGACCATCACCTTCGACCTCCCGGAAGTCGTCGCCGACATCATGCGCCCCCTCGCCTACCAGCGGGGAGAGAAGCCGCTGGAACTGAAATGCACGATCCGGGAAGGCGTCCCGCGCATGGTCCAGGGCGACCCGCTGCGGCTCCGCCAGGTGCTGCTCAACCTGCTCGGCAACGCCATCAAGTTCACCGACCACGGCGAGGTCGAGCTGGCCGTCGACGCCACCCGGCTGGAGAACGGCCAGGCGACGCTGCATTTTGCCGTGCGCGACACCGGCGTCGGCATTCCGCCGGAAAAGCAGGCGCACATCTTCGAAGCCTTCGCGCAGGAGGACAGCTCGACCAGCCGGCGTTTCGGCGGCACCGGGCTGGGCCTGACCATTTCGCGCCAGCTCGTCGTCCTCATGGGCGGCCGCATCTGGCTGGACAGCACGCCGGGACTGGGCAGCACCTTTCATTTCTCGATTGACCTGCCCGTCGCCGATGCGCCGGCGGCCGATCACCAGTCTGACGAAGCCGAGAAGGCCCGCGCCCTGGCCGAGGGCAATGCCCAAGTGCTGCTCGTCGAGGACAATCGGGTCAACCAGAAACTGGCAACCGCCCTGCTGGCGCGCAAGGGCTATCGCGTCACGCTGGCCGAAAACGGCGCCAGCGCGCTGGCCTTGATCCAGGCCGGCGAAGTCCCGTTCGACGTGGTGCTGATGGACATGCAGATGCCGGTCATGGACGGCCTCGAAGCCACCCGGCAGATCCGCCGCTTCGAAGCGGACAGCGGCCGCCAGCGCCTGCCCATCGTGGCCATGACGGCGAACGCCATGCAGGGCGACCGCGAAGCCTGCGTGGCCGCGGGCATGGACGACTACATTTCCAAGCCGATCCGGGCCGATGAACTCTACGCCCTGATCGCCCGCCTGCTCACCCCGAACACGCCGGCTTGACGACCGACCGGGCGGCCAGCCGCCCGCGCGGGGATTTCCATTTTGGGCATTTTTTCCGGTTGACCGTCAAATCGCCGCCAACGGCGAAGACAAGCGCCCAGGATCAGTGCGCGAGCCCGCCCATCGCAACCAGCGCCTCGCCATGGCCGACCCGGCGACGCTCGACGAAGAAGCTCCCGCCGGAAGGTTCGTGCGTCGGGTCCTTGAGCTTTTTCTTGGCCTGCTTCTTGGCGGCGGCGGCCGCTGCGGCCACCTCGCGGTGCGATTCGCATTCGCCCGGACCGACCTTGACGGCGCCGATGGACAGGGTCGGCAAGGCCTGGAAGCTGAGTTCGCCGCGCCGGTTCTCGGCCATGTAGCCGCCGCGCAACCGCTCATCGACGCCGAGCATGTTGCCCATGGCCAGCGAAAAGGCGCTGATGATCTGCCAGCAGCGAATCTCCCAGTCGTCGCTCTGGAAGACGACGAAGAAATCGTCGCCGCCAATATGGCCGACGAAATCCGCCTGCCGATCCGTCGCTTCGCAGATCAGCCGGGCCAGGGTCTGGATCACATCGTCGCCGCGCCGGTAGCCGAAGGCATCGTTGAACGGCTTGAAGTTGTCGATATCCACGTAGGCCGCGACAAACGGGCGCCCGGTCTCGAGCATGCGGTCGACGTGGGCGTTGATCGGCACGTTGCCCGGCAGCTGGGTCAGCGGATTGGCGTAACGCGCCGCGCTGATCTGCATTTCGGTGATCATCGCCATGAGGTCGTGGCTGCTGCCAACGCCGAGATAGCGCCCCTGCTCGGTGATGATGAAGCCGTCAAACAGGTAGTGCTTGGGCGCCATCGCCAGCATCATGGCGAGTTCCTGGATCGTCGCGTGCTGATCGACGACGAGCGGCGCATGGTCCATGAATAACTCGCAGCTCTTCCGTCCGAACAACTCCTTGCGGAAAGGCCGGGCGAAGCGGTCGATCATGCTGTGCCGGTTGATCATGCCGACCGGCTGATAGCCCTGAACGACGGGCAGGACATCGAGGTCCGGCTCGGCCTCGAAACGGACGATCACCTCGGCGTTGCTGGCGCTCATGGCGACCGGCTCGATGGTCCGCGCCAGATTGCGCGCCGTCGGCAGCTGACCGGGGCCGCCGGTCATCGGCGACAGGGCGTTCGACTGCTTGTCGAGCACGCCCGAAATGTTGTCCCTGAGCCGCCGAATCGGGTGGCTCTCCGGCTTGGCAATCAGGTAGCCCTGACCGCAGGCAATGCCCATGTCGCGCAGGCAGGCGAAATCCTCGCTGCGCTCGATCCCCTCGGCGACCAGCGAGGCATTGCAGATTTCGGCCAGGTCCTGCATGGCGCGGACGAAATGGAACTTGATGCGGTCGTCGGCGATGCCGTGGATGAAGTGCTTGTCGATCTTGACGAACTCGGGGCGCAACTCCGACCACATGCGCAAGTTGGCAAACCCTTCGCCCAGATCGTCGATGGCGAATTGGAAGCCGCGCCCGCGGTAATGCTGGAGCGCCTCGAGAATGCCCGGCATGTCGCCGATCTTCTGATTCTCGGTCAACTCGATCACGATGCGGTTCGGCGCGATGCCCAGCGCGGAGAGCAGATCGCGCATCGGTTCGCCCATCAGCCGATCATCGGTCAGGCAGCACGGCGAAACGTTGAGGAACAGCCGCCCGGTCAGACGCTGCGCGGCAAAGGCGTACAGGCTGGCCTCCCGGCAGGCATGTTCGAGCTCCTGCGTCAGTTCGTTGCGCGACGCGGCACCGAACAACTGGTCGGGAAACTGCAGGCAACTGCCCTCCGGGCCGCGAATCAAGGCCTCGTAGCCCAGTATGGCCCGCACGCGAAAATCGAGTATCGGCTGAAAAACGGGGAAAAGCAGTCCGTCGGCCATGATTCGCCGCAGTTCTGCGGCCTCGTCGTCGATCAGCACAATCATGGGAAACATCCACGGCAATTTGTCCCGATATTTTAAGAATGGGATATTTCAAAAATTTGACACCGCCAACCGACGCCTGGCCGTCATCTTCCCGCAACATGGCACCGACATGCTGATACGCATCCTCGACACCCGGAGCTTGCGATGACCGAAACCCTGTTTTGCTACTGCTGCCGCGTCCATCACGACAAGAGCCAGATGCGCCGCTACCCGACCCGCCAGGGCTACCGCTGGCGCTGCCTGCGCAGTATCGAGGCCGCCGCCAGCAGTCTGCGGGAACGCGAAGCCTTCGGACAAAAGCAGTCGGCGCTCAACCGGGAAGCGGCCCGCGAAGCCGCCGAACGTGGCCTGCGCCTGCGCCGCATGCTGATGGCCGCCCCCGGCTGAGCGCATGAAAAACGTTCGCATCGACACGCTGGATGTCAGCAGCCCGGCCCTGCTCGACGCGAGCCTCACCCTCATCGTCAATGCCTTCGGCGACCCCGAACGCTACGGACTGGAGCGGGTACGGCGCGAACTGAAGAGCGTCGACCCGACCTTCTACCGGCAATTTTTCGTCGCCATGGCCGCCGGCAGCATCGTCGGCTTTGGCGGCGTCAAGGCCGCCGACTGGGCCTCGAACACCCACATCCTCTACCTCTCGGCCGTCGCTCCCGAGCATCGCGGCCAAGGCATCGCCCGCGCCCTGATCAAGGCGCGCATCGACTGGCTGAAAGCGAATTTCGAGCACGGCCGCATTCTGGTATCGGCCGCCAAGACCAAGCGTTTTCGTGATTTCGGCTTCGCCGCCATCCGCAAAAGCGCCATCGAAGGCCGCCAACTGCTGATTCGCAAATTCTAGGATTTCAGTTTTGGGCCTTTTTTCCGGTTGACCGTGAGATCGACCCAAAACCGCAACCTGCCCTCAAGAAATCCGTCATGCCCCTGCAATATTGACTGGCGATAGTGGAGTCCAACGACAAGCCAGACACCGGCTGATCAAGGAGAACCCATGGACAAGCAGAACCAGAGTGACATCGCCGCCTTTCCCGAGCTGTTTGACGGACTGGAGCAATTCATCGACGAGCAGGCCAGCGAACTGAAAAAGGCTGGCGCCTGGCTGTCCGCCTCGGCCCTGGGCGGCGGGATGCTGCTCTACTTCGTCATCAGCAAGCTGGCCTGAAAATAAAAAATCCCGCCGCAGCGGGATTCTGATCGGTCGACGTTCCGCTCAGGCAGCCGGCGGAACGTAGCCCTGAATGCGGTCGGCGCCTTCGCCGAAGAAATGCTTTTCAACCTGTTCCGACAGGTACTTGCGATGACGGGCATCAACCAGGTTCAGACGATTCTCGTTGATGATCATCGTCTGCATCTTGATCCATTGCTGCCACGCTTCCTTCGAAACGTTCTCGAAAATCCGCTGGCCCAGCGCGCCCGGATAGGGCGGCATGTCCAGACCTTCAGCCTCGCGGCCGAGCTTGATGCAATTGACGGTACGTGCCATGTGAAACTCCGTGGGGAATTGATGGAGGAATTATAAAGTCTTGAACAGCACCTTGGAGCGCCGCTGATAGTTGTACATGTCGCGCTTGTTGGCCGGCAGATCATCGACCTTGCCCAGCTTGAAACCGCGCTCGACGAACCAGTGTTCGGTCCGCGTCGTCAGCACAAAAAGGCGCTTGACGCCCGACTTGCGCGCCCGCTTCTCGATCCGCTTCATCAGTTGCTCGCCGTAACCCCACTCGCGATGATCGGGATTGACCGCCAGGCAGGCCAGTTCTGCCTCGTCCTCGGAATGCGGGTAGAGCGCCGCGCAGCCGACGATGATGCCATCGTGCAGCATGATCGAGAAATGCTCGATCTCGCGCTCCAGCAGTTCGCGCGGCCGATGCACCAGAATACCTTCCTGCTCCATCGGTTCGATCAGCGCAATCAGCGCCGCGATGTCGTCCGGCTTGGCCTCGCGGATGTTCTCCAGCGATTCCCGCGTCACCACCGTCCCGACGCCGTCGTGGGTGAACAGTTCGCGCAACAAGGCCCCGTCCTGCTCGAAACTGATCAGGTGCACCCGGCCGACGCCCGTCCGGCTCGCCCGCATGGCGCAGGGCAGGTACCGGCTGATGTCGGCGGACAACCAGTCGGCATCGCGCAGCATGTCGGCCGCCTCGTCGGCCGTCATGGCGTCGAGCAACTCGCCGCTGCTGTCGGTCACGCCCCGGCTGTCGGTCAGATAGACCAGCTTGTCGGCCTTGATGGCGATGGCCACGGCCTCGGCCGCCTCTTCCATCTGCAGGTTGAAGATCTCGCCGGTCGGCGACGGCCCTTCGCAGTTGAGCAGAACGATATTGCCCAGCCCCAATTGGGCGTTGATGCCCTCGGCGTCGACCTTGCGCACCTTGCCGGCGTAATGCATGTCGATGCCGTCGAGCACGCCGATCGGCTGGCCGGTGATGAAATTGCCGCCGATCACGCGGATGCGGCTGTTGGCCATCGGCGTATTGGGCAAACCCTGCGACAGCATGGCCTCGATTTCCAGATAGACGCTGCCCACGGCATCGAGCACGCAATCGAGCGCCTCGGCATCGGTCACCCGATAGCCGCGGTGATATTTCGACTCGAGTTTTTTCTCGGCCAGCTCTTCCTCGATCTGCGGCCGCGCCCCATGCACCAGCACCAGGCGGATGCCCAGGCTGACCAGCAGATTGACGTCGTAAGCCAGCGTCTTGGCGAACTCGCTGGCCACCGCCTTGCCGCCGAAGGCAATGACGAAGGTCTTGCCGCGAAAGGCGTTGATGTAGGGCGTGACCGCCCGGAACCAGGAAACGAAATGCTCGTCGTAAGGGGTATCGCTCATTTTTCCGAATATTTTCCGTCGTCGTCTTTCAGTGCCGTTTCGATGCGCTCGCACAGTGTTTTCAACACTTTAACCCGGGCGAAGTTCTTGTCGTTGGCCTCAACCAACGTCCAGGGCGCCAGCCCGGTTGACGTGCGGTCGACCATGTCGCAAACGGCGGACACGTAGTCGTCCCACTTCTCGCGGTTGCGCCAGTCTTCGTCGGTGATCTTGAAACGCTTGAACTCGGTGTCCTGGCGCTCCTTGAAACGGCGCAACTGCTCGTCGGCACTGATCTGCAACCAGAATTTGACGACGATGGCGCCGGAATCGACCATCTGGTGCTCGAAATCGTTGATCTCGGCGTAGGCACGCAGCCAGTCGGCTTCGGTGCAAAAGCCCTCGACGCGCTCGACCAGCACACGGCCATACCACGAACGGTCGAAAATGGCCGCCCGCCCGGTGCGTGGCAGATGCCGCCAGAAACGCCACAAATACGGCTGCGCCCGCTCTTCCTCGGTCGGCGCGGCAATCGGCACGATCTGGTACTGCCGGGCATCCATCGCAGCGCCAATACGGCGGATGGTGCCGCCCTTGCCAGCCGCATCCGAACCTTCAAAAACCAGCACCAGCGAACGCTTGCCCACAAAACGCGGGTCGCGCACCAGTTCGGAAAGCCGGGACTGGTACTTGGCCAGCTGGCTCTCGTAATCCTTCTTGGCCAGCTTCTGCTTGAGGTCCAGCTCGCTGAGCACGTTTTTCTGGTCAATGGCATGGACAATCGGCGGCGCCACCGGCACCTGCTGGCGGCCCGCCTGCTGCAGACGGCGCTTCATGGCGTCGAGCACGATGCGGCCGACGGTCAGCGAGCGATATTCGTCATCCGTCCCCTCGACGATGATCCACGGCGCATGTGCCGTATTGCTGACGCGCAGGACATGGCCAGCCACTTCCTGCAGCTTGTTATAGGTCTTCAGGCGTTCATAGCTTTCCTTGGTGACCCGCCAGGCCGTGTTCGGATTCTTTTCCAGGGCCTTGAGCCGCGTCTTCTGGCCATCCTTGGAAAGATGGAACCAGAACTTGAGGACCAGCGCGCCCTCATTGACCAGCATGGCCTCAAAGCGATTGATATCGTCAAGGCGCTCATCCATTTCGGAACGGCGCATCGTACCGTTGATCCGGTCGGTAATCGGCTGCGAATACCAGGACCCGGCAAAGATGCCGACCTTGCCCTTGGGCGGCAGGGCGCGCCAATAGCGCCACATGTAGGGACGGGAACGTTCTTCGTCCGAAGGCGCCGAGAAAGCCAGCGTCGAAATATGGCGCGGATCCATCCAGGAATAAAGCAGGTTGATGGTCTCGCCCTTGCCACTGCCGTCGACCCCGGAAATCAGGATGACGACCGGGAATTCCTTCTTCTCCAGCATGTCGTACTGAACATCGAGCAAGGCTGCGCGCAACTTCGGCACTTCTTTTTTGAATGTTTCCTTGTCGATCTTGTGGCCCAACTCAGCTGATTCGAACATTGCCTACCCCTCCCTGAAATCACCCCATAAAGCCTGCATCGCTGCCAGCGCAGCCAGGCCCGCCGTTTCCGTACGCAAAATCCGCGGCCCCATGCGGACGGCCTGAAAACCGGCCTGCTTCGCCGCGATCACTTCCTGCGGATCGAGCCCCCCTTCGGCACCGATCAACAGTTGAACCTCGCCGACCGGCTCGATCGACGCCAGCGTCTGCTCGGCATCCGGCGCCAGCATCAGGCGCAGCACACCGTCGGCCGGCCTGGCCAGCCAGTTTTCCAGCTTCTCCAGCGGCGCCACCAGCGGCACCTGGTTACGCCCGCATTGCTCGCAGGCCGAGGCGACCACGCCCTGCCAGTGGGCGACCCGCTTGCCGGCACGCTCGCCGGACAGGCGCAGCACGCTGCGCCGGCTCTCGACCGGCACAATGCAGCGGACACCCAGCTCGACCGCCTTCTGGATGGTGAAATCCATCTTGTCGCCCGCCTGCAGCGCCTGGACCAGCGTGATGGACAAAGACGACTCGCGCTCGACGTCGACCCACGCGGCCAGCTCGGCGACCACACGATCGCGTTCGATGCGCTGGATGTGCGCCGGATACTCGCCGCCACGGCCATCGAAGAGCACCATCGGTGCGCCGGGCTGCAGGCGCAACACGCGCACCGCATGGCGAGCCACCGGCTCGGGCAATTCAACGTGCGCCCCCGGTGAAAGGGCTTCTCGGCAGTAAAAACGGGGTAAATTCATCGGTGCTATTATGGGCGAAATGCGTTTTGGAGTGGAAAAACATGGTCGCCTTGAACCCGCCGGTGTGTGATTTCGGACAACCCGCCATCGATTTCGACCTGCCCGGCATCGACGGCAAGCGCCACACGCTGGCAAGCTGCCGCGGCCCCAACGGACTGCTGGTCATGTTCATCTGCAACCACTGCCCGTTCGTCAAGGCAATCATCGACCGCCTGATCCGCGACTGCCGCGAACTCGCCAGCGCCGGCATCGGTTGCGTCGCGATCATGAGCAACGACATTGCCGCCTACCCGGAGGATGCGCCCGAATCGATGGCACGCTGGGCGACCGAACTGGATTTCCCCTTCCCCTATCTCTACGACGAAACCCAGTCCGTGGCGCGGGCCTACGGCGCAGTGTGCACGCCGGACTTTTTTGGCTACAACGCCCGCCTCGAACTCCAGTACCGTGGCCGACTCGATGCCTCCGGGCGCGCACCGGCAGCGCCGGATGCACGGCGCGAGCTTTTCGAGGCGATGCGGCAGATTGCCACCACCGGCCAAGGCCCCGCCGAGCAGACCGCATCCATCGGCTGCTCGATCAAATGGCACAACTAGCAAACAACTGCCAGAAGTAAAAAAGCGGCTTTCGCCAATGGCTAGAGCCTGAGCGCTAGGCTATGATTCAACATCGTTTTGTTGCTGGCCATCCTCGTTGAATCTTCCGGACCTTTCCTCTCCAGTATCCGTCGATATCAGGCGCCAGCTCGCTTACCTTCAGTCGGTCGTCTCGAACATGCCTCAAGGCATCTGCGTGTTCGACGAGAAGCTTTGTCTGCGCGTCTGGAATCAAGGTTTCATCGATGCGCTCGGCCTGCCTCCCGAGATCGTCTGCGAAGGGGTTCATTTCGCCGAATTGATGCGCATCCCGGCCAGTCGCGGCGACTGCGGCCCAGGCGATACCGAGGCCATTGTCGAGGGACTGACGGCCGAAGCCGGCAAATTCGAAGCCCAGCGCTTCGAGCGCACCCACCCGAGCGGACGGGCCTACCTGATCCAGCGCGAACCGCTCCTCATCGACCAGCAACCGGGCGGTTTCATCGCCACCTATACCGACATCTCGGAACAGCGCGCCAGCGCCGAACGCGAGCAACTGGCCCAGAAGGTCTATACCCATACGCCGGCCGGCATCATTTTCACGGACGAAGAACACCGCATCCTGTCGATCAACCCGGCAACCACCCAGATGACCGGCTACGAGGCCTTCGAACTGGTCGGTCTGACCGTCTTCGGACTGATCGACCTTCACGGCGAGCAGGCACGTCAGGATTTCGAAGCCGACCTGGCGCAGCGTGCGTCGTGGCAGGGCGAACTGGACATCACGCGCAAGAACGGCAAGGGCTTCCCGGCCGGCACCCGGGTTAACCGGGTCGACGACCCCCAGAGCGGCCTGCCGGCACACTACGTCTGGATTCTGGCCGACATCACGGAACACAAGCAATCCGAGGAGCGCATGCGGCACATCGCCCAGCACGATGCGCTGACCGGCCTGCCCAACCGCATGGCCCTGCTCCTGCGCCTCGCCCAGCTGCTGCCCGAGGCGCGTCGCCATGGCTGGCGGGTCGCCATGATGTTCCTCGACCTCGACCGCTTCAAGATCATCAACGACACCCTGGGCCACCAGATTGGCGACGAACTGTTGCGGGAAGTGGCCTGCCGCCTGTCGCGGGTCGTCCGCGAGACCGATTTCGTGGCCCGCCTGGGCGGTGACGAATTCGTCATCATCCTGCCCGGCATCTCGTCGGCTGCCGACGCCGCTGTCGTCGCCGGCAAGGCCATCGCGACGCTGGCCTCGCCCATCGAGGCCAACGGACACGAGCTCCACACCAGCCCGTCGATCGGCATCAGCGTCTTCCCGGATGACGGTCCGGACGGCGACACCATCCTGAAGAATGCCGACACGGCGATGTACCACGCCAAGGCGGCCGGCAGAAACAACTTCCAGTTTTTTGCCACGGAAATGAATCTGGCGACCTCCGAACGCCTGAGCATCGAACACAAGCTGCGTCACGCGATGAGCCGCAACGAGCTGGCGTTGTGTTTCCAGCCGCAATTCAAGGCCGGGGACATCACGCCGACGGGCGTCGAAGCCCTGCTCCGCTGGCACCACCCGACCGAAGGCATGATCTCGCCGGCGCGCTTCATCCCCATCGCCGAAGAGACCGGGATCATCGTCGAGATCGGCGAATGGGTCCTGGCAACCGCCTGTCGCGAGATGAAGCGCTGGATCGATGCCGGCATGAAACCCATCCGAATCGCGGTTAACGTTTCGGCCCGCCAACTGCGCCGCCGCGATTTCTGCGAAACCGTCGCCAATGCACTAACCCTGTCCGGCCTTCCGGCAGAACTGCTGGAACTGGAAATCACGGAAAGCGCGGTCATGGAAAATCCGCAGGAGGCCATCCTGATTTTGCAGCGCCTGGGCGGCATGGGCGTCACACTGGCCATCGACGATTTCGGGACGGGCTATTCCTCGCTCGCCTATCTGAAGCTGTTCCCGATCGATCACCTGAAAATCGACCGCTCCTTCGTTGCCGACATTGAAACCGACCTCAACGACCGGGCCATCGCATTCGGCACCATTGCCCTGGCCCATTCGCTCGGCCTCAAGGTCATTGCCGAGGGCGTCGAAACCGAAGACCAGCTCGAACTCCTGCGCACCAACGGCTGCGACGAGGTGCAGGGCTTCCTGCTCAGCAAACCCCTGTCCAGCGCAGCAGCCTTTAGCTTCCTCCACGCAAGGTGCCCGGCAGAGTAAAATTGCGCTTTTGTCATTGAAGCAGGGGTTCTCATGGCACAGCGCACGCTGGCTCGCTATCTCACCGAAGAGCAACGCAACAAGGGCGTCATCACCGGCGACCTGAAGTTCCTGATTGAAATCGTTTCCCGCGCCTGCCAGGCCATCTCCATCGCCATCGGCAAGGGCGGACTGGGCGGCGTGCTCGGCGAAGCCGGCAGCGACAATGTACAAGGCGAAGCCCAGAAGAAGCTCGATGTCCTGTCCAACGACATCCTGCTCGACGCCAACGAATGGGGCGGCCACCTTGCGGCCATGGCCTCGGAGGAGATGGATCTCCCGCACCTGGTCCCGCACCGCTATCCGCAGGGGGAATACCTGCTGACCTTCGACCCGCTCGATGGCTCCTCGAACATCGACGTCAATGTCTCGATCGGCACCATTTTCTCCGTCCTCAAATGCCCCGACGGCGCCGACCTGTCCACCCCGGAGGCCGCCGAAGCCGCCTTCCTGCAGCCGGGTACGGCGCAGGTCGCCGCCGGTTACGCAGTCTATGGCCCGACCACGCTGCTCGTCCTGACCGTGGGCGATGGGGTCGTCGTGTTTACGCTCGATCGCGAACAGGGCCAGTTCATCCTGACCCAGGAAAACGTGCAGATCCCGGCCGACACCAAGGAATTCGCCATCAACATGGCCAACCAGCGCTTCTGGGAAGCCCCGGGCCTCGATGGTCGCCGACGTACATCGCATCATGACGCGCGGCGGCATCTTCATGTACCCGATGGACAGTAAGCTCAAGGGCCAGGGTGGCAAGCTGCGCCTGATGTACGAAGCCAACCCGATGGCCTTCCTCGTCGAGCAGGCTGGCGGCGCGGCCACGACCGGCCGTCAACGCATCCTCGACATTCAACCGGAAAAGCTGCACCAGCGCGTTCCGGTCATCCTCGGATCGAAAAACGAGGTCGACCGCGTTGCTAGCTACCACGCCGGCTGACCTGCTACATTTACCCATTCGACACCGTTAGGACACAGCGATGAAACCAGTCAGCATTGCACTCCTCCTCGCCGCCGGCGCCATGATCGCCGGCTGCAAGAGCAACGAGTCCAAACCCGCGGAATCCGCGCCACCGCCCGCTGCTACCGCAGCCCCCGCGCCGGCGGCACCGGCTGCGGCCAAGCCGGAATGCCAACCGGCATCGGCCGCCAAAAAGAAGACCACCAAGAAGTCGAGCAAGAAGACCGAGGAAGCCGCGCCAGCCGAATGCGAACCGGCCCCGGCAGCAGCACCGGCAGCCAAACCGGCACCCGCTGCAGCCGCGAGCACAGCGGCGCCAGCCAACGCCACGTCCGGCAAGAACTGCAACCCCTGTGTCGTGAAATCACGGGACGGCTCATTTGACGGCGAAATCTACGGCAACATCCCGCCGGGCAGCCGCTGGGCACAACTGCGCATCGGCATGGAACAGCCGGAAGTCGAACGACTGATCGGCGTCAGCCACCAGGTACATGCCTATCCCACCGCCAAGGCCTGGGTTCCGTTCTATTACGGCACGGACCGCCATCGCTACGAAGTCAGCTATCCGGGTTACGGTAGCGTCTCCTACACCGGCGGCAGCTGGGGTGGTGGTCGCGGCGTCCTGATGATGATCAATTACGACGGCAAGTAATCCGCATCTCCGATCCGGTGGCCTGACGACCGCCGGATCGCAAATCCGCCCTACACAAGAAGGGCCTTTTACCGGATAATTTAGCCTTTTCAGCAGGCTGGATTTCCGGATCATGAGCGTCAGCAATCTCCCCAAGTTTTCTCCCCTGACCGGCGCCATCCGCGCCCTGGCCATGGATGCAGTCCAGCAGGCCAACTCCGGCCATCCGGGTGCCCCGATGGGCATGGCCGAAATCGCCGAAGTCCTGTGGCGCCGCCACCTGCGTCACAACCCGGCCAACCCGCACTGGCCCGACCGTGACCGCTTTGTCATGTCGAACGGCCACGGCTCGATGCTGGTGTATGCCCTGCTGCACCTGACGGGCTACGATCTGTCGATCGAAGACCTCAAGAACTTCCGCCAGCTGCACGCCAAGACGCCGGGTCATCCGGAATTCGGTTACACCCCGGGCGTCGAGACGACGACCGGCCCGCTCGGGCAGGGCATCACCAACGCCGTCGGCTTCGCGCTGGCCGAAAAGGTGCTGGCCGCCGAGTTCAACAAGCCGGGCCATGAAATCGTCAATCACCACACCTATGTCTTCCTCGGCGACGGTTGCCTCATGGAAGGCGTCTCGCACGAAGCCTGTTCGCTGGCCGGCACGCTGGGCCTCGGCAAGCTGATCGCCTTCTGGGACGACAACGGCATTTCCATCGACGGTCATGTCGAAGGCTGGTTCACCGAAGACATTCCGAAGCGTTTCGAATCCTATGGCTGGCATGTCGTGCCCGCTGTGGACGGTCATGACGGCGACGCGATCGAAAAGGCTCTGCTCGCCGCCCGTGCGGTGACCGACAAGCCCAGCCTGATCTGCTGCAAGACCACCATCGGCGCCGGTTCGCCGAACAAGCAGGGTTCGCACGACTGCCACGGCGCTCCGCTCGGCAAGGACGAAATTGCCGCTGCCCGCGAATACATTGGCTGGAACCACCCGCCGTTCGAGATCCCGGCCGACATCTACGCCGCCTGGAATGGCAAGCCGCGCGGTGCGATTTTCGAGGAAAACTGGAGCAACCGTTTCAAGGCCTACCAGACCACCTACCCGGCCGAAGCGGCCGAGTTTGAGCGCCGTGTCATCAAGGGCGAACTGCCAGCCACTTGGGAAGCGACCAAGGCCGCCTACCTCGCCGCCTGCCGCGACAAGGCCGAGAACATTGCCACCCGCAAGGCTTCGCAGAACGCCATCGCTGCACTGGTTCCGGCCGTACCGGAAATCTTCGGCGGTTCGGCCGACCTGGCCGGCTCCAACCTGACCTTCGTCAAGGGCAGCAAGGGCGTCACCCGCACCGAGGGCGGCAACTACTGCTACTATGGCGTGCGCGAATTTGGCATGACGGCCATCGCCAACGGCCTCGCCCTGCATGGCGGCCTGATTCCCTACACCGCGACCTTCCTGGTCTTCTCCGACTACGCCCGCAACGGCATCCGCATGGCAGCGCTCATGAAGCAGCGCCAGATCATGGTCTATACCCATGACTCCATCGGCCTCGGCGAGGACGGCCCGACGCACCAGCCGGTCGAGCACATCCCCAGCCTGCGCATCATCCCGAACCTCGACGTCTGGCGCCCGGCCGATGCGACGGAAACGGCCATCGCCTGGACGTCGGCGGTCGACCGCAAGGACGGCCCGAGCCTGCTCGCCCTGTCCCGCCAGAATCTGCCGACCGTGACCCAGAAGGTCGCCGACGCCGACATCGCCAAGGGCGGCTACGTGCTGTCCGATTGCGACGGCGAGGCGCAGCTCACGCTGATCGCCACCGGCTCCGAAATCAAGCTGGCGCTCGACGCCCAGGCCGCACTGGCTGGCGAAGGTATCAAGACGCGCGTCGTCTCGATGCCATGCACCAACGTTTTCGACCGCCAGAGCACGGAATACAAAGCCTCCGTGCTTGGCGGCTGCAAGAAACGCATCGCCATCGAAGCCGCTCACCCTGACTTCTGGCGCAAGTATGTCGGCCTGCACGGCGCCGTGATCGGCATCGACCGCTTCGGCGAGTCGGCACCGGCCGGCCAGCTCTTCGACCTGTTCGGCTTCACGGTCGCCAACGTCGTCAAGACGGCGAAAGAACTTTTGTCCTGATTCGAAACATCAACGCTGAGAGAGGAAATCATCCATGGCTATCAAGGTTGCAATCAACGGTTTTGGTCGTATCGGTCGCTGCACGCTGCGGGCGATCTATGAGCAGGGTCTGCAGAACGAATTCGAAGTCGTCGCCATCAACGCCTCCGGCGATCTGGCGACCAACGCCCACCTGCTGAAGTACGACACGACGCACGGCCGTTTCCGCACCAGCGTTGAGACCGAGGGTGAAAACTGCATCATCATCGACGGCAAGAAAATCGCCTTCTACTCCACCAAGGATCCGAAGGGCGTCAACTGGGCCAGCCACGGCGTTGACGTGCTGCTCGAATGTACCGGCGCCTACACCACCAAGGCCAAGGCTGCCGCCCTGCTCGAGCAAAAGGCGCGCTGAAGGCCGACATGACCGTCGTCTCCAACGCTTCCTGCACGACCAACTGCCTGGCCCCGGTCGCCAAGATCCTGTCCGACAGCATCGGCATCAAGCAGGGCCTGATGACCACCATCCACGCCTACACCAACGACCAGGTCACCGTCGACGTCCGCCACAAGGACCTGCGCCGCGCCCGTGCCGCTGCCGCCAACATCATCCCGACCAAGACCGGTGCCGCCAAGGCTGTCGGCCTCGTTCTGCCGCAACTGGTTGGCAAGGTCGATGGTTTCGCCCTGCGCGTCCCGACCATCAACGTCTCGCTGGTCGACCTTACCTTCACTGCTGACCGCGCCACCACCAAGGAAGAAATCAACGCCCTGATGACCGCCGCAGCCAATGGTCCGTTGAAGGGCATCCTCGACGTCAACAACGAGCCGCTGGTCTCGTCCGACTTCAACCACACCACCGTTTCTTCCACGTTCGATGCCACGCAGACGCGCGTCATCAAGGGTGAAGACGGTTCCGTGCTGGTCAAGGTCCTGGCCTGGTACGACAACGAGTGGGGTTACTCCTGCCGCATGCTCGATGCCGCCCGCGCCTGGATGGCCGCCAAGTAAGCTGTTTGTTTCAAGAAAGGGGCCGCAAGGCCCCTTTTGTTTCGCCCCCAGCCCGAGAACCCTGACTGAGTATTGGAGGAAATCAAGATGCACAAAGCACATCGCATTGCCTTCCTGACGGCGATCGCCGCCCTCTTCCTGAGCACCGCCGCGATTGCTGCGGACGAGCCGCCCAAGAAAGAAGAAGCCGCCGAGGCCAGCATTGTCGGCAATCCACCACCGGATTCTCCATTCGGTAAACTGAAGATCGGCATGAGCTACGAAGAGGTCATCGCCATCGTCGGCAAGCCGACCAACCAGCATGACTTCTGTACCGGCAAGCACCGCATCCCGTTCTACTTCGGCGATGACCGGGCGCGCACCGAGGCCTTCTTCAAGGGCATGGGCAAGCTCGACTTCCATGGCGCCGATGGCGGCTTCTGGGGCCGTTGCGGCATGCAAAAAATCCTCGGCCTGATCTACATCGAGTACGACCCCAAGGCCACCGGCGAATTGCCTAAGTAAGTCATTGGACAGCGACCGCCACGACATGCCCCTGCGTCTTGCCATCAACGGCTATGGCCGTATCGGTCGCTGCTTCCTGCGTGCGCTACTGGAATCCCCGGTGGCGCACAATCTTCAGGTCGTTGCCATCAACGAGCCGGCCAACCTGGAGAGCATGGCCTACCTGACGCGTTTCGACTCGACGCACGGCCGTTTTCCCGGCTCGGTCGAAGTCGGCGACGGCGAACTACTCATCGATGGCCACGCCATCCGCGTCAGCCATGTCCGCACGCCGGAAGCCTTTGACTGGCGCGACATCGACCTCGTGGTCGAATGTTCAGGCTCCTACGGTCAACGGGAAAAATTGGCCAAATTCATAAACGCCGGCTGTCCGCGCCTGCTCCTGTCGCACCCCGGCAACAGCGGCGCCGATGTCGATGCGACCATCGTCGCCGGCATCAACCAGGACAGCCTGACCGGCCGCGAGAAACTAGTCTCCGCCGCGTCCTGCACGACCAACGCCATCGTCCCCATTCTTGATCTGCTCGACCGCGAAGTCGGCGTCGAGCAGGCGCTGCTGACCACCCTGCACTCGGTCATGAACGACCAGCCACTGATCGACGGTTACCATCACGACGACCTGCGCCGCACGCGTTCGGCCATGCAGTCGATCATCCCCGTTTCCACCGGCCTGGCCCGCGGCGTCGAGCGCCTGCTGCCGCAACTGGCTGGCAAGGTGCAGGCCAAGGCCATCCGCGTGCCAACGCTCAACGTGTCGGCCATCGACCTGACGATCAGCACGCAGCGCCCGGTCTCGGCGCACAGCATCAACGCCCTGCTCGCCGACGCGGCGCGCGGTCCGCTCAAGCGGCTCATCGCCTATTCCGAAGCCGCCCACGCCTCGATCGATTTCAACCATGATCCGCATTCGGCCATCGTCGATGGCAGCCAGACGCGTACCGGGGGCACCCACCTGGTGAACCTCTTCGTCTGGTTCGACAACGAATGGGGCTTCGCCAACCGCATGCTCGAAGTCGCCGACCACTGGTCGCGGCTTTGGCCCACTCACAACAACTAAGCTCAATCTCTGGAGAAAACCATGAACGTCATCAAACTCACCGACCTCGATGTTTCCGGCAAGCGCGTCTTCATCCGCGCCGACTTGAACGTGCCGCAGGACGAAGCGGGCAACATGAAGACACCCGCATCCGTGCCTCGTTGCCGTCGATCAAGTACTGCCTGGAAAAGGGTGCGGCGGTGATGGTGACCTCCCACCTCGGTCGCCCGACCGAAGGCGAGCTGAACCATGAAGACAGCCTGACCCCGGTCGCCGTCCGCCTCGGCCAGTTGCTGCACGCGCCGGTTCGCCTGATCCAGAACTGGGTCGATGGCGGCTTCGAAGTGAAGCCGGGCGAAGTCGTCCTGCTCGAAAACTGCCGCGTCAACAAGGGCGAAAAGAAGAACAACGAAGAACTGGCCCAGAAAATGGCCAAGCTGTGCGACGTCTATGTCAATGACGCCTTCGGCACCGCGCACCGCGCCGAAGCCACCACCCACGGCATCGCCAAGTTTGCCCCGGTGGCCTGCGCCGGCATCCTCATGGGCGCTGAAATCGACGCCCTCTCCAAGGCCCTGCACGAGCCGAAGCGTCCGCTCGTCGCCATCGTCGGCGGCTCCAAGGTCTCGTCCAAGCTGACCATCCTCAAGTCGCTGGCCAGCAAGGTTGACCAGCTCATCGTCGGCGGCGGCATCGCCAACACCTTCCTGCTCGCCTCCGGCAAGCGCATCGGCGACTCGCTGGCCGAAGCGGACCTGGTCAAGGAAGCCCACGCCATCATGGACATCATGAAGGAACGCGGCGCCGAAGTGCCGCTGCCGGAAGACGTCGTCGTCGCCGACGAAGTCTCCGCCCTCGCCCGCGCCAACAAGATCTCGGTCGACGATGTCGCCACGCATGACCGCATCCTCGACGTCGGCCCGAAGACCGCCGCCAAGCTCGCGCAGATCATCGCCAACGCCGGCACCGTGGTCTGGAACGGCCCGGTCGGCGTC
>JAGTRT010000066.1 GCA_018261895.1 Pseudomonadota bacterium
CGGCGGCGAAGCCAAGCGCTTCGTGCTGCTCGGCACCGACTACGTCTATCCGCGCACCACCAACAAGATCCTGCGCGCCTTCCTGAAGTCCAAGGGCGTTGCCGATGCCGACATCATGGAAGACTACACGCCGTTCGGCCACAGCGATTACCAGACCATCATCGCCAAGATCAAGAAGTTCGCCTCGGAAGGCAAGAAGACCGCCGTCGTGTCGACCATCAACGGCGACTCCAACGTGCCCTTCTACAAGGAACTCGGCAATGCCGGCCTGAAGGCCACCGATGTGCCGGTCGTCGCCTTCTCGGTTGGCGAAGAGGAACTGCGCGGCGTCGATACCAAGCCGCTGGTCGGCCACCTGGCCTCGTGGAACTACTTCATGTCGCTCAAGAACCCGGAAAACGACAAGTTCGTGAAGATGTACCGCGACTGGGCCAAGAAGGCCAAGCTGCCGAACGCCGACAAGGTCGTCACCAACGACCCGATGGAAGCCACCTACATCGGTATCCACATGTGGAAGCAGGCTGTCGAGAAGGCCAAGTCGACCGACACCGACAAGGTCATCGCCGCCATGGCCGGCCAGACCTTCAAGGCCCCGTCGGGCATCATCTCCAAGATGGACGAAAAGAATCACCACCTGCACAAGTCGGTATTCATCGGCGAAGTGAAGGCCGATGGCCAGTTCAACGTCGTCTGGAAGACGCCCGGCCCGGTCAAGGCCCAGCCGTGGAGCCCGTTCATCACGGGTAACGACAAGAAGAAGGACGAGCCGGAAATGAAGTAATCCGGATCGACTGTCAGTCGCAGAAACGGGGGTCTCGGCCCCCGTTTTCGTTGACCGTGTGTTGTTCAGTGCGCAGCTCGCAGCCCCTGCAACACGCCGTCCAGAGCGGCGCCATCCACCGGCTTGAAGAGGAAATCGTTGAAGCCGGCCATTCGCATGTGGGCGACGTTGAATATGTCGCTGTGCGCCGTGTAGGCCACCACCGGGAGGTCGAGCAGGCCGAGCTCGTCCCGGATAATCTGGCAGAGTTCGATCCCGGACATCCTGAACATCAGGATGTCGAGCATCACAAGGTCGAAGCGCTCGTCCTTGAGTCGGATCAGCGCGGCTTCCGAACTGGTTTCCTCGATGACGTCATAACCCCGCTGCATGAGCATGCTCGACAAGACGACGCGCATCAGGGAATTGTCATCAACAACGAGCGCCCGTTGCGGCACTGGATCTGGGTTTTGCGGACAGGGCATAGCGCCTCCTCAGCGAATATGGCGTAAATTGGTTGATATATTTATCATTTAAGACACATTGATCACTTTGGTCAATGGAAATTTGTCGGTCTGCCTGTCGCTCAAGTGGCGCAGCCGCTTTCTATTGCCCGGGCTCGATGTAGTGGGCGCAGCCGTTCTTGCCGGCGTGTTTGGCTTTGTAGAGGGCGCGGTCGGCGTTTTCCAGGAGGGCTTCGAGGGTTCTGCCGGCGAGGGGGTAGATGGCGATGCCGATGCTGGCGGAGACGTTGGTGGCGATGCCGGGGTAGGGCTGGCTGAGGGCGTCGCGCAGGCGGCTTGCGGTTTCGCTGGCGTCGTCGAAGTCGGCGTTCCAGAGCAGGATGGAGAATTCGTCGCCGCCCATGCGCGCGGCGACGTCGGAGGCGCGAATGGTGTCGGTGATGCGCTCGGAGACGATCTTGAGCAGGATGTCGCCGGCCGGGTGGCCGGCTTCGTCGTTGACCAGCTTGAAGTTGTCGAGATCGATGGCGAGGATGGCGAGGATGGCGCCTTCGCGTTCGGCGGCGGCGATCTGGTGGTGGAGCAGTTCGTAGAAAAAGGCGCGGTTGGCGAGGCCGGTCAGGGCGTCGTGATAGGCGCGGTGTTTGACTTCGTCCATGAGGCGCGCCGCCTGGAGCATCGCGCGGCCGACGGCTTCGGCTTCGTCGAGCTGGATGTCGGGGAGGTTGACGGGCTGGCCGTTGCCAAGGGCGAGGGCCGCATCGTTGAGTTGCTTGACGGAGGCGATGACCCGGTTGGTGAGGATGCCGGCGATCCAGGCGCCGATGGCAAAGAGGGTCAGCGCCGCGAGCAGGATGCCGGTGAGCAGCCGGTAGAGGCTGCCTTCGAGATTGGCCTTGGGGGCGCCGATGACGACGGACCAGCCCCAGGTCGGCGAGCGGACGAAGGAGGTGGCGACCGGGATGCCGTCCCTGGTCATGGTTTCGAGCGATCCGCGTTCGGCGTCGCGAATGGCGGCGACCAATTCGGGGACGGCCTGTTCGCCGACGAAGCGCTTCGCGTCGCGGCTCCGGGCGACGATGGTGCCGGTGCGGTCGAGGACGGCGATCAGCCAGCCGTCCTTGAGCGGATGGCGGCCGAGAATTTCGTCCAGGCGTCGGGGCAACAGGCCGATGCTGAGGGCGTAGATGACCTCTTCGTCACGGAATACCGGAACGGCCATGGCGAGCAGATGGGACTTGGTCACTGGTCCGACGAAGAGGTTGGAGAGGGCCGTGTGGCCGGTGCGGAAAACTTCGCGGAGTTCGGTCGGGTTGCCTTTCGCCGGGAGGGGGACGCCAAAGGGGCGCAGGGTGTTGATCAGTTGCCGTTCGCCCTTGTCGAGCAGCACGTAGTTGTAGACGGTCTGCGATTGCAGGGCGTCGGAGGCGATGCGGTGGAAGCTGCGCAGATCGCCCTTGCGCAGGGATTCGGCGGTGGACAGGACGCGCAGGGCGGCCTCGATGGAGGAGAGTTCGAGATCGATTTCGGCGGAAACCTTTTGCGCCAGCAAGACCGTTTCGCCGTAGATCTTGGCTTTTTCGAGCTGGTAATTGGAATGGGCCAGGTAGGCAAACACCAGGGCGGCCGGCAGGACGCACGCGGCAACCAGGATGTACAGACTGCTGCGCAGCGAATAGCGTTTGAGCGGCGCACTTGCCGGGTCGCCGACGGGCGAGACTTTGTGAACCATATACCCCCTGTTCCTGATGGCCTGCGCAGGCCGAAGCGAGGCAGTTCGAGCATTTCCTGAAAGCAGCCTGCGTTCGCCAAATCTGGAAAAACTTCAAAACAGGTCTGTCTGCTAAATATGACAGTAGACTATCAGTTTATGCTGAAGTTGGTGGTTTGCCGAGAAAAAAAGCTTTTTGAATTTGGCTCTTTTTCCCGGTTGACCGTGAGACAGGTCGTGCTTTGGCAGGGCGGGAGGGGGTTCGCCTCGGGTGAGGCGGGGGCGGCTCGTCGTCGACGAATCGCGTGCGGGAATGGCCCGCAGGGAGACGGAGGCCGCGGTTGCTCGAACCGCGGCCTCTGGGGGTTACATCAGACGCGCAGCAGCGCCTTGACCAGGCGTTCCGACAACTGGTCTTCGGTGAATTGCGGGTTGTTGGGCGGGTAGAGGGAGTTTTCCTCGATCTCGAAACCCTCGGCGGCGGCCAGGGCGCGGAGTTCCTTGATCTTCTGGCAGGCCTTCAGCTGGGCGGCCAGTTCGGGATTGGCCCTGGCTTTGTCGGAAAACGCTTTGATCGGTGCAACGGACATGATTTCTCCTGGGGTTAGAGCGGAACAAAGGCGTTCCAGTGACGACGGTCAGGCCGGGTAATCGATCGTTTCCGGGTCGTCGTCGCCGTTCTGGATGAGCGCCTGAGCCAGACGGCCGTCCGGGTGGTAGCGGTAGTCGTGGCTCACCTCGATCTCGCCATAGACCATCTTCTCGCAACGCGTCAGCAAGCCGGCGGCGTCGTACAGACCACGGTAGAAGGTATTGCGGTTGCGCATGTCCTCGACGGCCAGCTCGCCGACCAGATTGAGGGGCAGGCGGGCGCCGCTGTAGCTTGTGAAATAACGGGTCGTGAGTTCGGATTGGCTCATGGCGGGTCGGGTTTGTCGGGTTGATAACAAAAACCCGTCGAAAAAACGGGCTGGAAGCCTGATGAGCAATTTCAGGACCAGCCCCGCCGCGGCGCCCGGGCAGGCGCCTGCGCAGACTACGCAATTCATCGTATTCCTGAATGCCGGCCCGCCCCGTAACCTGTCGTTGCACTGCACCAATTGCGGACGGACCTTTGATGAAAAAAACCTTGATTGCTTTGTTACTCTGCCTCGGCAGCCTGTCGGCGCAGGCGGCGCTCGACCCGGCGCAGGTGCGCCAGTTGGCCGCCGAGGACTCCAGCGAGAAGGTGGCGGCCATCCGCCAGCTGACCCAGACGGCCGACCCCGATGCCGTGCGCGTCCTCAAGGCGATGGCCGAAGACAGCCTGTTCCTGGCTGGCGATAAGGTCGTCATCATCGACGGTGACAAGGCTTTCGACGGGGCGACCGGCGAAGCGATCAAGATGCCGGCCAATCCGGAGTCGCCGACGGTCAATAACCGCATCCGGGGCGAACTGGCTAGCGCGCTGGCCGCGCTGAAGTTGTTCGACGCCGATGCGACGGTTCGCCTCGCCTCGGCCCAGAAACTGCAAAGCCAGGTGACGCCGGAAATGGCCCCGTTGCTGGCGCGGGCGCTGGAGAAAGAGACCGACGCCCAGATCAAGGCCCTGCTCGTCCTCGCCCACGCTCAGGCCAACCTGGCCAACACAGACCCCACCGCCCGTCTCGCCGCCGTCAAGGCGCTGGCCGAAACCTCATCGCCCACGATCAAGAGTGTCCTGCTGCCGCTCACCGAAAAGGCCGGCGAACCTGACGACAAGGTGCGCTACGAAGCCATCGCCGCGGTGAAAGCCATCGACAGCCGGCTGGCCATTGCTGAGAACGTCGGCCGCGCCTTTTCCGGCCTGTCACTGGGCAGCATCCTGCTCCTTGGCGCGCTCGGGCTGGCCATCACCTACGGCGTCATGGGCATTATCAACATGGCGCACGGCGAGCTGCTGATGGTCGGCGCCTACGCCACCTACGGCATGCAGACGTTGTTCCGCGCCTACTTCCCGGATGCCATCGACTGGTACCTGCCGGCCGCCATCCCGGTCGCCTTCTTTGCCGCCGCGCTGGTCGGTGTCGTCATGGAACGCACGGTGATCCGCTGGCTCTACGGTCGCACGCTGGAAACCCTGCTCGCTACCTGGGGCCTGTCGCTGGTGCTGATCCAGTCGGCGCGCGTGCTGTTCGGCGCGCAGAACGTCGAAGTCTCGAACCCGAGCTGGATGTCGGGCGGCATCGAAGTCATGCCCAACCTGATCCTGCCGTGGAACCGCATCATCATCGTCGGCTTCGCGATGTTCGTGCTCTTCCTGGTCTGGGTGCTCATGAACAAGACACGCCTCGGCATGTTCGTCCGCGCCGTGACGCAGAACCGCCCGATGGCCGGCTGCGTCGGCGTACCGACTTCTCGCATCGACACCATGGCCTTCGCGCTGGGTGCCGGCATCGCCGGGCTGGGCGGCGTCGCGCTCTCACAGATTTCCAACGTCGGCCCGGACATGGGCCAGGGCTACATCGTCGATTCCTTCATGGTCGTCGTCGTCGGCGGCGTCGGGCAACTCGCCGGCGCGGTCTGGGCGGCGCTTGGACTGGGCATCTTCAGCAAGCTGCTTGAAGGCTGGGCCGGGGCGGTCATCGCCAAGATCAGCATCCTCGTCTGCATCATCATCTTCATCCAGAAACGGCCGCAGGGCATCTTCGCCCTCAAGGGC
>JAGTRT010000025.1 GCA_018261895.1 Pseudomonadota bacterium
GCCGGCGCCGCCCCCGGGGTCGCCTTTTCTTTGGCTACTTTCTTTTGGCGAAGCAAAAGAAAGTACGCCCGCGCGTCAGGCGCGGAAACCAGCGCTTCAACAACCAGCACCTGCGCTCCAAGCGCAGAAATCGGCGCATCAGAAAACCCAGCCCGGTGTACAGAGGCTGAAACCCGCGTATCGAAGCGCCGCGCGCCCATCACCCTCGCCTCAATAGCGCCGCCCGCAAATCCGGCGCACTGGTCTTTGCATCAAGCCAGATACCGAAAAACCACCGCGCGAAATCGGCGTCGGCAACTTCGCCGAGCAAACGGCCGTTGAAGTAGAAACGCGCGGAACCGGGCACGTATTCTCCGATGATGAAATCGCCTTCCTTCACGTTGGGGAAGATGCGGGTCATCTGCTCTCCCCAGCACTTGAGCGCCACCTCATCGGCGCCGAGCGCGCGCATTTCCTTGACGCTGGCGTCGGCAATGGCGGCACCGGCGAGGGTGCGCTTGTAGTCGAGGCGCAGGGCGAGCGGCGGGCGTTGCGGGTCGTCGCCGGCCCACAGCGTGGCTTCGTAGACGAGGAAGCCGAAGCGGCGGAACTGGCCGTTGCCCCAGCGTTTGAGGCCGGCCGTCGGGTCGGTGTTGGCGAAGGCGGCGAACGGCGCGACCGCCAGCGCGAGCAACAGCCGGCGACGGCCGCCCGAGGCCATTTCATTTTTGGCCGTTTTTTCCGGTTGACCGTGGGATTCGCTGGTGCGAGCCCCCGGCGCCACCAGATCAACGATGCGTGAGTTCAAATTGGACGACATCGATATTTCCGGCCAGGAAGCCGGCCTCGCAGTAGCAAAGGTACATGCGCCAGAGTCGGCGGAAGGGCTCGTCGAAACCAAGCTTCTGGATTTCGGGCCAGTTGGCTTCGAAAGCGTGGCGCCATTCGGCCAGGGTCTTGGCGTAGTCCTGGCCGAAGGCGTATTCGTTGCGGACGATCAGCCCCTGTTTGGCCGCCGCCGCGCGGAAGGCGGCGCGCGAGGGCAGCATGCCGCCGGGGAAGATGTATTGCTGGATGAAATCGGTGCTGCGCCGGTATTCGGGGAAGATGTCGTCGCGGATGGTGATGCTCTGGACGACCGCCCTGCCCTCGCTCTTGAGCGCCTTGGCCAGCGTCTTGAAGTAGGTCGGCCACCAGCGTTCGCCGACGGCTTCGAACATTTCGATGGAGACGACGTGGTCGAACTGTTCGTTGAGATCACGGTAATCCTGCAGGCGCAGATCGGCGCCCGGCACCCGTTTCTGCGCCCATTCAAGCTGGGCCGGCGAGAGGGTCAGTCCGGTCGTCTGCAAGCCGTCCTGCACGGCCATTTCGGCGAAGCCGCCCCAGCCGCAGCCGATTTCGAGGACGTTCTGGCCGGGCGCTGCCTTGAGGCAGTTCAGGATGCGGCGGTACTTGGCGTGCTGTGCCGTTTCGAGCGATCCGTCGTCGACCTCGCGGTAGATGGCCGAGGAGTAGCTCATGCTCGGGTCCAGCCACAGCTTGTAGAAATCGTTGCCGAGGTCGTAGTGCGCCATGATGTTACGCTTGCTGCCGGCGCGGCTGTTGGCGTTGAGCCAGTGGCGTACGCGGGCGGCGAGCAGGCTGCGCCACGAGCCATAGACGGCGCGTTTGAGCTGTTCGCGATTGGCTGCCAGCAAGCGCAGCAGTCCGGTCACATCGGGCGAATCCCATTGGCCGTCGAGATAGCTTTCGGCCAGGCCGATGTCGCCGCGCGCCAGCACCTGGCCGAACATCGCCTCGTCGTGCACGTTGAGCGTGACGCCATGTTCGCCGCTGCCAAACAGCGCGCTGGAGCCCCCCGGCAATCGAATTTCGAGCAGTCCGCCCTGCAGTTTTTCCAGCAGTTCGAAGACCAGTCGGGTGTCGCGCGCCAGTCTTTCGCTGCCGCGCAGGATCATCGTGTTGTTCATTTTGTCGGTTCCCGGAGAGGTTGAGGGACGTGGGCGCCGCGGAACGGCACCCCTTTGAGCCACAGCTTCAAGGCTTGCCAGTGGATGCGGAACATCACGCCGGCGGTGAGGAAAGGCATTTTCAGGAAGGCGCCGAGCAGGGCCGTGGTCGACCAGGCCCGGCCCTTGCCGGAAATCGAGGTGAGCAGCAATTCGCCCTCGGCATCGTCGTAGTCGATGCGGGCCAGCGGCACGGGGCGGTCGAGATGGAAGCGGAAGCGATAGCCGCCCTCGATCTCGTTGAAGGGCGAGACGTGGAATTCCTTGGTCGCGCGCAGCTCCTGCCCGTCCTGCAGGGGTGAACCGTCGGCGTTGTGCAGCAGGTAGCTGTGATAACCGCCGAAGGTATTGTTCACCTCGGCCAGGATGGCGATCAGCGCGCCCTCGCGATTGCGGCAATACCAGAAGCTGACCGGATTGAAGACGTAGCCGAAGACGCGCGGGAAGCATTGCAGCGTGATCTCGCCGTCGTCCGGCAGGCCGCGCTGGCGCAACTGGGCCTGGATCCAGGGCAGGATCGGGCTGCCGTCGCGGGCGCCGTGGTCCTTTTGCCGGAAGCTGAGCACGTTCCAACGGTCAACCGAAAAAATCGGGCAATTTGCAAATGCCAGCTGGCGGACCGGCAACTGGATGTAGAAGACCGGGTAGACAAAGGCATTGACCGCCGGGCGCAGGCGCCGGTGCATGACGTGACCGAGGAAGAGGCGTGGGCGGTTCATGACAGCCTCAGGCCGTTTCCAGGGAACGTTGGGAAACGACCGACGTCTTCTGCCAGGGCGCCTTGACGCCCAGCCCGTTGACCACGCGCAGCGCCGATTTGAGGCCGTCTTCGTGGAAGCCGTAGCTGCCCCAGGCACCGGCCAGCCAGATGCCATTCTCGCCCTGCACCTGCGCCAGGCGTTGCTGGGCGGCGATGGCCGGACCGTCGAAAATCGGGTGGGCGTATTCGAATTCGGCCAGCACTTTTGCCGGGTCCGGTTCGCGCGCCGGGTTGAGCGTCACCACCACCGGCGTCTTGAACGGCAGCGGCTGCAACTTGTTGATCAGGTAGGAAACGCCGACCGGCTGTTCGCCCGGCTCGCCGCGACCAGCAAAGTAATTCCACGCCGACCACAGCTTTTCGTCGCGCGGCAGCAGCGCCCGGTCGGTGTGCAGGATGGCCCGGTTCGGCTGATAGCGCACGGCGGAGAGCACGGCGCGCTGCGCATCGGAGGCCGAGAAGCCAAGAATGGCCTGGGCCTGGTCGCTGTGACAGGCCATGACGACCTGATCGAAGAGATTGCAGCCGGCTTCGTGCGTCACGAGCAAACGCTCACCTTCGTGAATGACCGCCTTCACCGGGCAGGCCAGCTTGATCTCGCCGCCGTTGGCGACGATCCGCTCGGCCAGTTTGCGGACGTACTCGCGGCCGCCGCCCTTCACCGTCCGCCACATCGGGCGGTCGAAGATCTGCAGCAGACCATGGTTCTGGCAGAAGCGAATGAAGGTGGCGAGCGGCATGTCGAGCATCTGGCCGGTCGGGCAGGACCAGATGGCCGCCGCCATCGGCAGCAGGTACCAGTCGGAAAAAGCGCTGGAATAACGCCCCTCGGTCAGGAAATCGCAGAGGCTGCGCTTGCTGTCCGGATGCGACGCCACCCAGGCCGAACTCTCGCGATTGAAACGCAGGATGTCGGAAAGCATGCCCCAGAACTTGCGGTTCACCAGATTGCGCTTCTGCCCGAAGACCGTCGCCAGATTGCTGCCGGCCCATTCCAGATCGGGGTTCTCGAGGCTGACGGCAAACGACATCTCGGTTTCGACGCTGTCGACACCCAGCAAGGCGAACATCGCGATCAGGTTTGGATAGGTCTTTTCGTTGAAGACCAGAAATCCCGTATCGACCGGATGTGTCAGCCCGTCCACCGTCACGTCGACGGTGTTGGTGTGGCCGCCAAGATAACTGCCTGCCTCGTACAGCGTCACATCGTGTTCGCTGCTCAGCAGCCAGGCACTGGCCAGTCCGGAAATGCCGGCGCCCACTACTGCTATGCGTTTTCTGGATCCCATTCTTGTCTCCCTATTTGCCCAGGTATTCATCGATCTTGTTCAGCAGGTCCTTGTCATCCGGCTTGGTGAAGCTCGTATAGGCAACGACCTGGGTGGCATCCCGATTGATCAGGTATTTGTGAAAATTCCACTTCGGCCGGCTGCCGGTGACCTCGGCCAGCTTGAGATAAAACGGATGCGCCTTCTTGCCCTTGACCACGGTCTTGCCCGCCATCGGGAACTCGACGCCATAGGTCAGGCGGCAGAACTCGGCGATCTCCTTCTCGTTGCCCGGCTCCTGCTCGCCAAAGTCGTTGGACGGAAAGCCCAGGACAACCAGCCCCTTGTCCTTCAAGCGCGCATAGAGCTTTTCCAGACCGTCGTACTGCGATGTGAAGCCGCAATAGCTGGCCGTATTGACGACGAGGACCACCTTGCCGGCGTACTGGCAAAGCGGCATCGGCTTGCCGTCCTGCAGCGTCGTGAAGGTATGGTTCAACAGCGGAGGGCATTCGCCCGCCGCCGCTGCCGGCAGCGCGCCGGCTGAAACCAGCCCGGCGATACCCAACCAGCGTTTGATCGAAGAAAGCATGTTCAGCTCCTTTTTGATTTGTCCTAGACAAACTGGACGTTTGTTCGTAAGATAATGACCAAAGACTCACTTGTCAACGGTTTGTCTAACATTTGTTTAGGACAAATAATGAAAGCACCGAACTTCAATATCGCCGCCGTCGAACGCGACACCGGCCTGTCAAAAGACGTCCTGCGCATGTGGGAGCGCCGTTACGGCTTCCCCGTACCCAGTCGCGACAACAATGGAGAACGCTGCTATCCCGCCGAACAGGTAGAGCGGCTACGCCTGATCAAACGCCTGATGGATCAGGGACACCGGCCGGGGAAGCTGTTTGCCATTCCTCACGATGAACTCAGCGCCCTCGCACCGCGTCGGCCCAGGGCATCCGAACCAGGTCACTCGGTAGACAGCGCCGATCTGGAAGAATTGCTCGCGCTGATAAAACAACACGATCTGGCCGGCTATCAGCAGGCCATGCAGCAACGTCTCGCCAGGCAGGGGCTGCAACGTTTTGTCCAGGACACGGTGGCGCCACTCACCCAACAAGTTGGCGACAGCTGGGAAGAGGGACGCTTCGAGGTTTTCGAGGAACACCTCTACACCGAACTGACCAAGCGCCTGCTGCGTCAGGCCATTTCGACGCTGCCCGGGGGCCCGCGCAGCCCCCGCGTGCTGCTCACCAGCGTTCCGGAAGAACCGCACGTGCTCGGGCTGCTCATGGTCGAAGCGCTGTTTGCGCTGGAAGGCGCCGAATGCATTCCACTCGGCACGCAAATGCCGCTGCTGGAGATCGGCCGCGCGGCGCAGGCGCATCAGGCCGACATCGTCGCCCTGTCCTTTTCCGTTGCCTTCCCGCAGCGGCAGATTCCCGGGCTGCTCGAGCAACTACGCATGGTCTTGCCCGCCACGACCGCACTGTGGGCCGGCGGAAGCGGCGTCCTGCGCATTCCGCGAACGACGAATGCCGAGCTGATCACGACGCTCGACGACGCCATTGCCGCACTCGCGGCCTGGCGCGAACAGCACGCCTGACATCGGCCACGCCAATAGCACATCGGCGCCGGGAAAACCCCGGCGCCGATGGCATTGAACCGCTTGGCATCGGGCTGTCGCCCGAGGCCGGCAAGGCTTAGGCGGCCTCGCCCATCGGCACCAGGAAATCCTTGCTGATGCCGTTGCCAAGCATGTAAATACGATCCATGAAGTCGCTCAGCCACTCGTGCAGGCCGTGCTCGAGCACATCCTCGATGCGCCCGTAGCGCAACTGGGAATGCAGCATGCCGGCCTGACGCTGGGTTTCGCCGGAATGACTGTTGGCGATCAATTCAAGGTTCTTGATGACGCTGTTCAGGCAGAACTGCAGCGAACGCGGCATGTCCTTGTTGAAAATGAGCAGTTCGGCGACGCGTTCCGGCGTGATGACGTCGCGGTAAACCTTGCGATAGACCTCGAAGGCTGACACCGAGCGGAGCAAGGCGCCCCATTCGTAGAAGTCCGTCGCCCCCTCGTCGCCTTGCGGACGCAGGACGTGGTATTTGACGTCGAGAATCCGCGCCGTGTTGTCGGCCCGCTCAAGCAGCGTGCCGAGGCGGATGAAGTGGTACGCCTCGTCCTGCAGCAGCGTCCCCAGCGTCGTGCCACGCGACAGCGAGGAGCGCATCTTGACCCACTCGAAGTAGTCGCTGATGCCGGCATTGAACAGCTGGTCGAAGGTCTTTTCGCGGGCCTCAAGCCAGGTGGAATTGAGCGTTTCCCACATTTCCGTGGTCAGCGTGCCGCGCACGGCGTGGGCGTTTTCACGGGCCATGCGCAGGCAGCTATGGATCGAGGCAAAGTTGTCCGGGTCGCTGACCATGAATTTCAGGACATTTTCCCCGCTGACTTCCGAATACTTCGCGGCGTAGGTCTCTTCCAGGCTGTTCAGGGCAATGATGGCATGCCAGCTCTGATTGACCGCATCGAGCGATTGCGGAACCAGTGACATCTGGTAGGTGACGTCCAGCAGGCGGGCGAGGTTCTCGGCACGCTCAATGTAGCGCGACATCCAGAACAGGTGATCGGCAGTTCGACTCAGCATGGCTTAATTCTCCAGAACCCAGGTATCTTTGGTGCCGCCGCCCTGCGACGAATTGACGACCAGCGAGCCCTTGGTCAGGGCCACGCGGGTCAGGCCGCCGGGCACCATGTCGACGCACTTGCCCGAGGACAGCACGAAGGGGCGCAGGTCAAGGTGGCGAGGGGCAATGCCCTCTTCGACGAAAGTCGGGCAGTTCGACAAGGCCAGCGTCGGCTGGGCGATGTAACCGTTCGGCTTGGCGATCAGCAACTGGCGGAAGTGCTCGATCTGTTCCTTGGTCGAGGCCGGTCCGACCAGCATGCCGTAACCGCCGGCACCGTGGACTTCCTTGACGACCAGTTCGGGCAGATGGTCGAGCACGTATTTCAGGTCGTCCGGCTTGCGGCACATGTAGGTCGGCACGTTGTTCAGCGTCGGTTCCTCGCCGAGGTAGAAGCGGATCATGTCCGGCACGTACGGGTAGATCGACTTGTCGTCAGCGACACCGGTCCCGATGGCGTTGGACAGCGTGACGTTGCCGGCCTGGTAGGCCTTCAGGATGCCAGGCACGCCGAGCGCGGAATCGGGGCGGAAAGCCAGCGGGTCGAGGAAGTCGTCATCGATGCGACGGTAGATGACATCGACGCGGCGCGGGCCCTGCGTCGTGCGCATGTAAACCACCTCGTCCTTGACGAAGAGATCGCGACCCTCGACCAGTTCGACCCCCATCTGCTGGGCGAGGAAGGTGTGTTCGAAATAGGCGCTGTTGTAGGCACCCGGGGTGAGGACGACGACGGTCGGGTTCGAGACGCCCTTCGGCGCGACGGCACGCAGCTTTTCAAGCAGCATGTCCGGGTAGTGCTGGACCGGAGCCACTTTGTGCTTGGCGAACAGTTCGGGGAAGAGGCGCATCATCATCTTGCGGTCTTCCAGCATGTACGAAACGCCCGAGGGCACGCGCAGGTTATCTTCGAGTACGTAGAACTCGCCTTCGCCGGCGCGGACGATATCAACCCCGGCAATGTGCGCGTAGATGTTGCCCGGCAGGTCGACCCCCATCATTTCCGGGCGGAACTGGGCATTGTTGATGACCTGTTCGGCGGGGATCTTGCCGGCCTTGAGGATTTCCTGGTCGTGATAGACATCGTGCAGGAACATATTCAACGCCTTGACGCGCTGACGCAGGCCGGAGCGCAGTGCTTTCCACTCCGCCGACGGAATGATGCGCGGGATGATGTCGAAGGGAATCAGGCGCTCCTTGCCTGCTTCCTCGCCATAGACGGCAAAGGTGATGCCCACCCGGTGAAAGGCCAGATCGGCCTCGGCCCGCTTGCGGGCGATACGCTCGGCTGGCGTCGCCTTGAGCCATGAATCGTAACCCTGGTAATGAGTTCGGACGCCACCGTTGGCGTCCACCATTTCGTTATAGAAATTCATACTGGACTCGTCTCTGAGGATGCTCTCGGCGCTATTTCAGCAGGTTCCATGCCACGGGGCGAAATCGCACAAAATCAGTGAATTACGATTTCGCACCGCAAGGAGGCGCCCCAATACAGTGCAGGCAATTTCAAACTGGTGCAAATAAAAAAACCCACCGGATCGCTCCGGTGGGTTTCATTTCATGCGAGATGAGCTGTGCTTAGACGCGCTCGAAGATCACGGCAATGCCCTGACCACCACCGATACACATGGTGACGAGACAGTATTTGCCGCCGATGCGGTTCATTTCGTAGATCGCCTTGGTCGCGATGAAAGCACCGGAACAGCCGACCGGGTGGCCGAGGGCGATGGCGCCGCCGTTCGGGTTGGTCTTGGCCGGATCAAGACCGAGCACCTTGGAAACCGACAGTGCCTGAGCGGCAAAGGCTTCATTGGACTCGATGACATCCATCTGGTCCAGGGTCAGGCCGGCCTTCTTGAGGGCCAGCTTGGTTGCCGGGATCGGGCCTTCGCCCATGATGTCGTTCGGCACGCCGGCGACGGCGTAGGAAACCATGCGGGCAATCGGCTTCTGACCGGCAGCGGCGGCCTTGGCAGCGTCAGCCAGGACGAAGAAGGCGGCGCCGTCGTTGATACCGGAGGCATTGCCGGCGGTGACCGTACCGTCCTTCTTGAAAGCCGGCTTCATCTTGGCCAGCGATTCCATCGTGGTACCGCGCTTCAGGTGCTCGTCGGTATCGAACACGACATCGCCCTTCTTGGTCTGCTTGACGATCGGCAGGATCTGCGACTTGAAGTGGCCGGCGTCGATGGCAGCGGCAGCGCGACGCTGCGACTCAACGGCGAAAGCGTCCTGGTCTTCACGGGAGAAGCCATGCTTGGCCGCCAGGTTTTCGGCAGTGATACCCATGTGGCCAACGCCAAACGGGTCGGTCAGCACGGCAACCATGGCGTCGATCGCCTTGGCATCGCCCATGCGGGCACCGGAACGCAGTGCCGGCATCAGGTAAGCAACCTTGGACATGACTTCGACGCCGCCGCCGATACCGTAGTCGCTATCACCCAGCAGGATGTTCTGGGCGGTGGTCACGATACCTTGCAGGCCGGAAGCGCACAGACGGGAGACCTGCATGGCGACGGAGTCCATCGGCAAGCCAGCCTGGATGGAAGCAACGCGGGAAACATACGCATAGCGGGAATCAACCGGCATCGTCGTACCGACGGTGACATAGTTGATTTGCGCGGGATCTACGTTCGAGCGGGCAATGGCTTCCTTCATCACGGTGCTGGCCAGATCGCAGGGATCCATGTCAGCCAAGGAACCACCGAAAGCGCCGATGGGGGAACGGACTGCGCTAAGAACGACTACATCTCTGCTCATGAAAATCTCCTGTAAGAATTATTTAGCCCGCCAATGAGGCAAGCCCCAACAAAAACAGCAACAACATCCACAACACAGTAGCTCGCCAGACCAGGCCGACGGCACTCTGCATGAAATCCACGTCGGCCGGATCACCCAGCCCCAGCTCGGCACGATCCGATACCTCGACGCCATCAACGACCGGCCTGCCCAGTTGTACCCCCAACGCGCCCGCACCCGCGGCAAGCACGATGCCCAGATCGCGGTCCGGCCAGTGCGCAGGCTGCGTGCGCCAGCAATAGACCGCATCCTCGAAATCGCCAACGATGGCAAAGGCCGAGGCCGTAGCCCGCGACGGCAACCAGTCGATCATACCGAAAACCAGCCGGGAAAAAGCGGAAAAATCGGTTTGCTGCACGGGGTCTTCGGCACTCCAGCGCTCGCGGACAATCATGGCGAGCCGGTAAAGTAGCGCGCCGGATGGCCCGGGCAGGACGACAAAGCAGAGTACGACGGCAAAGACGTGACGATGTGAGGCAGCCAGCGCCCCTTCGATGGACAGCCGGGCGATATCCTCGGAGCCAAGGCCGTAGGTCGAAATCCCCTGCCACTCGGCAAGCAGTTGGCGGGCCCGCTCAAGATCGCCCAGGCGGAGGGCCAGCTGAATTTCGGTGTAGTGGTGACTGAACTGGCGAAAGCCCATTGTCAGGTAAAGCACGCCGACGTTGAGCACCCAGCCGAAGACCGGATTCAGGGAATAGAGGACGCCGTAGGCAATGGCGACCAGCACCACCGGCGCGAGGACGGCGACGCACCAGGCCAGGACGCCGTGCCGGTAGGCCCCGGCATTGAAGCGCGACTCGATGTAATCCGCCCAGGCGCCGACAGGGTCGGCGACGATGCGACGGTAATCAAGAGGTTGCAGTTGCTCGAGGAGGAAGACTGCGATGAGCGAAAGAAGACTCATGGGGTGCCGATGATTGCCGTATTCGGCTTATTTTCATGGTTTAAAGTGCCACGATACCACAAGCTCAGGAACCGTGGAGAAGCCCGAGGCGCTCGCTGAGCGAACGGATCATGCCGGCGGTCGCGCCCCAGATGAAATAGTCGCCATAGGGCATGGCAAAGTACTGGCGAAGCGCCCCCCGGTAATGCAGGGCATGCTGCTGGTGATTGGCCGGATCGAGAAGGAAGGCGAGCGGGACTTCGAAGACTTCGGCGACCTCGAAGGGATCGGGCTGAAGGTCGAACGGGGGCTGCACGAGCGCGACGACAGGCGTGACCCGGAAGCCGGTCCCGGTCCGGTATTCGGGAAGAAAGCCGAGGATGTCGATCCGTTCGCGCGACAGGCCGATTTCTTCCTCGGTCTCGCGCAAGGCCGTGTGCGATGGCGAAAGATCCTCCGCCTCGACCCGCCCGCCGGGAAAACTGATCTGCCCGGCGTGGTCCCTGAGATGGGCCGTGCGCTGGGTGAGCAGGACAGTATGGCCGTCATCGCGCAAAACGATGGGAAACAGGACGGCGGCCGGCGTCAGCGGCTGCTCCTCTGCCCCATCTTCCTGCACAAAATGCCCGGTCAGCGGCTCGGGCAGGAGGCTGGCCCGCAGGCGCTCCAGATCAACCGTCATGCCGATGGAGAATCTTCCTCGATTTCAGCGTTGACCGCAGCCAGCGCATCCTGCAGTGTTTCTTCGGTCAGATCGTTGATGGTGGTTGATACCAGATCGGCCGACTCGACTGCGCTGACCGGCAAGCGCTTGCTGTCCAGGCTGGCGATCATGACCGCGGCAGCCCCTGCCACGCGCAACAATGCCTGCCGCTCGCCCATCAGCATTTCCAACTCATTGCGCAAAAGCGCGATTTCCTGATCTCGTTGCGGCATTTCTCTCTCCTAGAATCTTTTTTTCAGTGTCATGGTACTGCCATCGCGCTGCATTTCCATGCGATTGAGGAAACTCATGCCGAGCAGCGCAATCGGCATTTCGTTCTGATGAATCAGTGCATCGACGTTGTGCATCGTCACATCACCGATCCGCACGGTATCGATCTTCACCTTGCTGACCACGACCTGGCCGTTAGCCGTATTGGAAAGGGCTTTTTCGCCGCGGTTGAAATCGAGGCCGACACGCCGGGCGTCAGAAGCGCCCAGCGAAATCATGCTGGCACCGGTATCGACCAGAAAGCGGACCGAGGTACCGTTGAGGGTACCCGTCGTGAAGAAATGCCCTTGGGCATCGGCCGTCATGATGATCCTGCCCGAGCCATCCCCGCCAGAAACGCCGACGGCATGCTGACCAACGCGCAGCGGGCGTTTCTTGCCACCGATCTCGATCATCACCTGGTCATCCTGAATGGACAGCAGCTTGACGCCATCGACCGTTTTGCCAATCGGCACGGCCTGCGGCTCGCTGCCGTTGATCATGAGCATGGCCTTGCTGCCCATGATGCCGGCAAGCCCGACTTCCTGCGCCATGGCTGCGGCAGGCAATAGTGCGAGCAGCGTAAAATACCGATACATTTTCCGGGATACCCTTGCCGCCATGCTACCTGTTGCCATCTTTCGCCACTCCCCGACTGAAGGTCCGGGATATTTTGCCATATTCCTTGAGCAGCACGGCATTCCATGGAAATTGATCGCCATTGACGAAGGCGAAACCGTGCCGGAATTGGCCGATGGCTTTTCAGGCCTGTGCTTCATGGGCGGACCGATGAGCGTCAATGATCCGCTGCCGTGGATCGAACCGGTTTGCGCTCTGATTCGCGATGCGGTGGCGAAAAACCTTCCGGTCATCGGGCATTGCCTGGGCGGCCAACTGATGAGCAAGGCGCTGGGCGGACAAGTCACGCGCAACCCGGTCAAGGAAATCGGCTGGAGCCAGGCGGGCGGCGAAGATTCGGCCATTGCCAAAAACTGGCTCGGGCCGTTTGCCGGTCGTCCCGGCACCATCTTCCAGTGGCATGGCGAGACGTTCAGCATTCCGTCCGGCGCCACACGCCTGCTGGCCAACGGTTATTGCGCCAACCAGATGTTCGTGCTCGGCCCCCACCTGGGCATGCAGTGCCATGTCGAAATGACGCCGGAAATGATCGCCACCTGGTGCGAGCAATGGGCCGATGAAGCGCTGTCGGTAGCCGACCAGCCCAGCGCGCAGACACCGGAAACCATGCTGGGCGAGATTACCGAGAAGCTGCCGGTCATGCGCCAACTCTCAGAACAACTTTACTCGGTCTGGATCAGGAACCTGGTGCGCTAAATGAAACATGCAGCTCGCGCTGCCCGATTTCGATTTTGGCCGTTTTTTCCGGTTGACCGTCGAATCGCGATCAGTCGCGGAAATTGCCGTATTTAATCGGAAAATCGGTGATGGCCTTGGTGATGGTCGCGATGCAGGCCTGCAGATCGTCGCGCTTGGCGCCCTGGACACGCACGGTATCGCCCTGGATCGAGGCCTGAACCTTGAGTTTGCCGTCCTTGATGAGCTTGACGATCTTCTTGGCCAGATCGCTGTCGATGCCGTCCTTGACCTTCATCTCCTGCTTCACCTTGTTGCCGGAAACGCTGATCACCTTCTGGTGATCGAGGCGCTTGACGCTTTCCTTTTCCTTCTTTTCCATGGCCGGGAACAGCAGGTCCTTGATCTGGTCGAGCTGGAAATCGGAATCGCCCCACAGGGTGATGACCTTGTCCTTCTCGTTCAGTTCGACCTTGGCGCTGGTGCCCTTGAAGTCATAACGATTGTCGATCTGACGCGACGTCACGTCGATGGCGTTCTTCAACGCCACCATGTCCGCTTCGGAGGTGAAGTCAAAGCTCGGCATGGAATACTCCTGGATAAAAAGTCCGGCGCGCTGGCCGTGCAAGGCGCTTGCCCGAAGACAGTACAAAGCGGTACGGCAAGGGCAAGCAACGCCGCCCGGCGAAGTGCCGGGCTTTTTCCTGATCAGCCGAAGTGGCAGACGTAGTGATAGGGCTCGTCGCAGGCAATCTCAAAGCTGGAATTGCCCGGCACGTTGAACGACTGGCCGTCGCCATAGGTCTTCCACTCCGCCTCGCCCTTGAGCTTGACGCGGCAGGAACCGCCGACGCCTTCCATGATTTCCGGCGCGCCGGTATTGAAGGTCAGGCTTGACGGCATGATCACGCCCACCGTCTTCTTCGTGCCGTCGGCCAGCACGACCGTGTGGCTCACGCACTTGCCATCGAAATAAACATTGGCCTTCTTGACCACTGAAACGTTGTCGTATTGCGACATCTACATTCCCCAGATTTTTTGAATGACGGACTTGGCTATAAAGCCGACCATGCCGAACGCCAGCACGAAGAAGAGGACGAACGTCCCCGTCTTGCCGGCCTTCGACTTGTAGGCAATCTCGCCAATGATGAACAGCATGTAAAGGATGAAAGCGCCGACGCCCCAGGTCGAGAAAAAATCCGCGATCTGTTCCTCGTTCAGGCCGAATACGGTGCCCTCGCCCATCGATTAAGCCTTCTTCTTCGACGCCGGCTTCTTGGTCGCCGGCTTGGCAGCCTTCGCCGGTGCCTTCTTCACAGCGGCCTTCGGTGCGGCGGCCTTGGCGGCAACCTTCTTCTCAACCGGTTTAGCCACAGGCTTTGCAGCGGTCTTGGTCACGGCCTTGACGACAGCCTTGGCGACCGGCTTGGCAACAACCTTGGCCACGACCTTGGCAGCAGGCGCCTTCTTCACGACGGCCTTCTTCTCGGCAGGCTTCTTGGCTGCAGCCGGCTTGCCGGCTTTTTTCGCAGCCAGGTTGGCCGCGATACGCATGCGCAGCGCATTCAGCTTGATGAACCCGCCAGCGTCACGCTGATCGTAGGCGCCCGCGTCGTCCTCGAAGGTTGCGATGGTCGAGTCGAAGAGCGAATCGGTCTTCGAATCGCGACCGACGACAATGACGTTGCCCTTGTAAAGCTTCAGGCGGACCGTACCGTTGACCGTCTGCTGCGTATGGTCGATCAGCACCTGCAACGCCTTGCGCTCCGGGCTCCACCAGTAGCCGTTGTAAACCAGGCTGGCGTAACGCGGCATCAGGTCGTCCTTGAGGTGGGCGACTTCGCGGTCCAGCGTCACCGACTCGATGGCGCGGTGGGCGCGCAACAGGATCGTTCCGCCCGGGGTTTCATAGCAGCCGCGCGACTTCATGCCGACGTACCGGTTCTCGACCAGGTCGAGGCGGCCGATACCGTGCTTGCCACCCATCTCGTTGAGCAGGGCCAGCACTTCATGCGCCTTCAATTTCTTGCCATTGACCGCGACGACATCGCCCTTGGCGAATTCGAGGTCGAGGTACTCGGCCTTGTTCGGTGCCTTTTCCGGCGACACCGTCCAGCGCCACATCGACTCTTCGGCTTCGGCAGCCGGATCTTCGAGGTGACGACCTTCGTAGGAAATGTGCAACAGGTTGGCGTCCATCGAATACGGGGAGCCGCCCTTCTTGTGCTTCATGTCGATTTCGATGCCGTGCTTCTCGGCGTAAGCCATCAGCTTCTCGCGCGACATCAGGTCCCATTCGCGCCACGGCGCGATGACCTTGATGCCCGGCTTCAGCGCATAGGCACCCAGCTCGAAACGAACCTGGTCATTGCCCTTGCCGGTCGCGCCATGACAGATGGCATCGGCACCGGTTTCATTGACGATCTCGATCAGGCGCTTGGCGATCAGCGGACGGGCGATCGAAGTGCCTAGCAGGTACTCGCCTTCATAAACGGTATTGGCGCGGAACATCGGGAAAACGAAGTCGCGGACAAACTCCTCGCGCACATCGTCGATGTAGATGTTCTTGGGCTTGATGCCAGCCTTCAACGCCTTGGTGCGCGCCGGCTCCAGTTCTTCGCCCTGGCCCAGGTCGGCCGTGAAGGTGACCACTTCGCACTTGTAAACATCCTGCAGCCATTTCAAGATGACCGAGGTATCCAGACCGCCCGAATAGGCCAGCACAACCTTCTTGATGTCGCTCATTTCCGTTCCCTATTTTTCGTTAAACCCTGCCGTTCAGCCTTGAATGCGGCCCAACAGCAAATACTCCATCAACGCCTTCTGCACATGCAGGCGGTTCTCCGCTTCGTCCCACACCACGGATTGCGGCCCGTCGATAACCTCGGCAGTGACCTCTTCACCGCGATGCGCCGGCAGACAGTGCATGAACAGCGCGTCCTTGGCCGCCACGCGCATCATGTCGCCATCGACGCACCAATCGGCAAACGCCTTGATTCGCGCTTCGTTTTCCGCCTCGAAGCCCATCGACGTCCACACGTCGGTGGTCACCAGGTCCGCGCCCCGGCAGGCATCCATCGGGTCTGCAAAGACCGTGAAACGCGCCGGGTCGATCTTGCCGACGAGGTCGGGATTGATTTCATACCCGGGCGGAGTCGAGACATGCACCTTGAAATCCAGCACTTCGGCCGCCTGCAGCCAGGTATTGCACATATTGTTGGCATCGCCAACCCAGGCCACCGTCCTGCCCTGAATACAACCGCGATGCTCGATGTAGGTATAGATGTCCGCCAGAATCTGGCAGGGATGATATTCGTTGGTCAGCCCGTTGATCACCGGTACGCGGGAATTGGCGGCAAAGCGCTCGATGATGTCCTGCTCGAACGTCCGGATCATCACCAGATCGCTCATCCGGGAGATCACCTGCGCTGCATCCTCGACCGGCTCGCCACGACCCAACTGCGAATCGCGCGTATTCAGATAGATCGCCGAACCACCTAGTTGCTGAACCCCCGCCTCAAAAGAAAGCCGCGTCCGTGTGCTCGCCTTCTCGAAAATCATGACCAGCGTCCGGTCGGAAAGCGGCCAGTACTTCTGGTAAGACTTGAACTGGGTCTTGATCCACCGCGTCCGCTCGAACACATACTCAAGCTCGTCGCGCGTGAAATCCTTGAATTGCAGAAAATGTTTGATTGCCATGATTTAGGCCGCCAGAAATTCCTTGATTAGAGGTGCGCAGCGCTCGACCAGCTCGCGGGCATCATTTTCACTGAAAATCAGCGGCGGAAGGAAGCGAACCACCTTGTCCGCCGTCACGTTGATCAGCAGCCCTGCTGCCAGCGCCCTCGTGACCAGTTCGCCGCACGGCCGATCAAGTTCGATGCCGATCATCAGACCATGACCGCGTATGTCGACGACCCCAGATACTCCCGCAAGCGCCTGAGCCATGAGCGAACGAATCAAGGCACCGATACGCTCCGCATTGGCCATCAGCCCTTCCTGTTCGATGGTTTCAATCGTCGTCAGCGCAGCTGTCGCAACCAACGGGTTTCCACCAAAGGTCGAACCGTGATTGCCCGGCCCGAAAAGGCCAGCCGCCTTGCCCCCGGCCATGCAGGCACCAATCGGCACCCCTGATCCAAGACCCTTGGCCAGGGTCGCGATATCCGGCTGGATACCGGCATGCTGATAACCGAACCACTTGCCCGTGCGCGCCATGCCACACTGAACTTCATCGCAGATCAACAACCAGCCATGCTCGTCACACAACTGGCGCAAGGCACGCTGGTACTCGAGCGAAGCCAGATGAATCCCGCCTTCGCCTTGAATGACCTCCAGCATGACCGCAACAATATTCTGATTGTGCTCGGCCACCGCCTGGACGGCCGACAAATCATCGTAAGGCACCCTTACAAAACCGGAAACCAGGGGTTCAAAGCCTGCTTGTGCCTTGCGATTTCCGGTTGCGGAAAGGGTCGCCATCGTCCGGCCATGAAACGCCTTCTCCATGACGATTACGGTCGGGTTCTCGATGCCCTTCTTGTGACCAAAGAAACGGGCCAGCTTGATGGCTGCCTCGTTTGCCTCTGCACCGGAGTTCGAGAAAAAAATCTCCTGCATGCCGGAGATTTCTGCCAGCTTGTCAGCCAGCAACTCCTGTTCGCGAATGCGATACAAATTGGACGTATGCAGCATGCGGCCGGCTTGCGCGGCGATTGCCGAAACTAGCCTGGGATGGGCATGGCCGAGCGTTGAAACAGCAATTCCGGACAACGCGTCCAGATAGACCTTGCCCTCAGTATCGGTGATCCGGCTTCCCTGGCCATGACTAAAGGCCACTGGCAACCGTGCATAGGTATTCATGACATGCGACATGAGGCAACCCCAAAAAACAAAAACGGCGGCCATTGCCGCCGGAACAATCGCCACCCCAGCAGGCCAAGCAAACCCGAAAGAGAAGCATGAGCGTCGATTTTAGGTCAAAAACAAAGCCTTGTATAGAACGGCAAACCCCGCAAAACCCAATACCAGCAAGCTCTGCCAGCCGCAATTATGGAAAGGCAGCGGGCTTCTGCTAGAATTCGCTAACGCAAGGTCGTATCGCCAAAAACGCAGAGTAAAACAATGACAACCCCAGAATCGACCACATTCATCATTGTCGGCCTAACCAAACAGGGAAAAAAATTTCGCCCCAGCGACTGGGCAGAACGCCTTTGCGGCGTCATGTCTGCCTTTGGCGCTGAACGCAAGATGAAATACTCCCCTTACGTCGGCCCCGGTGACTACAACGGCGAAAAAGCGGTTTTCGTCGACGGCCGCCTGGGCGAGATCGAGCCAATGGCCTACCGATTCATGCTCAACTTTGCGCAGGACAACGACCTGCAAATCGTAGACGGCGTCTGCTCTCTCGACAAGAACAGATAAAAGCACAAGCAACAGCAATAAAAAAGGCGCCCGAAGGCGCCATTTTTATTTGCGCGTCGCGCGCCCGATCAGGCAGCCAAGGCCTTGATCTGAGCAGACAGACGGCTCTTCGTGCGGGAAGTCTTGTTCTTGTGAACAATCTTCTTGTCAGCAATACGATCAAGCACTGCGACGGACTGCTGGAAAACGCCCTGAGCGGCGGCTTTATCACCAGCATCGATCGCCTGACGAACACGCTTGATTGCGGTACGCAGGGTCGAACGCAGGCTGGCGTTATGGGAACGCTGCGCGTCAGCTTGACGGGCGCGCTTGCGGGCTTGTGCGCTGTTGGCCATGAGATTAATTCCGAAAAAAACATTTAATTCGGTATTGTATTGAAAACCAATCCTCAATACAAGCACAACCATCTGAATCGTCAATTCCGATTGCCTCCTCGTCAAATTCACACGAAGAACGAACCGCCCGTCTTATAAACACGACCACCGACTCCGCAAGAAATTGATATTGCTCCAAAACAAAATAGACTCACTGCATGGAAAAGGAACTTAGAGCCATGACATTTGCAGAACAAAAACTACCAATGCGAAGCAAACAATCAGGCGTCACGTTGGTTGAATTAGTCATAGCCATAGCAATATTTGCCATATTGCTTGCTATGGCGGTCCCCAGTTTCGAGAGCTTAATTGCATCAACGCGCGTATCGACAACAACTAACGACCTTCTGGCCGCATTGGCTCAAGCTCGTTCAGAAGCAATCCGCCGAGGCCAACGAGTCACGATCTGCGCCAGCGCAAACGGAGCCCAATGTGCCAATGCGGGTAGCTGGAATCAAGGGTGGATTATTTTTACAGACGGAATTCCGATGGGCTTACCTAATGCAGCCCCCCCCAATGCCATCGTTGACAACGGAGAGACGATTCTTTCTGTTGCGCCAGCAACTCCGGCAAATATCGCGATTCAGGGCCAGGCCGCAGTTGGTCAATATGTTTCTTTCGCCTCGAACGGGCAAAGTCGCACCATTGCCAATGCTACTCAAACGGGAACAATTGAAGTCTGTACAACCTCCCAGACCATTAGTGATCTGCGACGAGCACGCGATCTGATCATTAGCGCAAGCGGTCAGGTGATCATGCAAAGCCCAACCCTGAATCCCATACCCAACAATTGCCCAAACCCATGAAACACGAACATTTATATTACGCAAGTAATCAGCAGGGCGTCGCTTTGCTGGAGGTTCTTGTCGCCGTCGTGATTCTTGCAGTCGGGTTGTTAGGCATGGCGGGGCTACAGGCTCGTGCATTGCAGCAAAATCACAGTAGCGTTCAGCGCTCTCAGGCAGTCATCCTCAGTTACTCTATCCTTGACTCTCTTCGCGCAGATCGAGCCAACGCTGTAGCAGGTGCGTACAACATGGCCAATACATGCGCGGCCCCCGCCCCAACTGGCGCGATTGTTGGTGACACGATAAGCAATTGGTTGACTGCAATCCAAAATAGATTTGGTAACAACGGGGCTAGCTGTGGCTTTGTGAATTGCGATATCACTGGTCAGTGCACAGTCAGAATTATCTGGGATGACAGCCGCGCCGGTGGCAGTCAAGTTGAAACTTTTGAAATTCGATCAAAAATATGACGATTCATCATCTTCCCCGCCAAAGGGGGTTCACTTTGGTCGAGTTAATGATTGCAATGGCTTTAGGACTGTTTTTGGTCGGCGCAGCACTTAATGTTGTTTTCGCCAACCGCCAGGCCTTCCAGATTGCAGAAAATCAGTCACGCCTTCAGGAGAACGCCAGAGCGGCCTTCGAACTTCTTGCCCACGATATCCGAGCAGCAGGAGGAAATCCTTGTGGCGCAAACCGGGTTACGAACAATTTAACCAATAGCGCCGCTCTTTGGTGGGCCAACTGGGCTGCTGGGCCAATACGTGGATTTGAGAACAGCGCAGCGGGAGACGGAGCTCATGGGATAGTCCCAGTAGGCGCCGCTATGAATAACCGCCTTGCAGGGTCCGATGCCATCATCGTGATGAGTGCAAATGCAGGAGAAACCGTCGTAGCAGCCCAGCATAACAGTGGTGCAGCCCCCCCCAGTTTTCGCGTAACAAATAATCAGCATGGCTTCACCCAAGGCAGCGTTATTTTGGCTTGTGACGAAATGGATGCCGTGATTTTCGAGGCAACAAATATACAACCTGTTCCTGCAAATACGACCATAGAACATGCTGCGGGTGGAATTGCACCGGGCAACATCCAAGCAAACCTCGGAAAAACCTACGCAAATGGCACTTTTCTCTCCAGACTCAGAGCATCATTCTGGTATGTTGGTAGCAACGGCCGGGGCAGCAATTCACTGTTCCGCTTAGGCGTTGACGGACAACCGGCGCCGCGCCTTGATGAAGTCGTTGAAGGCGTAACGAATATGCAAATCCAGTACATTGAAAGAAATCCCGCAACAGGCCTATTGACGGCGGGCACCTGGATAAATGCAAATCAAATCGCGTCATGGCCGTTCGTGTTGACATCGCCACGAGTTGAAGCTGTACGCATTCAACTTTCCCTTAGCAGCCGCGATCAGGTTGGCATTGATCCTGCGACAGGCAACCCCAAGACGATTGATACAGAACTCAACGAGACAATATATTTGCGTAATCGGGAATACAACCCATGATTAACTTTCCAGAGCTTCGCTCGCCCACTCTAGGCTTGGGCAACCGACAACAAGGCGTTGCACTTGCGATCTCGTTGATTCTTCTTGTTGTATTGTCTTTGGTGGGCTTATCAACCGTCCGCACGGTGACCCAACAGGAAGGAATGTCATCACAAAGCCATGATCGCAGTTTGGCATACCAATTCGCAGAGGCTGCTCTACGCGAAGGAGAACAACAGGCTCGCATTCAGTCCCAGACGGCCAACGCGGCAATCCCCACAGATCAATATATTGCCGATGGAATATGTAATGCTGCTGCAGTAAATCGTTGCGCCAACGGACTCTGTTCAACACCAGATCCAGACTGTGACCCTCGTTGGCAAAACTCCGCTTTCAATAGCTGGACCACATACACGGGCCTTCCTGCCATCGTAAGCCAAACCGGGAACATTTTGATTGGTGCAGTAGGAGCCTCCCAGCCACAATACTTTATCGAGATATTGCGCCCAGTTGGAACTGCTGTCTGCACGACACCGGTGGGACCTAACTTTGACAGAGACTGTAATCAGAAATTTCCAGACCCTGATAGCTCGCTCCCCTGTTCTGCGGGATATCCGGCTCCTCCCGGCCAACAATATTGCAATTTCTATCGCTACCGAATTACCGCCCGAGTCCAAATGGCCGGTAGAGCGACAGTAATGCTCCAATCAGTTTTCTCTGTTCAACCTAATTAACCGGACTTTGCATAGAGCACGGAGACCACATCATGACTCGAAATTGCTCCCGCAGCTTCGCCATTCGGCCCATCGCAGCATTCTTGGCCTTGACAATCCTGCATAGCCCTATGTCTGTAGCAGCTCTGACGATACCCAATATCCCATTGCAAGCAGTGAATTCAGCTGAACCCAACATCATGATGATTTTGGACGACTCCGGATCGATGCAATGGGACTATTTGCCTGACGATATCAATGGGGTAACCAATCCCATCAACTACATCTATCCCACGACAACATCAATTTTCGGCGGATCCTTTTATAACAACGTAACAGTCGACACAAACACGGCAAATCGTTGGGCAAGAATTTTGCGCTCGTCCGCGCATAACAAAATTTACTATGACCCGACCATCCTCTATCTCCCGTGGAGCAAGGAAGACGGTTCTCTTTGGTTGCCTGCCGACCCAACGCGCGCTTACCACAATCCGGCCAATCAGGGAGCAGGCTTTCGTAACTTAACTCAGGATCTCACTCAGGCTGCGACGTGGCTTGACAATGACTCCGCCTACAGAAATGCAACCAGAACATATTACCCCGCAACTTATTTTAACTATAACGGAGGGGCAATTACGGCAGGCACCAGCTATACCAAGGTAGAGATACGATCAACGACCCCGACCTATCCAAAGGCGGCGGCGCGAACTGATTGTAAGACGATTGCAAATCTTTGCAGCTACCAAGAGGAAATCCAGAATTTTGCAAACTGGTATAGCTATTACCGAGCACGCGTTCTGACCGCTCGGGCTGGTATAGGCCGAGCCTTTGCCAACCAGGGTTCCAATGTCCGACCGGGATTTTCGACAATCAATGCCACAGGAAATAGCGTAGATGGCGTCACAACCGATACCGTCATTCAAGGCGTTAGAAAATTCACAGGGACGGACCGCACCAATTTTTTCGCTTATCTATATAACTGGACTATTCCTGCACAGGGGACTCCATTGCGTAAAGCTTTGGATGATGTCGGGAAATACTACAGCCGCGCCGACACGCGAGGTCCATGGAGCACCACGCCAGGCATTGCAGGTGGTACGGAACTAACATGCCGCCAAAGCTATTCAATCTTAATGACCGACGGATATTGGAACGGTGCCGCAGCAAGCACTGCCAATGCCCGGTTAAACAATGACAATACTGCGGGTGATCGCACAGGTCAGGCCATAACCGGCCCAAATAGCCAAAGTTATCTCTACACGCCTAATTCGCCGTTTAGTGATGCTTGGAGCAATACGCTCGCAGATGTTGCCATGTATTACTGGAAGAACGACTTGCGCACCACTCTTGCCAACGAAGTGCCGCCAAACTCAGCAGACCCTGCTTTTTGGCAGCACATGGTTACTTTCGGCGTTGGGCTAGGTGTGTCCGGATCTGTTAGTCCAACAGCAGCTTTTGCGGCCATTTCCACTGGCGCCACCATCAATTGGCCGCAACCCACGACAAATCCAGCGCTGTTGGACGATTTGGTTCATGCTGCCGTTAATGGACGTGGGGGATTTTTTAGCGCACAAAATCCAACCCAATTCGCAACCGCTTTAACAGACACTCTAAATTCCATTGCGCAACGTACGGGTTCTGCGGCATCAATCGCGGCAAACAGTACGCAAATTTCGACAAACACTAAAGTGTTCAATGCTAAGTTTGACAGCAGCAAGTGGTCTGGCGAACTTGAAGCATTCGCAATTACATCAAGTGGTGTTGCCGCGACACCGACTTGGGTTGCTTCTTCAAATATTCCGTCACCAGCATCACGAAAAATTTTTACCCGATCAGGCGGAAGCGTCGTTTCCTTTCAATGGGCAAATTTAACTGCTGCGGACCAAACCTTACTGACAAGCGCCGACGTATTGGACTACGTTCGTGGCGTTCGTACCAAAGAACAGCAAAATGGTGGGACCCTACGCAACCGAAGCACGGTTCTTGGAGATATTGTCGATTCCTCACCGACCTACGTCACTGATTCAGATATTGTCCTGGTCGGAGCCAATGATGGAATGCTGCATGCATTTAATGCAACAACAGGTACTGAGTTGTTTGCATACATTCCTAGCGCAGTCATGCCCAAACTCGTCAATTTGTCCCAGGTTGCATATACACACACCTACTTTGTTGATGGCGATATTGCGGTGTCACCCCAAACACTGACGCCGGCACACAATTATCTAGTTGCCAGTTTGGGACGTGGCGGAAAAGGTTTGTTTGGCTTAGACGTCGCTTCACCATCTAGCTTTGGCGCCACTAACGTATTGTGGGAATATTTCAGCGCTACTGACAATGATCTTGGCTACATCATCGGCACTCCAATCATTGCAAAGTTGAACGATGGCACGATTGCCGCAATTGTCGGAAATGGATACAACAGTACGAACGAAAGCGCAGTACTCTATATATTTGACCTAGCGACAGGCTCACTAATCAAAAAACTGGATACTGGAGTAAGCGGTAACAATGGATTGGCCTCACCTGGAATATTTGATGCTGATAACAATGGGACTGTTGACTACATCTACGCTGGAGATCTCAAGGGAAATGTCTGGAAAATCGATCTTTCCAGTGCGAATCCGACTGCCTGGGATTTTTCTTTCAAAACAGGCGCAATACCACAACCATTTTACGTTGCGAAAGATCCTTCAAACTCAGTTCAGCCAATCACCGTCCCGATTACGGTAGTCAAGAATGACGTTTCATCAGATGCAAATTTCGGGAAACGATTTGTAATTTTTGGAACGGGAGCGTATTTCAGAAGTACTGACCCAACTGACGCACAAATTCAGACTCTTTACGGCCTAATTGACACAAACGTTCAATTAAGCGGACGCGCTGGATTAACCCAGCGTACCGTAGCCGCAAACGGACTACTTTCCGGCAAAACAGTCCGAACTTTTTCTTCGGCTGTAGCTAACGACATGGTCGGAAAATCTGGCTGGTATTTGGACCTGAAAACATCGGCTGGTGTAGCAGAAGGCGAACGAGTTACTACATCTGCAGATGTCTACAACCTTGCGGAGCCAGTCCTGATTTTCAGCTCTGTTATTCCTATCAATGACCCATGCAAACCGGGCGGGAAAGGCTATGTCAACGCGATTAATCCATATACCGGTGCAAGTCTGACCAATGGTTTTTGGGACATCAACAATGACAACAGTTTTGCCAACGACACCTTGCTGGGTGCCTTGGTGGGCTCCGTAGACCTGGGTATAGGCATGCCAACCAAAGGGCGCGTCATAGGCGATTTGTTTGGTGCAGGTGGATCGTCCGGTAACGTCACCAGCATAAAGATCAATACCGGAGCAAAGAAAACCAAGCGCGTTTCTTGGCGCGAAATCACGAGGGATTAAGTGGTGATGAAACGAACACAGACTGGATTCACATTAATTGAATTGATGGTTGTCGTAGCTGTTATTGCAATCATCACAGCAATCGCTTACCCCAGCTATCAAAACTCCATCCGGAGAACCCATCGAATTGCAGCCTCTGGTTGCATGCTGGAGTTGGGGCAGTTTATGGAGCGCTTCTATTCAACGAACATGATGTACACGAATGCCGTTCTGCCGATAACTCCATGTCAGAATGAACTGGCAAATTTCTATCAGTTCCAGTTCAATGCAGCCCCTGCAGCAAATACGTATTCGTTAAATGCAGTACCTATCGGGTCCCAGGCAGCGGATACATGCGGAGTATTAAATGTTGATCAAGCCGGAACTCGTACTCCCAATCTCCCGGAATGCTGGAGGTAGCTCTTATTTAGTATTTGCTACAAGTTCTTTGGGCAAGGGGAAGGTTACGTTTTCTGTTACCCCCTCAACCTGAAGAACACGGCCGGAGGTAAGGAACTGCAACCTTTCAACCACTTGGGCAACAAGAACGTCCGGAGCTGATGCCCCTGCTGTTACTCCAATCGCATTCTTGTTTGCCCACAATGCTGGATCCAGTTCATCGGGACCATCTATCAATACTGACGGCACGCCGAAACTGAGCGCAACCTCGCTCAAGCGGCGAGAATTGGAGCTATTTGCGCTACCTACCACGACGACTACATCACAGCGTTGCGCAAGTACTTTGACGGCATCCTGTCGATTCTGCGTGGCGTAGCAAATATCGTCCTTTTTTGGGCCACTAACATTTGGGAACCTTGCTTTAAGTGCATTGATGACAATAGACGCGTCATCAACCGACAAAGTAGTCTGAGTGACATAGGCAAGGTCTTGCGCTCCCCTGACCTTCAAGTTCAAAACGTCCTCCACCGTTTCGACAAGATACATGCCATTTGGAGACTGACCCATTGTTCCCTCAACCTCCGGATGGCCTTTGTGGCCGACCATGACCACCTCTTTCTCTTGAGTTCTCATTTTCCCAACTTCGACGTGAACCTTAGTCACCAACGGGCAGGTAGCATCGAAGACCTTTAGGCCGCGTTCCTCAGCCTCTTGACGAACAGCCTTGGATACGCCATGAGCGCTGAAAATCACTGTGCTACCTTGGGGTACGTCACTCAACTGCTCAATAAACACAGCACCCTTTGCACGCAAATCATCGCAGACGAATTTGTTGTGCACAACCTCATGGCGTACGTAGATCGGTGCGCCGAACTTTTCCAGGGCGCGTTCGACAATGGCGATGGCGCGTTCTACGCCGGCGCAGAAGCCGCGGGGGTTGGCCAGGATGATTTCCATTTACATGATTCCGATAATTTCCACTTCGAAGCGGATCGTTTTTCCGGCCATCGGGTGGTTGAAGTCGAACAAGGCGTGCGTGGCGTCCAACTCGCGCAAGAAACCGGCAAACGTTCCACCATTCGGTGCGGTGAATTCGACGACGGAATTTTCCTTGAGTTCCATGTCGGCAGGCAGACCGTTTCGGGCGATACGCTCGACGAGGCGTTCGTTGTGCATGCCAAAGGCCTGAGCCGGCTCGAGTTCGAAGACGAATCGCTCATGCGCAGGCAAGCCGATCAGCACGGACTCCAGCGTTTCAACCAGTTGCCCACTCCCCATTTGCAGGGTGGCCGGGCTCATGTCAAAGGTCGACAGAAATTCTTCTCCGTCCAGTGCATTGATTCGGTAATGCAAGGTCAAGAAGCTGTCGGAACGAACGGTTTGGGTCATCTGGAAATCTCTTTTTTGTTGGCTGAAGTCATTTGCTCTATCACGAGCAAAACTGCTCCCAGTGTGATCGCGGAGTCAGCAACATTGAATGCCGGCCAGTAGTAGCCTGCGGCATGCCATTGAACGAAATCGACCACGGCACCGAAGCGCACCCGATCGATCACATTGCCCAAAGCGCCCCCCATCACCAGAGATAGCGCCAAGGACAGGAGTTTTTGCTGGGGATGTTGGCGGAGCATGAAAGCAATCCAGCCGGAAACGCCAAGGGCGAGCACAGTAAATAACCAGCGCTGCCAACCAGGCTGGTCTGCGAGAAGGCTAAATGCTGCACCCGGATTGAAGGTCAATACCCAGTTCCAGAATGGCGCAACGTAGATCGTTTCGCCGAAGCGGATATTTTCCAGCACCAGCCACTTGCTGAACTGATCGAGGACGATGACGACTCCGGCCAGTCCATACCAGCGCCCTGCATTAGGCATGCGCACGCTCCTCGCCATTACCATGCAGGTTGCTGATGCAACGGCCACACAAGCCTGAATGCGCCGGATTCGCGCCCACATCCTCACGAACGTGCCAGCAACGCTCGCACTTCGCATATTCAAGCGGCGTCGCGATTACCTGTTCGCTCTCGTCGTGGATTGTTACGGTCGACGAGCAAATAAGCACAAATTTCAAATCCTCACCCAGTGACGACAGGGCATCGAATTTCTCGCCCGCGCAGTGAATTTCGACAGCGGCCTGCAAGGCCGAGCCGATCTTGCCCGCTTCGCGTTGCGCCTCGAGCGCCTTGGTCACATCGGCGCGAACCGCACGAATCAGAGCCCACTTCGACAGCAGATCGCCCTCACCCGTCTGCGCAGGCAATTCGTGCCAGACCTGGAACATCACCGAATCGTCTGCGTTCCCGGTCAATACCTGCCAGACCTCCTCAGCGGTAAATGCCGTGATGGGGGCAAGAAGGCGGACGAAGGCCTGGGTGACATGCCATAGCGCCGACTGGGCCGAGCGACGGGCCACCGACTTTGGCGCCGTCGTGTAGAGGCGGTCCTTCAGGATATCGAGATAGAAACCGCCCAGATCTTCGGAACAGAAGGTCTGCAAGGCCTGGACCACACGATGGAACTCGTAGCGGTCGTAATCAGCGCGGCAACCATCCTGCAGTTCGCGGGTCAGCGCCAGGGCATAGCGATCGATTTCGAGCCATTGATCAACCGGCAACATGTCCTGAGCGGCGTCGAAATCCGACACGTTGGCCAACAGGAAGCGCAGGGTGTTACGGATGCGGCGATAGCCTTCGACCACCCGCTTCAGAATTTCGTCGGAAATCGTCAATTCGCCGGAATAATCAGTCGACGCCGTCCACAGGCGCAGGATATCGGCGCCCATCTTGTCGGAAACCTGCTGCGGGGCAATGACATTGCCCTTGGATTTGGACATCTTGTGGCCCTTGCCATCGACCACAAAGCCGTGCGTGAGCAAGGCCTTGTAGGGCGCCCGGCCATCGATTGCGCATCCCGAAAGCAGCGACGACTGGAACCAGCCACGATGCTGATCCGAGCCCTCAAGATAAAGATCGGCCGGATAGCTGTGTTCGGCCGCGTGCGAACCGCGCATGACGTGCCAGTGCGTCGTTCCCGAATCGAACCAGACGTCGAGCGTATCCTTCATCTTGACGTACTGCTCCGCCTCGGCGCCCAGCAGTTCCGCTGCGTCCAGGCTGAACCAGGCTTCGATACCCGACTTTTCAACGCGCTGGGCGACCTGCTCGATCAATTCGGCTGTGCGCGGATGCGGCAGTCCGGTTTCCTTGTGCAGGAAGAATGGAATCGGCACCCCCCAATTGCGCTGACGCGACACGCACCAGTCGGGACGGGTCTTCATCATGGCTTCGAGACGAGCCCGGCCCCACGCCGGGAAGAATTGCGTTTCGTCGACGGCACGCTCGGCGATCCAGCGCAGTGTCGACGCGTCTTCATTCGTCTTGTTCTCCATGCCGATGAACCACTGCGTCGTGGCGCGGAAGATGATCGGCGTCTTGTGCCGCCAGCAGTGCGGGTAGCTGTGCTGAATTTTTTCGTTTTTCAGCAAGCGACCGCGGGACTCCAGTTCCTGCAGTACCAGCGGATTCGCCTCCCAGACAGTCTTGCCGGCCAGATCACCGACCGACAGGGCGGGCGTGGTGCTGATGAAACGGCCATCGTTGCCAACAGGGTTATTGACCGGCAGGCCGTATTTCTTGCCGACGTTGTAGTCATCGACGCCATGCGCCGGTGCGGTATGAACCAGACCGGTACCAGCCTCGGTGGTAACATGCGTGCCACAGATGATCGCCACGTCGCGATTCTGGAACGGATGCTTGAGCAGCAATTGATCGAGCTTGTCGCCCTTGCACGAGGCAACGATCTCGGCCGCCAGGCCATAGCGTTGCAGGCAGGCTTCAGCCAGTTCATGAACGAGGATCAACGAACCCTTGGCCGTTTCGTAGAGATCGTACTGAAGTTCGGGATGCACGCTGACGGCCTCATTGGCGGGCAGCGTCCAGGGCGTCGTTGTCCAGATGACGGCAAAAGCCGGTCCGCGCAGATGGGTGAGGCCGAAGGCATGCGCCAGTTTCTCGGCATGATTCTCGTGCACTTCGAATGCGACATCGATGGCCGGCGACGACTTGTCCTCGTATTCGACTTCAGCCTCGGCCAAGGCCGAGCCGCAATCCAGACACCAGTTGACCGGCTTCAGTCCCTGATAGAGATAGCCCTGCTCCATGATCTTGCCCAGCGCGCGGATTTCACCGGCCTCGGCGGCGTAGTTCATGGTCAGATAGGGATTGCCCCAGTCACCCAGCACGCCCAGGCGGATGAAGTCCTTTTTCTGACGCTCAACCTGCTCGGCCGCGTAGGCGCGGGACAATTCGCGAACCTTGTCGCCGGGAATATTCTTGCCGTGCTGCTTTTCGATCTGATGTTCGATGGGCAGGCCATGGCAGTCCCAACCGGGCACGTAGGGTGCGTCGAAACCAGACAGCGTTTTCGAGCGGACGATGATGTCCTTGAGCACCTTGTTGACGGCGTGGCCGATGTGAATATCGCCGTTCGCATAGGGTGGGCCATCGTGCAGCACGAAGCGGGGACGACCGGCACAAACCTCACGGATGCGCTGGTAAAGCTTTTTCTCCTGCCACTGGGCAACCCACTGCGGCTCGCGCTTGGGCAAATCGCCGCGCATCGGGAAAGCCGTATCCGGCAGGTTCAGGGTATCTTTGTAATCAGCCATTTTGCTTGCTCACAACTCGAAAAAAGCCCGGGCCGCCGCGGCATCGGCCGCGATCTGCGCCTTGAGGGCGTCAATATTGGGAAAACGTTGCTCGTCGCGCAACTTATGGACAAAGCGCACCGAGATGTGCGCACCATAAATGTCGCGATCAAAATCGAAAAGATGGACTTCCAGCAAGGGGCGCGTGCCGCCCACCGTCGGCCGGATACCCAGATTGGCGACCCCCGGCAGGGGTTTGGCGCCGAGGCCGCTGACCTCTACGGCGAAAACGCCGGTCATCGGCAATGGGTTGTGCTTGATGCGCAGGTTAGCCGTGGCGAACCCGATCTGGCGCCCGAGCTTCTGGCCGTGCGACACCTGGCCATCGATGATGTAAGGACGACCGAGAAGACGGGCGGCATGTTCCATGTCACCGGCAAGCAGCGCTCGACGAACGGCCGAACTCGATACCCGCTCGCCATCGGCCAGCACGCTGCCCATGGCTTCCACCGCAAATCCCAGACGCTTTCCGGCCTCCTGCAGAAAGCCGAAATCGCCCATGCGTCCCCGACCAAAGCGGAAGTCGTCGCCGATGATCAGGTGTTTGACCCGGCAACCACGAACCAGAACCTGTTCAACGAAGTCGCTCGCCGACAAGGCAGCAAACGCGGCATTGAACGGACAGATCATCGTCTGGCGGACCCCGCATTCACCGAGCAATTCCAGCTTCTCGCGCAAGGTCGTCAGGCGCGCAGGGGCGGATGCCGGCGAAAAGAACTCGCGTGGATGCGGCTCGAAGGTCAGCACAGTCGGCGCCAGATCGCTGCCCTCGGCCACCTGAACCAGACGCTTGACCAGCGCTGCATGCCCAAGGTGAACGCCATCGAAATTGCCGATGGCGAGCGCAACGGGAGCAGGAACAGGACGCGAATGTCCGCGAAAGACACGCATAGGCAAATTGGCGGGAAAAACGTTGAATTATAACGATTTAAGGCACCCGACGGATACCTAATGATTGCATTGCGCCAAGCAAGTCCAAGCGCATGAAAAAACACTAAAACCACATTTTCGCTATACTTAACCAGTTTAACAAAATCGATGCCCAGCCCTATTCATGCTTGAACTGATCAGCCATGTGGTTCAAATCTCGGCCCGTCGCGACCGAACCGAGATCAACTCAGCCATGGTTGATACTTTGCTGGACTTGTTTCAGCCGCAAAACCTGACCATCTACCGGTGCTACACGGGCAACAAGAAAACCGTGGTGTTCGCCTGTGCCGGGTACGGGCAGAACGGTCAGTTCCTTCGTAATGCCTATCTTCCCGATCACCATTACTGCCATCCGATCGAACGCGACCCCTTGCTTCATCGGTGCCGCAAGGAACTGTCGGCCGTCATCGATTTTCTCGAAGACGGCACGCACCGTATCGTTTTCCCGGTCATCCGCCTCAACGAGCCAATCTATCTGATCGAACTGACGCTGACCGACGAATTCTCTGCCGATCAACGCGTCACGCTGATGGGCCTGGTCGAATACTTCGGCAACCACATTTCGCTGCTTGATTACGGCGAAGCGGACACCCTGACCGGCCTGGCCAGTCGCAAGACCTTTGACAAGCACCTTTTTGAGTTGCTGGGCAAAGCCGCCAGCGATGAAATGCTCAGCGGCCCCGAAAGCCGGCGGCGCGGCACACCCGACAGCAACCATTGGCTGGCTGTTTGCGACATCGATCACTTCAAGCAGGTCAATGACAATTTCGGCCACCTGATCGGCGATGAAGTGCTGATCATGATGGCGCAGGAAATGCGCCATTCATTCCGCTTCGACGATCAACTGTTCCGCTTTGGCGGTGAGGAGTTCGTCGCCCTCCTGCAACCCACCGAGGAAAAGCACGCGTTCGCGACGCTGGAGCGCTTCCGCACCAACGTCGAGAACCAGATGTTCAGCCGCGTCGGGCGCATCACGGTGAGCGTTGGTTTCAGCGTATTGAAGCCAAACGACACGCCGACGGATGTCATTGATCGAGCCGACGAGGCGCTTTATTTCGCCAAGCGGAACGGGCGAAACCGGGTCGACTGCTATGAAACGCTGGTGGCCAATGGCGACGTTGCCGCCAAGGAAATCGCCAAGGGCGAAGTGGAGCTGTTCTGACGCTCCACCCCGGTAACGGTATTTCGATTTTGGCCGTTTTTTCCGGTTGACCGTGAGATCGCAGATTCCTAGCCGAGCAGCGCCAGTTTGGCCTTCGGTCCGGGCGGATGCTTGATGAAATACTGGCGAATGCCGCGCACGATCGCCCCGGCCAGCTTTTCCTGATAGGCATCGTCGTTGAGGCGGCTTTCCTCTTCCGGATTGGAAATGAACGCCGTTTCGATCAGCGCGGACGGAATGTCCGGCGCTTTGAGCACGGCAAAGCCGGCCTGTTCGACATGGGCCTTGTGCAGCGTGTTGATCGAACCCAGCTCGCCGAGCAGGTATTTGCCGAGTTTCAGGCTGTCGTTGATGGTGCCGGTCTGCGACAGGTCGAGGAGCGTGCGGGCGAGGAACAGATCCTTGCTGCCGATATTGACGCCGCCGATGAGGTCGGCCTGATTTTCCTTCTGGGCCAGCAGCCGGGCCTGTGTGCTCGACGCGCCCTTTTCGGACAGCACGAAAACCGACGAACCCTTGGCGTCCGGCTTGATCCAGGCATCGGCGTGAATCGACAGGAAGAGGTCGGACTGGATGCGCCGGGCCTTCTGGACGCGCATTTGCAGCGGCACGAAGAAATCGGAATCGCGGGTCAGCACGGCGCGCATGTTCGGCTCGGCGTCAATGCGCGCCTTGAGGCGACGGGCGACTTCGAGCGTGACGTTCTTTTCGTAGGTGCCGGCCTTGCCAATGGCACCGGGATCTTCGCCGCCGTGGCCGGGATCGAGCGTGATGGTGACCAGACGGTCGACAATCGGCTTGCCGGATTTCTTGCTGGTCTGGATTTCCGGCGCTTCGATCGGCTTTTCCGGCTTCCTTGCGGCGTTCTCATCCTGGCGCGCAATCTGGAAATCCTGCTCGTTCTTGAGCGGCTCGACGCCATCCTTGCGGCCTTCGAGCAGCGCCATCATCGGGTCGGGCGGATTGACCGGATAGACGTCGAGGACCAGACGACGGCCGTATTCGCCGGCGGGTTCGAGCGTGAAGACCTGCGGATTGACCTTGCCCTTGAGTTCCATGACCAAGCGAACGACGCCCGGTTTGAAACGACCGGCACGCAGCAGCTTGATGTTGGGGTCGTCGGTCGCCACCTTGCGGGCCAGACTGTCGAGGACGCTGTTGAACTCGACGCCTTCGATGTCGACGACGAGGCGATCCGGGTTTTCGACGGTGAAATGGGTGAATTTGAGCGGTGCGTCGTGTTCGAGGGTAACGCGGGTGTAATCGGCGGCGGGCCAGATACGGACGGCGAGGACAGACGGCAGCTTGGCCGCGGCGCCGGCCAGCGGCGTAACGGAGAGGATCAGCGAGGCGCCGGCGTAACGGAGGAGCTGGCGGCGCCCATGGCTGGGATGAGCGTGTTTAGACATGCCTGCCCTTTCGGTGAATCTGCCACGGCTTCGAGGACACGCCCGACACCTGCATGATGAATACGCAACCGCAGGTCTGGCGACGGGACGCAGCCAGCAGCCTTCTCCGGCCACTCGACAAGGCAGATTGCAGCGTCATTAAAATATTCATCAAAGCCCGCATCGAGAAACTCCTCAGGTGACTCGAAACGATAAAAATCAAAGTGATATAAGTATAAGCTCGAAATTACGTAAACTTCAACCAGTGAATAAGTCGGGCTTTTGACCGGACCGGTGTGACCGAGGGCGCGAATGACGGCTCGCGAAAGCGTCGTTTTGCCCGCCCCGAGGTCACCTTCGAGGAAAATGACCAGTCCCGGTTGCAGCAATGGCGCCAGTGTCTCGCCCAGATGCTGGGTGGCTGCCTCGTCGGGCAATTCGAAAACGGCGGTAACATCGGGGCTATGCACGATCAGGACTCCACGGTGGATTACGCGGCGCTCAAGGAAAAAATCCGCGAGGCCGGCAGGAAACTCGGCTTTGCTGCCGTTGGCGTGGCGCGGGCCGAACCGGGCGCCGCTGTCGACAAAATGCGGGAATGGCTGGCCGAGGGCTGCCACGGCGAGATGGATTATATGGCCCGCCATGCCGATTTGCGCGCCAACCCGGCGCAACTGCAACCCGGAACCATCACCGTCATCAGTGCCGTGATCGACTACCTTCCCCACCACGAAACGGCCGAAGGACCAGATCAAGCGGCCATTTCACGCTACGCCCAGGGGCGTGATTACCACAAGGTCGTGCGCAGCCGCCTGCAAAAGCTGGCCGACGCGATTGCCGCGCAGATCGGGCCGTTCGGCTACCGCGTGTTTTCCGACTCGGCGCCGGTCATGGAAGTCGAATTCGCCCGTCAGTCCGGCCTCGGCTGGCGCGGCAAGCACACGCTACTGCTCTCGAAACAAGGATCGTGGCGCTTTCTCGGCGACATCTACACCGACCTGCCGCTGCCGCCCGACGAACCCATCGAGGAGCACTGCGGCACCTGTACGGCCTGTCTCGACGCCTGCCCGACCGGCGCCATCGTTGCGCCATACAAGGTCGATGCCCGGCGCTGCATCAGCTACCTGACCATCGAACTGGCCGGGCCGATTCCCGAGGAATTCCGCCCGCTGATCGGCAACCGGATTTACGGCTGCGACGACTGCCAGACATGCTGCCCGTGGAACCGCTTTGCGCAGACCGGCGACCCGGAATTTGCCCCGCGCCACGGCCTGGATACGGCGACCTTGATCGAGCTGTTCAACTGGACGGAAGCGGAATTCGACCGGCGGCTGGCCGGCAACCCGATCCGCCGCATCGGGCATGAACGCTGGCTGCGCAACATCGCCGTGGCGCTGGGCAACCTGCCCGCCTCGTCCTCGGGCGCAGCGAATCTCACGGTCAACCGGAAAAAAGCGCTAAAAATGAAATCCGACCATCCGTCGGCGCTGGTCCGCGAACATGTGGCCTGGGCGCTTGCCCGGCTGGAGGGGTAGCCCGGCCGCCTATTGGGCCGCGGCTGGCGGCTTATCGCTGCCCGGCGCGCCTGGCACCGGGCTCTCCATCGCACGATCCGAAACCTCGGCGGCAGGCTTCGCCGCTTCGACAGATGCCGCCGGCGGCCGCAAGTGCCAGCCGAGAAGGGCGCCAGATGCCGTGGTGGCGGCCACCAGCGCAAGAAGCAGAATGCCTGTTTTCGGGCTTTCCATGGCGTGCCGGATCAGCGTTCGACCGGGCGACCCGGATCAGCGCACCATTCGCTCCACGAACCGGCATAGAGGCGCGAACCGGGCAGGCCGGCGATTTCCATGGCGACCATGTTGACGCAGGCCGAGACGCCCGAGCCGCATTGATGCACGACAAGATCCGCTGGCGAACCGGCCAGAATGCCCAGCCATTCGGCGCGTAGCTCGGCCGCCGGCTTGAAACGCCCGTCCGGCAGCAGGTTGTCCTTGAAGAAGCGATTGACCGCGCCGGGAATGTGGCCGCCAACCGGATCGATGGTCTCGTTCTCGCCGCGGAAGCGGTCCGGACCGCGCGCATCGACGAGATGCATGTGTGGCGTCTCGATGCTTTCAAGCACGAAGGCAGCATCGACCAGGCCATCCCGACGCAGCGGGACGAAGGCGCGTGGCGCCAATGTCGGCAAGACACCGGTCAGCGTGCCACCCGCCGTCTGCCAGGCCTGCAGGCCGCCGTCGAGTAGCGCCACACGGTCATGCCCAAGCCAGCGCAGCAGCCACCACAAGCGCCCGGCGATCATGCCTTGGGCGTCGTCATAGACCACGACCTGGGTCGTTGCGCCGATGCCGATTTCGCCCAGCCTTTGCGCCAGTTTTTCCGGATCGGGCAGCGGATGGCGGCCGTTGCAGCCGGTCATCGGCCCGGACAGATCGCGGTCGCAATGCAGGAAGACGGCGCCGGGAATGTGGCTCACGGCATAAACACGTTCGCCGTACGCGGTATCAGCCAACTGGTGGCGGACATCGACGACCAGCCAGTCCGGATCGTCGAGATGCGCCTGCAGCGTGGCGACATCGACCAGCGTCGTGTAGCTCATGGGATCAGCCCAGCCAGGCCTTGGCTTCGTCGGCGTTATCGAAGACCTCGACATCGGCGTTGACGAAGGTCTGCGAAATCCAGGCGCTCCACGTCACCCACTGGCTGTCGGTGACCACGGCAACGCGCTTGAAATCGTTGGCATGGGCCCGCGAGAACTTGATTTCCTCCCAGGCCACGTCCAGCGTCAGGCCCGCCATCTGGCTCAGGTCGAAACAAAGATCGACCGGACCTTCGAACTGGACCTTGAAATTGACGACTTCCTCGAATTCCTTGTAATCGGCCAAGGTAAATTCGCCGAACACGGCAACGCTGACACGGTTCGGTTGGTGGTCGATGACGATCATGGTTTTGCTCCGTTGTTGTTTGGGTTCAGTTTAACGCCAAATCCCTGCCACAGTGGCATCCAGGCGAGTCACTGCCGGCACGAATTGCTGCTGGCGTCCTCTTCGCGGCGCGCCTCGTCAGCACCCGGCAAACGGTCCAGCACGGCCATCCGCGCTTGCCCGCGCAGGCTCTCCCACTTTTTCTCCTCTGCCTCGCGGCGAACGCTTCGCCGGACATAGCGAAAATCCTTGCCCAGTTTTTCCTTGCTGGCCAGCACCTCCTTCAGCCAGCGATCCGCCTCTTCAGGGCGCAACGAGCCATGCACCAGATCAAGCAGGACCTCCAGGCGCGCCCGTTCCGGCTGCCATTGCCGTTGTGTGACTGCCTTTAGTTGCTGTTCAAAAAGTGCCTGTGCCTCTCCATTCCGATGCAGGGCGAGATATGCCCAGGGCAAGGCCTCCGCACTTTGAATCGAGCCTACAGTAGCGATTGGCGCCTTTTCCAGCCATTGCCTGGCTTCCTCCGGCCGGCCATGAGTCAGGAGAAACCAGGCATAGGGCTGCATCATCCAGCGCAGGTATTCATTCTCACGCGCCAGATTCGCGCGCAGCAGGCGCTCCGCGCCAACTGTATCGCCGGTGGCATCAATCAGTCGGGCCAATTCCAGGCGGTCGTTCAACAGCGAATAGTTGTCCTCGGACGCCGGCTGGCGTTCACGGACTTCAATCGCCTGGCGCAGTCTACTGGCCCGCTTCTCCGGTTGCCGGTATTCCTGCCAGGCGATGGCCTCCAGAACATCCGCCAGGCGCCCCTGTTCAGCCACAGGCAAAGCGGTCAATTCGGGCAACAGGGCCACGAATTGTTCCTTGCCATCGGCATCCCTGGCGAGACGAGCCAGGGCGATGCGGGTATCGAGTCGATGCAGATGCCCCTCTCCCTCCACCGGCAGTTTTTCGGACTCGGCCAAGGCCTCGCGAAAGCGCGCTCGTGCCTCTTCGTCACGCTCATTTTCGACAAACCACTGGCCAGCATCGTACAAAACCCGCCAGCGCGCCGCAGGCGTGGTCGCATTCGCCAATTCCTCCACCCAGTCGGGCGGCGGATTCAACCACTGGTAAACCAGTTCCCCACCCCAGCGCGTCAGCTTATCGGCACCAGGTGTCCCCCAGAGCAGGCTCAATGGCGAGGCCAGTACCAGCAGGTAAATCGCCACGCCGGCCAGGCTTTCAGTCCATTTGGGCGGACGACCGCGCAGCCACGGCAAGAGCAGACGCAGCGTCTGCATGCGCAGGGAAAACGCCGGCCAACGCGGCCCCGGAACGGCATGCAGACGACCCAGAATGGCCGCGGCAGCGCCATCGGCGTCGCTCACCCCAGCCATGCCGCGGAGCAGTGCAACCCGCTGCCAGGCAAATGGCAGGGCCGCCATGAGAATCAGTCCGAGACCGGCGAGAATCGCGCTTTCGAGGTAATAACCGAACAGGACCAGCGCCAAGGCGCTGAGAAAATGAAAAACCAGCCGCAACCGCGGTCGCCGGGCGAACAGGAAGGTATCGAGAATCTGGCCGCCGTCGAGCGGCGAAAATGGCAGCAGGTTGAATAGATTCAGGGCGAGCAGGATGCTGCCCGCCTCCATCAGCCACGCTTCTTGTCCGGGCTCTGCCATCGCCAGACGCAGGCAGACCACCCCCGCCAGCAAACCCGGCAACGGGCCGGCCAGCAACATCACCATCTTTTGCCAGGGGCCGGCATCGTCCTTGCGCCCCATGGCAACGGCGCCGAGAAAAGGCAGGACCAGCACGCTCAGTTGCCGGTAACCGAAGGCCCGCATGGCCAGCGCGTGACCTAACTCATGCACCAGCAGCACGCCGAGCAGCAGTCCGGCAAAGCGCAGCGAATCCATCCAGGCAAAGGCGGCAAATCCCAGCACGAGGCTGAACAGGAACCAGAACCACTTGCCCCGCGTCGACATGCCCAGATCGGCCACCAAACGCTCCTGGTAGGCCCAAACCATGCGATCGGCGAGTTGTCGGAGCTCGACCGTTTCTACCACTGCCATCGGCGGCAAGGCGGCAACGCGACGATTGCCGGCCAGAACCTGGCGCAGGAAGCGCCAGGCGGCAAGCCAGGTCGGTTGCCAATACTCGCCGATCTTGACCATGACACCGCTTCGTTGCCAGTTGTCGATATAGCGGCTGGCAATGTCGAGATCTTCATCGCCCGCTGTCGACAGCAGATCGCCGCCCCCTTCCGGCAGCCGCTGGCAGTGACGCAGCCAATGCGCTTCCAGACTGTCAGCCAGCGCATCCTCGACATGCAAGTCAGGGGGATGGGGCAATTCCAGATGAACGATGCGATTCTCCGTGCGCAGCGTCTGGCCATTGCATACCGAAGTAAAAATGACCGCCACGAGCAGGCCGGGTTCCGGCGCCTCGGAACAACGGATATTCGCCCGGCAGCCATTGCCCTGATGTCGATAGATGTCCTGCCAGGAATCGGGTGGCTGGCCATTGCGCAGCATGGAAGGAGCGCACAGGGTCTTTTCATACTGAAAGCCCAGGCCCGCCAACGCCTCGCCCACCGGATCGAGCAGCATCGCCACCCCGGCCGGCATGCCTTCACGTCCCACCACCTCTGCCCGGGCCGGCGCAAAACGCATGCGCCGCAATTGCAGGATGGCAGCGACGATCCTTGCCCCCTGAACGGCCAGCCACAGCCCGACGGCGGCCAGCAGCATCAGCAACATTCCCTTGTCGTCCACAACCTCTCCCGGCAACAGTTAGCGTATCGGCGGCATTCTAGCCGGATTGGCTGTCTTTATGCCGACGTACTGGCTCGGGAAAAATGGCTGGCGGCAACGCCCGACAGGATGATGAGGGCAATGGCCAGCCACGCCGAGGCATCATGTGTCTCGCCCCAGAAGAGCATGCCGAACAGGCTGGAGAAGATCACCGTGCTGTAGGCGAGGGCTGCCGACATCAGCGTCTTGCCCCGCGTGTAGGCCCGCGTCATGGCCAGTTGCGCCACGGTCGCGAAGCCAGCGACACCGAGCAGAAGCAGACCGCTCCTCAGATCAATCGCGTGAATGTCGCTGAAAACCAGCCAGGCGCCGGCGCCGACCGACGAGACCAGTGAAAAATAGAACACCGTGCGCATTTCCGGCTCGCCGCGCGCGCCGAGTTCGCGCACGCTGAAATAGGCCATGCCGGCCATGACGCCGGAGCCAAGGCCAATCAGGCCGCCGACCAGCTGATCGGCATGAAAGGTCGGCTTTAGCAGCAGCACGACGCCGATCAGCCCGAGCACCAGCGCGCCCATGATGCCCTTGCGCAGTTGCATGCCGGCGAAACCGAGGTAGAGCGCGAGGAAGATGGCCGACGCGTGATCTGCCAGCGCAGATGCGGTGTCGCCAGCGGCACGCCATTCAGGCGAACCAGGCCGAACATCAGGATCAGCGAGATGAAGCTGCGGTAAAAGGTGATCTCCACCGCCGAATGGGTCTGCGCGGCAAACTTGACGCAGACGCCCATACAGGCGAACAGGAAACTGGCGGCGATCATCCACAGGGATTGCATGTGTTGGCGACTGGTTGTTAGGTATTAGATATTAGCGGGCAGGAAAAAGGCGGCGGTTTTGATCCCGTCGCCTTCTCAGCGAGCCTTTCACGGTCAACCGGAAAAAAGGCCCAAAATTGAAATGTCAGCGCGACTCGATGGCCGACTGCATGATCCGCCGATAGAACTCGTGGAAGTGCTGCATGCCGTCTTCCATCGGGCTCTGGTACGGACCGACCTCGTTGCGACCATCAGCCAGCAGCGCCTTGCGGCCACGATCCATGCGCTCGCCGATGTCGTCATCCTCGATGGCGGTTTCCATGTAGGCGGCGCGTTCGGCCTCGATGAACTCGCGCTCGAAATCGACGATTTCCTCGGGGTAGTAGAACTCGACGACGTTCATCGTCTTGTCCGGCCCCATCGGGATCAGCGTGGACACGACCAGCACGTGCGGATACCACTCGACCATGATGTTCGGGTAGTAGGTCAGCCAGATGGCGCCCTGCGGCGGCGTCTCGCCGCGGTCGCCGTAATACTCGCGGACAACCTTCTGCCAGCGGTTGTAGGCAGAGGAGGAAGAATCCTTCATGAGCGAGGTGATACCAACCTTCTGCACCGAATACCAGTCGCCGAACTGCCAGCTCAGGTCGTCGCAGGTGACGAAGTTGCCGAGGCCCGGGTGATACGGGACGACGTGGTAGTCCTCGAGATAGACCTCGATGAAGGTCTTCCAGTTGTAATTGCACTCGTGCATCTCGACGTGGTCGAGCTTGTAGCCGGTGAAATCGAGGTCGCGCGCGACAGTCATGCCGCCGAGGTCGGTGTTGGCCGAACGCGGGCCCTTGAACAACAGGCCGTTCCAGTTTTCCAGCTTGGCCTTGTTCAGGTTCAGGCAGGGATTCTGCGGAAAATGCGGCGCGCCGATCAGTTGACCGCCCTGGTCGTAGGTCCACCGGTGAATCGGGCAGACCACCGGGCCGTTGAGCGTCCCGGAACCCTGCAGCATGATCGCCTGGCGGTGACGGCAGACGTTCGACATCTGCCAGATGCCGGCATTCGGCCCCTCGCTGCCGCCGTTGAGCAGCATCTGGCCGTGGTCCTTCCACTCCAGCGAACGGTAATCCCCGGCGCCCGGCACCATGAGCTGATGGCCAACATAGCCCGGACCGGCATCGAAGATGAGCTTTTTCTCCAGCTCATGAATCTTCTCGTCGAAATACCAGTCCACCGGCAGTTGGGACACTGCGGGGGCCAACCGGGACACAGTCGCCATGTCGGACATTCCAAAGCTCCAGCGGGGGTTAAAAAGGGGTAAACATTTTACCCCGATATTTGACCGAGCGCCCCTTGATAGAGTATTTTCGCGTGTTTCCTTGATCGCCAAAAACATGGCCACAAAGCCCATCGCCGACATGAAATTCGAGACGGCACTCGCCGAGCTTGAAAACATCGTCTCCAGCATGGAAGGCGGCAAACTCGAACTGGAAGCCTCCATCGCCGCCTACAAGCGCGGCATGGAACTCATGAAGCACTGCCAGGCCCAGCTCGCCGACGCCGAAGAACAGATCCGCATCCTCGAAAACGGCGAATTCAAGGACGTCGACCGCCAGACGCTGGAGGCTCAGTGAGCGCCACCCCGTTCGCCGAATGGATGGCCGTCACGCAAGACCGCGCCGAATCCGCCCTCGCCCGTTTCCTGCCGGCCAGCGACAGCATTCCCGCCCGCCTGCACGACGCCATGCGCTACGCCACGCTCGGCGGCGGCAAGCGTGTCCGTCCGCTGCTCGCCCACGCCGCCGGCCAATTGACCGGAGCTACGCCGGACAAGCTCGACATCGTCGCCAGCGCCGTCGAAATGATCCACGCCTACTCGCTGGTCCATGACGACCTGCCATGCATGGACGACGACGTCCTGCGCCGCGGCCGGCCGACCTGCCACGTCGAATTCGACGAGCCAACCGCCCTGCTCGTCGGCGACAGCCTGCAAACCCTGGCCTTCGAACTCCTGGCCAGCCAGCCCATCGGCGAACCGAAACAGCAGCTCGAAATGATCGCCCTGCTCGCCCACGCCAGCGGTTCGCGCGGCATGGCCGGCGGCCAGGCCATCGATTTGGCCTCGGTCGGCAAACCGCTCAACCAGCCAGAGCTGGAGTTGATGCACGCCCTGAAGACCGGCGCCCTGATCCGCGCTGCCGTGCTGCTTGGCGCCCTGGCCGGCAACCCCCTGTCGGCTGACGAACGCGCCAACCTCGACCGTTTCGCCAAGCGCGCCGGCCTGCTCTTCCAGGTCGTCGACGACATTCTCGACTGCACGGCGAGCACCGCCACGCTCGGCAAGACCGCCGGCAAGGACGAAGCCGCCGACAAACCCACCTACGTCAGCCTGCTCGGCCTCGAAAAGGCCCGCGCCTACGCCGACGAGCTGCGCGCCGACGCCCTCGACGCCCTCTCCATTTTCGGCGAGCGGGCGGCCCGCCTGACCCAGCTGGCCGACTTCATCTGCCATCGGCAATTCTGAGATGCCTTACCGCCTACTCGACACCATCAACAGCCCGGCCGACCTGCGCCGGCTGGACCGCAAGCAGTTGCCGCAATTGGCGACCGAACTGCGCGCCTTCCTCATCGACTCCGTGTCCAAGACGGGCGGCCACCTGTCGTCCAACCTCGGCACCGTCGAGATGACCATCGCCCTGCACGCCGTCTTCAACACGCCGGACGACCGTCTGGTCTGGGACGTCGGCCACCAGTGCTACGCCCACAAGGTGCTCACCGGGCGTCGCGAGGGCATGAGCACGCTGCGCATGCACGGCGGCGTCTCCGGTTTTCCCAAGCGCAGCGAGAGCGAATACGACACCTTCGGCGTCGGCCATTCATCGACTTCGATCTCCGCCGCGCTGGGCATGGCGCTCGCCGCCAAGCACAAGGGTGAAGACCGCAAGACGGTCGCCGTCATCGGCGACGGCGCGATGTCGGCCGGCATGGCTTTCGAGGCGCTCAACAACGCCGGCGTCGCCGACGCCGACATGCTGGTCATCCTCAACGACAACGAGATGTCGATCTCGCCGCCGGTCGGCGCGCTCAACAACATCCTGACCCGCCTGATGTCAGGCAAGACCTACAACGCCGCCCGCGAAGCCGGCCGCCACATGCTCGGCTTCGCCCCACCGCTGCTCGAACTGGCCCGCCGCGCCGAGGAGCACGTCAAGGGCATGATCGCGCCCGGCACGCTGTTCGAGGAATTCGGCTTCCATTATTACGGCCCGATCGACGGCCATGACCTCGATGCCCTGATCCCGACGCTGGAAAACCTCAAGAAGCTCAAGGGCCCGAAGTTCCTGCACGTCATCACCAAGAAGGGCCAGGGCTACAAGCTGGCCGAGGCCGACCCGATCCTCTACCACGGCGTCGGCAAATTCGCTGCCTGCGACGGCATCCTGCCCGCCAAGGGCCCGGGCAAGCTGACCTACACGCAGGTTTTCGGCGACTGGCTGTGCGATCAGGCCAAGGCCGATTCGCGCCTCGTCGCCATCACCCCGGCCATGCGCGAAGGCTCCGGCATGGTGCGCTTCTCGGCCGAATACGCCGACCGCTATTTCGATGTCGGCATCGCCGAACAGCACGCCGTCACGTTCGCCGCCGGCCTGGCCTGCGAAGGCCTGAAGCCAGTCGTCGCCATCTATTCGACCTTCCTGCAGCGCGGCTACGACCAGCTCGTGCACGACGTGGCCCTGCAGAACCTGCCCGTCGTCTTCGCGGTCGATCGCGGCGGCCTGGTCGGCGCCGACGGCCCGACGCATCACGGCACCTTCGACCTCTCCTTCGTCACCTGCATCCCGAACATGGTCGTCATGGCCCCGGCCGACGAAGCCGAATGCCGCCAGATGCTGTCCACTGCCTACGCGCTCGATTGCCCGAGCATGGTCCGCTATCCGCGCGGCAGCGGCACGGGTGCGGTACCGGGCACCACGCTCGAAACGCTGCCGGTCGGCAAGGCCGACATCCGCCGCCGCGGCAAGGACGTTGCCCTGCTCGCCTTCGGCAGCCTGGTGTCCGCCGCCCTGGCCGCCGGCGAGGAGCTCGATGCCACCGTCGCCAACATGCGCTTCGTCAAACCGCTCGACGTCGAGTTGATTGTTGAACTGGCCGGGAACCATTCGCTGCTGGTCAGCGTCGAAGAGAACGCTGTGATCGGTGGCGCCGGTTCGGAAATCGAACGTGTCCTCGCAGAACGCGGGATCAACGTGCCGGTCATCCGCCTCGGCCTGCCCGACCGCTTCATCGACCACGGCGAGCAAGGACAGCTTCTGGCCGAACTCGGCCTCGACAAGGACGGCATCGTACGTGCAGTACGGGCCCGGACCACCCCACAATAATTCATTGAAGAACAGCCCATGAACGCCCCGAACACCCCTATCCCTGATGTCCAGAACTCGGCCGACACGCGCCAGATCGCCATCAACAAGGTCGGCATCAAGTCGATCCGCCATCCGATCAAGGTCCAGGACAAATCGACCGGCGTCCAGCACACCATCGCCATGTTCAACATGTACGTCGGCCTGCCGCACAACTTCAAGGGCACGCACATGTCGCGCTTCGTGGAGATCCTGAACAGCCACGAACGCGAAATCTCGGTCGAGAATTTCCCGGTCATGCTGCGCGACATGGTCGCCAAGCTCGAAGCCCAGACCGGCCACATCGAGATGAACTTCCCGTACTTCATCAACAAGACCGCGCCGATTTCCGGCGTGCAGAGCCTGATGGACTACGACGTCACCTTCATCGGCGACATCTGCAGCGGCGAAATCGTCACCTCGACCAAGGTCGTCGTCCCGGTGACCAGCCTGTGCCCCTGCTCCAAGAAAATTTCCGAGCGCGGCGCGCACAACCAGCGCTCGCACGTCACCGTCACGGCCCGCACCAACGACTTCGTGTGGATCGAGGAAATCGTCCAGCTCGTCGAGCAGGAAGCCTCCTGCGAGCTGTTCGGGCTGCTCAAGCGTCCGGATGAGAAATACGTCACCGAACGCGCCTACGACAATCCCAAGTTTGTCGAAGACATGGTCCGCGACGTCGCCGCCCGCCTCAACGCCGAGCCGCGTATCGACGCCTACGTGGTCGAATCCGAGAACTTCGAGTCGATCCACAACCATTCGGCCTACGCGCTGATCGAAAACGACAAGCGGCGCAGCAGCAGCCACGGCTGATCGCGCCACGGAAGCCCCGCCATGGGGCTTCAACGGTCAACCGGAAATATTGGCCAAAATTGAAATCAATAAAAAAGGGCGCCGAGGCGCCCTTTTTCAATGTCGGTAAATCGCTGATCAGGCAGCGGCAACCGGCTTTTCCTTGCGGGTCAGCTTTTCCTTGATACGTGCCGACTTGCCGGAACGTTCGCGGAGGTAGTACAGCTTGGCGCGGCGAACATCACCACGACGCTTGACTTCGATGGAAGCAACCAGCGGGGAATAAACCTGGAAAGTACGCTCGACGCCTTCACCGGAAGAAATCTTGCGAACGATGAACGCGGAGTTCAGACCACGGTTACGCTTGGCGATAACGACGCCTTCGTAAGCCTGCAGACGCTCGCGGTTACCTTCCTTGACCTTCACTTGCACGACGACGGTGTCGCCCGGTGCGAAGTCAGGAATGGTCTTGCCCAGGCGGGCAATTTCTTCTTGTTCCAGCTGTTGAATCAAGTTGCTCATGTGAGATCCTCTAATTTATAAAAACTTACTCACCGCATTGCTCCTCTCCGGAAATCTCCGTGAGTAGTTGCGCTTCTTCCGCGGTCAAACTGCGGTGCGCCAGCAAATCCGGCCGGCGCTTCCGGGTACGCGCCAGCGACTGCTTGAGTCGCCAACGACGAATTCTTTTGTGGTCGCCGGACATCAACACCTCCGGCACCGCCACCCCCTCATAAACCTCAGGGCGGGTGTAGTGCGGACAATCCAGCAAACCACCGACAAACGAATCTTCCACCGCCGAAGCGGCATCTCCGAGCACACCCGGCAACTGGCGGACAACGGCATCGATCAACACCATCGCCGGCAACTCGCCACCGGACAGCACAAAATCTCCGATCGACATTTCTTCATCGACACAGCGCTCGATCAGACGCTCGTCAATCCCTTCATAACGACCGCAAAGAAGGATCAGCCCTTCATCGCCCGTCGCCAACTGCATCACCCGTTCATGGGTGAGCGGTGCGCCCTGCGGCGAGAGGTAGATGACCCGGCTTTTCGCCAGCCCCGCCTCACGCTGCTGCACCTTCGCCGCGTTGATCGCCTTCTCCAGCGGCCCCGGCTGCATCAGCATGCCCGGCCCGCCCCCGAAGGGACGATCATCGACGCGCCGCCAGGTGTTCTCGGCGAAATCGCGAGGATTCCAGCCTTGCCACACCCAGCGCTGCTCTTCCAGCGCCCGGCGCGTAATCCCGCTCTGCGTCACGGCGGCGAACATCTCCGGGAAGATGGTCACGCAGTCGAACCGGATCACCAGTCGCTGCCCCACTCCACGCGGATCAGTCCCGCTTCCTTCTCTACCGACAGCACCACTGCCGAAACAAATGGCAGCAGACGCTCGACCTTGTCGTCACCCAGCACGCGAAGCACCGAATTGGCGCCAGTTTCAATCAAACCGACCACCTTGCCGATGCGCTCATCTGCCGCATTGACGACCTCCAGACCGATCAGATCGGCCCAGTAAAACTCATCGCTGTCGGTCGTCGGCAACGCATCGCGCGGCGCCCCGACCAACACCCCCTTCATCGACTCGGCGGCAGAACGGTCTTCAATGCCATCCAACAGCACCACCAGACCATCGCCGTGCGCCTTCAAGCGTTTCAGCTTGCATTCGCGCCACGGCTCACCTTCCCGGGACAGCCACCAGACGGGCATTTCCGCCCAGGCCATCGGATCATCGCCGAAGGGGTACAACCACAGCCAGCCCTGAATCCCGTAAGGGTCGGCCAGCCGACCCAGTACGACGATCTCGTTGCCAGCCAAAACTAGAACTTAGGCAGCTTGTTGAGCGGCGTGTTGCTTGACCAGACGGGCAACAGTCGGGGACAGCTGGGCACCGTTCTTCTGCCAGTAAGCCAAGCGATCGACGGAAACACGCAGAGCTTCAGCATTGCCGGAAGCGACCGGGTTGTAGAAGCCGATACGCTCAACGAAACGGCCGTCGCGACGATTGCGGGAATCGGTAACAACCATGTTGTAGAACGGACGCTTCTTGGCGCCACCACGGGCAAGACGGATAACAACCATTGGAATACTTTCGTTAGCTGGAAAAAAGACCGGAGATTATAGCGCTTTATCAAGGAAAAACAAGCCACTTAGACCATTGAAAATACGATGGGATCAAAGCCTGCTGCCAGACCCCACTGGCAAGAACGCAAAATTTTGTTATTCTGCAAAAGCCATGCATACCTTCCCGGAGAACTCCTCGTCAGCCCCGCTTGAACCTAATGTCAAGCGCATTCTCGAATGGCTGGCCCTGGCCCACGGAAGGACCGACGGCGACGATGCCGACCAGTTGTTCCGCCAGCTTTTGCTGCTCAGGGAAGCCGCCGTTCCGAATGCGCAGCGCCTGAAGCTGCTGGACCTGCTGTTCAATCAGGCGGAACGCATTGCCAATGCCGAACTGCCCCGCCTGCACGAAGTATCGCTCCCCATTTCGCGCAAGCAGCGCCAGCGCGTTCGTCTCCTGCTGGACGTCCTGGAAACGCTGACACAGGATTATTTCAATACCCTGGCCGAACTGTTCGATCCGGATGGCACAGGATCTTCGCGCGTACCGCACACCTCCCTGCGACGTGCCATGCACACCATAGCCTGGCAGGTCCGGATCAGCCATCTGATCGCCGCCCCGACTGCGCCCGGCCTCTGGCAGCAATTGCATTCGGCCTATTACACGGCACAGCGCCTCGGCCTCGACGAATTTCCCGGCCCGCAGGGCAGCGCCAACATCCGGCAGATCTACATCGGCATCCTGCTTGCCGCAACGGCCCAGCCGGCCTCTTTTTCGCCCGCGGAGCTGGAGTTCATCTGCCAGTTCATCCATGACTGCACCCCACCCATTGCGTTGAACGACACTCCGTCGCTCAACAGCACCGGGGTATTCTGGATTGATCTCGACAAGGACTTCCCGGCCCACGCGCTGATTCGTCGAATTCCGCCAGCCGACGGGCGGATACTGTATTTTTCCTGCGACGAGGTTGCCGAACTCGCCCTCAAGATGCGAACCGTCCTTCTGCAGGGAACGCCGGCCCAGACGCTCGGCCTGCCGCCCTTTGCCGACACCCGTTCCGGACCGAACATTCTGCTGCGCCTCAACCGGCTCTGGGGGCACCCGGCGAAACGTCGTTTTTCGCGTCGCCGCCAGTCCTATCGCGCCAATCTTTGCTCCGGCCTGGGCAACCTCTGGCATCTGGTCAAGGATCTCAAACTGCCCAACGACCTGAGCGAATGGATGGTGACCAACGAGAGCCCGGACGGCTACTCGTTGATGCACATGTCGGGACATACCCAGCATCTGCGCGTTGGCGACATCGTAGCGCTGCAGGCCCTCGACGAGCAGGCCGAGTCCGTGCCGACCTGGCACGTCTGCATCGTCCGCTGGGCAGTTTCGGAAAACCCGGAACACATCGAACTGGGCCTGCAGATCATCGCCCCCAAGGCAATTGCCGTCGAAATCACGCACAGCTATGCGCTGGAAACGATGAGCGTCGCCGGGCTGATGCTGCCACCGACGCCCCCGCTGCGCCCGAACCAGTCACTGGTGCTGCCGGCCGGATTGCTGCGCGAAAACACGCGAAAAATCGTCGTAGTGATCGAATCTGACAACCTCGAAGTGCGCGAGGTTCGTGCCACCAGTCTCGACGAGCAGACCAGCGCGATCGAAATCTTCAGCGTTTTTCCGGACGATTGACACTGGCGGCAATCAATCCGCCAAACAGCACCACCGCCCAGGACAGGTGCAACCAGACCAGGAAAACCGGAAACGCCGCAAAAGCACCGTAAATGCTTTTCAGCATGGCCGAACTGACCAGAAAGATCTCGAAGAATTTCTGCATCCCCGAGAACGCCAGCGTGGCAAAGATGCCACCTGTCAGTGCTGAGAGGCGCGTCACCTTGGCGTTCGGCACGGCGTAATACAAAAACGAGAAGAACAGGCCGAGCAGAATGACAGCCACTGCCTTCAGTGCAAAGCGACGGAACCACATCGGCTCGTCAAACCAGCCCAGCGAGGTGGTTACGGCAAACGACATCGCACCCGCCACGGCGCCGAGCACGAACGGCCAGACAGCCATCACGAAGGCGTATAGGCGCAACCTGGCCAGCCACGGACGCGGCTCGACCTGCCAGAGGTGATTGAAGGCGCGCTCGATGGTGTGCATCAGCATGAACGCCGTCACGCTCAGCACCGCAATACCGGCCAGCGTCAGACTCTGCGCCTTGTGCGAGAACTTGCCGATATTCCCGGCAATCGCCACCGCGGCACCCGGCGGCAGCAGCGCTTCGCGGATCAGCAGGTCCAGCCGCGCGACCAGGGTATCGAGATAAGGCACCGCATCGGCCACCGACAACACGACTGCAACCAGCGGCACCAGCGCCATCAGGGTCGTGAAGGCCAGCGCCGAACTGGTCTGCATCATGTTCTCGCTATGGAAGCGCCGGAATATGCCGGACGCCTTGGCGGGCTTGAGGCGGTTGCGACGAGAACGGGAGTGGTTTTGCATGGGGCCGTATAATAGCCGACCATGCAAGACATTCTCGTCCTCTATTACAGCCACCGCGGCTCAGTTCGCGCTCTGGCCGAACGCATTGCAGCCGGTATCGAGTCGGTCCCCGGCATGCAGGCTCGCCTGCGTACCGTGCCCCGCATTTCCGCAACCTGTGAAGCGACCGAACCGGCAATTCCGGACGCCGGCGCCCCCTACGTCGAACTGGCCGACCTCGCGGAATGCGTCGGTCTGGCGCTCGGCAGCCCGGTTCGCTTTGGCAATATGGCAGCCCCCATGAAGTATTTCTGGGACGGCACCATCGCCGCCTGGCAGAACGGCACACTGGCGGGCAAGCCGGCCTGTGTCTTCACGTCCAGCGGCAGTCTGCACGGCGGCAATGAAAGCACCCTGCTGAGCATGATGCTGCCCCTGCTGCACCATGGCATGCTGCTCATGGGCTTGCCCTTCACCGAACCTGAGCTATCGACCACAAACGCTGGCGGCACGCCTTATGGTGCGAGCCACATTGCGGGTGCAAACGGTAATCCGACGCTGACCGAAGCCGAGAGTCGCCTGGCTTTCCTGCAGGGACAACGCATTTCAAATTTGGCCAAAAAATTGAGTTGACCGTGAAATCCGCCACCCGCTATCAAATTGCCGCCAGTACCTGCCTCATCGCCCTGATTTTCCTTTGCCTGGCCTGGGAAGGCTGGCTGGCGCCGCTTCGGCCGGGCGGATCATGGATGGTGCTGAAAGGTGCCTTGCTCCTGATCCCGCTGTTCGGCATCCTGCGCGGCAAGCGCTATACCTACAAGTGGCTGTCACTGTTCATCCAGTTTTACCTGATGGAAGGGCTGCTTCGCGCGACCAGCGACCATGGCCTGATCCAGCAACTGGCCATCGCCGAAACCATCCTGGCCGGTGCACTTTTCGCACTGACCATCCTGTTCGTCCGCGCCACTCGCGGACCCAAAATAGAAAAAGCCGCCCAGCCAGGCTGAGGCGGCTTTTTGCCAATTGCGGGGGCGATCAGACGTCGCCTTGCGCCTTCACCTTGTCGAGCGTCGAGTGCAGCTTGTTCAGGGCATTCAGGTATGAACGCGCGGAGGCAATGACGATATCCGTGTCAGCACCGTTGCCATTGACCACGCGATCCCCCTTGGCCAGTCGCGTCGTCACTTCGCCCTGCGCATCCGTCCCGGTCGTGATGGCATTGACCGAATAGAGCAACAATTCGGCCCCGCTATTCACAATGCTCTCGATGGCCTTGAAGGTCGCATCGACCGGACCGCCACCACCCGCCTCGCCTTTTTGTTCGACACCACCAACGCTGAGGATGACCTTGGCGTGCGGCATCTCCCCCGTCTCTGAACACACATGCGAATAGAGCAGCTTGAAATGTTCCTGCTCGGGCGTCACCACCTCGTCAGAAACCAGCGCGTGCAAATCCTCATCGAAAATCTCGTGCTTGCGATCGGCCAGTTCCTTGAAGCGGGCAAACGCAGCATTGACCGCCTCGTCGCTTTCCAGCTCGATACCCAGCTCCTGCAAGCGGCTCTTGAACGCATTGCGCCCGGAATGCTTGCCGAGAACCAGCTTGTTCTGTGACCAGCCCACGTCCTGCGCCCGCATGATCTCGTAGGTTTCGCGATGCTTCAGCACGCCATCCTGGTGAATGCCAGATTCATGCGCGAAGGCATTGGCACCCACCACAGCCTTGTTGGGCTGCACCGGATAGCCGGTAATCTGCGAAATGAGCTTGGAGGCCGGCACGATCTGGGTCGTATCGATGCGCGTTTCAAGCTGGAAAATATCCGGACGGGTACGCACCGCCATGACGATTTCCTCAAGCGCCGCATTGCCGGCACGCTCGCCGAGACCATTGATCGTGCATTCGACCTGACGCGCCCCGGCCAGCACGGCCGCCAGGGAATTGGAAACGGCCAAACCGAGGTCGTTGTGGCAATGCACGGACCAGACAACCTTATCCGAATTCGGCACACGTTCGATCAACTGGCGCATGGTCTCGGCGTACTGGAACGGAATGGCGTAACCAACGGTGTCCGGCACATTGATGGTCTTGGCACCAGCCTTGATGACCGCCTCAAAAATCCGGCAGAGAAAATCGATTTCCGAACGACCGGCATCCTCGGCCGAAAACTCGATATCGTCGGTAAACTGCCGCGCCCAACCAATCGACTTGACCGCCTGTTCGACCACTTGATCCGGCGACATGCGCAGCTTCTTCTCCATGTGGATGGGCGAAGTCGCGATAAAGGTGTGAATACGGCCCGACTTCGCCGGCTTGATCGCCTCGCCTGCCCGGCCAATGTCATTTTCGTTGGCACGCGCCAGCGAGCAGATCGTCGAATCCTTGATGGCGTGAGCGATGGCCTGAATGGATTCGAAATCCCCCGGCGAAGCCGCGGCAAAACCTGCCTCGATGACATCGACCCGCATCTTTTCCAGTTGCCTGGCCACGCGGATCTTTTCTTCACGCGTCATCGAAGCGCCCGGGCTTTGCTCGCCGTCGCGCAAGGTCGTATCAAAAATAACCAGATGCTGTTTCATATCCACTCCGAACTACACGGACTTGCGTTTGAACAGGCCGATAGCAGCCTGAACATAGCCCGACAAACCATAGATGACGAAGAATGCAAACAAGGCGATTTCCGGGCTATACGCTACCAGCGCAAAACCCAGGGCGATGGCTGCAATCACAAAGAAGGGCACACTCTTCTTCAGATTGATGTCCTTGAAGCTGTAGAAGCGAATATTCGACACCATCGTCACGCCGGCAAAAATGGTCAGCACGCAGGCCAGCCAGCGCACATCACTGCCAGCCACGCCCGTCTCGATCATGACCCAGACCAGGCCGGCGACCAGCGCCGCCGCAGCCGGCGAAGGCAGGCCCTGGAAATAGCGCTTGTCCATTACTTCCAGCGTGGTATTGAAGCGCGCCAAGCGCAGGGCAGCACCCGCACAGTAAATAAAGGCGGCGATCCAGCCCAGACGCCCCAGATCGCGTAACGCCCATTCGTACATCACGAGCGCTGGTGCCGCACCGAAACTGACCATGTCGGACAGCGAATCATATTCGGCGCCAAAGGCCGATTGCGTATTGGTTAGTCGCGCCACACGGCCATCGAGTCCATCAAGGACCATGGCAATGAAAATGGCCATCGCAGCCCGGGCAAAATCACCCTGCATCGCCTGAACGATGGCAAAAAAGCCGGCAAACAGGGCCGCCGTAGTGAACAAATTGGGCAGGAGATAAATACCGCGCCGTTTCACTTCAGGATTGAACAGCGATTTACGGGGTTTGAGTTCAGTCATGGGTCACATATCAACAGGCAATCCGAAAAGGATACACCCGGAAAGCATCAAAATCCGCAAACAACAAGGGCGGTGAGGTCACCCACACCGCCCAAAGCGAAGACGAGGCTAGGCGCAAGAGCGCAGACAGTACGTTAGTACGGCAAGCGATTGCAACGACGCCTCGTCGAGCCAGCGACCTGCCAATTAGTTCTTGGACTGGTCGACGAGCTTGTTCTTCTTGATCCACGGCATCATGTCGCGCAGCTTGCCACCAACCGTTTCGATCGGATGAACAGCGTTCAGGCGACGGCGAGCCGTCATGGCCGGGTAATTGGTACGGCCTTCCAGGATGAACATCTTGGCGTAGTCACCGTTCTGGATGCGCTTCAATGCATTGCGCATGGCGGCACGGGACTGCTCGTTGATGACTTCGGTACCGGTCACGTACTCGCCGAACTCCGCATTGTTGGAGATCGAGTAGTTCATGTTGGCAATGCCGCCTTCGTACATCAGGTCGACGATCAGCTTGAGTTCGTGCAGGCACTCAAAGTAGGCCATTTCCGGAGCATAACCGGCTTCGGTCAGGGTTTCGAAGCCCATCTTGACCAGTTCGACAGCGCCACCGCACAGAACGGCCTGCTCACCGAACAGGTCGGTTTCGGTTTCTTCGCGGAAGTTGGTTTCAATGACGCCACCCTTGGTGCCGCCGTTGGCAGCAGCATAGGACAGGGCGATGTCCTTGGCCTTCTTGGTGACATCCTGATACACGGCGATCAGGGAAGGCACACCGCCACCCTTGAGGTACTCGGAACGCACGGTGTGGCCGGGACCTTTCGGGGCAACCATGATGACGTCCACGTCGGCGCGCGGCACGACTTGGTTGTAATGAACGTTGAAGCCGTGAGCGAAGGCCAGGGCTGCGCCCTTCTTGAGGTTCGGAGCGACTTCTTCGTTGTAGACCTGCGGGATATTTTCATCCGGCAACAGGATCATGACCACGTCGGCACCCTTGACTGCCTTGGCGATTTCTTCGACCTTCAGGCCGGCCGCTTCGGCCTTCTTCCAGGAAGCGCCATCCTTGCGCAGGCCGACGGTGACCTTGACGCCGGAATCCTTGAGGTTCTGGGCGTGGGCATGGCCCTGCGAGCCGTAACCAACGATGGTGACCTTCTTGCCCTTGATGAGGGAGAGATCGGCGTCCTTGTCGTAATAAACTTTCATGAAATCCTCTTTATAGCTTGGAACTGGCACCCGTCAACTCGATGACATAGGTCGATTCCGTGACGTCGATGATGCGACCACGGAAAATATCGGCCATCCGCTTCATCTCTTCGCGATCCTTGCCGGTTGCGCGAACCTTGATCAGCATGAGTTCGCGCTCGACATGAGCGGCTTCGGAGAGATCGACCACCTTGACCACGTCCACCAGCTTGTTGAGCTGCTTCGTGATCTGTTCAAGCACCTCGTCGGAGCCTGAAGTCAGGATGGTCATCCGTGACAGCGAGGGATCTTCCGTCGGTGCCACGGTCAGCGATTCAATGTTATAGCCACGGGCGGAGAACAGCCCGGCCACACGGGAAAGTGCGCCCGATTCGTTTTCAATCAGGATGGAAATGATGTGTCGCAGCATAGTTTTTCCTCTCCCCGCTTACAGATCTTCAGCGAGGATCATTTCAGTCAGCCCCTTGCCAGCCGCCACCATCGGGAAGACGTTAGCGCCCGGATCGATGATGAAGTCCATGAAGACCAGATCATCCTTGTGCTCGGTGAAGGCCTTGCGCAAGGCCGGCTCGACATCTTCCGGCTTTTCGATCTTCATGCCGACGTGCCCGTAGGCTTCAGCCAGCTTGACGAAATCGGGCAGTGAGGTCACATAAGACTGCGAATAGCGCTTGGAATAGAACATTTCCTGCCACTGACGGACCATGCCCAGCATGCCGTTGTTCAGGTTGATGATCTTGATCGGGAAACCGTACTGTTTGCAGGTCGACAGTTCCTGGATGCACATCTGGATCGAGCCTTCGCCCGTCACACAAGCCACCTGCGCATCCGGGTTGGCCATCAGCACGCCCATGCCGTACGGCAGGCCAACGCCCATGGTGCCCAGACCACCGGAGTTGATCCAGCGGCGCGGCTTGTCGAACTTGTAATATTGCGCGGCAAACATCTGGTGCTGGCCGACGTCCGAAGTAATGAAGGCATTGCCGCCAGTCACTTCGTAGAGTTTTTCCATCACAAACTGCGGCATGATGTGTTCGGACTGTTTGTAACGCAACGAATCACGGCCACGCCACTCGTCAATCTGCTTCCACCAGTTGGCCACTTCAGGATCGGTCTTGAAACCGCCATCCATCAGTTTGATGATTTCTTCCAATACATCCGGCACATTGCCGACGATGGGTACATCGACCTTCACGCGCTTGGAAATCGACGAAGGGTCGATATCGATATGGATGACGCGACGCTTCTCTTCACCGAAATGTTCCGGATTACCAATCACGCGATCGTCAAAACGTGCGCCGATCGCCAGAATCACGTCGGCAAAATGCATTGCGTTATTGGCCTCAAAGGTGCCATGCATACCCAGCATGCCAATGAATTGCTTATCCGTCGCCGGATAGCCACCCAAGCCCATCAGGGTGTTGGTGACGGGGAAATTCAGTTTATGCGCCAGCTTGGTCAACTGCTCGGCCGCATCCGACAGGATGACACCGCCGCCCGTGTAGATCACCGGGCGCTTAGCCTCCTGCAGAATCTGGACAGCCTTCTTGATCTGACCAAGATGCCCCTTGACCACGGGGTTGTAGGAGCGCATCTGAATGGTCTTCGGATAGTCGAACTCGCACATCTGGGCGGTAATATCCTTGGGGATATCGACCACCACCGGACCCGGACGGCCGGTCGAGGCAATGTGGAACGCCTTCTTGATGGTAACAGCCAGATCCTTGACGTCCTTGACCAGGAAATTGTGCTTAACGCACGGCCGTGTGATGCCGACCGTATCGCACTCCTGGAAAGCATCCTGCCCGATATAGAACGAAGGAACCTGGCCGGTCAGGACGACCATCGGAATGGAGTCCATGTAAGCTGTAGCAATACCGGTCACGGTATTGGTCACACCTGGCCCGGAAGTCACCAAGGCCACGCCGACCCGCTGCGATGACCGCGAATAGGCGTCGGCCGCGTGTACGGCTGCCTGTTCGTGACGAACCAGAATGTGTTTGACCTGATCCTGCTTGAAAAGGGCATCGTAAATGTGCAAAACGGAACCGCCGGGGTATCCGAAAACACAATCGACCTTTTCTTCTTGCAGGCACCTGATTACAATTTCTGCACCGCTGATCATCATTCTTGAGCCTAAAAAAAGCTATCGCGTAAAAGGGCGTAACCTTAATCGACCGACCATTTTCGGTCAAGGTTTCCCGGTGTATCCCTATAATGCTCAAGATCTTTCGGAAGAGACGACCCTGTCATCACCCCAACAACTTTCCAGTTTTCTCGAATCCGTTGAACGCCGCGCATTCAAGCAAGCGATGTTTGCGGTACACGACGAAGACGCCGCCTTGGACATCGTTCAGGATTCGATGCTCAAACTGGCGGAAAAGTACGGCGATCGCCCCGACGAAGAGTATCCGATGCTCTTCCAGAGGATATTGCAGAACACCATCCGCGACTACTACCGCCGAAGCAAGGTCCGCTCGATGTGGACGACGCTGCTCTCCGCTTTTTCCCCTGACGATGACGAAGACCACGATCCACTGGAAACCCTGGCTGCCGATGAAGACGATGCCGGCCCCAAAACCCCAGAAAGCAAACTACAGCAGGCCCAAACGCTCAATTTGATCGAAGAGGAAATAAAAAAGCTGCCCGCACGTCAACGGGAAGCCTTCCTCATGCGTTATTGGGAGGACATGGACGTCGCAGAGACCGCTGCGGCGATGGGCTGCTCAGAAGGCAGCGTCAAAACCCATTGCTCGCGTGCCACCAACGCGCTTGCAGCCGCCCTGTCGGCAAAAGGGATAAAGCTATGAACGAAGAACGTTACGCATATCGGATTCGGCAAACGCTGAACCAGGGATTACCGGAGATATCTGCTGCTGCCTCGAGACGGCTGGAAGCTGCACGCCATCATGCGCTGGCGCACCAGAGACAGGTTGCGCCACAAGCTGTTGTCGCAGGGGCAGCCTCGTACGCAGTCAGAACCAGCCCTTATGCCCCATACCTGAAGCAGCTGCTTGCGGTGGCAGCCCTGCTGCTCGGTATGTGGATTTCGTTTTACTGGCACAGCATGGAATATGTTGCCGAACTAGAGGAAGTCGATAGCGCCTTGCTAACCGATGACCTTCCGCCCGATGCCTTTCTGGATAACGATTTCTTCGAATGGTTAAAAGACGACTCCTCGGAGGAATAGCGCTCTCATTTGCACTGACCACAGTGATCGCCGTCGAACCACCGACAACGGCGATACTTGGTACGCCCCCACAACCGGGATGGATCCAGTTAACAAACCAGCAAAAAGAAGTTCTTGCCCCGCTCGCCAAGGATTGGGACAAGATGGAGAACATCCAGAAGAAAAAATGGCTGGGTATCGCTGATCGCTACCCCAGGCTGCAACAGGTCGATCAGCAACGCATGCAGGACAGAATGCGTGAATGGGCGAGTCTGACGCCAGAACAACGGGCCAAGATCAGAAGTTCTTACAAGGACTTCAACCAGCTTCCGCCTGAACAGAAGCAGGTTGTAAAGCAAAAATGGGACGCCTACTCGAACCTTCCGCCAGAGCAACAGCAGCGCCTGCGTGAAGGCGGAAAGTCCTCCAAACTACTGACAGCGGCGCCTGCAGAAAACGGGACCACCACCACAGGACCTGGCACAGCAGACGGCCCGGCAGTTGTGACGCCCATCATCACAGAATCCACAAAGCACTAATGCTCACCCCACTCCCCGGCATCAGACGACGTCTGGTGTGCATGCTGTACGAAAGTCTCGTCGTATTTTCAATCCTGCTGATCGGCTTTCTGCTGCCGCAGATTGTCTTATCCGGATTCCAGTTCTCGCCGTCGCCGCGAATACTATGGCTGCATGTATTGCTGCTGCTGCTGTTCTACTTTGTCTGGTGCTGGATAAACGGCGGGCAAACATTGCCCATGAAAACCTGGAAACTGCGAGTAGCCAATTCCGATGGCGCGGCACTCCGCCCTCTGCAAGCAGTATTGCGCTACTTTGCGGCCTGGCCGAGCATTTTGCTGTTTGGTCTGGGTATCGCCTGGGCCCTGATCGACAAGGATGGCCAGTTTCTGCACGACAGGATTGCGGGCACAAGAATTGTCAGCGCGAACTGACTAGCGCCGCTCAACCCACCAAAGCATGCCCATCGCCATGAAGAGGAAAAGCACGGCAGGCGCTGTTGCGCTGGCAAACGGAGGCCAGGAGTTGATCACGCCGAGATTCGAGAAGAGGCCGTTGAGGGCATAAAAAACGATGCCCAGCATGACGCCCGCAAAAATCTTCAGACTGACGCCGCCGACACGGTCATGGGAGTAGCTGAAGGGTAGCGCCAATGCAACCATCACCAGCGCTGCCAGGGGATAAACCAGTTTCTTCCAGAGCGCGATTTGGTAACGCTCGGCCTTTTGCTTGTTCTCGACCAAATGCTGGGTGTAATTGAACAAGCCGAAAAGTGACATCTTTTCCGGAGCAACAGTCAAGACGGCCAGCAGGTCGGGGTTAACCGCAGAATGCCAGTCAAGGGTTTCGCTTGATTCGACACGAGCGGTATCGCCTTCCAGTACGGTTCTGACGACATCTTTTAATTGCCAGTGGTCCGGCAGATGGAATTGGGCCTCTTGGGCATCGGTTACCGACTCCAGCGAATTTTCCGGAGTGAATCGATAAATTCTTACCCCTTCCAGGGTGGCATCCGGATTCGCCTTGCGGATATTGATAAAACTGCGCCCATCCTTGATCCACAATCCACTCTCGAGGCCACTGCGCGCAATCACTTTGCTCAACGCCTTTGCCTTGACCTCTTGAGCAAGCCGCTCACTGAATGGCACCAGCACCTCGCCAAAAACAAAGGTCAGCAGGGCCAGCAGCGCAGCTGCACGAAACAGCGTCATCAACAAGTCGGATGTTGCCAACCCCGACGCGCGCAACACCGTCAACTCGGAATGCCTGGCCAATGTCGACAGCGCATACAAGGTACCGATCAGTGCAGCAATCGGAATCAACTCGTACACGAGTCCGGGCAAGCCAAGTGCCACAAAGAGCGCGGCGCGCCCTGCGGTGTAATCTGCCCGCCCCACGTTCCGTAGTTCGTCAATGAAGTTGAAAAAGCTGAACAGCGCCAGAAAGGCGAGCAAAACCAGAAGAATGGCGGCAAGGACCTCGCGCATCAAATAGCGCTGGTGCGTATTGATCCTAAACACAGGATTTCCCTTGCCACGGCATGCGTACGGCAATACGTCGGTAAAACAGCAGCACAAGCGGAACCAGCATGACAGCGTGAATGGCCCACACCCCGATCCAGAACGACAATTTTCCCTGAGCCACCCAAGCCTGGGCTACCCACAGCAAATTGCTGTAGATCGCATAAATCAGGACGGCGATCAACATGTTTGCCGAACGACCAGCACGAGGATTGACGTAAGAAAGCGGAATTGCCAGCATGGCCAGAACCAGCGCCGACACGGGGATTCCAATGCGCCAGAGGAGTTCGCCCCGCGCCTTGTTGCTATCGTCCAGCAGCAGATCAGGCATCGACATCCGGTTGGGTAGCGCTTCCGTCGGCTTTGCCACCGCATCCTCCGTACGAATGCGATACCGCTCAAACTCCATCACCCGGAACTCAGGGGTTCCAGGCTCGACTTCATATCGGCGCCCGTTCTTCAAGACCACAAAGCGATCGCCATTTTCGGCAAACTCCTGATACCCCTGATCGGAGACCACCACGCCCAGTTTCCCATCCTGAACGCTGGTTACGAAGATATTCCCCAAGAGCGCCTCGCCTTCGGTCACGGCCTCGACGAAGAAAACTCGCTTGCCTGCTTTCGACTCCTGAAAGATGCCGGGAGAGACCTGAGATATGTCACTTCTGGCCGAAAGCAGCTGACGATACTGAGCGGTGTTGAAATTGGCCCACGGCGACAAGAAGCCGGCCAGCAATGCAATGACCAGCACAAACGGCAAGGCGAATACCAGCACAGGTCGCAGCCAGGCTGTCAGTGGCATCCCGCAGGAAAACCAGACCACCATTTCGGAATCGCGATACGCACGCGACAGGCTCAGCAGAATTGACACGAAGAGCATCAGGCTCAGCACGAGCGGCATCAGATTCAGCAAGGCAAAGCCAAGGAGAGAGGCAACTGCTTCAGGCGCAATGCGACCGCCGACTGCCTCTTTGAGGAGACGGATCAACAATATGGAAGCCAGGATCGCCAACAGTGCAACGCTGATGCCAGCAGCCGCCTGAGCAAACTCACGCCGTGCGGCACGTTCGAATATCATGCTTTGACGAAACCGAAAAAAATGCGAGGATAATCCCTCAGAAACCGACATTTCCTTGACCAGGAGCAGCTTGTGGAATTTAGCATAAAAAGTGGCAGCCCGGAGAAACAGCGCAGCGCCTGTGTCGTTGTTGGCGTGTTCGAATCACGAAAACTGACGCTTCCGGCAGAGCTGCTGGACAAGGCATCCGGCGGCCACATTGCCGACATCATTCGGCGCGGCGACATGGAGGGCAAGTCCGGGAGCACGCTCCTGCTGCACAACGTGCCCGGTACATTGTGCGACCGCATTCTGCTTGTCGGACTTGGCAAGGAAAAGGATTTCCGGGAAAAGGAATTCACCGGGGCGATAGGCACCACGGTCAAAGTGCTCAATGAAACCGGGGCTTTCGACGCCTCCATTTTCCTGACCGAGCTCGCCGTCAAGAAACGCAGCATTGGATGGCGAATTCGCCAGGCGACACTGGTCGCGCTGGATTCGACGTACAAGTTCGAGCAATTCAAGAGCAAGAAGGAAGACATTCGCAGACCGCTTCGCAAACTGACCTTCTGCGTCGAGCGGCGCAATGAACTGGCGCCCGCGGAAGAAGCATTAAGCCAGGGCCTGTCCATAGCCGAAGGCGTGGCATTGGCCAAGAATCTGGGCAACATGCCCCCCAACGTCTGCCACCCGACCTATCTAGCCGAACAGGCACTTGCCATGGCCAAGGAATTCAAGCTGGGCTGCGAGATTCTGGAACAGGCCGACATGGAAAAACTGGGCATGCATTCCTTGCTAGCCGTTGCCCAAGGTTCGCATCAGGCGCCAAAGTTGATCGTTCTCAGCCACAAAGGCGGCAAATCGTCCGAAAAACCAATCGTTTTGGTTGGCAAGGGCATCACCTTTGACACAGGCGGCATATCACTGAAGCCCGGCGCTGAAATGGATGAAATGAAATACGACATGTGTGGTGCCGCCAGTGTGCTGGGTGCCATGCATGCCGTTGCCCGCATGGCCCTGCCGATCAATCTGACCGTCGTCGTACCGGCGACCGAAAACATGCCGGATGGCAAGGCAACGCGCCCCGGGGACATCGTGACCTCGATGTCCGGACAAACCATCGAAATCCTCAACACCGATGCCGAAGGGCGGCTGATCCTCTGCGATGCGCTGACCTACGCCGAACGCTTTGACCCGGACACGGTGATCGATGTCGCCACATTGACCGGCGCCTGCGTTGTGGCTCTGGGCAGCGTGGCGACCGGCCTGTTTGCCAACAAGGATTCCCTGGCCCGCGAACTTATCGACGCTGGCGACGAAGCCTATGACAGAGCCTGGCACATGCCACTTTGGGACGACTACCAGGAGTTGCTCAAGAGCCCGTTCGCCGACATGGCCAATATCGGCGGTCGCTGGGGCGGGGCCATTTCCGCGGCCTGCTTCCTGTCGCGCTTCACCAAAAAATTCGACTGGGCCCACTTGGACATCGCCGGTACGGCCTGGAAATCCGGATCGAGCAAAGGCGCCACGGGCCGCCCGGTGCCACTGCTGACGCATTACCTGTTGCAACGCGCAGGCAAGCTCAATTGACCCAGGTTTTTTTCTACCACGGGGCATCCGACAAGGTTGCCGCGGCTTGCGCGCTGCTCAGTGGTGCCTACGCCAAGAAAAAACCGGTGCTGGTATATGCCACCGACGATTCGGTGGCGAGCAATATCGACCGCAGCCTCTGGACTCACGCGGCGCTGAGCTTTGTGCCTCACTGCCGCGCCGGGTCAGCCATTGCGGCCGAAACGCCCATCGTCATCACCGGCAACCTGGAAGCAATTCCTCAGGATGAGCGCCTGATGAACCTGAGCCAGGAAATACCCCCGGGCTTTTCGCGGTTCGAGAGCCTGATTGAGGTAGTTGGACAGGATGAAGACGATCGTCTGGCCGCCAGGGACAGGGTCAAGTTTTACAAGGATCGTGGTTACGAGGTCCGTTATTTCGACCTCAGTGATCGCTAAGGAACACCGTTGACCAGCCCCATCATTGCCCGAGCCGATGCCCTGATGCATCGTCGACGCCAGAACGAGAACGACATCGACGACATTCCGGTGCTGACCGACAGCGTCGACCAGATGGACGACATTCCGGTTCTGATCGAGGTCGAGACGCCACCGGAAATGGAGACTCCAGGCGATCCTGAAGAAGCAGTTGAGGAGCCTGTTTCCGATTATGCCGAAGAGGAAGTCCCTGAAGACGACGCGGACGACCATGCCGAGTTGCGCGAACAAATCATTCGAGACCTGACGAGCCGCATCGAAGAACGCATCAAGGCAGCGCTACCCGAGATTCTCAGTTCGACCATCAGGGAGTATCTGGCTGAGCACGAGCAAGCCTCCGACAGTTAGACTGCATCCCATCGCGGCCTCGAGGCCGCTTCAGAATCCCCATGACCCCCAGCAACTCCCTCGATTCAGATTCCGCGGCGCGCGCCCGTTTTCCGTTTACGCTGACCGGCGTATTCCTCATCGTCGCCCTCTATACGTCGGTACACGCGCTGACCCGCCTGTTTGCCTCCGGCAATCTCGGCGAAGACGATCCGCTCGACAATCTGCTCATCCAGACACTGGCGCCAGGCTATAGCGTCCACCAGGGTCCGCTCTATGACTGGGCTCTGTGGGCCATTCAGCAATTTGCCGGCACGGGGCTCTCCGGCTTCCTGTTCCTGAAATACGGCCTGCTGGTGCTGATGGCGGGCTGTCTCTTCCATATCACCTGGCAGCTTACCCGGAGCGCCTTGTGGGCCTTTATCGCCGTCGAATCGATGGCCACGGTCTACCAGATTTTCTGGCGATTTCACGAAGGCTTCACCCACCGGGTCGGCGCCATGGCCCTGGCCGTGGCGACGGTGTGGGCACTCCTTCGACTCATTGACCAACCCGGTCGAGGCAAGGCGCTCGTGCTCGCCATCCTCATCGGCCTTGGTTTGTTGACCGAGCACATCTACGTCTTTGCCCTCCTTGCCGCGCTGACCGCGGCGTGGATACAGCCACCGGCTCGCCAGACCGTTTTTTCCATGGGAACATTGCTCTGGCTGCCCGTCACCCTGCTCATAGTCCTGCCCTACGCATCCTGGCTGCTTGCGGAACCGCATCGCCTGAGCGAACTGCAAACCAGCCTGTTCCCCGAGGTGCCCGCCCATACCCTCGCAGGCATGGCCGCCGGAGTGCGCGATGCGCTGACCTTCCCCCTGCTTGTTCTCTCGCCTTACATCGTCGTCCTGCCCATGGTTTTCCCGGCGATCTTCCGGACGATATTCCGGGAATCGGCTCTACGGTCCAAAACGCCTGATGCCTTCGACCCCAAACTTTTTCTGTTCCACATCCTGCTCATCCAGTTGGCCGGCCTGATCATCTTCAACGGACTGCTATACACCCGCGCCAACTACGCGGTGCACAGCATTTTGCCGATGATGGTCATCGCCATTCCCTGGCTCACCGCCAAGGCGCTCGAGACGAAGCCGAGCGCAAAGCGGGTGAAAGTCTTCATGGCCGTCTTGCTGGCGTTCACAATCACTGCCTACGCTGTACGCAGTGGCAACCTGTTCGTTTACGAGCCCTTCTGTTCGCGCTGTCGCTGGGGCGTGCCCTATGCCGACCTGGCCGATCGCCTGCGCGACCTCGGCTTCAAACAAGGCGAGATCGTCACCAACGATCCGATGATCGGGGGCAATCTGCGCCGCTTCTTCCCCGAGTCCCACGTTTCACTGAATGAAAGGAAGGGCGAGGCGGGCAATCAGGCCTACGTCTGGAATGTAAGCGGCGATGAGCAGGGGATTCCGGGGCCGATCCGACAACTGATTCCGGCCTCGCAAGTGCCGGCCGAGCCCGAAATGATCAAGCTGCCCTGGAAGCATTGGTGGAAACCATTGGGGTATCGCAATTCGACCTGGGCGGCCGTGGTCATCGAACGCCCGGACTAGGCTCGCGACCCCGGGCGGGTAGAGGGGTATAATCTTTGGTTTTCCTCATTTTCCGAAGCCCATGGAACTCGCCAAAGCCTTTGAACCCGCCGATATCGAACGCCGCTGGTACCCCGAATGGGAAGCCAACAACTACTTCGCCGCCGGCGTAGATAGCAGCAAGGCCGACAATTTCTGCATCCTGTTGCCGCCCCCCAACGTGACGGGCACGCTGCACATGGGCCATGGCTTCAACCAGACGATCATGGACGCGCTGACCCGTTACTACCGGATGCGCGGCCACAACACGCTGTGGCAGCCGGGCACCGACCACGCCGGTATCGCGACGCAGATCGTCGTCGAGCGCCAGTTGGACGCCCAGGGGATTTCGCGCCACGACCTCGGTCGCGAGAAATTCCTGGAAAAGGTCTGGGAATGGAAGGAATACTCCGGCGGCACGATCACCCGCCAGATGCGCCGCATGGGCACCAGCCCGGACTGGACGCGTGAGCGCTTCACGATGGATGCCGGCCTCAACAAGGTCGTCACCGAAACCTTCGTCCGCCTGTTCAAGGAAGGCCTGATCTACCGCGGCAAGCGCCTGGTGAACTGGGATCCGAAGCTGCACACGGCCGTTTCCGACCTCGAAGTCGTGCAGGAGGAAGAAGACGGCTTCATGTGGCACATCCGCTATCCGCTGGCCGACGGCTCGGATAGCCTGGTCGTCGCCACGACGCGGCCGGAAACCATGCTCGGCGACACGGCCGTCATGGTCCATCCGGAAGACGAGCGCTACAAGCACATGATCGGCAAGATGGTGAAGTTGCCGCTGACCGACCGTGAAATTCCGATCATCGCCGACAGCTACGTCGATCTCGAATTCGGCACCGGTTGCGTCAAGGTCACGCCTGCGCACGATTTCAACGACTATGCGGTCGGATTGCGCCATAACCTGCCGATGATTTCAGTACTGACACTTGATGGAAAGATCAAGAGCAGCGTATTCGATGATTTCTCCTTTGGTCACCGCGCCTCTGAAGATGGCACTCGAATGGCTGACCATATTGTGGTTGGCAAATCTGCCAGCGAACAAATTCCCCAGAAATATCATGGCTTAGATCGTTTCGAAGCCAGAAAACAAATCGTCGCCGATCTTGAAGCAGAAGGATTGCTGATAAAGGTCGACAAACACAAGCTCAAAGTGCCGCGTGGCGACCGTACCGGTGTCATTATCGAGCCGATGCTTACCGACCAGTGGTTCGTCGCCATGTCCAAGCCAGGCGACGACGGCAAGTCGATCACCGAGAAGGCGCTCGACGTCGTTCATTCCGGCGAGATCAAGTTCTACCCCGAAAACTGGGTCAATACCTACAACCAGTGGCTCAATAACATCCAGGACTGGTGTATTTCCCGCCAGCTGTGGTGGGGCCACCAGATTCCGGCCTGGTATGGCGACAACGGCGAAGTGTTCGTTGCCCACAACGAGGAAGAAGCCAAGGCCGAAGCGGCCAAACAGGGCTATACCGGCCCATTGAGCCGCGACGAAGACGTCCTCGACACCTGGTTCTCGTCTGCCCTGTGGCCGTTCTCGACCCTGGACTGGACCGGCGACGAAGCGGCCGATGCCGCCAACCCGCTGCTCAAGCAGTATCTGCCCTCCTCGGTGCTGGTCACCGGCTTCGACATCATCTTCTTCTGGGTTGCCCGCATGGTCATGATGACCAAGCAGATCACCGGCCAGATCCCGTTCAAGCACGTCTATGTGCACGGCCTGATCCGCGACGGCGAAGGCCAGAAGATGTCGAAATCGAAGGGCAACGTCCTCGATCCGATCGACCTCATCGACGGCATCGGCATCGACGCGCTGGTCGAAAAGCGCACGACCGGCCTGATGAACCCCAAGCAGGCGGAAAGCATCGCCAAGAAGACGCGTAAGGAATTCCCGGAAGGCATCGCCTCCTTCGGCACCGACGCCCTGCGCTTCACCTTCGCCAGCCTCGCCTCGCCCGGCCGCGACATCAAGTTCGACCTG
>JAGTRT010000026.1 GCA_018261895.1 Pseudomonadota bacterium
CCCTGACTGGAAACCTTGAGCGGATTCTGGAAGAACTCGGCAATCCCTTGCAGATCGCCCTTGGCAGTCGATCCAAGTAGCCACATCAACAAGAAGAAGGCCATCATCGCCGTCACGAAGTCGGCATAGGCAATCTTCCAGGCGCCACCATGCGCCCCACCCGCAACGACCTTCTTGCGTTTGATGATAATGGGGCGTGTGGAATCGTCGCTCATATTGTGCTTTTGATGTCAGATGAGAGACTACTTGCCCTTGCGAGCCTTGAGCTCCTCTTCCAGTTCGGTGAACGTGGGGCGCTCATGCGCACCCAGTGTCTTGCGACCGAACTCGATGGCAACCTGAGGCGCATAACCGGACATCGACGCCAGCAACACCATCTTGATGGTCTTGTAGATGGTTGCACCCTCGTTCGCCTTTTGCTCGAGCAATTTGGCGACGGGCTCGACGAAGCCGTAGGAAATCAGAATACCGAGAAAGGTACCGACCAAGGCGCCGCCGATCATTTTGCCCAACACGGCAGGCGGGCTCCCCACCGAGCCCATCACATTCACGACCCCCATCACCGCAACCACGATACCGAAAGCGGGAACGGCACCGGCCACGCTGGACACCACATGCCCGGGTTCTGCAGCCTCATGATGGTGCGTCTCAAGTTCAACATCCATGAGGCTTTCGATTTCGACCGTATTCAAATTCCCGCCGACCATCATGCGCAGGTAGTCGCAGGTAAATTCCATGACGTGGTGGTCGTGCAGGAGATTGGGATATTTGCTGAAAATTGGGCTACCTTCCGGATTTTCGATGTCCCCTTCAATCGACATCAATCCTTCCTTGCGGACCTTGCCGAGGACTTCGAAAAGCATGGCCAAGGCATCGATATAGAACGCCTTGTTATATTTAGAACCTTTAAGAATTCCCGGAACAGCACCAACCGTTGCCTTGATGATCTTGATGTCGTTTGCAGCAACGAAATAGCCGATCGTCAGACCCACAATGGCGACGTACTCGGTCGGCACCCAAAGCGCAAGGAGACTTCCGTGCAATGCATACGTTCCCAGCGCCGACGCCAGAATGATGACATAACCAACAATCAGAAACATGCAGTGCCCCCATTCGCGCCAGCAAGAACCAGCGCAGTTCCGCCCAGTAATTGGTTTCCGCTATTGTAGCCACTTGAATTGCCGGAGTGCAAAGAAAGAAGGAATGAAGCGCGGGAAAGCGCCCTTTCGCCTCGATAAATATTCGGGTGGTAAACTGCTATGCATCCTATATCTAGTCTCCAGAGCAAGGCATAAACCGTGATTCGATTCTGCACGCAATGTGGCGCTAATGTCACTTTTGACATTCCGCCCGGAGACTCACTTCCTCGGCATATTTGCAACGCGTGTGGGCACATCCATTACGAGAACCCCCGCCTGGTGGTCGGTTGCGTAGCCGAGTGGGAAGGTCGAATTTTGCTATGCCGACGCGCCATTGAGCCTCGCCTTGGCTTCTGGACATTGCCAGCCGGCTTCATGGAAAACGGCGAAACCACCGCCGATGCGGCGATAAGAGAAACGCAGGAAGAAGCCGGCGCAGATGTCATCATTGATGCGCCATTTGCCATGGTCAGCATTGCCCATATCAATCAGGTTCATTTGTTTTATCGAGGGCGAATGGCCCACCCGGCTTTCCTGGCTGGAGAGGAAAGCCTGGAAGTCAAACTTTGCCACCCTGACGAAATTCCGTGGGCTGATCTTGCATTTCGGAGCGTCAGCCTCTGCCTGGAACGGTATCTGGCTGACCGAGCCAAAGCTGCTTACGGTTTTCACGAAACCTCACTGGCACCGCAGTAAGCTGCCTACGTCACTCATTCAGGCGATACTCGATTGGCAACGAGATCGCATAACGCTTGCCCTGCATCGCCTCCGGCAGCGTCGTTGTGGCAAGCGCTCGCTCGACCATATCCAGTGCCTGACGATCCAGAATTGCATGCCCAGACGATCGCTCAAGCGCGGTCAGCGGAGTTCCTAAACCGAGTGGGTAGCTGACTGAGACGATAACTACCCCCTCCCATCCATTCTCCCGAGCAATCGCAGGATAAGCCTTGAATGGCCGGGCATTCCTGGCCAGACTCAGACGGAATAGTCCCAGCACTTCTGTTGCTATCGGCTGAGCACCGCCGGACTGCTCGATAGGCGGCACAGAAGGGCCCGCCACGGACAATTTTGTCGATTCAACGGTCGACGGGAAAAAACGGCCAAAATCAGAATCCCTCGGCGCTGGTTTTTTTGATTCTTTGGCAGAGCCAAGGACGCTTTGTTTCGATTGGTGTTTCGCCGACGGGCCCAATTTCTTGTATTCGCTCCCGGACTCCCGCTCTTGCTCAACATTGCGAACAGGGACAGGCGAATACGAAATCAACGTTCCTCTGACATTGGGGGAACTGGATTGCAGGGCGAATCTCGATATTGTCAGCAAAACCAACAAATGGAACACGACCGAAATCCAAATCGCCCGTTTAATCATTACTTTGGCGAAGCCTCCAAAAGACAAAACCCCCAATCAGCAAGCCAATTGGGGGTTTACGAAGAGCCTCCACTTATCAGGCGGAGCGCTTGCCGACAGTATTACTTGCCGGCGTTGCGAGCATCCTCTTCCATCTTGTTCGAGTACATCTTGCCCATGACCACGCCGATGACGAGGACACCGACGATAACGGCAAAGCTCATCAAACCGAAATCGCTGTTAAACAAAAGCTCCCAAGCCATAAGTTACCTCCCAGTAACATTAAAAAACTACTTCGCCGCGCGCGCCGTCAAGCGCAGCGGCTCCACCAAGTCAGCCAGCCATTCGCCTTGAAGCCGCCATTGACCAGCGGGGTCTTCAATCGAGACAAGCCAACGCCCCGAAACTTCTTCAGCAAGTTTACCGCTGTAGAAGCCCTGTCCTTCCATCTTCATCGTGATCAACTGATCCTGCCCGGCGCGGGTCGGATGAGCCAGCTTGAGCACGATTTCCGATGGCAAACCTGCGTCACCATCCGCCCCCAGCAGCAGGCGCAAATTAGATCCTGAGCGCATGACATCACCATGCAGCCCGATATTTCCTGCATGATGGTCACGCTGCAGACTCTGGTTTACCGCAAGTCCCTGCTTGTAATAATCATCCGTCACCAAGCCGTCATTGCTTACAACCGCAAGCCATACTGTGATCACACCAGCAATGATGACAGTACCTGGACCCGCCATCAAAAACCACGGCCAACGCTCCTTGTACCACGGCCTATTATCATTGCTCAAAGTCATAGAATTACTCATATCAGGGCATCAGGAAAGAGGCTTTTTCTTGAACCGCAATCTTCTCGTGGTTCTGAGCCTTAATGTCAAAATAAATGGTGTTCGCACCCTTTTTACCAGAATCAGGGGGAACACGAACAACCATGGTCACTTCGTGATTCTCGGCACCGGCGACGTCGACCACGGCATCGCCCACCACCTCGACCCCCTCCATACCCGTGACGGTCACCAGATAGCGCTTTGGCTCTTCGGTAGTGTTCATCACTTTAAGGTTATAGACGTTTTCGATCCTTCCGTCATCTGCTTCGCGCGCCAAAACCGAGCGGTCCCGAATAATATCGACCTTCAAGGGCACACGCACCGCAAGTGACCAGATCGCAGCGACGGTTATCGCTGTCAGAATCGTCGTATAAAGGATGATTCGCGGCCGTATCAGATGGGACAGAACTTCCTTGGACGAAAAGTGCTTCTCCAGGGCATTCTCGGTCGTGTATCGAATGAGGCCTCTCGGCAAGCCCAGTTTATCCATGACCGGGTCGCATGCATCGATGCAGGCGCCACAGCCGATACACTCATATTGTTGCCCCTTGCGAATATCTATTCCCGTCGGGCAAACCACCACGCAAAGATCACAATCAACGCAGTCGCCCTGACCGGACGCCTTTGGATCAACCGCTTTTTTACGAGCACCGCGCGGCTCACCTCGCTCTGGATCATAGGTAATAATCAGCGTATCCGGATCGAACATAACCCCCTGAAAGCGCGCATAGGGGCACATGTATTTACAGACCTGCTCGCGGAGAAAGCCCGCCTGCATGTAGCAGAAGCCACCGTAGAAAAACGTCCAGAACAGTTCCCAACCTGAAAACCCGAATGGAAGCGCTGCCAGCAATTCGTCAACCGGCGTGAAATAAGCAACGAGCGTAAATCCCGTCCACAGAGAAATCAGTAGCCAAATTGCGTGCTTGAGTGCCTTTAGCCGAAATTTCCTCGCGGTCATTGGCCCTTTGTCCAACTTCATGCGCGCAGAGCGATCACCTTCAATTCGGTTTTCAACCCACATGAAAATTTCGGTGTAGACCGTCTGAGGACAGGCGTAGCCGCAGAACAAGCGGCCTGCAATAGCAGTGAACAAAAACAGGGCGTAAGCAGAAATAATCAGCAGCAACGCGAGATAAAAGACATCCTGCGGCCACAAAACAAGCCCAAAAAGATAGAACTTGCGCTCCACCAGATGCAGCAGAACGGCCTGACGACCATTCCACTCAAGCCAGGGTGCCAAATAGAAAATGATTTGGGTCAGCCAGACCAGTACCCAACGCCAGCTATTCCACCAGCCCTTAACGTCCCGGATGTATACCTTTTTGTGTTTCTCGTAAAAAGAAATTTCGGACTGGGCTTCTGGGGAATTCCCCAGAGGGCTGTTATTACTGGATTCAGTCATGGTCTTATCGGTATCAAAACTGCGCTAAGCATGTGAACATCAGCGCTGGCAATAACGCATTTTGGATACAAATCAGATTTCCGGACAACAATAGAAAAACGGGGCGGCAATGCCGCCCCGCTTCATTCAATTACTTGGCGCCTTGGCCCAAGCTAATCACATAGGCTGCCAGCAGGTGGACCTTGGCGTCACCAAGGAACTCCTTCCAAGCAGGCATCTGATTCTGACGACCCTTGGTGATGGTTTCCGTGATGGTCGCTTCGGAAGAACCGTACAGCCAGATCTTGTCGGTCAGGTTCGGAGCACCAACAGCGGTCATACCGGTAGCTTCCATGCCGTGGCAGCCAACACAACCAGCAGACACGAAGGTTTCCTTGCCCTTGGCTGCGCGAACGGAGTCATTCGGCAGACCGGACAACGAACGAACAAAGTTTGCCAGATCCTTGATGGAATCGGCACCCAGCTGTTCGTGCGGAGGCATGACACCCATGCGGCCATTGGAGATCGTTTCCTTGATCTGCTCCGGCTCACCACCATACTGCCAGTCAGCATCGGTCAGATTCGGGAAGCCCTTTGCACCACGTGCATCAGCACCGTGACATTGCATGCAGTAGGTCAGGTACAGACGCTTGCCCATTTCCATGGCTTGCTTGTCGCCGGCCACAGCCTTGAGATCCATGGCCATATACTTGTCGAACAACGGCTTGACGGTGGCGTCCATCTTGTCGACTTCAGCCTTGTGCTGCCCGCCGGAAGTCCAGCCAAGCATGCCCTTGTAGTTACCCAACCCCGGATAGAGAGCCAGATAGACCAGCGCGAAGACCACGGTGATTACAAACATCCAGCTCCACCACTTGGGCATTGGATTGTTGTATTCCTCCAGGGTTTCATCCCAAACGTGCCCCATGGTCTTACCCGGGGTAAACGTCGCCTTGCCCTGCACAATCAGGAGCACCGCACAGGCAAGAATACTTGCCAATACGATGACGACTACGTACAGGTTCCAAAAATCGCTAACGAAATCGCTCATTTGCTTTCCTTTTTTTCAGCGGGGGTGCGATGGCTTTGACATCGCACCCTGATCATCATGCTCCGCGAACGGCAAGTTGGCAGCTTCCTCAAAACCCTTCTTGCTGTTCTTGCCGTAGGCCCACCCCACAATTGCCAGGAAGCAGAGCAAACCGGCAACCGTGATGATGGAACGCAGATCGTTGATGTCCATGGCTATTACTTGACGTTCTTCAGAGCTGTACCCATGCCTTGCAGGTAAGCGATCAGAACATCCAGTTCGGTCTTGTCACCGATGGCAGCCTTGGCACCCTTGATCTCTTCGTCAGAGTAGGTCGGAATACCGCGAAGATTTGCATAAGTGCGCATGACCTGCATCTTCTTCTCGATATCGACGCCCACGGATTCCTTGGCCTTGGTGTTTGCCAGGAAGGCAAATGCCGGCATGTTGGACTCGGGAACCACGTCACGAGGATTGATCAGGTGAGCACGCTGCCACTCGTCGGAATAACGACCACCGACGCGGTGCAAATCCGGACCGGTACGCTTGGAACCCCACTGGAACGGGTGATCATAAACGTACTCGCCAGCGACGGAGTAGTGACCGTAGCGCTCGGTTTCCGCACGGAACGGACGGATCATCTGCGAATGGCAGTTGTAGCAGCCTTCGCGGATATAAACGTCACGACCGGCAAGACGCACCGCATCGTATGGCTTCGTACCTTCAACCGGCGTGGTGGTGGATTTCTGGAAGAACAATGGAACGATTTCCAGCAAACCACCCCAGATCACGACCAACAGCGTAAAGATGATAAGGAGCGTTACGCTCTTTTCAATTTGTTCATGCTTGAGCATTGTTATCTCTCCCTAATCAGGCGTGATGACCAGCCGGAGCAATAACCGGCACATCCTTGGTGTTACCACCGGCCATCGTCTTGAACATGTTGTAAGCCATGATCAGCATACCGGTCAGGAACAGGACACCGCCCAACCAACGAATCGCCCAGAACGGGTAGGAACCCTTGACGGACTCAACGAAGCTGTAGGCCAGGGTACCGTCAGCATTCACGGCACGCCACATGAGGCCCTGCATAACACCGGCAATCCACATGGAAGCGATATACAGCACGGTACCGATGGTAGCGATCCAGAAATGGGTCGTCACCAGCTTGGTGCTATACATCTCGCTCTTGCCAAACAGACGCGGCAGCAGGTAATACATGGAACCGATGGAAACCATGGCAACCCAACCGAGGGCGCCAGAGTGAACGTGGCCAACCGTCCAGTCGGTGTAGTGCGACAGCGCATTGACGGTCTTGATCGACATCATCGGACCTTCGAACGTAGACATACCGTAGAAGGACAGCGAAGTGATCAGGAACTTCAGGATAGGATCGTCGCGCAGCTTATGCCATGCACCAGACAGGGTCATGATGCCGTTGATCATGCCACCCCAAGACGGAGCCAGCAGAATCAGGGAGAACAGCATACCGACAGACTGGGTCCAGTCCGGCAGAGCCGTGTAGTGCAGGTGGTGAGGACCCGCCCACATGTAGGTAAAGATCAGCGCCCAGAAGTGCACAACCGACAGGCGATAAGAATAAACCGGACGGCCAGCCTGCTTCGGAACGAAGTAGTACATCATACCCAGGAAGCCCGCAGTCAGGAAGAAACCAACGGCGTTGTGGCCATACCACCACTGGATCATCGCATCCTGAACACCCGAGTAAGCAGAGTAGGACTTCAGGAAGGTCACCGGCAACGCAGCGCTGTTACCCAAATGCAGCAGGGCAACGGCGATGATCATCGAGCCGAAGAACCAGTTCGCGACATAGATGTGCGAAACGGTGCGCTTGCCGATGGTACCGAAGAATACGATTGCATAAGACACCCAGACCAGCGTGATCAGGATATCAACCGGCCACTCCAGCTCGGCATATTCCTTACCACTGGTAATACCCAGCGGAAGGCTGACAGCAGCCAGCAGAATAACCAACTGCCAACCCCAGAACGTAAAGGGAATCAGCGGCCCACCCCACAAACGGGTGTGCCCGGTGCGCTGAACGCACCAGTAAGACGTTGCAAACAGGGCGCAGCCACCAAACGCGAAAATAACTGCGTTGGTATGCAACGGGCGCAGACGGCCAAAGTGCAGGAAGCCAATATTCAGCTCCGGCCAGACCAACTGAGCAGCAATGATGACACCGACCAGCATGCCAACAATACCCCAGATGACAGTCATGACGGCGAATTGCCGTACGACCTTATCGTTATATGTGGTTTGCGTTCCAGACATGAACCCACCTCTCGTAAAGAAAAAACGGAATGCCCACCTCCCTGAACCCAAGGGGACACATAGAAAGCGATGGTATTCTAGTTCAGTGCGGGCGTTTTGACCTAGATCAACCTACCTATTATCTAAGGCAGATAGTCCTAAATATCTAGGCCCAGCGCAGGTTACGGGGTGTGTGGACAAAAAAAGGGTGCGTCGTAACGCACCCCAACCCCAACAGAGAATTGCTGCAAAGCGCTCGCTTCACAATGGCGCCATTCTGCATGTCATTCAGACCCCGCGCGTTGACGCAGGTCAAATGTCATCTTTTTTATTAGGGTCTTTAATTTCGTCGGTTTTTTTGGGCTGATCGTCATCCATCAAGACGCGAAAGCCCGGCCCTTCAAGGTCGTCGAACTGCCCGCTACGAACCGACCACCAGAAAGCCAGGGCAATTCCGAAGACAAGAATGACCGAAACCGGGATAAGCAGGTACACACTTTCCATCAATCTATCTCCGCACGCTGAATGCGCAGTGAATTTAGGACGACCAGCAGAGAACTGGCCGACATGCCTATACCCGCAATCCACGGCGTTACGTAGCCCGTTATCGCCAGCGGCAAGGCCACGAAATTGTACGCGAAGGACCACCAGAGATTCTGGCGGATCACTTGCAGGGTTCGTCTCGCACGCCTCAGTCCATGGCGCAGATGATCGAGATTTTCGGAAAGCAGGATGAAATCGGATTGCGTTCTGGCGAGCTGAGCACCACCGCCCATGGCCACGGAGACTTGAGCTTGGGCCAGCACGGGCGCATCGTTTACGCCATCGCCCAGCATTGCCACGATCGCTCCTTCTGCCTGCAATGCAGTCACGCAATCGTGCTTGCCTTGCGGTGTAACACCGGCCCGAACGTCCGTAATACCCAAGCGCCCGGCGACACGATGCGCGACCGACGGGGCATCACCGGTCAGCAAAACGACCTTCTTGCCCGCCGATAGAAGCTCCGAAATCAATGCGGCTGATTCCGGGCGGACTTCATCCCCGATTCGGAACAAGGCCAGGCAGCCGCTTTCGTCGGCGAGCACGACCACGGTATCGCCGCTATCCAGCCAACCGGCCGCAGCCTGGGGCAAGCTGGCTGAACTGAGCGCCAAGGCGTAATCCGGACGACCAATGCGACAGCGGCGCCCGGCAATTTCCGCCTCAATCCCCTGGCCCGGCTCGTTGAGCGCAGCACTGGCCTCGGCAACGTCCTCGCCGGCAGCAAAGCGCAATGCCGTTGCCACTGGATGCTCCGAGGCATGCTCCAGGGCGGCGGCCATGGCCAGGCATTCTTCACGGGAAGCAGCCCCCGTGGTCAGCACGTCGACCAGATGCATACGACCGGTGGTCAGTGTGCCCGTCTTGTCGAAGACAAAATGGGTCGCCCGGGCCAGTGTTTCGATGGCGTGTCCCCGTGTAACCAGCAAGCCATCCTTGGCCAGGGCGCCAGCCGACACGGTCAATGCAATCGGCGTGGCCAGAGAAAGCGCACACGGGCAGGTCACCACCAGGACGGAAACCGTGATCCAGAGCGCCTTCGATGGATCGACGAAATACCAGCCGACGGCTACCAGAATGGCGACCGCCAACAGGGCAGCGACAAAATAACTGGCGATTCGATCGGCCAGTTCGACGATTTTCGGCTTTTCTGCGGCAGCCCGTTCCATCAGCTGGATGATTGCCGACAAGCGCGTGCCCTCGCCGACTTCCTCGACCTGCACGACAAGCGGACTTTCGGCGTTGATCGAACCGCCGGTCACGGCATCACCGGGCGACTTCGGCACGGGCTTGCTTTCCCCCGTCAGCAGTGCCTCGTTGGCGCAACTGATGCCTTCAATGACGCGACCGTCCGCCGGCACGACATCCCCGGCCCGAACCAGCACGTAGTCGCCGCGACGCAGGTCGGCGACGACGCATTGCTCAGTTTCACGGTCAACCGGAAATTTCGCCATTTTCTGGGCAAATGCCGGCAGGAGCCTGGCAAGCGCTTCGGTCACACTGACCGCTTTCTGGCGAGCCGCCATTTCGAGGTAGCGCCCACCCAGCAGGAAGAAGATGAACATCGTGACCGAATCGAAGTAAACCTCGCCGGATTCGGTGAAGGTCGCCCAGCAACTGGCGAGGAACGCCGCCCCCACCCCCAGCGCGACGGGGACATCCATGCCGACACGGCGGAGCTTGATGTCGCGCCAGGCATGGCGGAAGAAAGGCGCTGAGGAATAAAAGATGACCGGCATGGTCAGCAGCAGGCTGGCCCAGCGCATGAGACTTTCGATGTCGGGCGCCATTTCGCCGTTGGCGATGTAAACCGGGTAGGCATACATCATCACCTGCATCATGCCGAACCCGGCCACCCACAGGCGCCACATGGCGTCGCGCCGTTCCTTGCGGGAGATTTCCTCGTTCTTGGCCGCATCGTACGGATAGGCCCGATAACCGATGGCGGCGATGGCGGCGAGGATATCCGACAGCTTGATGCGGGTTTCATCCCAGCGCACACGGGCGCGACGGGTAGAGTAATTGATATTGACGGCGGTCACCCCGGGCAGCCGCCCGACGTGCTGTTCGTTCAGCCAGATGCAGGCAGCGCAGGTAATACCCTCGAGCAGCAACGAGGCCTCGCGCTCGTTTTTGCCCAGTTCCCTGACGAAACTTTTCTGGAATTCGGCGTGGTCGTAGAGCGCCAGTTGATCGAGGACGGCCGGCATCGCCTCGCGCGGCGACTCGGGCATCGCGTCGCGACTGCGATAGTAGTCGGCCAGCCCGTTGTCCACGATCGATTGCGCCACGGCCTGGCAACCGAAACAGCACATGGCCCGCGATTCGCCACCGATGCTTACCGACAGATCGACATCGTCGGGGATGGGAAGGCCACAGTGATAGCAGGAAGCGGGAGGCATACAATGAAAAAGGCACCGAAGTGCCTTTTTTGGGTCAAGGACGGGTCCGAAGTATAGTTTATTTGACGCCCATCCGGATGGCGCCATCCAGACGGATGGTTTCGCCATTGAGGTAGGCATTTTCGGCGATGTGGCGGACCAGCGCGGCGTACTCGGCCGGCTTGCCCATGCGGGTCGGGAACGGGACCATCTTGTTCAGCGAGTCCTGAACTTCCGGCGGCATGCCGAGCAGCATCGGCGTTTCCATGATGCCCGGGGCAATGGTCACGCAGCGGATGCCGCTCCGCGCCAGTTCGCGGGCAACCGGCAGGGTCAGGGCGACGATGCCGCCCTTGGATGCGGCGTAGGCGGCCTGACCGAGCTGGCCTTCATAGGCTGCGACGGAGGCGGTATTGACGATGACGCCACGCTCGCCGCCTTCATCCGGCTCGTGCTTCATCATGGCGTCGGCGGCCAGACGCAGCATGTTGAAGGTGCCAACCAGATTGATGTTGATGACCTTGGCGAAACTTTCCAGGCGGTGCGGCCCTTCCTTGCCGAGGACCTTTTCGGCTGGCGCCACGCCGGCACAATTCACCAGACCGTGCAGCGAACCGAATGCCGACAAGGCGGTCGCGACGGCATTTTGCGCCGAGGCCTCGTTGGCCACATCGGTCTCGACGAAACGGGCATTCGCCCCCAACTCAGCCGCAACCCGTTCGCCGGCTTCGCGATTCAGGTCAACCAGCACGACTTTCGCGCCGGCACTCGCCAAACCCCGTGCCGTTGCCTCACCCAGCCCGGAACCTGCGCCGGTGACCAGAAATACCTTGTCCTTAATTTGCATGGCTACTCTCCCGATTATCTGTGACATTTCCAGACGGTACCGTATGGAAAAACCGCCACATATTACTCCACGCGGGCTTGATCGAAAATGCCCTTTGCGGTCGATCGCGTGCCGGCAAAGTGCTATGATCGAAAGATATTCCGATCCCTCCAGGCCATTTGACCATGCCCTTGCCGGCAGCCCACGACCCATCCAAGCCGACCGTGCTGGTCATCGACCCCTCGGCCGGCAATCGGGCCCTGATTTGCGAATGCCTTGGCCAGTTGCCTGACATCCGCACGCTATCCACCGGCGATGCCGAACAAGCCCTGACGATATTCCGGGAAACCTCGCCGAGCCTTGTCCTGCTCGACACGACCCTGCCGGACACCAATGGCATCGAACTCACGCTCAAGATCCGGGCCTGGGAACAATCGCGGATCGATGCGGGCATTTCGCCATGGACGCCCATCGTCTTCCTGTCCTCGGCCAGCGACGAGAGCACGCTCGCCCAGGGCATCATGGCCGGCGGTGACGATTTCCTGAGCAAGCCTGTTCCCGAGGTCGTCCTGCTCGCCAAGGTGCGCGCCATGCTGCGCATTTCGACCCGGCAACAGGAAATCTGCGAGGTGCACCGGCAACTCAAGGAAATCGCCATTCTCGACAGCTTGACCGGCATCCCCAACCGTCGGCATTTCGACGACACGCTGGTCACCGAGTGGAAACGCTGCCTGCGCAACGACATTCCGCTCAGCATCGTGCTCAGCGATGTCGATTTTTTCAAGCAATTCAATGACATTTACGGCCACCAGGCAGGGGATTCCTGCCTCAAGGCGGTGGCCAGTTCGCTCAGCGAGTCGCTCTTCAGGGTGGAAGACACGGTGGCCCGCTATGGTGGCGAGGAGTTTGTCGCCATCCTGCCGGGGACCGATGCGAGCGGCGCCCTGGCCGTGGCCGAGCGCATGCGGCAGTCGGCGCGCGACCTGTGCATCCCGCACGAGCGCGGCATCGACGGTCGCGTTTCCTGCAGTTTCGGCGTGGCCAGCACGCTGCCGAGCACCGAGAAGGGCCCGCAACAACTCGTCAGGGTGGCGGATGCCAGCCTGTATGCGGCCAAGAACGCCGGCCGCAACCGCGTCGCCCTCAAGCAGGACTGACGTTTCCCCGGCGGCCGGTTTTCCGGCAAAAAAATGCCCCGGAATCGCTTCCGGGGCAAACCGAGGTTGCTGCAGAGAGAGACTGTTCGCGCCGCCGGGCCTCAGGCGGTGGCGCGTCCGCCGTCAGGCGTAGGTTGGGGCGAAGGCTGCTTCCGGGTTGGCCGCCGGTCCCTTGTCGGTCCAGTACGGCGAGAGCTTGCGCAACTGGGCGACGATGGGTGGAACGGCCGCAATCACGCGATCGACTTCCTCTTCGGTGTTGTAGACCGACAGCGAGAAGCGGATCGTGCCGTGGGCGGCGGTGTAGGGAATGCCCATGGCGCGCATGACATGCGACGGTTCGAGCGAGCCGGACGTACAGGCCGAGCCGGAGCTGCAGGCAATGCCGACTTTGTTCAACAACAACAGGATGGCCTCGCCTTCGATGTATTCGAAGGCAATGTTGCTGGTATTGGGCAGGCGGTTGGAGACGTCGCCAGTCGGGAAGCAATGGGTGATCTGGCTCAGGATACCGGCTTCCAGCTTGTCGCGCAGGCGGCGGACTTCGGTATTTTCGACGGCCATTTTCTGCTGGGCGAGTTCGCAGGCCATGCCGAGCGCAACGATGGACGCCGAGTTCTCGGTACCGGCACGACGACCGCGTTCCTGATGACCACCGCGGAGCAACGGACGGAAACGGCAGCCGCGACGCAGGTAGAGGACGCCGATGCCCTTAGGCGCATGCAGCTTGTGCCCGGACAGCGACAGCATGTCGATCTTGGTGTTCTTGAGATCGATGGGAATCTTGCCGACGGCCTGCACGGCGTCGGTATGGAACATGATGCCTTTGGCGGCCGCCAGTTCGGCCATTTCCTCAACCGGGAAGATGGTACCCGTCTCGTTGTTGGCCCACATGGCCGAAACGATTGCGACGCGGTCGTGGAGCAGCGACTTGTATTCGTCCATGTCGATGCGGCCCTTCTTGTCCACTTTCAGCTTGTGGACGATGTAGCCCTCCTTCTCGAGCCAATCGCACAGGGTCAGGATAGCCGGATGCTCGACGTTGGTCGTGATGACCGTGTTGCGTTCCGGTTGGGCCTTGAGCGCCGAGAGAATGGCAGTCGAGTCGGACTCGGTGCCGCAGGAGGTGAAGATGATTTCGGAGTCGTGCTCGGCGCCAAGCAGCGCCTGAACCTGGCTGCGGGCTTTCTTGAGCGCCTTGCCGACTTCGCTGCCGAAGGCATGAATCGACGAGGCGTTACCGAAATGCTCCGTGAAAAACGGCAGCATGGCTTCGACCACAGCGGGGTCGACCCGCGTCGTGGCGTTGTTGTCCAGGTAGATCGGTTTCGGTTCCATGGCGCGGTCCTCGGGTTCTGTAGGGATTGGGGTCGATATTTTGATTTTGGCGATTTTTTCCGGTTGACCGTGGAAGCCCCCTCAGGGGCCTCCGATCAAGCCTCGACGGGCATGTGCGACGACGGCAGCACCTGCACCAACTCGCCCAGCGCTTCGATCATCTTCTGCTGGATGCCGCCGAGCGTGGCCGCTTCCATCATGCAACCGGAACAGGCGCCCTTCAGATGCACGTAGATCTTCTTGCCCTGGACGTCGGCCAGTTCGACATCGCCGTGATCGCGTTGCAGCATCGGACGGACCGACTCCAGCACTTCCTGGATCTTGGCGATCTTCTCGACGATCGACAGCTTCTTGGCCGGCGGCTTCGGTGCTTCCGGCGTGGCCGGGCAAACGGCCGGCGGCGAGGTCTCGCCCATGCCCGGACGTTCGGCCTTCACCTTGGCCAGGATTTCCTCGATGCCTTCGTGGCACGCGGCGCAACCGCCACCCGCCTTGGTGTAGAAAGTGACTTCCTCGACCGTATTCAGGTTGTTGGCCTTGACCACATCCTCGATCATCACGGCGTCGATGGCGAAGCACTTGCAAATCAGGGCGCCTTCCTCGTGATCATCGGACCACTCCTCGCCACGGTAGTTGGCGATGGCGGCCTGCAGTGCTTCGCGGCCCATGACCGAGCAGTGCATCTTTTCCGGCGGCAGGCCGTCGAGGTAATCAGCGATGTTCTGGTTGGACACTTCGAGCGCCTGATCCAGCGTCATGCCCTTGATGATCTCGGTCAGCGCCGACGACGAGGCGATGGCCGAACCGCAGCCGAAGGTCTGGAAATGCGCGTCCTGGATGATCTCGGTTTCCGGATCGACCTTGAGCATGAGGCGCAGCGCGTCACCGCACTGGATGGAACCGACGTCGCCGATGCCGTTCGCTTCTTCCAGCGGGCCGGAATTGCGCGGGTTGAAGAAGTGTTCGCGAACCTTGTCTGAATATTCCCACATGTCTTTCTCTCCTTAGATCGAGAACGAAGAGCCGCAGGAACACTGGGCGCTGGCGTTGGGGTTGTCGAACTTGAACCCGGTGTGGGTCAGCGTGTCGACGAAATCGACGGTCACGTTGTCGATCATCGGGAAGGTCATCGGATCGACCAGCAGCTTGACGCCCTCGACTTCCAGTTCCCAGTCATCTTCAGCCTTGTCGGCTTCGAGCTTCATGCCGTATTGCAGGCCGGAGCAACCGCCGCCCGAAATGGTCAGGCGCAGCCCGATCACGGGCGTTTCGGAACCGCGGATAAAACGTTGAACGGCCTTAACGGCAGCGGGTGTCAGATTGATCATGGCGATTCTCCCAGAGTAGATGACCTGATATTGCAAGGGGCGTGCCACGTCGGAAAAACAAGCAAATACTTAATATTCAAATACTTGACAAAACCACTTTGGCATTATGGCTTTGTCGCATTCGCGACAATCCCCGACAGGTGGCGGATTCCGGACGAACAGGCCGGCAAATTCGGCGGGAACAAAAACTGAGCCCGGCAACTCTATTACTTGCCGAAACGCAGATGCCACGGCATTCTCCGCGCCCGGCACCGTGAAGCCCTGGCATGGAAACATTTCCGGATGGCCATGGGTACGCTCCGTGCTAATCATCGATCAAACCATTGATGGATATAACGACATGACCGCCCCCCGGCAAATCAGCTTCCTCGAATTCGCGGGTCCCGGCATCGACTTCCCCTCCGATGCGATGCGCGTGACCGATCGCGAAGCGAAGGACATCCTCGCCGCCCTCGCCGTCCAGAGCTGGACGCCACCGCAAGCCGTCAAATCACTGGCGGATTCCGGCTACTCGATCCGCCATGCCAGCGACACCTACGACACGGCGCTCTTCGGCCCCGACGGCATGGTCGGCTTCTACGCCGGCTCCTACCTGTGGATAGCGCCCGAACATCGCGGCAAGGGCCTGTCCATACCGCTCATCGTCGCAGCGGCGGAACAGCGCGGCGGTTGCATCATGCCGCCTGGCGTCGTGCTGCAGGGGTATACGCCGGCTGGACTGGCCGCGCATCGCAAGGCCCACCAGCTGGCCATGCAGGACATTGGCGGGGAACTCAGCCGAGAACGTGCTCGTACGCCCGGCGCAGCAGATTGCGTTCAACTTCGCTTAGCTGGCGCGATTCGGTAAGGGCGATAAACCGGCTGCTCGTGCGATTCGCCGCGTCGAACGGCGGATCGACTCCGGAAAACGCTGCCAACAGGACGGGCACATCGCCATCCGGCGTATCGACCCAGGCCTGAAAATCGGCCACCGGCTCGATGCCGCCCTCGGGCAATCCCAGATGAATTTCCGCCTCGCGGACGATCGCCGTCGGGTGGAACTGCAGGGTCGGCGAGTAATCCTCGTCGCGCAGCGCCGACAAGACCGGCAGGGGCTTGAAGGCGACCACGCCGGAACTCAGGCACAAAAAGCGGACACGACCGCTGGTCGCCTGCTTGTGCAGCAATATCAACCGGGGCTGAACGGTCATTGCCTACTTCATGAACTCGGCCATCACGGCCTCGCCGCGCAAGGCCGGCGGACGTCCCCAGATCTGGACCGAATCGACATATTGGTCTTCATTCTCCGGGTGCGCCAGCAAGACCTGGTACTCGGCAAAGACCCGACCGTCCGGAAAGAAGGTCGCCTTGCCGAATCGGGCCTTGCCCCGCCAATAGGCCAGCACGCTGACCTCCTGCGAGAACGGGTCCGTCGTTTCCTCGAACACGGCCTCGGCCCAGATCGGCTCGTCGCCGATCGACAGGCCCAGTTTCTCCACCTGAGCGCGCAGGGCGGCGCACACGGCCTCGCCCAGCGCAGCCTCAGGCAGCGTCGTCATGCTCAGGCCGGGGCGTAGCTGTAGCAATCCTTCGGACAGACGCGTCCGCAGGAGCCGCAGCCGATGCAGTCAGCCGGATTGGCCAGCGACATGACCATCATGTTGTCGTCGTCATCATCCGCATCGTCGTCCAGCTCGCGCTCGACCAGGTCGAGCACGTTGCGCGGGCAGACCTTGTAGCAACGGCCGCAGCCGATGCACTTGGACTGATCAAGATCGGTGGCGAATTGCGGCGTCCATTCGGTGCCGCCACGGGTGAGACCGGTAATCATGCTGGTTGTCCTTTCTGGGCAGCCTGCAGACGGGCATTGGCATCAGCCCAGGCCTTGCAGGCATCGAAGGTGGATTGGGAAAGCGTCGGAATTTCCTTGTAAGCCGCTGGAAGACGATCCTCGACCAGATCGTGCATCTGGGAAGCCCACTCGGAAGCGATCCGCTTGAGCTTCTTCACTTCCTTGTCGAGGGCGGCGATTTCTTCGTCAGTCATGCCGAAAACTCCTTACAGGCCGGCGACGTCCGGGTATTGCCCGATACGTTCGATGGCGACGCCGAGAATCTTGTCGGCCTCGTCCTTCATTTTCGACAGGCTGGCGAAGCCGAAGCGATGCACGTCGCGCAGGGTACGATCGACCGCCACCAGCTTGCCGACGGTGATCAGCGCGCGGCCGAAGCCTTCGTGCGTGAGGTGCACCAGCGGCACGGCGAGCAGCTTGCATTCCTTCTCGATGAGCACGGCAATGGCGTTGTAGAAGGCCTTGACGCGGGAAATGGTCTCGTCGTCCGGATCGCCGATGAGCGGAATTTCTGCCTTGCGCTCCTTGGTCAGGACGTAGGGATCGAGAATCTTCTCGACGCTCCAGCCCTGGTAGGTGCCATAGGTATCGAGGGCGCGCATCTGGCGAGCCATTTCCTTGACGAAATCGGTTTCAAAGATGGGATCGGCGGCAACTGCTTCAGTCATGGTGTTACTCCTTGGGGAATGGGCTGGATTGGTTGGAAATCGGAATAAGTTGCGGCGCGGGCATCAGCGAAGGCGCCATGCCGATGGCCACACGCGCTATGGCCAGCGCCCCGATGAATCCGGCCATGGCGCCCAGGGCTGTCGCCCCGTCGCTGCCGTCATTCAGGGAACCGAGCCAGGCGCCGAAAATCATCGCGAAGGCAGGAAACAGGTAGCCCAGGAGGGCAGAGAGTGTCAGACGATTGGCCGGCAAGCCGATCAGGACGGTATCCCCGGCCTTGATGTCAGCGCTGACCGGCAAGGTCAGCAGCGTGGCCGGACGGCCGCTGGCCATCTTGCCGATGCCACAGCTACCGCCCTGTCCGCAAGAAGAGCAGCCTGCCGTCTCCATGGCGACGATGGCCTTGCCACCGTCGACGCGCTGGACGATACCGCGGTGTTCAATCATCGAGGCACTCATCCTTCCCACCCCTCTTCTTCCATGGCGGCGAAGCGGTTCTCTTCCTTGGCCTTGGCCTGGAGTGACAAGGCCCGGTCGATCCAGGCGACACCGCCTTCGCTCATGGCCTTGGAAATCTGGCTCAACAGCTCGTCGACCGCATCGACCTCATCGACGCGAATAGGCTGGATGCCCTTGGCCAGGAGTTTCTTGATGGCGGATGCGCCGATGGCCATGACGTAAACCGCGGCACAGCCTTCTAGGAAATCGACCTTGGCGCCGAGCTTGTCCTCGTTGCCGTCCATGGCCTCTTCGGCAAACTCGCCGACACCGACCAGCGTGGCCTTGTCCGGCGTGACTTCAAAGATGGCGAAGCCTTCGGCCGCGCCGAAGTGCTGATTGACGCGCGAGCGGTCCGTGGTGGCGAAGGCGACCTTGATCATGGCTTCGGGCTCCTGCTTAATGGACCAGACCAACTGCAGCCGACGAGATGACATGTTGTTTGCCGGCGCCATCGCGGTCGTCGGCCCAGTAGATTGATCGATAGGGTGCGAGTTCATGGTGTTGCTCCAGCATCAGGTTGGCAAGATCGAACAGGGCCTGCCGCGTACCCCGGTAACCCACCCAGGTACGGGCATAACCGCCCACATGGTCGTATTGCGGAAAGCCGGCGCGCAGCAACGGCAGACCCAGGCGGGAAGCGGTATCGGCCGCGTGGGAGTTGGCCACCACCAGTTGCGCAGCATGGCTGCGTGCTTCCTTTTCCAGGTCTTCCAGATCGCCCACCGTCACCTTGGCAATCGGCAGTGCCGCCAGGCTCTCGTGCTTGTGCGTGGCAACGGCGCTGACGATTTCGGCGCCCATGCTCGTCAGGAAACGTACCTGCATGCCGACGAGGTCCGGATCGCCGGCCAGGGCGACGCGGGCAAAGCCGATCATGAAATGGCTGTCGACCATCGCATCCTGGAGCTGGGCACGGTGGCGTTCGATCTTTTCGGGAACCGGCTTGCCGGAGATGTCGGCCAGCGCCTGCGTGAAGGCGTCGCAATCGTCGAGCCCCATGAGGCCGGCAAAGTGATAATCGGGTACGCCGGTCCGCGCCTTCAGGATGCTGGCCGCGCGGCTCAGCGACGGGCCAACGACCAGCGTCGCGGCCGATTCACCCATGATCTCGATTTCCGAACGGGGCGTGCCGCCGATGGTCAGCGCCGAGGTTTCAGCCTCGACCAGATGCCCATCGAGCGAGTCGCCGATGTCCGGCACAACGACGGGACGCAGGCCGAATGCCTCGATCCAGTCCTTGATCGCCTCGATGTCGCCCGGCGTCAGCATGGCCGAGGCAAGCACATTGACCTGCTTTGGGCGCTTGCCGGCGCAGGTCGTTTCCGGCACCAGCGTTTCGATCAGCGCCTCGATGGCCAGCGCGTAGCCGCTTTCCAAGCAGCCGACGTAATCCGGCGTATTGACCGGGACCACGGCAACATGGGCGAATTCCGGGAACTTCGTCCGGAAATCGCGCAGGCAGCGATGGATGTCCGTGCCCTGCGTTTCCGACAACCCGGTGGTCACGAGACCGATAATATCCGGCTTGCTCTTGTCGGACAGGGTACGCAGAGCTTCGATCACATTGTCGTCCGCCCCCATGATGCTGGAGACCTGATCCATCGCCGTCGTCTGCAGCGGAATCGGTTCGCGGAAGTGGCGGACGAAGAAGACCTTCCCGAATGCCGTGCAACCCTGCGAACCGTGCATGAGCGGCATGCTGCGGTTGAGCCCGAGGAAAGCCAGCGAGGCGCCAATGGTCTGGCTGACCTTGAGCGGATTGACCGCCAGTGCTTTCTTGGAATGGAAAATTTCAGCCATTTGGACGTCGCCCAGTTGAGATTTGATCTCTTCTCAGCAAGGAACGCGCCACCATGAAAACACTTAACAATCAATGCAATAAAGATAAACCACCTTGTCGCAAACGCGACAAAGCCCCGACCGGCATTTGTCGCGGACAGGCGCGACCGGCCCCGGGTTAGCGGGGATACCCCCTCGATCCAGCCCTGTTTGGGCTCGGGAAATCAGCCCGGGCCGCCGGCCCTTTTCTGCACGATGAAAGCGCCGAGCTTCTTGTCGGTATTGAGGATGTGGTTGACCAGCCAGTTGTTGAGGAAGGACAACAGATCCTCGCGGGTGATCAGAATGCCGCCCTTGAGACCCTCACGCACGGCCACCACCTTGGCCGAGAAGCCACGATGCTCGCGCAGGTGCCGGTCTGCCTCTTCGGCCGACTGGTCGTTGTAGGCGTACTCCTGCATCAACGCCTCCTCGGTCTCGAAGTGATACAGGGCATAGCTCAACAGATCGCGGGTTATCTGTTCGAGGAATTCGGGGCTCGAATTCTCGGCCAGGCGGACGTTGGCCTCGTTCAGCGTATTGACGAGAATGCGGTGTTGCTCATCGATCTCGGGCACCCCGGTAACGAAATTCTCACTCCATACCAGCGGTTCATAGTCAGCCATTTTCTCCTCCCTCACTCAAGTTTTCTGCCCGTCCGGGGCTTCCTCCGGTTTTTCCGCCGCAATCGTCAGTCGCAACTGGCGCAACAGGCGGACCAGTTCGCTACTCGCCTCGTTGATGTCGTTCTCCGCCAATTCCACCAGCGCGAGATTGCCGGACTCGTGCGCCCGGACCAAGTCGACCGCCTTCCGGTGCACGCAACGGTGCACAGCGTCGATCTCGTCGAAACAGGGCAGATGGCGGAAATGCATTGCCGCCTCGCTGTCATACCAGCGACTGAAGCGGCACTGCTCGTGGCCGAGGCAGGCCTCGGGGTCGGCCATCTTGCCCGGCAGGCGTGACGACAGCAGCATCTGGTCAAGCCATGCCCGGTGGTTGGTTTCGGCCAGCAGCAATTCGAAATAGTCGCGGTTGGGCCGTGACGACTCGGCGATATTCCATAGCGGATCGGGACGAAAACTCTCGACCCAGTGCGGAATCCTGTCGGCCGGCATGGGGCGGGCAAAACCATAGCCCTGCATGATGTCGCAACCGAGTTCGCGCAGCATCAGGATGTGGTCGATCGTTTCGACGCCCTCGGCGACGACCTCGTGCTTGAAGGCCGCCGCCAGCCCGATGACACCGGAAACGATGGCCAGGTCTTCGCTATCGTCCAGCATGCCGCGGACGAAGATCTGGTCGATCTTGAGTACGTTGGCCTGCAGACGCTTGAGATGGACGAGCGACGAAAAACCCGTGCCGAAATCGTCGAGCGCGACGCTGATGCCCATCGCGCGGCATTCACGGATCGAGTCGCTGACCGTATTGACGTCCTCGAGCGCGGCCGTCTCGACGATCTCGATTTCGATCTTGCGGATGACCTCCGGAGGATAGCCGTCGGTGATTGCCCGCAATTTCTCGACGAAATCCCGGCGGTGCAGCTGCCGCGCCGAGATATTGACGCTGACACGCAGGTCGAGCCCCATCAGGGACCATTCCGCGGCCTGCGCCAGTCCGTCACGCAATACCCAGTCACCGAGGACGACGATCAGGTCATCCTGTTCGATGAGGGGCAGGAACTCGCTCGGCGCCATCAGGCCGAGCACCGGATGCTGCCAGCGGACCAGCGCTTCGGCGCCGACCACCCGCCCCCGGCGGCAATCGATCATGGGCTGGTAGAAGAGGCAGAACTGGTTGGCGGAAATACTCTTCTCGATCTTGGAGAGCATCGAATGCGTGGCCCGGACACGCTGCTCGTGCCCTGGATCAAACAGCATGTAGCGGTTCTTGCCCGCCTCCTTGGCCTTGTACATCGCCTGATCGGCGTGACGCAGCAGAATATCCTGCTCGCTGCCGTCGTTGGGATAGAGCGTCACGCCAATGCTGGCCGACACGCTGACAATCTGGTCAGCAAGGAAATAGGGGCGGGCCAGGCAGTCGAGGATGCGCTGCAGCGAGTTGTCGCAATCCTGCAGCGACTTCATCCCCCCCAACACCATCGCGAATTCGTCGCCGCCGACCCGGGCCACTGTGTCATCGCCCCGCACGCTTTCATTCAGGCGCTGGGCCACCTCGCGAAGCACCTGGTCGCCGGCCTTGTGACCAAGCCGGTCGTTGACCGGCTTGAAGCCATCGAGGTCGAGCAGGCAGACGGCGATCAGCTCGTGCGTCCGCTGGCAGCGGGCCAGCGCCTGGCTGAGACGGTCCGCGAACAGCACCCGGTTGGGCAGATGGGTCAGCGCGTCATAGTGTGCCATCTGGCGCAGGCGCTGCTCCTGTTCCACCAGTCCGCTCACATCCGTCTGCGTGGTCACGGCCCCGGCGAAGTCCCCGCTTGTCTCATCCAGCAGCGGGCGCGCCGAGCAGCGCAGCCAGCGTTCCTCGCCATCCCTGCCGATAATGCGGAGGATTTCCTCGGCAATCGGCACCCGTTCGCACAACACCCGAGCGAACGGCAATTTCTCCGGGGCGATCTTCCGGCCGTCGGGCAGCATTGCATCGAAGGTGAAATCCGCCACCGCCAGTCCCGGCACCAGCGGAACGGTACTACCGAACAGCACCGCCGATGCAGGGTTGGCGTAGGTCAGACTCCCCTGCGCATCCCAGCACTGAACCGCCGCGTCGAGGCTATCGAGGATATCGCGCAAGCGGCGATCCCCCTCGAGCGGTAGCGAGGCGACGCTGGGCAGGATGTTGGGGGATGACATGATAGGGCGAATGGGGGTAGCGGCGAACCGTCAGAGCGCGATGGCCTAACAATAACAATACACCCAAAAACACCAAAAATATCGACCACAGAACCAGCAACCGGCAAATAAACTAGGCAAAACGTCATAGATCGCACAGTCCCCCTGCCGACCTTGGGCGCGAACGAGAGTCAGGAAATCGCGCCCCGGTCCACTGGCGCCGGCCCATCATCGGCAAACGCCTCGGCACACAGGGAGCGGCGGCCTTCCGTAAAGGCGCCATGAAGGCCGGCCGCGAGGCTCAGGGGGTCAGGAAGGAGGCCTTTTCCACAACCTGGATGTCGGGATTTTCCTGCGCGACGATCTGGAAGCGGATCGGATTCGCTCCGGTCTTGCCGCTGTCGGCCGGAGCGCGCACCGGCACGATGACCGATCGTGACGACGCTGCAGGCACCTCGACTTCGCCATGTTCGACCAGCTCGATGCCGTTCAGGCCGTCGACGCTGATCCGGTAGCGATGCACCTGCTCTTCCGTATTCATGACGTTCAGGGTGTAGATATTCTCGATGCGACCGTCTTCGACTTCCCGCGAGAGCATCGAGCGGTCACGGATGACATCGACCTTGAGGGGAATGCGGTTGGCCAGGAACCAGGAGGCCAGGACGACCACCAGAAGCAGAACGACGGAGTAGCCGATGACGCGCGGACGAACGATGTGGCCGAGGATATCCTTGCGCCCATAGTGCCTGGCCATGGCGTTTTCGGTCGAATAGCGGACCAGCCCTTTGGGCAGGCCGACCTTTTCCATGACCTGGTTGCAGACATCCACGCAGGAAGCACAACCGATGCATTCGTACTGGAGGCCATTGCGGATATCGATGCCGGTCGGACAAACCCGGACACACAAGCCGCAATCGACGCAGTCCCCCTGCCTCACCGCGCTGTCACGCCCCTGGGCGCGCTGCCCCCGCGGCTCGCCACGCTCGGCGTCGTAGGTGATGATCAGGGTGTCAGGGTCGAACATGACGCTCTGGAAACGGGCGTAGGGGCACATGTGGCGGCACACCAGTTCCCGCATGTTGCCGGCCATCAGGTAGGTGAAGCCGCCGTAGAAGAAAATCCAGAAGGTTTCCCAGCCACCGAGGTTCCAGGTCAGCAGGTTTTGCCACAGTTCCTTGACCGGGCTGAAATAGCCGGCCAGCGTGAATCCGGTCCAGAGTGCGAGCGCGCCCCAGAGCACATGCTTGGTCAGCTTGATGCGGATCTTGCGGGCGGTAAGCGGGCCGTTGTCGAGCTTGATGCGGGCATTGCGGTCGCCTTCCACCCAGTTTTCGATCCACATGAAGAGCTGGGTGTAGACAGTCTGCGGGCAGGCATAGCCACAGAACAGCCGCCCGGCGATGGCCGTGACAAGGAACAGCGCGTAGGCCGAGACAATCAGGATGACGGTCAGGTAGATGATGTCCTGCGGCCAGAACACGACCCCGAAAATATAGAATTTCCGTTCGACGAGGTGGAGCAGCAAGGCCTGGCGGCCATTCCATTCGAGCCACAGGCCGCCATAGAAAATCGCCTGGGTCAGGATGACCATGAATATCCGCCAGTTGTCGAACAGGCCACGCGCCCGCTTGGCGTAGATCTTCTGATACTTGGTGAACATCAGCACGCTCTGGTAGGCGGCTGCACTGTGTTCCGGCTTGTTGGCTGACATGGTTATCGCGTCATGGATGGCGGCAATGAAGATGCTACCGGACGCCGGCGAGCGGCCATGTAACCTGGGTCACACAGCCGCAAAAAATCACGCCGCGAGCACGGTGCCCGGGCCACTCTGCCTGGCCCACGGTGCCGGCTTGCGCACGGCCGCCCACACCGGGCTTTCCATTGAGAGCGCGAGCTGGCGCGCCAGTTCGACCATGCCGTCGTAGCCGGCGTAGCCGAATTCACGCTCCTGGTTGATATCGAGGAAGGGAATGCGGGCCTTGAGCGCCGTGTAGAGGTTGCGGCCGCCGGCGATGAGGATGTCGGCCTTGTATTCGTGGTAGGTCGACAACAGCGCCTTCGGGCTGCCGTCGTCGATCATCTTGGTGTCCTCGCCCATCAGTTCGCGGATGCGTGCCTTGTCTTCTTCCGTCGACTTCTTGGTGCCGGTGGCCACCACTTTCATGCCGAGATCCTGGAGTGCAGAGACGATGGACCACGATTTGACGCCGCCGGTATAGAGCAGCACGCGCTTGCCGCGCAGGCGGTCGCGCCAGGGTTCGAGCGCCGCGTGGGATTTGGCTTCTTCGCGGGCAATGACCGCTTCCGTCCGCGCCATGAGATCGGGGTCGCCGATCAGGCGGGCGAAGTCGCGCAAGGCGTTGGAGACATCCTGGACGCCGTAGAAACTGCCTTCGAAGAAGGGCTGACCGTAGGTGTCCTGCATCTTGCGCGCGACGTTGAGTAGCGCCTTGGCACAGACGACCATATTGACCTTGGCCCGGTGCATGGTCTGCACTTCGTTGAAGCGCGCGTCGCCGGACAGGGTGCACAAAATGCGCAGGCCGAGTTCGTCGAACAGCGGAGCGACATGCCAGAACTCGCCGGCGATGTTGTACTCGCCGATTAGGTTGACGTCGTAGGTCGGCAGGCCGTCGGCACGCGGCTTGGCCGGGGCCGGTTCGGCCGTGCCGATGACGTGCTTGAACATGGCCTCGCCGGCCAGGCGGTTGCCCAGATTCTTGGTGCCGTAGAAGCCGGCCGCATCGACCGGAACGACCGGCACGCCGACACGTTCGCTGGCAGCCTTGCAGACGGCGCCGACGTCGTCGCCGATGAGGGCGGTGACACAGGTGTTGTAGACGAAAACGGCCTTCGGCGCATAGGTATCGACAGCCTGCTTGATGGCATGGAACAGGCGCTTTTCACCGCGCCCCATGACCACGTCGGTTTCCGAGAGGTCGGTGGTCATGCCGATCTTGTACAGCGTGACGCCGGAGGAACGCGTGCCGCGGTTGTCCCAGGAGGAGCCGGCGCAGGCGATCGGTCCATGCACGATGTGCGCGACATCGGCAATCGGCAACAGGGCGATCTGGGCGCCATCGAAGGAACAACCACCCGCCGTGGCGCCCGGCTTGGGCTTGGCGCAGCCGGATTTTTCCTTGGTGTTGTGCGTACAGGCTGGCTCGTCGAGCAAGGCTTGGATTTCGCTGGCTTTCATGCTGGTCTCCAGATGTCTGGATAGCAATTAGCAAGACGGGTGCCACATCCAATGCATTGTTTTATATGGAAAAACAAATAAAAAAGCTTGTCGCTTTCACGACAAGCTTTCGATATTGCGACAAAGCCGGCTTACAGCGAGAGGAATTCGCGCAGCTTGGCCAGTGTCTTGGCGCCCATGCCCTTGGCTTTGCACACATCGTCGAGCGCGGCATACGGACGGGCGGCGACGATGGCCTTGGCCACATCGCGCGACAAGCCCTTGATGGCGGCCAGTTCGTCTTCGCTGCCCTTGTTGATCGACACCGGCTTGACCGTTGCCTTGGGCGCAACCGCCTTCGCGGCGGCCTTGGTGGCAACCTTTGCAGCAGCCGGCTTGGCAGCGGCCTTGGGTTTTGCCGGTGCCTTGGTCTTGGCGGCGGCTTTGGCCTTGGTCGGTTTGTCGACGGCGGCTGCCTTGGCTGGCGCCTCGAAATTGCGGTAGTCACGCGTCACGTAACCGGCCGGGGTCCACTCGCGCAGCATGAGCGTGAGCGCGGCCGCTTCGACCGGCGTCGCGGCCGGCACATCGTAGCGGCAATCGGACCAGGAGGCACCACCGGCCAGAACGCCGAGAATGACCGTAGCCACCGGGTTGCCCGTCCAGCTGCCACCGGCATAGGGTGCGTCCAGCGCCCAGACTTCGAGCGACAGGGTGCCACTCAGGTTGTCGAGATCGCGCGGATTGACGATGGCGTCGATGCTCAACTTGGCGCTGCCTGCCGCCAGCGTGCAGGCGACATCGCCGACCAGGGTCGGCTGGAAGAAGCTTTCGCGGCAGGGATAAACCGCCAGGTCGCGAACCTGCGGCGAGCCGTCGGCCGCGTAGGCAACCAGCGCCAGCGCCAGCGCCTGATCGACGGCACCAGCCGGCGGCATGGCAGCACACCAGCCCGCCGTGGCCAGGCCACCGGCCATCGGCTGCACTGCCAGCTCGGCCACCTTGACGCCATGCGTCTGCAAACCACTGAAACCGTCGTCGCTGGCCCAGAGCTGGAGCGCCCAGGCCTGGCCGGCCGCGAGGTCGGCGTCGGAGAAATTCACTTCCGCGTTGAGATGCACGAAGTCGCCTTCAAAACGGTAGCCGTGGTTTTCGCCAATGGCGGTAGAGATAGCCGAGGGGATTTGATTCGTCATATTTTGCAACCTGCTTTGCCGTGAAAAGGCGCGCATTATATGAGCGATTTTCCTTTTTTTATCATGTAGTTAGATTTATTTTTAAGGCACCGGATTGGTGCGCAAAAACAGGCCGAATTTGTCGCAAACCCAACATGAAAAAAGGCGGCCGAAGCCGCCTTTGGGATTTCAATTTTGGCCCTTTTTTCCGGTTGACCGTCAAATCCCCGGTAGCCGACTTGCTAATGGGCCTGCGCAGGCGCCTCGGTCGTCACGGGAACAGCCACCTTCTTGTGGCCTTGATCCGGATGCCAGCCGAGCACGGCCAGCATGAACATGAAACCCACGACGTAGGCAACGGCGACGTGCCAGCCGTGCTTGAGCCACTGGACAGCCGACTTGGCTTCCGGGTACATGTTCGACAAGGCAACGCCGGCCGACGAGCCGAACCACAGCATCGAACCGCCGAAACCGACCGCGTAGGCCAGGAAGCCCCAGTCGAAGCCGCCCTGGCGCAAGGCCAGCGCCGTCAGCGGAATGTTGTCGAAGACAGCCGACACGAAGCCCAGGGCGAAAGCGGACTGCCAGGATGCCGGCGGCAGTTCCTCGACCGGCATCATCGACGCGCAGAGCACGAGCGAAAGCAGGAAGATCGAACCCTTGACGGTTTCCGGCAGCAACTCCCAATCATGGCGACGGACCGGGATGGTCAGGATGATCGCCACCCAGACCGCCACGCCGATGAACGGGAAATGTTCAGCCAGCGCCGGGAACTTGACGTTGATGGTGATGTTGGTGGCGACCGCGAACACGAGCATGGTAGTGACGATGAAAATCCGCCCCCAATCGACATGGGTGTGGGCATGCGAGCTCTTGATGATCGGCGAGTAGGCATGTTGCTGCTTGGCGCCAAAGTAGCCGATGATGAGCAGCGCAATGCCGGCCGCGACATAGGCGTCGAACACAACAACCGGGCTGATGCCGTCGATCCACATCATGGTCGTCGTCGTATCGCCGACCACCGAACCCGAGCCGCCAGCGTTGGACGCCGCGACAATGGCGGCCAGGAAGCCGATATGCACCTTGCCCTTGAACAACTGGTGGGCCATCGCGCCGCCGATCAGGGCCGCCGCGATGTTGTCGAGGAAACTGGAGATCACGAAGACCATGACCAGCATCACGAAGCCGCCCTTCCAGTCATCCGGCAGGAATTTCGGCAGGATGACCGGCACGTGGCTCTTCTCGAAATGCCGGGCCAACAGTGCAAAGCCGGTCAGCAGGCAGAACAGGTTGGCGATGGTCACCCACTCATGGCCGAGGTGGCCGGCAAACCCGGCGACACCAACGCCGGTTTTGAAGCCCGTGAAAATGATCTTGTACAGGCTGATCGTGAACAACCCGGTCAGCGCCACGTACAGGGTCGCGTTGTGGAACAGCGCGACGCCGAGCAGCGTCAGGGCGAAGAGGATGAAATCGACGGGAATGCCGCCAACGGTTGGCAGGGCATCGGCCGCAAACGCAGACGCGGGCAGGAGCAGGAGTGGGGTCAAAAAACGATACATGGCTGTTCTCAAGGATGATGAAATTCTGGTTATTTGTGCTGCTATCGCGCCCGGCGCGATCGAGCCGGACAGCACCCCGCCAGCAAACAGCCGCATTGTCGACTGCTTGTGCCAAGGTTTCAAATTCGGATTATCCCGTAGTCGTTCAGTCCTCGGCCATATCCTTCCGCGGTACGGTTTCCGGGTCGGCGATGATGCCGCGATAGATTTCGACACGGTCGCCCGGCTTCAGGGCGGCATCGAGCTTGACCAGGCGACCGAAAACGCCGACTTTCTGCGCCGAGAGGTCGATATGCGGAAACTGCTTGAGGATGCCCGAACGCTCGATCCCTTCGGCCACCGTCGATTCGTCGGGGACCTCGATATTCAGCCAGATTTGCTGACCCGGCTCGGAATAGGCAACACCAATTTGCATTTTTTTCCCCTTAGGCTGCAGCCAGTTGAGCTTTTTCTGCCTTGCGCTCGTCCAGGCGTCGTTCCATTACGCGCTTGCCGGCCAGCAGGAAGCCAAGAATGGCGAAGCCGCCCGGCGGCAGGATCATGAGCAGCGCCCCGCCGTAACCGGGCAGCTTCATTTCAAGAAAGGCGAAAGATGGCCCAAGCAGGTTGGACGCTTGGGCGAACAGCGTGCCTGACCCGAGGAACTCGCGGATCAGCCCGATGAAGGTCAGCGCACCGGTAAAGCCAAGCCCCATGGCCAACCCGTCGACCGCCGATGCACCGACACCGTTCTTGACGGCAAACGCTTCCGCCCGCCCGAGAATGGCGCAATTGACGACGATCAGCGCAATGAACAGGCCGAGCACCTTGTACAACTCGTGCAGCCAGGCGTTCATCGCCATGTCGACGACTGTCACCAGCGTCGCGATGAGCACGACGAACACGGGAATCCGCACCTGCGAACTGACCGTGTGACGGATCATCGAGACCAGGATGTTGGAAACAACCAGCACCGCCGTCGTCGCCAGCCCCATGCCAAGGCCGTTGGTGCCGCTCGTCGTCACCGCCATCGTCGGGCACATGGCCAGCAACTGCGCGAAGACAACGTTCTGCTCCCACAGGCCTTCCTTCATGATATTGCCGTAGTTGTCGCTCATGTTCCGCTCCTAGCCCGTGATTTCCGCCTTGTGGGCGGCAAAGAATTCCAGCCCGCCCTTGACGGCCTTGACCACTGCGCGCGGCGTGATGGTCGCCCCGGCAAACTGGTCGAAAATGCCGCTATCCTTCTTGACGGCCCATTTCTCCGGTGCCGGATCGCCCAGCGACTTGCCGTCGAAACCCTTGATCCAGGCATCTTTTTTCACCTCGATCTTGTCCCCCAGACCGGGCGTTTCGGCATGTTTCAGCACCCGCACCCCCAGCGTCCGACCGTCGGCATCCACCGCCATCAAAACCTGGATATCGGCGGCGTAGCCCCGCTCGACAACCTTGAACAAGGCCGCCTTGACCACCCCGTCCTTGCGGGCGCGGTAGATGGTCACGGCATTGCCGTTTTTCTCGAGCTCGACCGTATCCTTCAGGAAATCATTGTCGGCCATGCCCTGCGGCAGGACTTCCGACAGCGAGTCGCGCAGATCCTTGGCCTCAGCCGCTGCGATGGCCTCGCCCGTGGCGCTCGATGCCAAGGCCAGCGCACCGCTGGCGAGCAGCGCGAAAACGCCGAGCAGCACCGGCTGGTAGCCGATCTTTTCGCGGAATGACTCGAAATTCATCTCAGGCTCCCTTGCTTTCTGGAATGTCGAGCGGCTTGCCCTTGCGGTCCCGGCCGAGAATGCGCGGCTTGATGAAGCGGTCGATGACCGGGGTCAGCGCATTCATCAACAGCACCGCGAAAGCCATACCCTCGGGATAGCCGCCCCAGGTGCGGATCACCCAGGTCATGAAGCCGACACCAAGGCCGAAGACGATCTGGCCGGCTGGCGTATTGGGCGAGGTCACGTAGTCGGTGGCGATGAAGAAGGCGCCGAGCATCGCCGCGCCCGACAGCATATGCGCCGAAACGCTCAGGTAATGGCCAGGATCGACAGCATGGCCAATGGCCGCGGGAATCGCCAGCCCGGCCAGAACGGCCGCCGGCGTATGCCAGCTGATGATGCCAACGCCAATCAGATATATCCCGCCGGCCAGAATGAGCAGAGAGGCCGACTCGCCCAGACTGCCTGATCGGGCGCCGATCCATGACAGTGCCGGGGCGTGCTCGCCGGCCAGTGAATGAAAGAGGTCGATACCACGTGACAGTTCGGTCTTGGCGTGGCCGAGCAGCGAGGCACTAGCCATCGCATCCGGCTGAGGCAGGCTGGTGAGAAAAATGCGCAGGCCATCAATGAAGTCAGGCGCAGCCAGCGAGGTCAGCGGCAGCGGCGAGACCCACATGGTCAGCGGCACCGGGAAGGAAACCAGCAAGGCGACGCGAGCAACCATGGCCGGATTGAAGACGTTCTGTCCAACACCGCCGAACACCTGCTTGCCGATCACGATGGCGATGAAACCACCGACCACGGCCACCCACCAGGGCGCCCAGGGCGGCAAGGTCATGGCCAGCAACCAGCCGGTGAGCAGGGCCGAACCGTCAAACAGGGTTCGCTTGATGCGCGTCACCCCCATCATCTTCAAGGCCAGCGCCTCGAAACCGAGGCAGGACAGAATCGTCAGTAGCCACAGGAAAAATGAAGGCCAGCCGAACAACCAGAAACCATAGAGCGTGGCAGGCACCAGCGCCATCTGGACCCGGAACATGGTGCGGGTGACCGAGTTGCCACCATGGGCGTGCGGCGAGGCAATCGGCTGCGCGGTTATTGCGGCACTGTTCATGCGATTTCTCCTGTCTTGTTCGGGGCTACCGCGGCAGCGGCCTGTTGGGCAGCACGCTCGGCCTTGCGTCGGGCGGCCGCTTCGGCCTTCTCGCGGGCTTCGCGTTCCATACGGCCCTGCCGCGCCAACGCCAGTTTCTTGGTCGATTCGGAGCGCAGCTGGTCACGCTGACGCGCCTGCAGATCGCCCTTGGCATGATAGAAATACTGGACCAACGGAATGTGTGAGGGGCAAACATAGGCGCAGCAGCCGCAGGCAATGCAGTCAGCCAGACCGAGATCGACTGCGCCATCGAGATCGTCGTTGCGAATATGGGCGCTCATTTCCAGCGGCAACAGCCCCATCGGGCAGGCCTTGACGCAGGAGCTGCAGCGGATGCAAGCCTCCGGCTCGAAAGCGGCGGCCTCACCGGCATCGAGGAGCAGGATGCCGCTCGTTCCCTTGACCACGGGCACCCGGGTTTGCGGCAAAACAGCCCCCATCATCGGACCACCCATGACAACCTTGGCAACCTCGCCTTGTGTGCCGCCCGTGAAAGCGATCAGATCACAGACCAGGGTGCCGAGCGGCACCTCGTAATTGCCCGGCGCGACCGCCGCCTTGCCATTGATGGTAATCAAACGGCTGACCAGCGGCCGGCCAAGACAGACCGCCTGCTGCACGGCGTAGGCCGTGCCGACGTTATGAACGATCACCCCGACATCGGCCGCCCGCGCATCGGACGGCACTTCGCGGCCGGTCAGCTCGACGATCAACTGGCGGTCGGAGCCCATCGGGTAGCGGGCCGGCACGACCACGACAACGACCTCATCCCAACGGGCAGCTGCCTCGCACATGGCGGCGATGGCTTCGGGCTTGTTGTCTTCGATCCCGACCTTGGCCACCCGGGCACCGGTGGCGATGAGCATGAGGCGGATGCCGGAGACGATTTCGGCTGCACGGTCGCGCATCAAACGGTCGTCACACGACAGGTAGGGTTCGCACTCGCTACCATTGATGATCAGCGTATCGATGCTCGAACGACGCCCGAGGTTGAGTTTGACCGAGGACGGAAAGGTTGCACCGCCCAGGCCGACCACCCCTGCTGCCGCCACCCGGGCAGCGATGTCGTCCGGCGCCAACGAATAGGGATCGGCCGGCCGTTCAACCTCCAGCCAGCGATCCTCGCCATCCGCATCGAGCGAAATGGCCATGGCCGGCAAACCGGAGGTGTGTGGTGCCGTAATCTCGCCAATGGCCGTAATCACGCCCGAGGTTGGCGCGTGCAGCGGGGCCGAGATATTGCCTTGGGCAGTGGCGATCAGCTCGCCCTTCAGTACTTTCTGGCCGACCAGGACGACCGGCCGGGCCGGAGCGCCAACGTGCTGGGACAACATGAGGTGCAGGCGGGGCGCCAGTGGCAGGCGTTGCACCGCCTGTTCGGAAGCTGGCCGCTTGTGATCGGCAGGATGGACACCCCAGTGGTTGCCAAGGAAGGTTTTGAAGAGATTCATGAATCCCATGATCGCCTCCTTAGCCTACCGATTCCGTTTGCGCAGCCGCCTTGGCCGCCGCCGCAGCTTCCCGTTCGGCCTTGCGCTTGGCAGCTGCTTCAGCTTTTTCGCGCGCCTCGCGCTCCAGACGCTCCTGGCGCTGAAGAGCAAGCTTCTTGGTGGCATCGGTGCGCAACTTGGCACGGTCCTGCGCCGCCAGTTCGCCCTTGGCATGCACGAAATACTGGACCAGCGGAATCTTCGACGGGCAGACGTAGGCGCAGCAGCCACAGGCGATGCAGTCCTTGAGCCCGAGATCGATGGCCTCGCCATAGACTTCGTTGCGGATGCGCGAGCTCATTTCCAAGGGCAGCAAACCCATCGGGCATGCCTTGACGCACGAACCGCAACGGATACAGGGATTCGGCTCCTGCTCGGCAACCTCGACCGCATCGAAGGCCAGGATACCGCTCGTGCCCTTGACCACCGGCACACGCCAGTGCGGAATCTGCATACCCATCATCGGGCCGCCCATGACCCGGCGGGCCAGACCAATGCCCTCGCCCTTGAGGCCGCCGGCAAAGGCAATGACCTCTTCGGCCAGCGTCCCGATCCGTACCTCGATGTTGCCGGGCTGGCTGGCACAATTGCCATTGACCGTCACCAGGCGGGAGATCAGCGGCTTGCCTTCGCGGACGGCGGCGCGCACAGCCAGCGCCGTCCCGACGTTATGCACGATGACGCCGATGTCGGCCGGACGGCCATCGGCCGGCACCTCGATGCCGGTCAGCACCTGGATGAGCTGCTTCTCGGAGCCCATCGGGTAGCGTGCCGGCACCGGGCGAATCTGTACGGCGTCAAAGCCGGCAGCCGCTGCCTGCATGGCCGCTATCGCCTCCGGCTTGTTGTCTTCGATGCCGACCAGCGCGACCTTGGCGCCGGTCGCGTGGAGCATGATCCGTATGCCGTCGACAATGCCCGCCGCCGCATCGCGCATCAGGCGATCGTCGCATGAAAGGTAGGGTTCGCATTCGCCGCCGTTCATGACCAGCGTGCTCACGCTGGCTCGCGCCGCGCCGCTCAGCTTGACAGCCGACGGAAAGGCCGCGCCGCCCATGCCGACGACACCCGCCGCGGCCACCCGCTTGCCGATCTCGGCCGCCGACAAGGCGAACGGATCGTCGCAGCCCTGCAATTCGCACCATTCGTCGGCACCGTCGGCGTCAAGGATGATGGCCGGCAGCGTCAGCCCCGAGGGGTGCGGCGCGGTAATTTCCGTTACGGCAGCAATCGTTCCCGAGGTCGGCGCATGGATCGGTGCCGAGACCATGCCCTGCGCTTCGGCGATCAGTTCGCCCTTCTTGACCTTCTGGCCGACCAGCACGGCTGGCCTGGCCGGGCCGCCGAGGTGCTGCTGCAGCGGCAGGTAGAGCTTGGCCGGAACCGGCATGATGCGCACCGGCTGATCGGCAGCGGGGCGCTTGTGGTCGTCCGGATGCACGCCCCAGTCATCGCTGAGGAAGTGCTGGAAGAAGTTCATGAAACCCATCTGTCGCTCACGCTGCCACGGGTTTGGGCATCACCCAGTGTTGCAGGGTGACGGGCACCGGCTTCATGGCCAGCGCCTCGGTCGGACATTTTTCGATGCAACTGGAACAGCCGGTGCAGGCCTCGCGGAAGACGTTATGAATCTGCTTGGCCGCGCCGAGGATGGCATCGGTCGGACAGACCTTGCTGCAACGGCAGCAGCCGATGCACAGCTCTTCTGAAACCACGGCAATCTTCGGACCATCGTCGGACATGCCGGACAGATCCACTGTCAGGCCGAGCTTGGCGGCAATCGCCGTGGCCAGCGCCTTGCCACCCGGCGGACAGCAGGTCGGCGCAGCAGAACCGTCGGCAATCGCCGCCGCCGCGCCGGAACAGCCCGGGAAGCCGCACTGGCCGCAGTTGGAGCCGGGCATCATCGCCGTCAGTTCATCGACCAGCGGATTGCCTTCGACGGCAAGGAACTTGTTGGCGACCCCGAGGATGATGCCGAGCGCGGCACCGAGAAGAGTCAGGCTGAGGATGGCTGCGATCATGGTTGCCCCCTTTAGACGTTGAGACCGGAAAAGCCCATGAAGGCCAGGGCCAGCAGGCTGATGGTGACGAAGGCGATGGGCGAGCCGGCGAAAGCACCGGGCACGCGAGCCAGGGCGATGCGTTCGCGCAGCCCGGCGAAGATGAGGAGCACGATGGTGAATCCCAGGGCGGAGCCGAACCCGTAGAGCAGGCTCTTAAACAGGCTGAACTTCTGTTCGACGTTGAGCAGGGCGACGCCGAGCACGGCACAGTTGGTGGTGATGAGCGGCAGGTAGATGCCGAGCGACTGGTAGAGACCGGGGCTCGCCTTCTTGATGAACATTTCGGTGAATTGCACCACTGCCGCGATGACGAGGATGAAGGTCAGGATGCGCAGATAACCCAGCCCCAGCGGCTGCAGCATCCAGTTGTCGAGCATCCACGAGGCACCAGCCGCCAGCGTGATGACGAAGGTCGTGGCCAGCCCCATGCCGAAGGCGCTGTCGACGCTTTTCGACACACCCATCACCGGACAGAGGCCCAGGAATTTGATCAGCACGACGTTGTTGACCAAGGCCGTGGAGAGTAGCAGCAGGAGAAATTCGCTCATGATTTGGAGGTTCCGGTTTTTCCGTTGCTCTCTCTGCATAAGCCATGCCAATAGGGAAGCAGGCGACGAAACCCCAGTCTGATGCGGGTTTCGGCACAAACGCACCAAACAAGGGCGTCATTCACCATGAAAAATGTCGCAAACGCGACAGGACTTTCGTCGCATTTCCCCCGAAAGCACCGCCACAGGGCGACTACAGACATTTAGCCGATATGCGGCACGGTTTCTGCTAATCAATGAAAAACGATTTACAGAGGAGCCTTTCGATGTCGGCCACACCGCTTGCCAAAGCCGGCGCAAACATTGCGCCGGATACCGCACTTCCACCCGAAGCCTATCGACAGGCAGTCGACCAGGCTGACCTGGCCATCTCGATCACGGATGAAAAAGCCAACATCCTGTTCGCCAATGAGGCCTTCACGCGGGTCACCGGCTACAGCAAGGAAGAGATCGTCGGCAAGAACGAATCGACGCTATCCAACCACACCACGCCGACGGAGCTATACAAGTCGATGTGGGCCGATCTTTCGGCGCAGAAGCCGTGGGCCGGCAAGCTGCTCAACAAACGCAAGGACGGCGAGCTTTATCTGGCCGAACTGGGCATTTCGCCGGTGGTTGATGCCTCGGGCAAGACCACGCACTTCGTCGGCATGCATCGCGATATCACCGAGATGCACCGCCTGGAACGCCTGGTCCGCAACCAGAAACACCTCATCGAATCCGTGGTCGATGCCGCCCCCATGGCCTTTGCCCTGCTCGACCCCACCGGTCGCCTGGTGCTCGACAATCAGGAATACAAAAAGCTGGTGACCGACCTGCGCCTCAAGGAGCCGGCCCACACCATTCTCGACAGCCTGCTGCCAAACTGGCGCGAGACCTTTGCCAAGCAGCCGCAGGGCTGCCTGCTCAACCAGCGCGAAGCGCGCATCGACCGCGCCGCCGGACGGCCGCGCTGGCTGTCGGTGACCACCTCGATCATCGACATGCACAGCGATTGCGCCGACAGCTATTTCTGTGCGGCCGGCCAACCCGGCCTGCTGCTGGTCATTTCGGACATCACCAACCTGCGCGACGAGCAGGAACGCGCGCGCGCTTCGGCGCTACAGGCCGTGCTCGCCGAGGAGGAACGTACCGCCGCGATCCGCGAGGGCCTGTCCGCCGCCATCTTCCGCCTGGAAGAACCGATGAACGTGATGTCCTCGGCCATCGCCGTCCTCCAGCGCCGCGACACGGCGAGCGCCGCGATGCTGCAGCAGGCCCTGATCGGCAGCCGCGAGCACCTCGAAACGCTGCGCCAGGTGATCCCGCAAAGCCCGCAGGAGATCGTGGTCAGCGTGAACATGAACGAGATCCTGCGCGACGTGCTGGAAGTCAGCACCCCGCGCCTGCTCGGCGCCGGCATCGTCGTCGACTGGCAGCCGGCCTCGACCCTGCCGGCCATCCTCGGCCGTCCGCTACAACTGCGCATGCTGTTCAAGGCGCTGGTCGACAACGCCATCGAGGCGATGAACATCAAGGGTTGGAAGCGGCGCGAGCTGCTGCTGACCAGCGAGCTGAAAAACGATTGCATCGTGGTCTCCGTGGTCGATACCGGCCCCGGCATCCCGCAGGAATGGCGCTACAAGGCCTTCGAGCCCTTCTTCACGGCCAAGGGCGGCAGCGGCAAGCACATCGGCACCGGTTTGTCGCGCGCCCAGCAGGTCGTCGCCGACCACGGCGGGATCATCGACCTGGAAGAGAGCCCGAGCGGCGGTTGCGCCGCCATCGTGGAATTCCGCGTCGACGGTGACCCGATCTGAAGAACAACAACGAGAACAGCATGCACGAACACCCCATTCTAAACATCGACGAATGCCCTCCTCCCGGTGGATTCTGCCGAACGCACGAGCTCAACATCCAGTTGCTCGCGGCGCTCTACGCGGTCAGCCGGGTGCTCAACCGGACGCTGGATTTCAACGAAACGCTGCGTGACGTCCTGCGCGTGCTGCACGACGAGGCCGGCCTGTCGCGCGGCCTGATCAGCGTGCTCGACCCGGAAACCGGCAAGCTCAACATCCGCACCATCTACAGCCCGGACGGGCCGATTCTCGACGACGCGCAGTACGGCCCCGGCGAAGGCATCATCGGCCTGATCCTCGAAAAGCCGCGCACCATCAAGCTCGTGCGCGTTGCCGACGAGCCGCGCTTCCTGAACCGGACGCAGGTTTACCTGCCCGACCTGCCCTTCATTGCCGTGCCGATCAAGGTCGGCAGCGACCTCAAGGGCGTCCTCGCCGTCCAGCCCGAAGCCCCGGAAGACGGCCTGCTCGAGGAACGCGCCCAGTTCGTCGAGATGGTGGCCAACCTGATCGGCCAGAGCCTCAGCCTGTCGATGAGCGTCGCCCAGGAAAAATCCTCGCTGCTTGAAGAGCGCGACCTGCTGCGGCGAACGGTTCGCCATCAGTTCGGCTTCGACAGCATGGTCGGGCGCTCGGCGGTCATGCGCCGCGTCTTCGACCAGGCGCGCATGGTCGCCAAATGGAACACGACCGTGCTGGTCCGCGGCGAAACCGGAACCGGCAAGGAGCTCATCGCCAACGCCATCCACTACAACTCGCCGCGCGCCCGCAATGCGCTGGTCAAGCTCAACTGCGCAGCGCTACCGGAAAACCTGCTCGAATCCGAACTCTTCGGCCACGAACGCGGCGCCTTCACGGGTGCCGTCGAGGCGCGCAAGGGACGTTTCGAACAGGCCCACGGCGGCACGCTGTTCCTCGACGAAATCGGCGAAGTGTCCGCCGCCTTCCAGGCCAAGATGCTGCGCATCCTGCAGGAAGGCGAATTCGAGCGGGTCGGCGGCAGCAAGACCATCAAGGTCGACGTGCGCATCATCGCCGCAACGCACCGCGACCTCGAAACCGCCGTCGAAATGGGCGACTTCCGCGAAGACCTGTTCTACCGCCTTAACGTCATGCCGCTCTTCCTGCCGCCCCTGCGCGAGCGCATCGAGGACATCCCCGAGATCGCCCGCCACCTGCTCGGCAAAATCGGCAACGACCAGAAGCGCAAGCTCAAGCTCACCGACATGGCCAACCGCCGGCTGGCCAGCCACGACTGGCCGGGCAATGTGCGCGAACTGGAAAACTGCCTGGAACGCGCCGCCGTGCTCTCCGAAGACGGCAACATCGACGTCGACCTCATCCGTTTCCCGAGCGTCCGCGAGCGCACCAGCCCGCGACCGATCCGGACGGCCCAACCGGCCTCCCAGGGCGACTTCACCCGCAGCGCCCCGCCCCCGGCGGTGGGCGGCAACGCCGACATCGACATCAATGATCCCAACCTCTCCGAAAAGGAAAGGGTCATCGCCGCGCTCGAGCAAGCCGGATGGGTCCAGGCCAAGGCAGCCCGCATTCTCGGGATGACGCCAAGGCAGATTGCCTATCGGATTCAGACACTGAATATCGAGGTGAAACAGTTCTGAGTTTTGGCCTTGCAGGCGGGGGGGCTGAGGCACCAGGCTTCGCGCCTGATGCGAGGAATTGCGTTTCGGAGACGCTGGTTTTCGCGCCTGACGCGCGAGCGTACTTTCTTTTGTTTGCCCAAAAGAAAGTAGCCAAAGAAAAGGTCACCCCTGGGTCGGTGCCGGCTTCG
>JAGTRT010000067.1 GCA_018261895.1 Pseudomonadota bacterium
TCTCCTCGAACGGCAGATGTTCGATCAGAAAGTCGGCCAGCACCTTGCCCATCCTGCCCTGGATGACTGCATCCTTCTCCAGCATCCAGCGCGCGATTTCCATGGTCGGCTGGCACCACCAGACACGCCGGGCGAGCTCGTCGGTGAGGCTGGCGGCATGGGCGACGGCGACGACGGCTTCCGGCTCGCCGAGCAGGAGCAGCGATGCCAGATTCTTGTCGGAAGTCTGTCCCATCCGGGTCCAGTTCTGGAGATAAACCGGATAACCGCGCGGCGAACCGAGCGCATGACCGCCGAGAAACTCCTTGATGCGAGTGATGTACTGGTCGGCCCGGCAATTGGGATGCAGCCGGATTTTCGCCTCGCCCCCTTCGCGCAGCGCATCGTCATCGCGCTTTCGTCGAGACGCACCGCCTGTACCGGGTCGGCCATCATCAGCACGTTCAGGCGCAGGCTGTCTTCGGGGGAGAGGTCGCTAGCGGCCATCAGTTCAGTTGAATCCGTTTGCCCCAGGGTACCGGTTTCTTGCCCTTGACCAGCCAGATGGCAGGGTAGGGCGGCGCATGCTCAGGGAATTCCGCATCGGCATCCGTAAAATACACCAGCGCATCGGGCCGCAGGTTTTCCCGTTCCACCCATTCGAACACCGGCGTGAAGTCGGTGCCGCCGCCGCCCGCGAAAGTGCGCGGCAGACGGAATTCTTCCCAGGGTTCGAAGACCCAGGGGCAATCGTCGGCGAGTTTTGCGTCACAGGCCAGCAGCGTGATGCGCACCGGCAACGCGCCCTTGATCGCGTTGATTTCGGAAAGGAATTCGGAAAGCTCGTCTTCGCCGATCGAACCCGAGGTGTCGATCGCCACGACCAGATCGCATTGCGCACTTTTCAGCGAGGGCAGGATCATTTCGCCCTCGCGCCGCGAGGGTCGCATGTAGTTGTAGTCGTTGCGGGCACGCTCGAAGAAATAGTGCGCCAGTAACGTGCGCCAGGGAAGTTTTGGCTCCAGCCAGGCGTCGACCATGCGCGCCATGGCGCCGCCGAGTTTGCCTGCCAGTTGCGCCTGCTGCGCCGCGCTGGCCAGATACTGCTGCCACTTCTGTCCGAGTTCTTCGCGCTCCTGAGCCGTCAGGGGGGCGGGCAGACTGTCCTTGTTGTCATCCTCACCCGCCATCTGGCCGGATTGGCCCTGTTGCGGGTTGGCTTGAGTGCTGCCGCCGTCGCGCTGCTGCGGCTCCTTGTTTTGCGATTGCGATCCGCCAGCCGATTGGCCCTGATGATCTTCCGCTGAATTTTCCTGAGGCGGTTCATTGCTCTGCCCGCCCTGGCTGCCGTCGGCATTGCTGTCGTACAGATGCTGGTCAAGGGTTTCATCATCAGGGTTGTCGTCGAGACAGGGATAGATTTCCTCGGCGCTCATGTTGTCGTACATGCTCAGCACTACGACCCCTGGCGGCGGCTGCAACCCGTCGCTGACGAGGATGGGATTGATGGCGAAGTCGCAGGCGAGATCCCATTTGCGCTGGATGCGGTGGCCGCGCCGGATGAAGTGGGTCAGCGCGCAGTGCAGTGCTTCATGCGCCAGGACAAACTCGATCTGGGCCAGCGACAAACGGCCGATATAGGACGGGTTGTAGTAGAAGCTTTTCATGTCCGTGGCGGTCGTGCGGCACCACGGTCCGGCCTCGATCATCGGCAGGCGCAATACCAGCGCCCCGAGAAAGGGCTTGTCGAGAATCAGCCGGGTGCGGGCCGCCGCCAGCTTGGTGGCGGGGTCGTCGGCGGGGGTGGTCCGGGCGGAACTCGATGACATGGCTGTTCAGGAAGCAGCGTGGTTCGCTGGGCCCTGCGGCGGAAAGCTATTCGTAGAGGACAATATCGGCCACCTGCTTCGCCCAGTCGGCAAATTGCGGGACGGCAAACAGGGGTTGCCCGATATTGCGGTGGATGTCGGAAACCAGCATGACCCCCATTTCCCTGAGCGGGAAGCGGGCGGCATAGTCGAGGATGTGGCCGAGCATTTTCCTGATGTCGCCGTCGCTTCTGGCGCGGATGGCGCGGGCGACCAGTGCGGCGGCAACGGCGTATTGCAGATCGGTGTCGCGCGGGACATCGGCCTCGCGGCCTTCGACGATGGCGTCGAGATCGGGCATGCGGGACAGGTTGGCGAGGTAAGCCGAAAATTCGATGCCGGCCGCCTGGCCAACGCAGGCCGCCAGCGCCGGGCCGAGGAGGTCGGGCTGATCGCTGAACTTTTGCAGTGCGCGATGGGCGAATTCCCATGAGCGCGGCGTCGGGAAGGCCGTCGGATTGCGCGCCGGGTCGAAGTCGAACAGCAACTCCGGGCGGAAGCGCAGGAAGCCGATCAGCCGGGCATCGATGTTGTTTTCGTAGGCCCAGCGGGACCAGTCGTCGAGGTTGGCTTCGACGTCGAAATGCGAAAACCGGTTGGCCAGCGGCGCCGGCATGGCATAGGTGACGCCCCGGTCGCCCTGCCGGTTGCCGGCGGCGAAAATCGCCCAACCGGGCGGCACCACGTAAGCGCCAAGACGGCGGTCGAGAATCAACTGATAGGCCGCGGCGGAAACCGACGGTGGCGCGGAGGTGATTTCGTCGAGGAACAAAATGCCCTTTTCGCCATGCCGCCCGGCGTCCGGCAGGATCGACGGAATCGCCCAATCCACATGGTCGCCGACGCGAAAGGGGATGCCGCGCAAGTCCGAAGGTTCCATCTGCGAGAGGCGGATATCGATCACCGGCACCTGATGCCTGGCCGCCACTTCGCTCACCATCTGCGACTTGCCGACACCGGGCGGACCCCACATCATGACCGGCGTATGGTGGCCTTCGGCGGCGCTGAGGAATTCGGTCTCAAGAATCGGGATCAACTGGGCGGGACGCATAAGGGAACGGGAAGGCTGATCAAAGTTGACTATGTTACTGTGGATTAGTAGTCGCCGGACATCGAGCTTGCGCTGTTGAACTGCCGGCCCTAATCCGCCAGGATGGTGACGGTCGCTTCGGCGGTCGCCTTGTCGATGGCGAAGAGCAATTCGCAGTACTCGCTTTGCGGCTCGACCGGCGTTGGATCGTCCGCACAGCTGCAACCGGTGATGAGGCCGGAAAAGAAAACACCCACCCTGGCACGAATGAAGCCGGATTCTTCGGTGGCACCGATGATCATTGCGTCGAAGCGGTCGTCGAGGGCATGGCTGCTTGCCGTCAGGCCCTGTTGCAAGGGTAGCAGTCCGCCGTCCAGTTGTTCGATTTCCCGCTTCAGCACGGCCATGAATTGCGGCGAGTTCCAAGCAATCAGCGCGGTGGGGAGACGAATCATTCCGGCTCAGTTCGGCTTTCGGGTCGGCTTGGGCATGGCAACGACCTTGCTCGCCGGTGGCTCGTCGGTGTAGTAGGGCTTCTCGTTGTCGGACAGTCCGGCCATCACGGCCAGTTCACGCTCGCGTTCGGCAATCAGCCCGAACAGGTCGCGAATGTCGTCGATGGTGCTTTGCTGAAAGGGATGAGGCGTGCCGTGCGCCGGCATGGCGTCCTTGACGATGTTGCCCAATACCTTGCGCAGCACGCGCAGGATGCGTTGTTCCTTCGACAGGTTGTCATCGTTCAATTGAGTGCTCCGCATAAGTGGAAGGTAATGCGTTCAAGGTACAACAGTAAGGCGCCCGACGCCAGCGTTGCCGCACGATGCTTGAGTTGAATCCTGCCCTGCCAGCGTGGCTAGGCGGATGCGCGGAGGCGCGCCTCGACCTGCAGGCGCGTGATGAGTCCCGGATCTTCCTGCGCCGGATAGAGGCGACAATAGTGCGCGACCCCGGGGGCATCGCCAATCGCAGCCTGCTCCAGTGCGGCGCGCGTCGCGGCGGATAGCGGCAGCATCAGCAAGCGAGCGGCCTGCCGTTCGAGATAGGCGGATATCAGGGATCGGTCACTGGCAAGGTCGAAAGCATCGACGGCCAGCAGGCACTCGGCAAAGGCGGCAGCCGGCAGGGAAGGTGGCTGGCCAAGGGCAGCGGCATCGAGCTGCTCGCCGCTGCCATCGGCCGCGCGCCGAAACCAGTGCGTGCCGGTGCTTGCGCGCCGCACGCGTTCCTCGACTTCGGCGGCCTGGGGATCGTCCGGCAGCGCCCGCCACCGGGGAACGCTCCGGTGCTCGGGCAAGGCATTGGCCGCCGCGAGCAATGCCATCGGTCGGGCATCGGCGCAACACCAGCATTCGTAACTGTCGATCAGTGCCAGGGGCAGGTCGGCCTCGTGCCCGGCGATGGCCGCGATCAAAAGACCGGCGGCGGCCGTGGCGTCGAATTCGGTGGCCGGAAAGTACGGGAATCTGGCCAGACCTTCAGTTCTCGACCAGACGGCATAACGGGCGTAATCGAGCGCGCCTTGCCGATTGAGGCTACCCCAGCCGGCCGGGCGGCGTGCCAGCAGTTGCAGTTCCCAGTTCCTGCCGTCGACGCTGAGGGCGCGGCCGCTGTCGGATTCGATGACCTGCTCGACACCGCGGTATGGATTGAGTCGACGCCGCGCGTAGCGGCGCAAGGAGGCAGTCAGGATGCCGCCTCCAGGCGGGAACGCAATTGCGCAATCAGCAGATCGGCAGATTCCTGCAACTCGGGATCGATGACCTCGTACAGGTACTCGACTTCGTCCAGAAGCGTTTCGATCTCGCTCCGCTCGGTCAGTTGCGTCAGACGTCCGGCAACTTGCTGCATGTAGACATAGGGATTGACGCCAGGCATGGGCAAAAACTCCTTGGTTAGTCCGCATTCGGGATGACACTTTGCAGGTAGTTTGGACTGGCGAAAAAAAATTGGTTCCGCTTCCGTTCAACAGCGCGACGAAAATGACTAGAATCCTTGTTAAAAAGGCAATCGGTTAGTACTGGATCGATACAAAAGATGCTTCCGGCAATACAGCGCATACCTTGCTGTGTGCCCGGCATGAGAGGTGGTGAGGGGACTTGTTCAAGATTTCCGGCTGGTTCGTTCCTTTGGCGCGGCGCATCCTTTATTTCTGGGTGCGTACGACCGTCTTTGTCGAGTCTGCGGCGGCCATTGATCCGGCGCTTCCGGTCTGCTACGTTTTGCACGACCGCCATTTGTCGAACCTGCTCGTCCTTTTCGAGGAGTCGCGTCGGGCCGGATTGCCTCCAGCTGAGGCGCCGTTAACTTTCGACGGCATCAGGGCGGAACGTTCGGTCTTTTTTCTGAACCGGCATCACAACGGCGGGGGCCGGGAAGTTTCTCGCCTGCTGGCGGCTGTGACGAAGGCTGTGGTGGCCGATCCGGGCATCGACATTCAGCTGGTGCCGGTGGTGATTCTCTGGGGACGCAGCCCGGACAAGCAGGAATCCATACTCAAGGCGCTGTTCGCCGAAACCTGGCGCAATCCTGGTGTGTTGCGCCAGGCGCTCGCCGTGCTGCTGCACGGACGACAGACGCTGGTGCGCTTCAATGCGCCGCTCTCGTTGCGGGAACTGGTGCATGGCGGTGCCGTGCCGCTCGGCGAGACGCAGGCGGCGCGCAAGGTGTCGCGCATCCTGCGCGTGCATTTCCGGCGCCAGCGGCAGATGGCGATCGGCCCTGATCTATCGCACCGCAATACGCAGATCGAAATGTTGCTGGCCAGTGCGCCGGTACGCAAGGCGATGGCCGAAGAGTCGGCCAAACTGGGAATTTCCGCCGGCGAAGCCTATGGCAAGGCGAACAAGTTCGCGCTGGAGATCGCGTCCGATTATTCCTACGGCACGACGCGGGCGTTGGAACTGCTCCTGACCTGGCTGCTGGAACATCTCTACGATGGCATCGAGACGCA
>JAGTRT010000027.1 GCA_018261895.1 Pseudomonadota bacterium
TGCCAAATACCGCGAGTCGCTCAACATCCCCCCGGTCAATTTACGCAAGACCCTGTAGAGAGAGGAGAAAAAAGTGAATCTGCAGATTAGTGGTCACCATATTGAAGTTACCCCGGCACTTCGCGAATACGTTGAAAACAAGCTGGATCCGGTCGTCCGTCATTTCGACAAGGTTACCGGTGTCAACGTTGTTCTTTCGGTTGAAAAGCTGAAGCAGAAGGCAGAAGTGACTGTGCACGTTCCGGGTAAGGACATGCATGCCGAAGAGTCCGGTGACGACCTCTACGCCGCTATCGATGCCTTGTTCGACAAGCTGGATCGTCAGGTTCAGAAGTACAAGCAGAAGGTTCAGGACCACCATCGTGGTGACAAGCCTGGACTGCACAACGTCGCTGAATAAGCGTTGAACAGGCCGCACCCAGTCGGGTTGCGGCCTTTGTATTTATACCTTCCCTATGAACCCCTTAACCAATCTTCTATCAGCCGATCAAGTTCTGCTCGATCTTGAGGCCAGCAGCAAAAAGCGGGTTTTCGAACAGGCTGGCATGCTTTTCGAAAACCGTCTTGGTTTGGCTCGCTCGGTGATTTTCGATAGCCTGTTTGCCCGCGAAAAGCTCGGTTCTACCGGTTTGGGCCAGGGTGTGGCCATTCCTCATGGTCGAATCAAGGGGTTGAAGCAGGCTGTCGGGGCATTTCTGCGTCTCGCGACGCCCGTACCATTTGATTCGCCGGACGGCCGCCCGGTCGACCTGCTGTTTGTTCTCCTCGTCCCCGAACAGGCGACCGAGCAGCACCTGCAGATCCTTTCCGAGCTGGCGCAGAAATTTTCTGATCGGACGTTCCGCGAGCAATTGCATGCTGCGGCAGATGCTGCGGCCATCATTTCCCTGTTTCAGGGTTGAGTTGCCTTCGTGCGCCACGTAAGCCTGGTTCAGCTTTACGAGGATAACCGCGAAAAGCTCCTGCTGAACTGGAACGTCGTTCCACAGGCAGATCGCCGTATCGAGATCAAGGGTTCCAATAACTATGGGGCCGATCTGGTCGGCCACATCAATATCATTCACCCGGAACGGTTGCAGGTCCTTGGCTTGGCGGAATATGAGTGGGCCATGCGTATTGGCGAACGCCGTTTCGCTCAAATGCTCGGTGACCTGCTGGGGGCTCAACCGCCGGCGGTTATCGTGGCGGACGGCCTGACGCCGCCACCCATCGTGGTTGAAACCTGTACCCAATTCACGACGCCACTGATTTTCTCGCCCAAGCCGTGTTCGGCGATTATTGATCTGCTGCGCATCTACCTGTCGGCGCGTTTGGCCGATACGGTCAGCCTGCACGGTGTGTTCATGGATGTCCTGGGAATGGGCATCCTGATTACCGGCGATTCCGGCGTCGGCAAATCGGAATTGGCCCTGGAACTGATTTCACGGGGGCATGGTCTGGTGGCCGACGATGTTGTCGAAATGGCGCGTATTGCCCCGACGACCATCGAGGGGCGTTGCCCGGGCATGTTGCGCGATTTCCTCGAAGTGCGCGGCCTGGGTTTGCTCAATATCCGGACGATCTTCGGTGAAACCGCTTCGCGCCGGAAAATGAAGCTCAAGTTGATCGTGCATCTGCAAAAGACTTCGACCGCTGCCGATGCCCCTCGCCTTCCGCTCGATGCGCAAACGCACGAAGTGCTGGGGGTGCCCATTCGCAAGGTAGTCATTCCCGTGGCAGCAGGCCGCAACCTAGCAGTTCTGCTGGAGGCTGCCGTACGCAACACGATATTGCAGTTGCGCGGGATCGACAGCATGCAGGATTTCATGGATCGCCAGCAGCGAACGATGCTTGACGATGACGCTTGAATGCCTGATAGTTCATCGGCATCTCAAACCAAACTAGGGGACTCCCAATGAAGAAACTGATCGGTCTGTTGATTGTTGCGTTCGCTGCTTCTTCCGCTTATGCGGCAGACGATTGTGCTGCAAAGGCTGCTGAAAAGAAGCTGGCCGGTGCGGCCAAAAACAGCTTCATCAAGAAATGCTCGCGTGATGCAGGCGCTGCGCCCGAGAATGCGGAATGTGCCGCTGCTGCGAAGGAAAAGAAACTGGCTGGCGCCGCCAAGAACAGTTTCATGAAGAAATGTAGCGCCGACGCTGCAGCAAAATAACCCGATCTGTCGGGAACAAAAAATTACGGCCTTCCGCGGAAGGCCGTAATTCTTATAAATACTCGAATTCGACGATTTCTGATGCCGGATCGTTGCCAGAGTTTCCGAAACTGATCTGGCCACGACTGTCGAGTTGAATCTCATGGCGCCGAATCATGACTTCCGGGCGCCCTGAGAGGGTGACAAAGCAGCCATTGGTGCTGGTATCGACAAGATAGTAACCATCACCGCGTCTTTCCACCCGGGCGTGCTGTCGTGAGGCCTTGCGGTCGTCGATGACCAGCTTGCAGCCGAGATCGCGGCCTATGGTCAGGACCGGCGTTTTATCGTCAAGCAGGAAAGCCTTGCCGCGATGACGCACGCAGAGTCGGTCGGAAGAGACGATCGGCGGGTGGCCGAAGGTGGACAGCGGTGCGCTCGAACCGGCACCCTGGTAGCTGGGCCAATTGATCTGGAACAGCGATAGCGCTTCGCCATCCTCGGGGACGGTCCCCAAATCGGGGAGCGGATCGGCGGAAATATAGCTGGGCTGGGGCAAGACCTTGACCAAGACCGAACTGCACAAAATCTGGTCGCGGCGGGCAATGCCCGCGATGCGGGCTGCGGTGGCAATGGCTGCTCCAGTCAACTTGATGCCATCGTCAGTGACTTCACCGTAGTGCAGACCGATACGAATCGTTAATTTGAGCCCGGAAACCGGTGGAAGATCGGCGATTCGCTGTTGCATGTCGATCGCGGCCTGGCATGCATCTTCTGCGGTATCGAAGGCAGCCAGCAATTCGTCACCGACGACCTGGATCGTTTTTCCCTTGTAGCCATCGATAGAACGCTTCATGCGCTTCAGGCAACGTTCAACCGCGTGCATCGCCTCTTTGTCCCCGAGGCGCTCGAAAAGCGCGGTACTGCCGGAGACATCGGCGAACATCACGATCAATTTTCGTTGCGTGGTGCTCATTGTCTGCTGGGAGTCCATGAATTAACGACCGCCCATTATATGATGATCAGAGAACTTTGGCATTATGCCGATACGCTGATCGGTATGGTTCCCGTCATCGGCATTTCCGCTGTATCGAATGCTATATCGCCCTCTTCGACCGGTGTATCTAGCGTCAAACTGCGGAAATCGAACAGCTTGCCATCGGCGAGGTGGGATGGAACGACATTCTGCATGGCCGTAAATACCGATTCGGTGCGACCTGGATAGCGCTTGTCCCATTCCTGCATCATTTCGCGTATTTTTTGCCGCTGCAGGTTGTCCTGTGAGCCGCAGAGGTTGCAGGGAATGATTGGAAACGCCATGCCGCGGGCGAATTTGGCGATATCGGCTTCGGCGCAATAAGCCAGTGGCCGGATGACGACATGTGCCTTGTCGTCGGTGACCAATTTGGGTGGCATGGCCTTGAGTTTGCCGCCGAAGAGCATGTTCAGGAAGAGCGTATGAACCATGTCGTCCCGGTGGTGACCGAGGGCGATCTTGTTGGCGCCCAGTTCCTTGGCCGTGCGGTAGATGATGCCGCGGCGCAGGCGCGAGCAGAGCGAGCAGGTCGTCTTGCCTTCCGGGATCTTTTCCTTGACGACTGAATAGGTGTCCGCTTCGACGATACGGTGTTCAATTCCGATGGACTCGAAGTAGCGCGGCAGGATATCAGCGGGGAATCCTGGTTGTTTCTGATCCAGATTCATCGCGATCAGACGGAATTTGACCGGGGCGCGCTGCTGCAGCGCCATCAGCATGGCGAGAAGCGTGTAGGAGTCCTTCCCGCCCGAAACGCAAACCAGCACGGTGTCGCCATCCTCGATCATGTTGTAGTCGATGATGGCCTTGCCGGTACGGCCCTCGAGAAATTTACGCAGTTTTTGCAGGTTGTGGGATTCGGTCATGGCGCAGGGGGAAAGCGGTTTTGGCACCGTGAAGCAGGATTTCACGGTCAACCGGAAAAAACGGCCAGTTTACCAATTGTCGCGCCGGACGCGGAAAAAATCGGCGTCGAATCAGAGGCTTCCGCCAATCCTGCGCAGCTTTTCCTGGAGCTCCTTGACCCGGATCGGTTTGGAAAGGTAGTCGTCCATTCCCGCTGCCAGGCAGGCATCCCGATCGTCCTGCATCGCAGCTGCGGTCATGGCGATGATCGGTATATGGGGCAATTGACGCTCGGTTTCGCGTTTGCGAATCAGCTGCGTTGCCTCGATTCCGCCCATGACGGGCATCTGCATGTCCATCAGGATCAGATCGAAATCCCCTGATGCGTCGAAAATATCGAGCGCTTCCTGACCGTTTTGTGCCAGTGTGACTTCGTGTCCCCATTTGCCGAGCAGGCCGAGCGCGAGTTTCTGGTTGGTCGGGTGATCCTCGACGAGGAGGATATTCAGGGCGCGGTGTTCTTCACGCAGGGAGTGGCGAGTGACCAGTTGCTTGGCATGCTGCGTGACGGCGCTGTGCGAGCCGTCGAACAGGCGTCCCAATGCAGCATGTAATTCATCCAGCGAAATCGGTTTGGCGAAGAATCCGGCGATTCCTGCTTCCTGGCAGCGCTTGGCGTCACCGCGCAGTGCACCGGAGGAGAGCATGAGCATGGGCGGCAGGTTGTCGTGCGTCGCGTGCAGGGTACGGGCCAACTCGTAGCCATCCATTTGCGGCATTTGTGCATCGAGGAGGATGCAATCGAAATCCGCATTCCCGTTTTTGAACAAGGAGAGCGCGGCCTGGGCAGAGTCCACATCCTGCGGAATGGCTTTGAGCAGTGTCAGCATATTGCTCAGGATGCGCCGATTGGTGGCATTGTCATCGACGACCAGAATGCGCCGGTTCTCCAGGGTGACCTGGCTTCCAAGAATGGGTGTCGACTGCGTCGCGAGCTGCAGCTGTATTGAAAAATGGAAAGTGCTCCCCTGGCCGGGCTGGCTGTGCAGCCATATCCGCCCCCCCATCAATTCGACGAGACGGCGACAGATCGACAAGCCGAGCCCTGTCCCGCCGTACTTGCGGGTAGTCGACGTATCTTCCTGCGAAAATGCGTCAAAAATCAGATCCTGTTTGTCTTGCGGGATACCGATGCCGGTATCCCGAACGGCAAAATGGACGATGGCGTGGCCATCCTGTAGTTGAAGCAGTTCGGTGCGAAGGACGATTTCGCCTTCATTGGTAAATTTGATGGCGTTGCCGATCAGATTGATCAGTATCTGCCGGATGCGGTTTGGGTCGCCCTGGACATAGCGGGGAACGTCGTGCAGGACTTCGCTGAGCAGTTCGATACCCTTTTCGTGCGCTCTTAGCGCCAGCGGCTTGAGGAGTTCGGCAATCAGACGATAGAGATCGAAGGAAATTTCTTCAACGAGCAGTTTTCCCGCTTCGATCTTCGAGAAGTCGAGAATGTCATTAATGATCGTCAACAGCGATTCGGCCGACGACTTGACGATATTCAGATATTCCCGCTGTTCGCCGGTGAGCGCGGTCTCCAAGGCCAGGTCCGTCATCCCGATCACCCCATTCATCGGGGTGCGGATTTCGTGACTCATGTTGGCCAGGAAATCACTTTTCGCGCGACTGGCCGCTTCTGCTGCCTCCTTCGCCCGCAAAACCTCATGCTCCGCGCGCTTTCGTTCGGTGATGTCGACAATGACCCCGAGCAGGCCGGAGACGCTTCCATCCCGCCTGGTCAACGCCGCCTTGCGATAAACCGTATCGTGAATGGCGCCATCGCGGCTATGCACGGATGCTTCATAAGTCTGCATGCCTTTGCTGGCCAGGAGTTCGGCATCTTTCTGGAGGTGCAGTGGCGCTTCCTCCCTGGTAAGCAGCTTACTCACCGTCTGCCCGAGAATGGCTTTGCGATCGATATGGAAAAACTGTTCGAAAGCCCGGTTCAGGCGAATGTAGCGTCCTCCGTTGTCCTTCAGGTAAACCGGAAGCGGGATCGCTTCGATCAGTTCCTCGACCAGATGAAGTTGCTCCGACAGTTGCGCTTCGATTCGCTTGCGATCGGTGATGTCGGTGCGAATGGCGATGTGACGCTCTGGCTCGCCGGCCGCATTGAGCAGCGGAACGATGGTGGCGTTGACCCAATACAGGTTGCCATTACGTGCCCGGTTACATACTTCGCCACGCCAGACTTGACCAAGAGAGATGGTTTGCCACATCTCGCGGAACATTTCCGCAGGATGTTTTCCGGAATTGATGATCCGGTGGTTCCGCCCCAGCAGCTCCTCGCGGGTATATCCGCTGATGTCACAAAACCGGTCATTGGCATACAGGATCGTGCCCGACGTATCCGTGATGCTGACAATCGCATGCTGGTCCAGCGCGAATTTCTGGGTAGCCAACTCACGCCGTCCGCGCTCACTTTCCGCAACCATGAGTGCGATTCGCGACGACAGTTCGGCAATGTCCTCATCCGCGAACGTATCGGCATGATGGTCAGGATGACTGTCGGGCAGCAAATCGCGAACCGTCATGCGCAGCGAGCGCAGTGCATTCTCCCGATCCGCGAGTGACAAGCGAAGCTTTTCATTGCTTTCGGACAACTCAGCCGACGAGATTTCAAGGCTGCGCGTGCGCAATTCAAGGTCGCGTTCGTACTGCTCATAGCTATTGTCGACACGGGCCAGAAAGTCGCCAAACCCTTCAAGTGCCGTCCGCAAAGACGGATCTGCCGTCGCTGCAGCTGTGCGCATCGTTCCGAGCAATTCAGCCAGATCGGCCTCGCTACCTACGCCGAGGCTGCGTTTTAGCTGACGAAGAAGCGCTTTCTGCATGGCAGGCTGGTCAGTTTTCGCTCAGGCAGGTGATGGTCATGGTCTGATTGTGCAGCTTGCACGATGCGCCGGGCATGAACGGGCTGATTTCCCCATACGAGTAAAAGCCGGTTAACACGCTTGTCTGTCCCAGCACTTCGCCCACAGCCTCGACTTCCTCGTCCACCCGGTTTCCCATCACCAGTTTCCGTCCGACGCAACTGACCAGAATGGCCAGACTGCCATCTGCTGACTGGTGCATGGCAGCCGCAGATTCCGCGGCCGATTCGGCGCCATTGACCAATTTGTCGGTACTGGCATGCATCAGGCGCAGATAACCATCCGCGTTGATTTCCCCCGCCAGGATCAAGCTTCCCGTGGATTCGTCGATGCCGAGTATCGTCCGGATCAAGCCGACCGCACTATGATCCTCGCCCAGCATGGCAAACGGGAAGAGCAGGCCCGATGCCGGCAGACCCTTGGCGTGTTCTCCGAGATAGCGACGGTAAATCTCAAGTGCCGGTTCCCCGTCGAGCTCATGCAGGATGTTTCCGTCGCAACGCGTCACTTTGCGCGCCGGCCCGAAAGGCTCCCACCCGCCAAAGGATCCGTGGCCGAAGCGCAGGGCTTCGCCGCTCAGGCCTATCGCCACGACCTGATCATCCGCTATCCCATTGGGGCCGAGGGTGTATGTTTTCTTGAAAGCGCCGCCATCGCCAGCCAAACCACCCGTAATCGGAACATCGACACCAACGACGCTGGTGATGCCGTTCACCAGGGCGCTGCCATTGATATTCACGCCCGGCCCGAAAACCAGAATGGCTTTGAGATCGGCTGAAACGATCTGCTTGCCCAGTCGTTCGCCTGCCGAAAACGAATCGTCCATCCCTGACAGATGGGTACTGCCATGCTTTAGGCTGGTTTTTTCGAACTTGATTGCGGTGATAGTACAGGAGCCGTCGTCGACGCCGTCATTTGTGATCTCACCTGCGGTGGAGCAGCCGATAAGCAAGGCATCGGGGAAAGTCGCGCGGAGGGCGTCATGCAAACCCGGGGAGCAAAAGTGCTCGATACTGCCAAATACGAGCAGCAAATTGGCATCGCTGCTTTGCAGGTCATCCAGTTTGGCGCCCAGTTCATTTGGCTTGCGATTGATTATTTGTTTGATGCGCAAGATCGGTTTCCTCCTTTGTAGCAGAATGCCAAAATAGCATAGGCGGCCGCGACTTTCTCGCTTAGCCCATAATTTTGAGCTTTTTTGTATCTTTGATGAACAATCTCCCAACACCGGCGCCTGAGGCGCTTGCTCATAGTCAGCGCCTGCAACAGTTTCTCGTGGACGAAATCAGGGATGCCGGCGGGTGGCTCTCCTTTGCGCGATTCATGGAGCAGATTCTCTATGCGCCCGGGCTTGGATATTACGCGGCCGGTGCCCGCAAGTTCGGAGCAGCGGGTGATTTCATCACCGCCCCGGAAATGACCGGATTATTCGGAAAGGCGCTTGCAGCTCAGGTATTGCAGGTCATGGCCGCGTCGGTACCGGTGATCCTTGAAGTGGGCGCCGGGTCCGGACGCCTGGCGTCAGACTTGTTGAGCGCACTGGAGTCCGCTGGCAGATTGCCAGATCGTTATTTCATTCTCGATTTGTCGGCGGACCTTCGTCAGCGCCAACGGGAAACAATTGCCGCCAGCGTGCCTCATCTGCTTTCTCGTGTGGAATGGCTGGATCGGTTGCCCGAGCGCTTTTCCGGTGTCGTTGTAGCCAACGAACTGCTGGATGCCATGCCGGCAAACATCGTTGCCTGGCGGGACGAGGGAACCTTTGAGCGCGGCGTAGGCATCAACGAGTCCGGAAGTTTCGAATGGCGCGAGCGCCCGGCAAGCGGTGCTCTGCTCTTGGCCGCCAAGGAAATTGGCGAACAATGCAGTCTGCCGCCGGGATTTGAAAGTGAAATCAGTCTTGCCGCCCGGGCCTGGGCTGGCGAATGGGGGCATCGTCTCGAACAGGGCGCCCTCCTTCTGATCGACTATGGTTTTCCGCGTCGAGAGTTCTATCACCAGCAACGCGGGCGAGGCACGCTGATGTGCCATTATCGCCATCATGCCCACCCGGACCCGTTCTATCTGCCGGGCCTGCAAGACGTCACGGTTCATGTCGATTTCACGGCGATCATCGCCGCAGCGCATGGCAATGGGCTGGAATTGCTCGGTTACACCAGCCAGGGGCAGTTCCTGCTCAACTGCGGGATTCTTGATCGGCTGGCCGAGATCCCTCAGGGAACGCCGGATTACATCCGGGCATCGGCCGCTGTCGGCAAGCTGCTGATGCCGCACGAAATGGGCGAGCTTTTCAAGGTGATTGCCATTGGCCGCGGGCTGGAAGATCCCCTCGTCGGGTTTTCCAGCGGCGACCAGAGTCGACGCCTTTAAAGGGCCAAAGGGCGCTAGCGCTTGGCCAGTTCGCGGAAACGGTTGGGTTGGCCGAGGACGAGCCTGCCGAAATCGTCGAGCAAGGCCTGGTCGACACATTGTGGGCGAACCTGATAAAGGGCGCTGCCCAGCCGTTCGAGATTGCGTGTCTCGACGAGGATGACCCCTTTGGAATAGTCCGCACGCCAGCGCACACTGACGCTGACGTCACTGCGAATCTCGAACTCTGCACGCTCGACATAGCTGCGTTCGTTCTTGAATTCCTTGTAGGTAAACGGCAGGCCGAAGTCGAAGAGCATCGTCCGGAAGCGTTCCACGGATGGCCCATCCCGTTCGACATGCAACGCGTTGCTGCTGCCGAGGTGGTAGGAAAACGTGACCAGTTCAACCAGTGCTCCCGCACTTTGCGACTGTGTCCTATAGTCGGCAAAGCCTTCCTGCCAGGTTAGCTTGCCCAGTTCGAATTGCTCGATGAGCGGGTAGTTCCGTGGAATATCGGGTTTGAGAATGTTCAGTTGCTGGACCAGCTCGTGCAGATAGAAAAACAGGTGCTTCAGGGCCTGATCGATGGCCTCGTTGGTCGATGTACGCTCGGTCAGGGCGCTGTGAATCTCCCGCTGTCGCACTTCGGCACGCTGCCGCAGCTGGTCCAGGAAACTGCTGCCAGCCTCGGGTTCCGGTTCCTTCTTTGTTGTTACCGATGGGGCTGCCTTGGGCTCTGCTGCTTTTTCGATTGTCGGATTGGCGGCAGGACGGCTCGGTGCGATTTCGGGAAATACCAGCGTTGGATCGGCCATGCCGGCGCCGGAGTTGGCGAGGTATTCCCGACGCGCCCGCCGTTCGGCTGCGTCAAGGTCGAATGTCTCGATATCCGCGAGCAAGGAGGCCTCGAGGTCGGCAATATCCTTGGCGACGCCGGTTTTGCGGTCGCGCTTGGCGCGGATGGCTTGGAGGATGGAGGACGATGGTCCCGGATTTTCCGAATCGCTCATTGATTTGGCAAAGGTTTCGACTACAGTAGAGTAATAATGTGTCCGAATTGGAGTGAGCGCAAGATGGATGTTTCCTCTGTAGGCGGTTTGAGTTCCGCGCTGTCACAGGCCCAGACCGGTGATGCGGTCGGTATGCTGGTTCTGAAGAAGGCCATGGATATTCAGGCGCAGAGTGCCATGCAGTTGCTGCAAGCCCTTCCGCCGGTGGCGAGCAATCCACCCAACCTTGGCAACTCGGTCGACATCAAGGTGTAATTCTTTCCAGCCATGCCTGCAAACTGGCCGCGACAAGCGGCCATTCTTTTTCGTGGGTGACGGCGTGGCCCATGTTGCGGAAAATGTGTACGGGCTCCTGATAGGTGTGTCCAGTCGTCTGAACCAGGAAGGCAGGCACCAGAATGTCGTGTTCGGCGCCAAGGATCAGCATTGGCGGGCGGTGCATGGCGTAAAGATTGGGCAGATTGAACATCGACATGTCCCACAGCGCGCGATGCGATTCCGGTTGCATCCGGTTCAGCCAGGTGGCCAGCATGTCTTCATCGACTTCTCCCGCAAATAGCGCTTCGCGCAGCGTGCTGGTGTCGGTGTATTTGCCCGCCATGATCTGGTTGATTTCCTGAAACAGGTGCGGCTTGTTGAACATCAGGTGGAACTGCGAGGCGATCAGGCCTTGCGGAGGGACCGAACAGATGAGAGCGGCGCCGGGGGCGGTGCGATGTTCCAGATATTTTTGAAGGACGAAGCCGCCCATCGAGTGACCGACCAGAATCGGATCATCGCCCAGCCAATCAACGACCGTTTTGACGTCATCGACATAGTCGCCAATCGAGTGCCAGTTGATGCCATCGCGTCCGTCGCTGCCGGCGTGGCCGCGCAATGACAGGGCGTGGCAGGGATAGCCCGCCTTGGCAAAATAGGGCATGAAGGTCTCGGTCCACATCCAGCCGCCGGCGAAGGCACCATGCACGAACAGCAGAGCCGGTTTGGCGGACTTGCGGGCGGGTAGGCAGGAAAATACTTCGATGCCTTCGACAATTTGGGTTTTCAGCATGGGCTCTGTTCTGGGTTGCGTGATTAAATGCGACTTTCACCCTGCGGTGCAAGGCAAAATGTTGAAGTGGATTCTGACGCTGGTGGTCGCGATTTTTCTGCTGGGTATCATCGGCCCCCATCTGGCGCGCTTTGTTCGTTTTGGCAAGTTGCCGGGGGACTTTGCCTTTCGGTTTCGTGGTCGTCTGTATACCTTTCCCGTCACGACCACGATCATTTTTTCATTGTTGCTCTGGTTGCTCTCCCGGCTCATTTAACAAGGTTTTGAGCGCATCGACCCGTGCTTCGTAGATGCGTTCCGGGATTTTTGCCTTGTCGGCACAGGCAAGCGCTATTTTTCCGGCGTCGACCGCATTGACGGCAGCCAGCGCGGCTTGCAGATAACGAGGGCTGTCGTAAGCCCGGTCTTCCCAGCCCAGACGGCCCGTAAAGTCGCACAGGCAGGCTTCGAGCAGTAGACGGAAGCGTTCCGGGCGGCGAAAAGCATCTGTTTTCTCGAACAGCGTGACGACGGTGCTTGCCTTCAAGTCGGCCGAACGATGGATGTTGCCGTGATATCGGGCCATCAGCAGGGCCAGCTCACGGCAATCGCCCGGCACGCGCAGTCGGGCGCACAGGTTTTCGGTGAGATGGACACTGCGATCTTCGTGGCCAATGTGCCGGGGCAGGATGTCGGCAGGTGTGGTTCCCTTGCCGAGATCGTGCGTCATGGCTGCGAAGCGTACGGGCAATTCAGATCCGCGCCGTGCCGACTGGTCGATGACCATCATGGTATGGATGCCGGTATCGATTTCAGGGTGGTAGTCGGCGCGCTGCGGGACCCCGAAAAGTGCATCCAGTTCGGGGAGCAGGCGGGCCAGTGCGCCGCAATCGCGCAGTACCTGGAACATCCGGGACGGCGCAACCTCCATCAGCCCTTTGGCCAGCTCCTGCCAGACGCGCTCCGCTACCAGGTGATCCACTTCGCCGCTTTCCACCATCTGGCGCATGAGCGCCACCGTCTCCGGCGCGACGGTGAAGTCGCTGAAACGGGCAGCAAAGCGTGCAATGCGGAGAATGCGGACCGGATCTTCGGCAAAGGCCGGTCCGACATGCCTTAGGATTTTGGCCGATAAATCCCGTTGACCGTGAAAGGGGTCGATCAGCGTGCCGTCAGCGGCTCTGGCCATGGCGTTGATGGTCAGGTCGCGGCGGGCAAGATCTTCTTCCAGCGTGACGTCGGGGGCGGCATGGAAGGTGAAGCCATGGTAACCGTGTCCGCTCTTGCGTTCGGTGCGGGCCAGCGCGTATTCCTCCTGTGTCCGGGGGTGGAGGAATACGGGGAAATCCTTGCCAACCGGCCGGAATCCCTCTTTCAGGAGGGCTTCCGGGGTGGCGCCGACGACCACGTAGTCGCGGTCGGCGTTGGGGCGGCCGAGCAGTTCATCGCGGACGGCACCGCCAACGACGAATATCTGCACGGCGATTCAGTCGCTTCAGCGACCGGCGCGGTAGCGGAAGGTGTCGAGCTTGCCCTTCGGGGTATTGAGCGCGATATAGCTCGGCGCAATGGCTTCCAGGGCGGTCGGGCGCCAGTTGGCCGGGGTATTCGAGGGACCTTCGCAAACGCTGTCCTTTTCCATCGAGCGCAGGTTGTCCGGCGAGAGCATCGGGCTGGGGGCCAGCCACATCAGACCGGCCTGCAGGTAGGCCCAGCCTTCGGACAAGGGAACGATCCGGGCAGTGCTGCCGCACAGTTCTGCGGCGTAGTCGACCAGTTCGCGCAGGGTGTAGATCTTCGGGCCGACCAGTTCGTAGGCCTGACCGTAGGTACCGACATCGCCCAGGCAATCGACAAAGGCATCGGCCACATCGGCCGCCCACACCGGCTGGAAGCGGGCGTGACCGAAGCCGAGCGGGAAGAACGGAACCTTTTTCAGGATGCTGGCGAACATCGACAGGAAAGAGTCGCCCAGGCCGAAAATGACCGATGGACGGAAAACGGTGACGTCCAGCTCACCCTGGGCGGCGAGCACGATGGCTTCGCCGTCGCCCTTGGAGCGCAGGTATTCGGACGGGCCCTTGGGGTCGGCATTGAGCGCGCTCATGTGCACCAGGCGACGGACGCCGGTGGCCTTGCAGGCGGCGACGATCTTTTTCGGCAGTTCGACATGGGCTTCAGCGAAATCGCGGCTGTAGGGCAGGACTACGTCGCGGCTGTGCAGGACGCCAACCAGGTTGATCACGGCATCGTGGCCGCGCACGAGTTCGGTCAGGGTCTTTTCGCAGCTGATGTCGGCTTCCGGCATGCTGACGCCGGGTTGCATGATCAGCGCCTTGGTGCGCTCGCGGCGACGTGTTGGCACGGTAACTTCGATACCGCGCTGCGACAGACGGTTGACGATATAGGTACCGACGAAACCGCTACCCCCCAGCAGCAAGACCTTTTTGATGACCATTTGCAACCCCGGAAACTGAAGACGTAAAACCCGGATTTTAAGGCAATTTGCTGCTTTCCGGGCAGCCCTGTAGGTGATCGCCGGCGTGCTATGCCATCAGCGTACGCTGGTTTGGTGCAGGGCGCTGCTGGCGGCGGTCTCGAACAGGGAAACGGCGGAGACGACGCGCGCCTCGCCGCTGCGCAACTGGCGGTCGAGAATGGCCGGGTGGACGGCCAGCGCCAGATGGCATTCCGGATTCAGCAGGAGTGTACGCTTGCTGATTGGGCTGATGTGACAGACACGGCCGATGCACTTGTCGCCGCTGGCCGACGGCATTTCCAGCCAGTCGCCGACCTTGCAGGCGAGCGGTCGGGAGGGGGGGGGCCGGAATTCGGCAAAGTCCAGCGTATCGAGTGTCAGTTCATCCAGACCGAGCTTGCCGCTGAGCGGCGTGCCGGCCTCAACCGCGACATTGCCAGCAAAAAGGGCGGCACCGGGGTCATCAACCGGCGCCGGCGCGGGCATCGCGCGTAGCGCCCGGGTTTGCAACTCGAAACATTCGTCAAGGAAGGCTGCTTCGGCGTCGGGTGCGAGGCCAATCCGCCCCATGCCGTCTTTCAGGCGCTTCAGGATGTCGGGGAGGCGGCGCGCCAGGGTCTTGCGTTCGTCCGCGTCGGCCTTGGGCTGAATTGTCCACAGCAGGTCTTCGATGACCGAGAGAGCTTCCTGCCACTCGGCGCTTTGTTCGCCATTGGCCAGCCAGACTTTTTGCAGCAACTTGCTCCAGGATTGCTCGATGAAACTGCGAATGGAAGCCGGCGGGCGCGATTCGAGGAATTTTTCGAGGGCCTGGCCGGCGCGAATGGCGGCCTCATCGTCGCGTTCGAGCAGTGCGATGGCGGGGATATAGGGTTTGGCTGCCTCGGCAAGCGCGTTACCGCGTTCGTCGATCAGGGCATCCAGTTGCTGCAATGCAGTTTCAAAGGCGTCCAGCTCGCCCGCCGGGTCGGCCCGCAGGGCGGTCGCAATCGCGGCGAGGCGGGAGAATACCGGGTGGCGGGCCGAGACATCCTGGGGCAGGCCAAGCACCGCCTGGCCCATGCGGTCGATGACCAGGCGAGCGGGATGCTGCGCATTGCCGAACAGGGAGTTGTCCTTCATCGCGACCTTGAGCAGGGTGATCTGCAGGCTCGAAATGACGGATTTGAGGGCGTCCGGCAATGCCGGATTGGCAAAAATGGCTTCGAAGATCATGGCCAGCGTGTCGATGGCCAGGCCTTCGCCGGCCGTGGTCGGAATGCCAAGTTCCGCCGACTTCAGTACCTTGGGATGGCTGGCGAAATTTCCGTCGGACGAGAACAGCGCCGGAATCATGCCGTCGCCACCCTTGGGCGAGGCGAATCTCTGCTCGAGGACGCCCTGGCGGTCGAGTTCGTCGAGGCGCGTGACCAGACGCTCGAGCATGGCCTGGTTGAGCAGCGAGGACGCTGCGCCACCGCCGCTGCCGCCCATCGGCATTGCCGGTGCGTCGGCCAGTCCGGGCACTCTCGCGAGCAGGGTCTGCTGCAGTGCGAGCAAGGCGTTTTCGGGGATGGCGGGAGCGGCATCCGGGGCGGTCGCTGCTACCGCGCCTTCCTTGGCCGTGATGATGGCCGGCTGGGCTGCATCGATGCCGTTGCGATCAAGGAAATCGTTGATTTCGGCATAGAGCGCGGGCAGGCCTTCGAGCAGGCAGGCTTCGATGCGGTCGAGCAACTCCAGTTTCTTGCTGATGGCAACGGCGCCGGCGGCCTCGAACATGGCGTTGAGTCCTTCGACGACGCCTTTCGGGCCGACCGGGTTGGCGCTTTTGGGCAGGTCCGGGCGGCGGAGCAGCGTGACAAAGCGCAGATGGGTCTTCCACAGGCTGCCGCCGGTGGATTCGAACAGCCTTGCGGTCATGTTGTCGAGACGGATACCTAGTTCGAGATCCTCTTCGCCGACCAGCGTGATGCGCGACGAGGTCAGTCCGTCGACTTCCTCGGCAAAGGTGCCGCGTCGGTTGGTCGAGGTCATTTCGTCGAAATAGGCAGCCGCCCCGTTCTGGATCGATTCGATGGCGGGTGGAGAAATAAGGTCTGCGTCTCTGAGCAATGCGCCGAGGTGCTTGAGATAGAGGGCTCTCGTATCACTCAGGGTATGAAAAGAGTCTGCCAGCACCATGCTTATTCCTAGGGTAGGTCTGCGTCTTTCATGGCATCGGCGGTTTTGGCGCCGACCACGCCGAGGCGCGTTTTCAGGGAATCGGTCTTGCCGTTGAACTGGGCGGAATAATAAACCGCATTGCTCATGACTTTCTTGACGTAATCCCGTGTTTCGCTGAACGGGATCGTTTCGGCGTAGATGGCGCCTTCGAGCGGCTTGTCGGCGCGCCATTTCTTGGCGCGGCCCGGGCCGGCGTTGTAGGCGGCGGAGGCCAGCACCGGATGGTTGTCGAGGTTTTCCATGACCAGGCGCATGTAGGTCGTGCCGAGCAGGACGTTTGTTTCGGTATCGTTGACCCGGCTGTGGCTGAAATCGCGCAGGCCGATCTTGCGGGCGACCCATTTGGCGGTCGCCGGCATGAGCTGCATCAGCCCCGAGGCGCCGACATTGGATTTGGCGTTGGTGATGAAGCGGCTTTCCTGGCGCATCAGGCCGTACACCCAGGCGTCGTCGAGGGACTGGTTCTGGGCGGCAGGGCGCACCGTTTCGCCGTAGGGGGCGAGGAAGCGCAGCGTGTAGTCGTGCTCGTTGCGGGTTTTGTCGGCCGTGTTGATGGCGCGGTCCCAGATCTGGTTGCGTTTGGCCAGGTTGGCGGCGGCGAGCAGCTGGCGGTCATCCATGCCGCGCAGCGACCAGTTCCATTCGCGCACGGCTTCGGTACGCAGGTCGAGACGGAAGAAGGCCATGGCGCGGCGGATGCCCGGCGTGTCCTGGGCGGCGCGCAGCTCTTCATTGCTCGTCGCCTTGGCTTTGGGCGGGACGACGATCTTGCGGTCGAGTTCCTCGTCGGCCAGATTGCCGTAGAAATTGGGCTGGCCGGCGATCTTTTCGAACAGGGCGTCGGCTTCGGTCGTCCGGCCGCCGGCCTTCTGGGCGCGGCCCAGCCAGTAGACCCACTCCGGTCGGGCGGCGAGTTCGGGCGGCATGGCCAGGATGGCATCGCGGACGACGCCCCACTCCTGGGCGCGCAGGGCGGCCCGGACCTTCCATTGGGCGCCCTCTTCCGAGAGCGGCGACTTGCCGGCATTGGCGTACCAGCCGACGGCTTCGGTCATGTGCTTCTTGGCGCCCTGCAGGGCGATCTGGCTCCAGGCCCATTGCCGTTCGCTGTCGTGCAGCTTGGCCTTGATCTTTTCCAGTTCGTCGGCGGCCGTGCGCGGGTCGTTGGCGGCGAGGCGCTGGATGGCGAAGGCGGCGAGCTCCCGCCCTGCCCGGCTGCCGCTCCAGGTCGCCGGCTGGCGAACGAGATGACTCATGGCGCTGCTGATCGCGCTGTCGAAGGCGCGGCTGTCCGGCATCTGGCTTTCCGGCAGGTAATTCAGCGTGGCCTTGGCCTGGCCGGGGCGATTGGCTTCGAGTTGCCGACGGGCACGGGCCCAGACGTCGTCGGCACCGACGCGTTGGTTGGTGACGAGGGCATCGAGCACCGGTCGGCAGGCTTCCGGCGGTTCGAGCATGCTCAGCCAGAGCTTGTCGGCATCGGCGAAGACGGTCTGGTCGGCGCGGGCCAGGCGGGCCTGCTGGCTGTAGCAGGTAACGTCCGGTTCCGGTGCCAGCATTTTCGGGAATTCGGTGTCGATCTCGCTCCAGGCGGCGCGTTTGCCGAACCAGCGGATCCAGTCGGCGCGCAGCTTTTCGGCGACGTAGCTGCCTTCGTTGCGCTGCAGGAATTCGCGCATGCCGCTCGGGTCGCCTTTGTCCATCCACATGCGCAGCCGATAGCTCTCGGCGTAGAGGGCCAGTTCATGATTGCCAAGCTGGCTGGCGGCGCGTTCCAGCTTGTTGATGTCGCCGGTCCGGAACGCCTCGCGGGCGGAGAGGAAGGCAGCATCGCCGTTGCTTTGGGCGAACAGGGAAAACGGAAGGGACAGGCAGACGAGGAGGAGGCGAAACTTCATGCTAGATTAGTGCGATGAATCAATCGGACGAGCATAACACGGCGTGGCGTCGGGCATTGCGGCGAGATATGGTGCAGCGGCGTGCGGCGCTGAGCGAGGCCGAGCATGCCCGCTTGTCGGCGCGCATGGTCGAGCACCTGCTCGGCGCCCTGGCGGTACCGCGGGTGGTGGCTTTTTGCTGGCCGATCAAGCACGAGCCGGATGTCCGGGAAGTCGTCGCGCGCTGGGCTGAAGCCGGTGCGCAGGCCGCTCTGCCGGTGGTCGTGGCCGAGGATGCGCCGCTGGCATTTCGGATCTGGACGGCCGATACGCCGCTGGAAGCGGATCGCTACGGCATTCCGACGCCGGTGGCGGGGGCCTTCGTGCAGCCCGACCTCATTCTTTTGCCGCTCAACGGCTTCGATGGCGACGGCTATCGGCTGGGATACGGCGGCGGCTATTTCGACCGCACGCTGGCGGCGCTGACACCGCGGCCGCTGGCGGTCGGGGTCGGCTTCGAGATCAATCGGCTGGACAGCATCCGCCCGGAAAGCCACGATCAGCGCCTCGACTGGATCGTGACCGAGGCCGGGGCGGTCAGGATGGCTGACGTCTGAGCAGCCAGATGGCCAGGCAGCTTGCCAGCCCGGCGAGCATGACCAGCGTCGCCTGCTGGAAATCGTAAAGGCCTGTCTGGGATGCCAGACGCAGCGTGTGGCTGTGGTGCAGGGCGAGGAGCAGCGTGCCGATGCTGAGTGCGGCCCACATCCGGCGGCGATCCGTCGTCTGATTGCGTTGCAGCGAGCATTTCAGTGCGTAGCCGCCGAGCAGCGCCTGGCTCAGCGCGGCGATGAAGAGAAAGTAAATGCTCAGCAGGTAGGTGTTCATGCGGCCTGACAGGCGTTGTCGAAGCGTTCCAGGGCTTGTTCCAGGGTGCTGCGCGGGCAGCCGAAGTTGAGGCGCAGCCAGCCCGGTGCGCCGAAGTCGGCACCGTCGGAGAGGCCGAGCCCATGGGCCTCGAAATGGGCGGCCGGTTTGGCCAGCCCGAGGTCGCGGACGTCGATCCAGGCCAGGTAGGTGGCCTCGACGGATTTCATTTTTGGGCCTTTTTTCCGGTTGACCGTTGAATCCACCAAATCGCGGTTGGCGCGCAGGTACGCGATCAATTCGCGGTGCCAGTCGCTGCTGTCGCGATAAGCCGCTTCGCAGGCGGCCAGCCCGAGCACATTCACGTGCGGGACGATGCCGTGCATGGCGTGCTCGAAGCGGCGGCGCAGGCCGGCGTCGGGAATGACCGCGAAGGCGCAGCCCAGGCCGGGGATGTTGAAGGTTTTCGACGGCGCCATGAGCGTGATGCTGCGTTTCGCGGCTTCGGGCGACAGGCTGGCGAACGGGATGTGGCGCTTGTCGGCGTCGAGGACCAGGCCGCAATGGATTTCGTCGGAGCAGACGATCAGGTCGTTGGCCTCGGCGAAGGCGGCGAGGGAGAGGAGTTCGTCCCGGTTCCAGCAGCGGCCAACCGGGTTGTGCGGGTGGCAGAGCAGGAAAAGTTTGCTTTGGGCGGTGACGGTGGCTTGCAGCGCGGCGAGGTCGAAACGCCAGCCCTCATCGGTGCAGGCCAGGTCGGCCCGATTGAGTTTGCGGCCGGAAAAATGCGGGGCGGAGAGAAATGGCGGGTAGATCGGGGTCGCCGTCAGAACCTCGCCGTCGACGGCCCGGCAGGCGACGTTGAGGCCGGTGACGAGACCCGGCAGCCAGACGATCCATTCCGGCTCGATGCGCCATCCGTATTCGGTTTCAAGGTGAGCGAGTACTGACTCAGTGAGCGATGGCCACGGTCCGCCATAGCCGAAGACGCCGTGGTCGATGCGCCGGTGCAGCGTCGCGATGACAGCGGGCGGCGCGGCAAAATCCATGTCCGCCACCCACAGCGGGAGGATGTCCCGACCGGCGAATTTGCTCCATTTGATGGAGTCGGAATCACGCCGGTCGATGGGGGTGTCGAAGGGTGTCGTCATGGTGTTTGCTCGCCGTCATTCCCGGCCTGACCGGGAATCCAGGAAACGCTCAAACCTCCAGGTGCTGGAACAGCACGGTCGACAGATAGCGCTCGCCGCAGGACGGGATGATGGCGACGATGGTCTTGCCGGCGTTTTCCGGTCGCCTGGCGACTTCCAGCGCGGCCCAGGCGGCGGCGCCGGAGGAAATGCCGACGAGCAGGCCTTCTTCGGTCGCCATGCGGCGGGCCGTGGTCAAGGCATCGTCGTTCTTGACGCGGATGACCTCGTCGTAAACCGTGGTGTTGAGCACGGCCGGGACGAAGCCGGCGCCGATGCCCTGGATCGGGTGTGGGCCTTTCTGACCGCCGGAGAGCACCGGCGAGGCATCGGGTTCGACGGCGATGACCTGCACCTTCGGGTTTTTCGCCTTGAGCACCTCGCCGACGCCGGTCACCGTGCCGCCCGTGCCGACGCCGGCAATGAAAATATCGACCTGGCCGTCGGTGTCGCGCCAGATTTCCTCGGCCGTCGTCTTGCGATGGACCGCCGGGTTGGCCGGATTCTCGAATTGTTGCGGGATGAAATAGCGGGCGTCGCTGGCCGCCAGTTCCTCCGCTTTCTTAATGGCGCCACCCATGCCGTCCGGGCCGGGGGTCAGGATCAGCTCGGCGCCATAGGCTTTGAGCAGCAGTTTGCGTTCGCGGCTCATGGTTTCCGGCATGACGAAGGCGCATTTGACGCCGCGCGCCGCGCAGACCATGGCCAGCCCGATGCCGGTGTTACCCGAGGTCGGCTCCAGGATGACGGTGTCCGGCCCGATCTTGCCGGCGGCCTGGGCGGCGTCGAGCATGGCGACCGCGATGCGGTCCTTGACGCTGCTGCCCGGGTTGAAGAATTCCAGCTTGGCGAGCACGGTGGCGGCGCTGCCGGCGGTGACACGGTTGAGGCGAACCAGCGGCGTGTTGCCGACAAGTTCGGTAATGTTGTTGGCGATGTTCATGGGCGGCTCCCAAATGGTAGTGGTGAATTGTAGGCGACTGTCCGCTTGCCGTGGGTGGCAAGGCAGTCGAGTTGTGGCTCGCCGAAGCGGGCGCCCTGGGCTAGGTCGAATCCGGCGGATCGGGCGGCGGCAGCCTGTTCGGCAGTATTCACGCCGGTCAGCTCGATGCGGATGTTCGCGTGGTGTGCCCAAGCCAGCAAGGCGTGCCCGCTTTCCGGCGCCACTTGGGCGATATCGGGCTGCAGGGCGAGTACATCGGCTTCGTCGATAGTGCCGGCCAGGGCCAGCCGGTAGCCGCGTGCCCGATAGTTGGCCAGCGCATCGGCCAGACGCGGATGGTGGCCGATGACCGAGGCGTCGATCTGCAGCACGATATCCTCGGGCGCCAGCCCGCAGCGCTTGAGGATTGCCTCGTAGACCAGGCCGTGCTGGTTCTGCACGGCGAGCAGGTGGCGGGGATGCACGGCCAGTTGCAGGTAGCCGCCAGCGTGCTGTTGCTGGGCAAGGAAGTTGAGGGCGTGCAGGGTTCGGCACTGGCGGTCGAAATGGACGACCGATTCGGGCGTTTCGCACGCGGCAAAAGCATTCGCCGTACTGACCGGCGCCCCGTCGTCCCGGCGGGCAAGCAGGACGGCCTGGTGACCGACCACCCTGCCCTGCTGCAAATTGACAATGGGCTGAAACAGCGAGCCCAGGCGCAGGCCATGGTGCCACGCTGCCGCCCGCTTGCCGTCGAGGTACAAGGTGCTCTCGCCGGAATTATCGGCGACGTTGAAATAGTGGATGAGGTCGGTTAGCGGCATGGTTGTCCAGAACGGGGCGGCCCATCGTGGCCGGCATGAAAATCAGATCATGCTGGCAGTCTAGCGAGCCCTGGATATTCAACAAAAGAATTAATTGATAAAAAAATATAACGAACAGGAATGAAGGCTGGCTGAGGCAGGAATTCGAGGCAGGGTGCATCGTCGGGCGGGCGCGAGGTTCGCGGGCAGGATTGCTTATGACGTTCGTCTGATTGACGACGCCAGACTGCCCTGACATCCTCGAATTTGCGCCGCGCCTGCCCTACGGGCGTAGCTGAACCGGCTGCCATGCCCAGGGTGGCCGAGGTCGAAAAGGACTCCGGAAATGCGTACCCTCCTCGCCATCGCGTTCGTCGCGTTATTCGCCAGCCAGGCGCATGCCGCGCCCACCGCCTACGATCTCTACCTGCTGGCCTGCGACAGCGCCACGGATTGCCAGCGGGTCGCCAACGTCGAACTGGGCGCCGACGGCCAAAAAAACGAACATCCGACACCCGGGCTCAACGTGCGCATCGAGCATCTGTCGACCGTTCCCGAAGGCGTCGTCGTTCATCTGGTCATGAGTCTCAACCCCGTCCAGCTTGCCGCCGGCGACGGCCATGCCGCCAAGCGCGCCACGGCGGGCCACATCAGCATCGAAGTGGATTCGGCCATCATGCGCCAGAACTACTACAGCCCCCTCGTGGTGGTCTCGACTACCGGCAAGGTCTACCAGCTTTGGGGGCGGCAGGTCATGCCGGTTCCGCCGGCCAAGGATCTGGCGCAACGCTGATACCGTCGGTGCCCTGACGGTCATATCCGCCTTTTGGACAAGACAGCTCTGGAGACCGGTTTCGCCGCTGAATTCAATCCTCAGTCGATAATCAGGTGTTCAGGCAGTCGGCGAGCAGGTCCCGCAGCTCGGGGTGGGCGGCGGTGCTGGCGAGCAGGGTTTCGCGCAGCGGGCGGATGGGCTCGGTGATCGAGGCGGGCGGGCTTTCCCAGGCGGTGAGGAGCGGCCAGGGGTCATGCGCGAGCAGGGCGGCGGCGAGGCTGAGTGCGAGACGGCGTTCGTTGTCGGCGCGCGCCGCGCTGTGCTGGGTGCTGGCGTAGAGCTGGTGCCAGACGAGGTGGGCTGGGTCCGGCAGGCGGACGGGGATGCACTGGCCGCCGGCGAGCAGCACGCCTCGGGTGGCGTTGGTCGTGAGGTAGTCGTGGTCGGGGATGGTGATGGCCGACCAGGCCAGCGGTGAGGTCGACAGCGGCGTGCCGCCGTCGTCGCCGGCGACGATGACTTCGCAGGGGATGGGCGCGATGCCGGGCAAGGTGATGGCGACGTGCAGGCCAGATTGGGCCGTGACGACGAGATCGGGCGTCAGCGGCAGTGTGCCGCCGAGCGGGCCATCGAGAAATGGCTGGGTGGCGAACAGTTCGGGGTGGAACGCGGCGCCCTCGCCCGTCGGTGGCCGTACGCGGGCGCCGAATTCGTTGAGCCAGGCCAGGCAGGCGAGGGAGCCGGTAAGGATCAGGCCGGCATCGAAGGCGCCGAGGTTGTGCAGTTCGACGAGGGCGCGGGCGGTGATCTTGTCGGCGACAAAATAGCCGAGCTTGCGCAGCATGCCGACTTGTCTCGCCACGGATTCGGCGCCCGCCATCTGTGCCCGCATGGCGTTTTCGGCATCCTGGTCGTTTTCGCGCCCGACGAGCGTTTCGGCCTGCTTGCCCGGGACCGGATAGTAGACGCGATACCAGTAGGCGTAACCGGTGCCGGTACGCCGCTGCAAGGTGCCGGGAGTGCCAGGCAGCAAGGCCCCGGCGGTGAGTGACTGCTCGCGGAGCGCGGCGTATTGCTGGGCGAATTCAGCCTGGTTGGGGCGAAAGAGCGGCTGCGCTTTCATGTCTTACCCAATGGAATTGATAAATATGGGGTAAGTGTAATTCATCGGTAAAAATTACCCAACGAAAATTAAAAAGATAGGGTAATTTTGGGGCGTTTTTGGGGTTTTGACGGTCAACCGGAAATTTTGGCCAAAATCGAAATGCCGCGATGGTCGTCGTGCCGTGCCGCTTTGCTTGCAGAAATTGGCGGGCGGGATGAGCGGGGCGATGGATTAGCATAGCGCCTTCGTTTGCTGTCGCCCGCCTTGTTCATGTCCGAACCCTCTTCCCGTGCCGAGTTCTTGAGTGGTGTCCGGGCCGAGCTGCCGTTGCTGCTCGGCGTGGTGCCGTTCGGCCTGATTTTCGGGGTGCTCGGTTTGGCGGTCGGCATGCCGGGCTGGGCCGTGGTGCTGAGTTCGTCGCTGGTCTTTGCCGGGTCGTCGCAGGTCGTATTCGCGCAATTGTGGGGCGGGGCTACGCCGCCGCCGGTCATGGTGGCGACGGTGGGCGTGGTCAATCTGCGCCATCTGCTATACAGCGCGGCCGTTGCCGACTATCTGCGCGCCCTGCCCTGGCGCTGGAAGTTGCTGCTGGCCTATCTGCTGACCGACGAAGCCTTTGCCGCAGCGATTGGCCGCCTGCGCGACGGTCCGGCGACGGCGAATCGCCATTTCTTCCTGCTCGGCACGGGCTTCACGCTGTGGGCCGGCTGGCAGTTGTCGACGCTGGGCGGCGTGCTGCTCGGGGCGGCGATTCCGGAAAGCTGGTCGCTGGATTTCTCGATAGCGCTGACCTTCATCGCCCTGCTGGTGTTGTCGGTGCAGCGACGGAGCGATGCGTGGGCGGCGATTGCCGCGGCGGCGGTCGTGCTGCCGGCCCTCGTCCTGCCGCACAAGCTCGGCTTGCTGGTGGCGGCCGGGGTCGGCATCGGCTTCGGCCTGTTCATGCGCCGATTCGACCGGGAGGCGCCATGAGCACGACGGTGTTGCTCCTGACCATGGCGGCCTGCGGCCTGGTGACCTTCCTGATCCGCCTGTCGTTCATCGCCTTCGGCCATCATCTGCCGGACGATCCGCGCATCACGGCGGTGCTGCGCTACGTGCCGCCAGCGATCCTGGGTGCCCTGATCGCGCCGGAGATTTTCGTGGCCGGGGGCAGTCTCAACGCCGCTCCGGATAATCCACGCCTGTGGGCGGCGCTCGTTGCACTCATCGTCGCCCGCCTGACGCGCTCCGTGCTGGCCACCATCGCGGCCGGCATGGCGGCGCTGTGGGTGATGCAGGGCTGGCTGGCCTGAACGCCGGTCAGCCGGATTTCAATTTTGGGCAAAATTTCCGGTTGACCGTCAAAGCCAACCAGAAAGCCAATGCGCTTGAGTTAAGCGTCATTCCCGCGAAAGCGGGAATGCAGGCGTCGTGTGTTGGCTGGGTTCCCGCTTTCGCGGGAACGACGAATCAACGGGCAATTTCTTTACGAACGGCGTGGCAACTGGAAAGCCGGGTTCAGCCGAGAAACAGCTTGTACGCTGGATTCTGGCTCTCGTCCCAGTGGGCGTAGCCGAGATTTTTCAGGAAATCCTTGAACTTGCCCATGTCGCCCGGCGGCACCTGCATGCCGACCAGCACGCGCCCGTAATCGGCGCCGTGGTTGCGGTAGTGGAAGAGGCTGATGTTCCAGCCGGCGCTCATTTGCGTCAGGAAGTTCATGAGCGCGCCCGGCTTCTCGGGGAACTCGAAGCGGTAGAGCAGCTCGTGCATGCCCTTTTCGCAGACCGCCGGCGCATGGCCGCCGACCATGTAGCGAATGTGGTTCTTCGCCATCTCGTCGTCGGTCAGGTCGAGCGTCGGGTAGCCGTGCTTCTGCAGGCTTTCGATCAGCTTGAGCGATTCCTTGCGGTCGGTGACCTGGATGCCGACGAAAACATGCGCCTCGCTGGCCGTGTTGTAGCGGTAGTTGAACTCGGTGACGCTACGTTTGCCGATCAGCGACAGGAATTTCTTGTAGGCGCCCGGCTTTTCGGGGAGCGTGACGGCGAAAACCGCCTCGCGCTGCTCGCCGAACTCGGCCCGCTCGGCGACGAAGCGCAGGCGGTCGAAATTCATGTTGGCGCCCGAGGTCACGGCGACCAGGTTCTTGTCCTTGAGCTTGTGCTGGCGGGCGTACTCTTTCGCACCAGCCACGGCTAGCGCGCCGGCCGGTTCGAGAATCGAGCGGGTGTCCTCGAAAACGTCCTTGATGGCAGCGCAGATGGCATCGGTGTCGACGAGGATGATGTCGTCGAGGTATTCCTTGCACAGGCGGAAGGTCTCCTCGCCGACGAACTTGACGGCCGTCCCGTCGGCGAACAGCCCGACCTGCTCGAGGCGCACGCGATGGCCCTTGGCGATGGACTGCTTCATCGCGTCGGCGTCGAAGGTTTCGACGCCAATGACCTTGATGTCCGGGCGCAGGCGCTTGATGTAGGCAGCCACGCCCGCGGCCAGGCCGCCGCCGCCAATGGCGCAGAAGACGGCGGTGATCGGACCGTTGTGGCGCGAATGCTGGCGCAGGATTTCCATGGCGACGGTGCCCTGCCCGGCGATGACCTCGGGGTCGTCGAAGGGATGGACGAAGGTCAGCTTCTCGGATTTCTCGAGTTCGACGGCGTGGGCGTAGGCTTCATCGAAGGAGTCGCCGTGCAGCACGACTTCGCCGCCACGCGACTTGACGGCGTTGATCTTGATGCCCGGGGTCGAGGTCGGCATGACGATGACCGCCCGACAGCCCAGTTTGCTTGCCGACAGCGCCACGCCCTGGGCGTGGTTGCCGGCCGAGGCGCAGATCACGCCCCGTTTCATCTTCTCCGGCGACAGGCTGGCGATCTTGTTGTAGGCCCCGCGCAGCTTGAAGGAAAACACCGGCTGCATGTCCTCGCGCTTGAGCAGAATCTTGTTGCCGACCCGGGCGGAAAGGTTGCTGGCCAGGTCGAGCGGCGTTTCGACCGCCACGTCATAAACCTGTGCGTTGAGAACTTTTTCGAGATAATCCGGGTGCATTGCGCGCAACTCATTAAGGCAAAAGGGAGATTCTACGGGTGGAGTGGCTAAACGTCACGGCGGAAAACGGCCTTTGGGGCCTGCTGGCGGCCAGTTTTCTCTCGGCGACCGTGCTGCCCGGTGGCTCGGAGGCGCTGCTGTGGGGCTTCCTGCGCCTGCATCCGGCCGAATACGGCCCGGCGCTGGCGCTCGCCACCCTCGGCAACACGGCCGGCGGCATGACCTCGTGGTGGTGCGGGCGCTTCCTGCCGCGCTGGCGGAAACTCGAAACGCTACCCCATCGCGACAAGCTCGAACGCTGGGGCAGTCCCGCCCTGCTCCTCGCCTGGGCGCCGATCATCGGCGACGCCCTCTGTATCGCCGCCGGCTGGCTCAGGCTGCACTGGTTGCCGTGCTGCCTGTTCATGGCCATCGGCAAATTCGCGCGCTACTGGCTGGTCGCCCAGACAGCGCTCGCGGCGTGACAGCGGGAAAGCTGGCTCAGAGCGTGGGTAGCTTGGGCAGCGGTTCGGGGACGTGCCGGACGTAGCCCTGGGCGTAATCGACGCCGATGTCCTGAACCACGCGCTCGACTTCCGGATTGCAGACGAATTCGGCGACGGTGATCAAGCCGTGGGCGCGGGCCAGCTGGACGATGGCCTCGACCACTGCCTGGTCGCGGGCATCCTGATCCACGTTCTTGACGAACATGCCGTCGATTTTCAGGAAATCGACCTTGAAACGCTTCAGGTAGCCGAATGAAGACAGCCCGCTGCCGAAATCGTCAAGCGCCAGCGTCGCGCCGATGGCCCGCATCTGCTCGATGAAATCGAGGGCCTGATCGAGGTTGGCGACGGCACAGCTTTCCGTGATCTCGAAACACAGCTTGGCCGGGTTGATGCCATGCTTTTCGATCTGCTGGCGGACGAAGGCCGGGAAATCGTTGAGGCTGAGGCTGGCGCCCGAGACATTGACGGCCAGATGGCTGAACGGAAAAGGCTGCCCGCTTTTCTGCCAGTCGCTCATGTAGCGGCAGACGTTCTCGACCACCCAGCGGTCGATATAGGGCATCAGGTTGTAGCGTTCGGCCGTCGCGATGAAACGGCTGGGCGAGTTGATCTTGCCGAGCGGGTCGGAAAGGCGGAGCAGGACTTCGGCCGTGATCGGCAGGCCGGGCTTGAGCGGCTCCTGACGCTGGTGGAAGAGCATGAAGCGCCCTTCCGCGATGGCCCGCGTGAGCTGCGGCATGGTCCGGAAATCTTCGTTGCGTTGCTGGAACCATTCATCGGTCGGGGTATAGATTTCGACCCGGTTGCGCCCTCGTTCCTTGGCGGCATAGCAGGCCGTATCGGCGGCGATCAGCAGATCGGTGACGTTCTTCATGTCGGGACCGGAGCGCACCACCCCGATCGAGGCCCCGAGCCGGAAACTCCGCCCATCCGAGAAGAACGGGAAGGCACAGATTTCGTCGATGAGCTGCCGGGCGCGGCGCACGGTCTCCTGCGGGCTGCAGTCGCGCATGACAATACCGAACTCGTCGCCGCCCAGCCGGGAAATGAAGCCATAGGGAAAACGGTCCTCGATCATCTGCGTCAGGCGGATCAGCAGCTCATCGCCGGCCGCATGGCCGCAGGTGTCATTGACCACCTTGAACTGGTCGAGATCGAGATACAGCAGGGTCGCCGGGTTTTCCGCCAGATCGTCTGCCTTGAGGACAGCCTCCAGATGCGTCTCGAAGGCGCGCCGATTGAACAGGCCGGTCAGCGAGTCATGGTTGGCCTGGTAGGACAGATCGGCAATGCGGCTTTTCACCGCATCGGTCATGGTGTTGAAGTTTCGCGCCAGGACCGCGACTTCGTCCTCGCCGGAAATTTCCATGCGCTCTTCGTAATGCCCCTCGGCCACGTTGATGCTGGCCTCCGCCAGCTTGATCAGGTGGCGGGTCAGCAGGTAACCGATGATCGACAGCAGGAAGACCGAGAGGGCGACCTCGGACAGGGCGATCAGCCCGCTCTGCCAGAGCAGTTGGGCCGAAGCCTTGTCCATGAAGGTCGTCGACATCCCGTAATGGATGTGGCCGTAGACCTGGCCAAGGTAGTCGACCGGGAAGCGGACGTGGCGGATATGGCCATCGCTGCGATTGACCAGCGGCAAGGCATCGTCCGCCGACCAGCCCGACGAGGAAAGGATGCGGCCGTCCGGATCGGTGACCGCCAGGTAGGTGATGTCGGACGCCTTGCGCCAGCCGTCGAGGATGTCGCGCAGGGTGGCGTAGTCGCGCGACGCCAGCGGCACGGCCACGGCGGTCTTGTAGGCCAGCTCGACGGCCTGAACCCGGGCATCGAGCTGTTCGGAGAGATGGTGTTCGATCAGTCGCACGCTGTTGCTGACCAGAAGCGCCAGCATCAGCGCCTCGACAACCACGCTGGCCAACAGCAGCTTGGCCCGGATGGATCGACGGATGTTCAGCATCAGGAGGGGTGCCCGAGCAGCGTCCGGGTCAATGAAACATAGGGCTGCAGGGACTGAACGTCCTCGGCTGTGATTGGCGCATAGCCCTCGTAGCCGGTCTCTTTAAAAAAGCTCAGGCCTTCGGCAGTCAGGCCGAATTTCAGCAGGGCTTCGCGAATCCGTTTGATATCGACCTTGCCCAATCGTTTGTGGGCCAGCGTCATGAGGTGCGGAACGCGAACCTCGATGGGCAGGATGCTGACCTTGGCCCGGACGTCCTCGGGCACTTGCCGCAGCGGCGTGTGGGTGGTCAGTGCGGCATCCAGTTCGCCGACGGCCACGGCCGCCACGGCGGCCCCGTGCGTGGTCCGTTCGAACAGCTGGTAGTCGCGACCCATCTGCATGCCCTGATCGGCCAGCCATTTGACGCCACCGATCGAGGAGATGGAGAGCCGGCTGGAAAGCCCGATGCGTTTGCCTCTCAGGTCGTTGAGCGATTGAATGCCGGCATTCGGGCGAACGACGAAAACCGGCTGCAGCACGGCCTTGTATCTGACCAGCGCCTCATAGGCCTCAAGGCACATGACCCCGAAGTGCGGGCCGGTGATCAGGATGTCGTACTCGCCCGCCAGTGAACTGTTCAGGAAGGTGAAATAGTCGGGCGCTGTATAAAACTCAATTGACCGGCCCAGTTCGTTTTGCAGGTGCTGACGTAGTGGCTGGTGGGTCTTGAACAGGGCCAGCGTCGAATTGAAAGGCATGATGCCCAGACGGAGGGGGCGCGCCGGCGCTGCTTCTGCGCTGGACCACAGCGAGAAGGGAAGAGCGCCTAGCCATCCGAGCATTTGCCGTCGATGCATTTGTAATACCTATAACTTTTGTAATATTTTACTCTCGTCGGAAAGATTGGGAGAACATTTGACGCTTATTTCTGTCCGAAGTTACCGCTCCTCGTTGCGTCCCCCTCGGGTACGCTAAAATCCTGTCTTTAATGCTCTCGATTCTGGTCGCCTCATGACTGCCCGCCTGCGCGAAATACCTTACAACTACACCTCGTTTTCCGATCGCGAGATCGTCATTCGCCTGCTTGGGGCCGACAATTGGGCGGTGCTCGACGAATTGCGCAGCGAGCGCGTCACCGGCCGCTCGGCACGCATGCTCTACGAGGTGCTCGGCGACATCTGGGTCGTGCAGCGCAACCCGTACCTGGAAGACGACCTGCTCGACAATCGCGAACGTCGCGACGCGCTGGTCAATGCCCTCCACCACCGCCTCTCCGAAGTCGAAAAGCGTCGTGAAGCGACCGAGGGCGAGGATCAGGAGCGCGCCGCCAAGGTCAAGCGCCTCGTCGACGCCGCTCGCATCGCCGTCAACCGCTTTGCCGAGCGCTTTGGTGAAACCTGGGATCTGCGCCGCAAGGTCACGCGCATCCTGAGCAAGCACACGCGCAAGGACAACATCGCCTTCGACGGACTGGCCCGCGTATCCCACGTGACCGACGCGACCGACTGGCGCGTCGAATACCCCTTCGTCGTGCTTTACCCGGATACCGAGGAAGAGATCGGGCATCTGGTGCGCGGCTGTATCGAAGCCGGCCTGACCATCATTCCGCGCGGGGGCGGCACCGGCTACACCGGCGGCGCCGTGCCGCTGACGCCCCATTCCGCAGTGATCAACACCGAAAAGCTCATCGACATCGGCCCCGTCGAGGAGATGGTGCTGGCCGGGCATGAAACGCCCTACGCCACCATTCGCACCGGCGCTGGCGTCGTGACCGACCGTGTGTCCGAAGCCGCTTCGCTGGCCGGCCGCGTTTTCGCCGTCGACCCGACCTCGGCGTCGGCCTCCTGCATCGGCGGCAACATCGCCATGAACGCCGGCGGCAAGAAGGCCGTGCTGTGGGGCACGGCGCTCGACAACCTGGCCTGGTGGAAGATGGTCGATCCGGACGGCAACTGGCTGGAAGTCGAACGCGTCAATCACAACTACGGCAAGATTCACGAGCAGGAAAACGTCGAGTTCCGTCTGAAGCGCTTCGACCCGAGCGGCAAGAAGCTGCTCGGCGAGGAAATCCTGGTCATGCCGGGCGCCGCCTGCCGCAAGGTCGGCCTGGGCAAGGACGTGACCGACAAGTTCCTCGGCGGCATCCCGGGCGTGCAGAAGGAAGGCACGGACGGCATCATCGTCGCGGCGCGCTGGGTGCTGCACAAGATGCCGCCGATTACGCGGACGGTTTGTCTGGAATTCTTCGGCCAGGTCCGCGAAGCGGTGCCGGCCATCGTCGAGATTACCGACTACTTCAAGCCGGGCGGTGCCGGTCATGCGGCCGGTGTGCAACTGGCCGGTCTGGAACATCTGGACGAGCGCTACGTCAAGGCCGTCGGTTACGCGACCAAGGCCAAGCGCCACGGTCGCCCGAAGATGGTGCTGATCGGCGATCTCGTCGGCCATGATGAAAAGGCCGTGATGGCCGCGGCGTCCGAAGTGGTTCGCATGTGCAACCTGCGCGCCGCCGAGGGCTTCATCGCCGTCGATGCCGAAACCCGCAAGAAATTCTGGCTGGATCGTTCGCGTACGGCCGCCATTTCCCGTCACACCAACGCCTTCAAGGTCAATGAGGACGTGGTGATCCCCTTGCCGCGCATGGGCGACTACTGCGACGGCATCGAACGCATCAACATCGAGTTGTCGACGCAGAACAAGCTGGCGCTGTGCGATGCCTTGATCGAATTCCTCAAGGGCGAGCTGCCCCTGCATGCCGGCGATGCCAATCTCGACAAGGACGTCCTGATCGGCGACCGCCGGCAGGCGGCGCTGGATTACGTCGAGGCGGTGCGCCTGCGTTGGGAATGGCTGCTGGATAACCTGGACCTGCCGTTGGCCGAGGCCGAGTCGCGCTTCATGTCCTATGGCGTGGTGGCCGGCGAGCTGACCAACAAGGCCAGCGCCCCCCGGCTCTTCCACCGCTTGCAGGATTATTCGGTGCGCACGTCCTGGAAGCAGGAACTCAGGGCGCGATTGAGCAAGATTTTCGACGGTGGCGTTTATCGTCCGATCATCGAACGCATCGAGGCCATCCACAAGGAAGTCCTGCGTGGTCGCGTCTTTGTCGCATTGCACATGCATGCCGGCGATGGCAACGTGCACACCAATATTCCGGTCAATTCGGACAACTACGAGATGCTGCAGACCGCCAACAAGGCCGTCGAACGCATCATGCACCTGGCGCGCGGCCTGGACGGCGTGATTTCGGGCGAACACGGAATCGGGATTACCAAGCTGGAGTTCCTGACCGAGGAGGAAATCGGCCCCTTCCGCGCCTACAAGCAGAAGGTTGACCCGGACGGCCACTTCAACAAGGGCAAACTGATGCCCGGCGGCGACATGGGCAATGCCTACACGCCGTCGTTCAGCCTGCTCGGCACCGAATCGCTGATCATGGAGCAATCGGAGATCGGCAAGATTTCCGACATGGTCAAGGACTGCCTGCGCTGCGGCAAGTGCAAGCCGGTCTGCTCGACCCATGTGCCACGCGCGAACCTGCTCTACTCGCCGCGCAACAAGATTCTGGCGACCTCGCTGCTGGTCGAGGCCTTCCTCTACGAAGAACAGACCCGGCGCGGCATTTCGCTCAAGCATTTCGACGAGTTCAACGATGTGGCTGACCACTGCACGGTCTGCCACCGCTGCCTGAAGCCCTGCCCGGTCGATATCGATTTTGGCGACGTGTCGGTGGCCATGCGCAATTTCCTGCGCAAGCAGGACAAGAAGCGCTTCAGCCCGGGAACCTGGGCGGCGCTGACCTACCTGAACCTGAAGGATCCGGCGACCATCAAGGTCATGCGCGGGGTCATGATGGATTTCGGCTTCAAGGCCCAGCGTCTCGCCCACAAGGCGGCCAAGGCGTTCGGTCTGGTCCAGGACAGCCGGGCGCATCCGCCAGCCACCCTGGGCGCGCCGACGGTCAAGACGCAGGTCATCCATTTCCTCAACCGGCCGATGCCGGGCAACCTGCCCAAGCGCACGTCGCGTGGCCTGCTCGACATCGAGGACGACAAGGTCATCCCGGTCATCCGCAATCCGCAGAAAACGACCGAGGAATCGGATGCCGTCTTCTACTTCCCGGGTTGCGGTTCGGAGCGCCTGTTCTCGCAGGTTGGTCTGGCGACGCAGGCGATGCTCTACGAAACCGGTGCGACCACCGTGCTGCCGCCGGGCTACCTGTGCTGCGGCTATCCGCAGACGGCGTCCGGTGACGAAGACAAGGGGCAGAAGATCACGACGGACAACCGCGTGCTCTTCCATCGCGTCGCCAACACGCTCAACTACCTCGACATCAAGACGGTGATCGTGTCCTGCGGCACTTGCATGGATCAGCTGCAGAAATACCAGTTCGAGAAGATTTTCCCGGGCTGCCGCCTGCTCGACATCCACGAATACCTCATGGAAAAGGGCGTCAAGCTCGAAGGTGTTAGCGGGACGCGCTACATGTACCACGATCCCTGCCACACGCCTATGAAGGCTTACGCGCCACTGGCCGTGACCAAGTCGTTGATGGGCCAGGAAGTGCCGCTGACCGACCGTTGCTGCGGCGATGCCGGTTCCTTCGCCTATTCGCGGCCGGATATCGCCACGCAGGTGAAGTTCCGCAAGCAGCAGGAAATCGAGAGCGGGGCAGCCAAACTGCGTGCCGACGGCTTCAAGGGCGACGTCAAGATTCTGACCTCGTGCCCGGCCTGTCTGCAGGGCTTGTCGCGCTACGATGACGATGCCGGCACCCAGGCCGACTACATCGTGGTTGAACTGGCCAAGCATCTGCTCGGCGAAAACTGGATGGCGGATTACGTGGCCAAGGCAAATACGGGTGGAATCGAACGCGTACTTTTGTAATTTGGCCGTTTTTTCCGGTTGACCGTGAGATTGTCCCGATACACGGCCGGGAGCGAATGCTAAAAGAGGTCCGGTTGGATTTTGTCCGGATGGGGGAGCGGAAGCATGGGGGTGGGCAGTCAGGCATGTGAATTGTGCGCGAACGACGGTGGATTCGTCCTCTGGCGTTCCCGTTGGTGTCGCGTCGTCCGGGTCGATGATCCGCATTACCCCGGCTTCTGCCGCGTCATCTGGAACGATCATGTGCGCGAAATGAGCGACCTGCCGCCCGAGTTTCGCTCGAAGCTGATGCGCGTCGTCATCACCGTCGAAACGGTTGTGCGCCGACTATTCAATCCAGATAAAATCAACCTTGCCAGTTTTGGCAACGTGGTTCCGCACTTGCATTGGCACATCATTCCGCGCTGGCAGGATGATCGCCATTTTCCGGAACCGATTTGGGGGAGCGTCCGGCGGGAGGGTCTGACGCAACGGCCAGCAGTCAGTGACGCGGTATTGGCGCAAGCCGTGTCCGAAGCGCTGGCAGAAATCGAATAAGGCTGGATGAATCATGTCGACCGTCATCGAAGCACCCGCAATATCGGATCTCAGAGCCGGACTGGACTATCTTTCGCAACTGTCGCTGGCCAACCCCATCGTTGCCGAGCGCCAGTTGATGAGCTTCATCGACGCCCTGCTCGCCACCCCGCCTGATCCTTCGACCCTGCTGGCGCTGCTCGAGCAGTCGCGGGCGCCGATGTGTTTTGTCGAAGAAGAAATGGCCCGGCGCTACCACAACAAGGCCTTGCCGCTCGCCGACGAGGAAGAGTCCTACTTCCAGATGGTGGTCACCGCCTGGCGCAAAATGGGCAAAGCCTATGCGCTGTGCGCCAACCTGACCGAGCCGGATACCGAAAACGCGCAATACCAGGGCATGATGGCCACCGTTCTCCACCGCTGCCTCTATTACACGGGCATGGTGATCCTTGAGCATTACCGGGCGCGCCGGGACCTGCCGCCCGGCATCTGGCTCGATCTGCACGGTTTTTACGAAACTGCAGAGGAATGGGGGATCGCCTACACACCGGTCGAGGATGCGCTCGAAAACACCCTTCAGTCGACGCACTGCGCGGCCGCCTACAGCACGCTGCTTCTCATCGACCTGGCCAGTCCCTACAGCAACAGCGTGCGCAACCTCAACCTGATTCGCCGCTGGGCGGGCATGTGGGCGCCCCTCGTCTCCATTCACCGTCTGGAGGACGATCTCGAGCTTCCGCCCTACGTCATCGAACTGATGAAGGATGTTCCCATGCACCCGTCTTCGGTTGCCGAGGATCCCACCGGTGACACGCGACGGCTCGACACGACGCGTCTGGCCCTGCAGATTAACCACATGCTCAGCCAGTTGCGCCAACGCATCACACCATCACAGTTGGGACTTGGCGAAGAAACCAGCGGTCATGTCATCGGACTGCTCGACCACCTCTCGCGGCCGTGGTCGCAATCGGCCTCGCCCCGTCGCTTTCGGCGTTTTGCCACGGAGGGTATCGCCCGCGTGGCCGTCGGTTTCGATGCGATCCATTTCTGCATTACCGGCAAGGAGTTCGAGCAGCCGGATTCGGCCGCCGCCTTCTCCCGCGGTGAATTCGACCAGCTGTTCACCTTCGGCGAACGCGTCGACCCGGGTCATACCCTGGCCATCAAGCCACAGATCAGTTTCCCGGTCGATGAATGGTCGGTCATCAATCATTCGGCAAACGGTTTCCGCCTCGGCCGCAGTTGCGCCGGCATGCGGATTACCCATGGCCAGCTCATGGCCGTTTGCCCGCACGATGGCGAGCATTTCCTGCTCGTGCAGGCGACCTGGCTGATGCAGGAAGACGACGGCGGATTGATTGTCGGTGTGGCGACCCTCCCCGGCATGCCATCCGGCATCGGTGTCCGCGTGGCCGCACTGAAGGCCGGCAATCAGGAACGTTTCGTCCGTGCTTTCATGCTTCCGCCCGTCCCGGCGATCAATGAAGAAGGTTCGATCGTGTTGCCGCCGGGCATGTACCAGGCCAGCCGGATACTCGAGGTATCCTCGGGCGATGACGATACGTGGCAGCTAAGGATGAACCACATCCTGCATCGCGGTACCGATTACGACCGCGTCAGCTATCAGGCGATTTGATCTTTCCTGAATGGGCGGGCTGGCGAGTGCGCTAAACTAGCGCCTCATTCTGGAGAGAACCATGGCCGGTATTGAACAGGACACCCCGATACCCAGCGAAATCAAGCTGCACAAGAAATCCCGCCGCCTGGAGTTGATTTACGGCGACAACGAGCAATATTCGCTCGATTTCGAGTTTTTACGCGTCTATACCCCCTCCGCAGAGGCCCGCGGACACGGGCCCGGGCAGGAAACCCTGCAAACGGGAAAGCGCAACGTGGATATTGAGCGTATCGAGCCGGTCGGGACCTATGCCTTGCGTTTCGTTTTCTCCGATGGCCACGACAGCGGGCTCTATTCCTGGGATCTGCTCTACAACCTGGGCAAGCATCAGGCCGAGCTCTGGCAGGAATACCTGAATCAAATCGAGAAGCAGGGTCTGTCCCGCGATATCGATACCTCATCACGTCCGGCCGGCGGTAGCTGCGGACATCATCACTGACATCATGAATAACGATAAAACCCATTTTGGCTACGAAACGGTAGCCGAGCAGGAGAAAGCCCGTCGCGTCGCCGACGTTTTCGATTCCGTCGCCAGTCGCTACGACCTGATGAACGACCTCATGTCGGGCGGCATGCATCGCCTCTGGAAGGCATTCACCATTCAGCGCAGTGGCGTACGGGAAGGATCCCGTGTTCTGGATGTGGCCGGCGGAACCGGCGACCTGTCGCTGGCCTTCTCCAAACGCGTGGGCAAGAGCGGCCAGGTCTGGCTGACGGACATCAACAATGCCATGCTTGCCCGGGGCCGCGATCGTCTGCTCGACAAGGGGTACATGTTGCCCGTTGCGCAGTGTGATGCTGAAAAACTGCCATTCCCCGATGACTGGTTTGACTGTGTAACGGTCGCATTCGGCTTGCGCAACATGACCCACAAGGATGCCGCCCTCGCTGAAATGCGTCGTGTCCTCCGGCCGGGCGGGCGCCTTCTGGTCCTTGAGTTCTCACAGATCTGGAAGCCCCTGGCGCCAATCTACGATTTCTACTCTTTCAATATCATTCCGAAGGTGGGGCAACTCGTCACAAACGACTCGGACAGCTATCGTTACCTGTCCGAATCCATTCGCATGCATCCTGGCCAGGAAGAGCTCAAGCGGATGATGGAAACGGCCGGGCTCGAAAAGGTGGAGTATTTCAATCTTGCGCTCGGCGTCGTGGCATTGCATCGCGGCTATAAATTTTAGGCTGCTGCGATGATGGACGTGTTGAATGCGCTGGCAATCAAAATCCTGAATCACCTGATTCAGGCTGAAAGCTGGGCGCAACACAGGCTGTCCAGCCATGCCGGTGCTGTCGTCAAAATCGAATCCGGTCCGTTCACTTTCAACCTGGGCATCGACGAGCAGGGCATGTTTCGTTCGGTAGACGATGGTGCTCCATGCGATGTGACGGTCACTCTGCCCCCGGATCTTCCGGCCCGCCTCCTCCTTGATCGTTCGAGTTTGTTCTCTTCGGTAAAGTTGGGTGGGGCAGCAGATGTTGCCGAGAGTTTCGCCTTTGTGCTGCGCAATCTGAAATGGGATGTCGAGGCCGATCTCGCCCAGATTTTTGGCGATATCGTTGCCAAGCGTTCAACCCGGATTGGGAAGGCGTTTGCGCTTTCGCTTCACGACGCGCTGGGCAAAGGCGTTGAAAACCTGAGTGAATACGCGGTCGAGGAATCCCGGATTCTTGCGGCAAAACGTGAGGTCGGCAACTTTTCCGCGTCGGTCAATCAGCTCCGGGACGATACAGCTCGGCTGGAAAAACGAATCGCCAGATTGTGATCAGTTTGCATCCGGGAAGACAAAAATAAAAAAGGCAGCTCAAGGCTGCCTTTTTTGGTTCCAGATGCGGATTAGTGAGTGTGCTTGCGCAGACGGTTGATCGCCTGAAGCTGAGCGACAGCTTGGGCCAGTTCGGCTTCGGCTGCTGCATAGTCCATTTCGGCGTTCCGGTTGGCAAGAGCCTCCTCGGCGCGCTTCTTGGCTTCAAGAGCCTTCGCTTCATCCAGATCGTGGGCGCGGATCGCGGTGTCAGCCAACACGGTAATCATGTCGGGCTGAACTTCAAGCATGCCACCGGACACATAGACCAGCTCGAACTCGCTTTGGTCGGGCACCTTCAAACGAATGGTGCCCGGCTTGATGCGGGTCAGCAGCGGCGTGTGACGCGGCAGGATGCCGAGTTCCCCGGACTCGCCGGGAAACACTGCGATTTCGACCAGACCTGAGAAGATCGACTCCTCAGCGCTGACGACATCACAATGAACAGTCATAGCCATAAAAGCTCCTATCCTGACGGCGCGTTATTGCAGCGTCTTGGCCTTTTCGATCACTTCCTCAATACCACCAACCATGTAGAACGCTTGTTCCGGCAGGTGATCGTATTCGCCGGCACAGATGCCCTTGAAGCCCTTGATCGTATCCTTGAGGGAAACGAACTTGCCCGGAGAACCGGTGAAGACTTCAGCAACGTGGAACGGCTGGGACAGGAAGCGCTGAATCTTACGAGCGCGGGAAACGGCGAGCTTGTCTTCAGGAGACAGTTCGTCCATACCCAGAATGGCGATGATGTCGCGCAGTTCCTTGTAGCGCTGCAGGTTCATTTGAACAGCGCGCGCAACAGAGTAGTGCTCTTCACCAACGATCTGCGGATCGAGCTGGCGGGAGGTGGAGTCGAGCGGATCAACAGCCGGGTAGATACCCAGCGAAGCGATGTCACGCGACAACACAACCGTGGAGTCCAAGTGCAGGAAGGTGGTAGCAGGCGACGGGTCGGTCAAGTCATCGGCAGGCACGTAAACGGCCTGGATGGAGGTGATCGAGCCAACCTTGGTGGAGGTAATACGCTCTTGCAGACGGCCCATTTCTTCAGCCAGCGTCGGCTGATAGCCCACGGCGGAAGGCATACGGCCGAGCAGTGCGGAAACTTCCGTACCGGCCAGCGTGTAGCGATAGATGTTGTCGACGAAGAACAGAATGTCGCGACCATCATCACGGAAACGCTCAGCCATGGTCAGACCGGTCAGTGCGACGCGCAGACGGTTACCCGGCGGCTCGTTCATCTGACCGAACACCATCGCGACCTTGTCGAGAACGTTGGAGTCCTTCATTTCGTGATAGAAGTCGTTACCTTCACGGGTACGCTCACCCACGCCGGCAAACACGGACAGACCCGAGTGCTGCTTGGCGATGTTGTTGATGAGTTCCATCATGTTGACGGTCTTGCCGACGCCGGCGCC
>JAGTRT010000092.1 GCA_018261895.1 Pseudomonadota bacterium
AGCCACGACTCTTCAAGCAGGCGGTCGAGCACGCCCCAGGTGTAGGCTCCGTGTGCGCCGCCGCCTTGCAACGCCAGGTCGACAAGCACCGGCGCGCGTTCGGCGCCCTTGGCGCCTTTATTGCCTTTGGCAACAGTCATATTCAGAGCCTCACAAAAATTTCAGTACAAAACGCTGGCAAGCCGGCACTGTCGCGGTCGACCCCGAAAAACAGGCCATTTTCGCGAGCATGCCGACTTGGCAATAAATCAGGCCAGTGCCTTGGACTTGAGCTTGGCGTATTCTTCCTGAGTAATGGTGCCGGCGTCGAGCAAGGCCTTGGCATCGGCGATTTGCTCGGCCGGCGATTTACCGGCAACCTGCCGGATATAAGACTCGGCCTCCGACTTCGAACGCTCCATCGCCGCCCGTTGGCGGGTCGCGGAAGAGGTCGGCGACGATCTGGAAGAGGATCAAAAGATAGGCCACGAAAACGAACGTGGAGAGAATCAGCCACATGAAATCCCAAAAATTGCTCATTTCTAACCTTTCAAGTAAAAAAACACTTCAACGCTGCTTCTGCATGGCGCCCTGAGTCCAACTGCGCAGCAGCCCGAAAACGGAACTACCCGTCAGCATACCCAGAACATAGACAACGAAAATCAGGAAGGACAGGGACATCGTGATGTCGGCCCCAAGGAAGGACACCGTGACCACCGCGAGGTTCTGAACCTTGAACAGCAGCAACCGAGAAACCGGCGAAGGCCGCCGCCACATGCTTCAACGTGTGGCCGCTGAGTATCCCGCTGAGTGCCAGCACGTCCTCGTCGAAGGTCTCCAGCACCTTGGCCAACGCATACCAGGCAAACACCCAATAAATATCGTTGCCCCGCGTGTAGATCGTTGCCCCGCGTGTAGCGTGATGGATTCACTATCGCCAGCAGCAGCACGACCAGAATCGTATAGGCCTGCAGGATGCCGTAGGGAATCACGTTCCCCGCCCCCATACGTTCGGTGATCAGCCAGTAAATGACCGATGCGGCACCGATCAGCAGGGCCGGCGGTAGCAGTACCAGTCCGGCACGAACGCTGATGCGGTCGACGATCTGGGCTGCCACCAGTCCCATGAAGGCGATGGTCATCGGCAGGCGATCCCAGAACAGCGTTTCGTTGTTCGGCGCCAGGTGGTAGTAGCCGGAGCCTGCCGCCGTCAGCACCAAGCCGGCAAAAAAGATTATGTAGGGCCAGCGCTCGGCCGGACGCTCGAAGCAGGCACGCCCTTTGCCGATGATGAATAGCCCGATCACCCCGAAGACCAGGAAACCCGCGTTGGAGACAACATCGAGAAAGTTGTCGATCCCGTGAGCATGACGCTGGTCGGCAAAATCATGGTATTCGAGCGGCTGGCGAACGGCCGGCAACAGCAGCGCCGCAGCCACGGCGACTAACGTCAGGGCGACGATCCAGAGCACGGGCGAGCGGCGTCCGTGCGCCCCGCCTTGCGTGAAAAACCCGCCTGCCATGACCTACTTGCCCGCCACGTTCGCGGTCAGCACGCGTTCGCCGTCCTTGCGATGGACGTCGAGCATGCCGCGGTCGATCGCCCAGGTCGTCGCCGTCTGCAGCGCGGAGATGAACTCCCTTTCCTGCTCCATGACACCCTCCTTGGAACACCACTTGCGCGTCGTCGCCAGCGGCCCGATGGAAAGTGCATTGCCATCGGCCTTGAACGGGCCGTGGAAGCTGTTGCAGCCACTGCTGCCGGAAACCTTGCCATCCTTGAAGGCGATGGTGAGTTGGGTGCCGAGCTGCGGACCGACGACGGCCTGGCGCCCGTTGTTGTAGCCGGTGACCTCCCATTTGACGCCTGCGAGCGACGGTTTGGGTTCGAGCTCGAATTGCAGGGCATTGCCGCCCGCGACCGGTGTCAGGCTCAGGCGATTGCCCGCCACGCTCGGCGTCAGCGTGCCGGAGAGGGATGACAGAAAGGCCTTTTCCACCGCCATCGCCGGCTCGGGGCAGGCCATCATCGTGCCCGCCAGGGTGCCGACGGTCAGCTTGTCGCGGTCGACCGTGTAATTGCCCATAAAACGGTTGCAGCCGGAAAAACCGGAAACCCGACCGCCCTCGAAGCGCGCCGTCGGCGCGCCGTTACCACCAGGTACCGTCTGGCCGGGCAGCGCCAGCAAACGCCAGTCGGCGCCTTCCAGGGTCGCCGTCGGCGCCGGCGCTGCCGGCACGCGGCAACAGCCCGCGTAATGCCGGCCATCGGGCAGGGAGAGATTGATCGACAGCGGATGCACAGTGTCGGACATGCCATCGCTACACGCGCCATCCTTCAGGAAGGCCACCAGCTCACCGCCGCCACGGATCCGGCCGCGCCAGATGGACTCCTTGCGCGGCTCGATGCGTGACTCGCGACCGCGAAAGCGCATCGACTGCCCATCCGGCAGCGAAAAGCGCGCCTCGCCATCCCCCGGCAGGTCAAGACGCCAAGAGGGTTCGTTACCGAAGCAGATCAGTGCCCGTTCGGCGGCCAGCGTAGCAGTGGCGGGAAAAGCGAGTGCGACGAGCAGCCCCAGCAGTTTGATTGATTTCATGGATTCATCCCGTTTCAGGATCGAGCTTAGCGAACTTTCATGATGCGCATGTTGCAATGGAGCAGTTTCCCGAACCGGTCGCCGATGCGCACGGCCGGCGAAGAGGTTTGCTGAACGGTAGCGAAGGAGCCGTCGTCGTAGCGGATACCGATGATCCAGACCAGCGACGTGCCGCTGGCC
>JAGTRT010000028.1 GCA_018261895.1 Pseudomonadota bacterium
GTTGATCTTGCCGAGCAGTTCGACGCCGACGATGCGGGCGCGGGCGCGTTCCAGGCGGTAGGCGACGTTGGCCATTTCCTTGCCGAGCGTCGTCGGCGTTGCCGGCTGGCCGTGCGTGCGGCTCATCATCGGCACTTCGGCGTTGGCGTGGGCCAATTCCTTGAGGCGGGCGATGACCTTGTCGAGCGACGGCAGCATGGCCTGTTCGCGGGCGCCCTGGCACATCAACGCGTGCGACAGGTTGTTGATGTCTTCGGAAGTGCAGGCGAAGTGGATGAATTCGCTGACCTTGGTCACTTCGGCGTTGCCCTTGGTGTTCTTCTTGATCCAGTATTCGAGCGCCTTGACGTCGTGGTTGGTGACGGCTTCCTCGGCCTTCACCTCGGCCGCCTGTTCGACGGTGAAGTTGGTCACCAGCGCGTCAAGCTCGGCCACGGTCGACGGGGAAAAAGCGGCAATTTCCGAAAAGTGCGGCTCGGCGGCCAGCGCCTTGAGCCACTCGATCTCGACCTTGAGACGAGCCTTGATCAGGCCGAATTCAGAAAAATGTTCGCGCAGGGCGTCGACCTTGCCGGCGTAGCGGCCATCGAGCGGGGACAGGGCGGTCAGCGGATTGAAAGTCATCGGAGGCATCCTTTTCGGTAAGCCCGCCATTTTACCCGCCCGGCGGAACGGTCGCCATACGCTATAATCGAAGTCCCCAAAATCACAGAGCTCACGATGAAGCTGATCGGCTCCCATACCAGCCCGTTCGTCCGCAAAGTACGGATCGTGCTGGCCGAAAAAAAGATCGACTACGAATTCGTCATCGATTCCCCGTGGACGGAAGACAGCAAGATCCCCGACATCAATCCGCTGGGCAAGATCCCCGTGCTGGTGCTCGACGACAACACGCCGCTCTTCGACTCCCGGGTCATCGTCGAATACATCGACAACGTCACGCCGAACAACAAGCTGTTCCCGGCCCCGAACCGCGAGCGCACCGAAGTCAAACGCTGGGAAGCCCTGGCCGATGGCGTTCTTGATGCTGCGGTCAGCGCCCTGCTCGAAGGCAAGCGCCCGAAGAAGGAACAAAGCGCCAGCTGGATCACCCGCCAGCACGGCAAGGTTGCGCGCAGCCTCGACTTCATGGCGCAGGAACTCGGCGACAAGAGTTTCTGTATGGGCACCCATTTCTCGATGGCCGATATCGCCGTCGGCACCGCGCTCGGTTACCTGCGTTTCCGCTTCCCCGAGATCGCCTGGCAGGAAAACCATGCGAACCTCGGCAAGCTCTACGACAAGCTGATGCTGCGCGCGCCGTTCGCGGACACCGTCCCGCACGACTGACATGTCCTTCCGGCCACTGAAACCAGGACGCCCCCGATCAGCCTGGTCGCTGGCCGAGCAGTTTTCACAGGCCAATCGCCAGAGAAATGCAACCTTGGCGCAATCCCACGGTCGACATCCGCATGATCTGACCTGCATGAGGAATCCGGCCTTGAACTGCACCCCTGAAGAAAACCCGCTGTACAGCGTTGCCCGCACCCTGGCGGTAGCGCTCGGGCAACGCGACCACCACACGCGCGCCCACTCCGACCGGGTCGTTCATCTGGCCGCCGGACTGGGCTACCACATCGGCCTGACCGAAGAAGAAATCGAACTGTTGTCGCTCGGCGCCCAGTTTCACGATATCGGCAAGATCGGCATTCCCGACCGCGTCCTGCACAAGCCGGCCTCGTTCGAGGAAGACGAATGGGCCTGCATGAAGCAGCATGCGGAAATCGGCGAGCGCATCATCCGCGCCATCGATGGCGACAAGGCCTCGACCGTCGCCAAGACCGTCCGCCATCATCACGAGCACTTTGACGGTTCTGGCTATCCCGACCGCCTGAGCGGCACGGACATTCCGCTCTATTCGCGGATCATCTCGCTGACCGACAGCTACGATGCGATGATCGACACCCGCGCCTACCAGCGCGCCCGCTCGCACCGCGTCGTCATGGGCATCCTCGAACAGGAAAGCGGGATCAAGCACGACCCCGACCTGCTCCACGCCTTCACCTGCGCCATCGAAAAGTCGTCCCTGCGCGGCAAGGACGCCTGATTCCGCCTAGCGGATGACCCCGCCGCCGAGGCAAACCCGGCTCTCGTAAAGCACGACCGACTGCCCAGGGGTAAGTGCCCACTGCGGCTCGGCGAACCGTATTTCGCAGCTTTCGCCATCGACACGCTCGACTTCGCAAGGCTGGTCGGCCGTCCGGTAACGCGGCTTGGCGGTATATACCCAGTGCGTGTGCGGCGCCCGGCCGGAAACCCACGACAGCTGTTCGGCGACGAGATCGCCACGAAGCAGGGCCGGGTGATCGTGCCCCTGCGCCACGTACAGCACGTTCTTGTCCACGTCCTTGCCGACCACAAACCAGGCGTCGTGATCGCCGCCACCGGCCTGGCCTTTTTCCTTGAGGCCGCCGATATGCAGCCCCTTGCGCTGACCGATGGTGTGGAACATCAGCCCATCGTGCTCGCCAAGCACCTTGCCGTCGTCAAGACGGCGGATTTCGCCCTTCTTCGGCGGCAGGTAGCGCGCCAGAAAATCCTTGAACGGCCGTTCGCCGATGAAACAGATGCCCGTCGAATCCTTCTTGGTTGCCACGTGCAGGCCTTCCGCCTCGGCGATCTTGCGCACCTCGCGCTTGTAAAGGTCCGCCAGCGGGAACAGCGTTTTCGAGAGCTGGGCCTGATTCAGGCGATACAGGAAATAACTCTGGTCCTTGGTGCCGTCCTCGGCCTTGAGCAACTGGAATTCGCCGTTGAATTCGCGCACGCCGGCGTAGTGGCCGGTGGCGATCTTGTCGGCGCCGAGTTGCATGGCGTGGTCGAGGAAAGCCTTGAACTTGATTTCGGAATTGCACAGGATGTCCGGATTCGGCGTCCGCCCGGCCTGGTATTCGCGCAGGAATTCGGCGAAAACCCGCTCGCGGTATTCGGCGGCGAAATTGACCACCTCGACGTCGATGCCGATACGGTCGGCGACGCTCATGACGTCGATCAGATCCTGGCGCGACGAGCAGTATTCCTCGGTATCGTCGTCCTCCCAGTTCTTCATGAACAGGCCGATCACCTTCCAGCCCTGCCGCTTGAGCAGCAGCGCCGCCACGGAGGAATCCACACCGCCGGACAAGCCGACCACCACGGTTTTTTCAGACATCGGGCCCAGCCCCTTTCTTCCAGTCTTCCAGCGGCAAAATCACCGCCGGCTGTCCATTATCGACGAACCAGCTATCAACGACGAAACGCGGCGTCTCTCCCTCGCCCTTTTCGGCGATGACCGCCGAATAATGGTTGAGGAAAATTGACAGGAATCCACGCCCCTCAACCGGCAACACCCGGTGCCAGCGCAGATAGCCGCGCGCTTCGAGCAACGTCAGCAAGCGCGTCGTCGAGGTCGAATGATCGATGCAGTCCATTTTGCCCGGCACATGGCCGTCCGCATAGTTTCCGCCACGGTCGTTGCGGACGGCCGACTGCTCGCCCGCCCAGGCGTACAAACGCCCGACGGCCTCGGATATCATTTTTCGCTCATTTTCCGGGTTGACCGTCGAAGCCAGCATGCGCCGCACTTCGCCGAGCTGGCCTTCGGTGTAGCGGATGTCCGCCTGCACCAGACAGCCGTAGCCGTAACAGATGCGTACCATTTCATCCGCCGCCACCGCCCCCGGAAGCGCCAGCAGCAAGGCGAGCAGCCAAGGCAGCATCAGTCGTAATGCACCAGCAGATCGAGCGGACATCGCTTGCCGGCCAGATAATCCTCGATGCAGCGCAGGATGAGCGGGCTGCGATGCCGGGCCTGCGTCGCCCTGATCTCGTCGAGCGTCAGCCAGCGCGCCGCGACAATGCCGTCATCGAGCCCGCGCCCGGCCTCGTAGCCACGCAACTCCCCGGCAAAGGCAAAGCGCAGGTAGGTCGTGTCTTCCTTGGTCGGATGCGTCCAGTTATACACCCCGATCAGATGCAGCGGCTTGAAGTGGTAGGCCGTCTCTTCCAGCGTTTCGCGAACCACGGCAGCGATCAGCGACTCCCCCTCTTCGAGGTGGCCGGCCGGCTGGTTGAAAGCCAGCCCGGCTTCGGTTTCTTCCTCGACCAGCAGAAATTTGCCGTCGCGCAGAACGACAGCGGCAACGGTAACGTGGGGTTTCCAGACCATGGCAAGGCTCTATCGGCAAAACCCATATTTTAACGTCTGATTTCGGCTAGAATTGTGGGCTTTGACACGCGCAACACGGAGAATCGAACATGTCCATGTCGGATCGCGACGGCTTTATTTGGCAAGACGGCAAACTGGTGCCCTGGCGTGAAGCCACCACCCACGTCCTCACCCATTCCCTGCACTACGGCATGGGGGTATTCGAGGGCGTCCGTGCCTACAAGACCGAGCGCGGCACCGCGATTTTCCGTCTCAAGGAGCACACCGAGCGCCTGTTCCGTTCGGCCCACATCTTCCAGATGCAAATGCCCTTCTCGGCCGAAGTGCTGAACGAAGCGCAGAAGGAAGTCATCCGCGCCAACAACCTTGAATCCGGCTACCTGCGTCCGCTCGCCTTCTACGGCTCGGAAAAGATGGGTGTGTCGCCCAAGGGCGCCAAGGTGCACGTCATCATCGCTGCCTGGCCGTGGGGCGCCTACCTCGGCGAGGAAGGCATGCAGCGCGGCATCCGCATCAAGACCTCGTCCTACACCCGCCACCACGTGAATATCACCATGGTGCGCGCCAAGGCGTCCGGCAACTACATGAACTCCATCCTGGCCAACAACGAGGCCACCGGTGACGGCTACGACGAAGCCCTGCTCCTCGATCCGGAAGGTTACGTCTGCGAAGGCGCCGGCGAGAACATCTTCATCGTCAAGAACGGCAAGCTGTACACGCCGGACCTGACCGCCTGCCTGGAAGGCATCACCCGCGCCACGGTCATGCAACTGGCCGGCGAACTGGGCATCGAGGTCATCGAGAAGCGCATCACGCGCGATGAAGTCTATTGCGCCGACGAAGCCTTCTTCACCGGCACTGCCGCCGAAGTGACCCCGATCCGCGAACTCGACAACCGCCAGATCGGCCCCGGCCATCGCGGCCCTGTCACCAAGGCGCTGCAAGACAAATATTTCGACGTGGTCTACGGCCGCTCGGCCGCGCATGCCGACTGGCTGGCCACCGTCTAATCAGGGAGAAAACGATGTCCGACAAAAAGACTGTTGAAATCACCGCCCACGACCTGCCGCTGCACTGCCCGACGCCCAGCGTCGCGCTGTGGAGCCAGCACCCGCGCGTCTTCCTCGACGTTCTGAAGACCGGCGAGGTCACCTGCCCGTACTGCTCCACCAAGTACGTCTTCAAGGGCGAAGCGCCCAAGGGGCACCACTAGTCGGTAGTTGCTAGTCGTTAGTCGCTAGCAGGTTTTGCTAACAACTAGTGACTAGCGACTAATAACTGCTCTCATGAAAGCCCTCATCGTCGCCCCTTCCTGGATCGGCGACACCATCATGGCGCAGCCGCTCTTTGCACGGCTGCACGCCAAGCACCCCGGTCTCCAGCTCGACGCCATCGCCCCGCGCTGGGTTGCCCCGGTCCTGCACCGCATGGCGGAAATCAGCGACGTCCTCGACAGCCCTTTCGGCCACGGCCAGCTGTCGCTCAAGCCGCGCTGGAAACTCGCCCGCCAGCTCGCCGCACGCAATTACGACGCCGTCTACGTCCTGCCCAATTCGCTCAAGTCGGCGCTCGTGCCCTGGCTGGCCGGCATCCCGCAACGCGTCGGCTTTACCGGCGAATCGCGCTACGGCCTGATCAACGTTCGCCATAGCCTCGACAAGCAAGCCCTGCCGCTCATGGTCGAACGCTTCGCCCAACTGGCCGAAGCCCCCGGCGCACGATTGGGAAATTTCATTTTTCGGCCAAAAATCCGGTCGACCGTTGAAGACCAGCAAAAAGCCCTGGCCGAACTCGACATCGAGCGCCCGGCCCGCGTCGTCGCCTTTTGCCCAGGTGCCGAATACGGCCCGGCCAAACGCTGGCCAGCCGCCCATTTCGCCGCGCTCGCCCAAAAGCTCGCAGAACAGGGCTACGCCATCTGGCTGTTCGGCTCGCCCAAGGACCACGCCGTCGCCGAGGAAATCTCGCAACTCGCATCCGGCCTCTGCCGCAACCTCTGTGGCGCCACCTCGCTGGCCCAGGCCGTCGACCTGCTGGCCATCGCCGACCTGGTCGTCTGCAACGACTCCGGCCTCATGCACGTCGCCGCCGCACTCGACCGCCCCATCGTCGCCCTCTACGGCTCCTCGTCGCCCGGCTTCACGCCGCCGCTCTCCGACCAGGCCGACATCCTGAGCCTCAATCTCGATTGCAGCCCCTGCTTCAAGCGCGACTGCCCGCTCGGCCACCTCGATTGCCTGAACAAGCTGAGCCCCGCGCAAGTGCTTGCTGCCTGCCAGAAAAGGATCGCCCCATGAGCGGCCCGACCGTATACGCCCTACCCGATGACGTCGAACGCGCCTTCTACGAAGCCATCGTCGAAGGCGATGCCGACCGCATGATGCTCATCTGGGCCGAAGACGACGAAACCTTGTGCGTCCATCCGACCGGCGTCCGCCTGCTCGGCCTCGTCCCCATCCGCGAAAGCTGGCGCAGCATCTTCGGCAACGCCCGCCTGCGCGTTCAGGCCGAGCCCGTCTCGCACTGGAACGGCACGATCATCGCGGTCCATCACCTCACCGAAATCCTCTTCGTTGGCGACGACCCCAGCCCGCACGGCCCGCTCTACGTCACCCACGTCTACGTGCGCGGCCCACACGGCTGGCGCCTGGCCAGCCGCCACGCCTCGGCAGCCGACGACGGCCACCAGGCGATGGCCGAAGCCGTGCCGCACACCCTGCATTGAGATCTCTTTGACGCCCTACCGCGCACCCGGCTGGCTGCCCGGCGGCCAGGCCCAAACGCTGTGGCCGCTGCTCATCAAGCCCCAAGCGCTCAAGATGCGCCGCGAGCGCTGGACGACGCCGGATGGCGACTTCATCGACGTCGACCATCTCGACGGCCCCACCGACGCGCCGTTGCTCGTCCTCTTCCACGGCCTCGAAGGCAGCGCCCACAGCCATTACGCCATCTCGACCGCCCACGCCTGCAAGGCCGCCGGCTGGCGCCTGGCCCTGCCCCATTTTCGCGGCTGCTCCGGCGAACTCAACCGCAACCCACGCGCCTACCATTCCGGTGACTCGGACGAAATCGACTGGATCCTGCGCCGCCTGCATGCCGCCAACGGCAACCGCAAGCTCCACGCTGCGGGCGTTTCGCTCGGCGGCAACGCCCTGCTCAAATGGGCCGGCGAACGCGGCGTGGCGGCCGGAGAACTGGCGACCGGCGTCGCCGCCATGTGCGCGCCGCTCGACCTTGCCGCCTGTGGCCATCACCTGGCCAAGGGGTTCAACAAAATCTACACGCGGCACTTCCTGAGCACGCTGAAAGCCATTTCAGCCCGTCGCCTGCAGCAGTTTCCGGGGCTGTTCGACGATGCCCGCATGCGCCGGGCGATCAATCTTCATGAATTCGACGATGCCGTCACCGCCCCCGTTCACGGCTTTGCCGGCGCCGACGATTACTGGCAACGCGCCTCGGCCAAACCCTGGCTCAAATCCATTGCCATTCCGGCACTCGCGGTCAACCCGAAAAACGACCCCTTCCTGCCCGCCCACCATTTGCCGACCAGCGCTGATGTCAGCCCGTTCGTCCGCCTCGAACAGCCCGAAAGCGGCGGCCATGTGGGATTTGTCACAGGCCCCTTCCCGGGAAAGCTGGACTGGCTCCCGCAAAGGCTCTTACACTTCTTCCTTTACGAAACGTCATAAATTTATGCCATTCGGGCAAGGCGATGCGAACGCAAAATGCCTGCAACGATAGTCCGCTACCATCCCCCGACATTTCGTCCCAATTCAACCTCACTATCCGACCAAGCCACCATGAGCCAACTCCCCGCCGAAATTTTCAAAGCCTACGACATTCGAGGCATCGTCAATAAATCCCTGACCGCCAATGTCGTCCGCCAGGTCGGCCATGCGCTCGGCTCGCTGGCTGTCGAACAAGGCCAGAAGGCCATTGCCGTCGGCCGCGACGGCCGCCTGTCGGGTCCGGAACTGGCCGGTGCGCTCATGGATGGTATCTGTGCCGCCGGTTGCGACGCCATCGACGTCGGCTGCGTGCCGACCCCGGTCACCTACTTCGCCGCCTATGAACTCGGCTGCCACTCCTGCGTTTCGGTCACCGGCAGCCACAACCCACCCGACTACAACGGCCTCAAGATGGTTATCGGTGGCACCACGCTAGCCCTCGACGCCATCCAGGACCTGAAAAAGCGCATCGAAGCCGGCAACCTCAAGCACGGCCAAGGCAAGCGCAGCTCGGCCAACGTTCTCGGCGCCTACGTCGAGAAGATCGTCGGCGACGTCAAGCTGGCCCGCCCGATGAAGATTGTCATGGACTGCGGCAACGGCGTCGCCGGCGCCATCGCCCCCGAACTCTTCAAGCGCCTCGGTTGCGACATCGTGCCGCTGTTCTGCGAAGTCGACGGCAATTTCCCCAACCATCACCCGGACCCGTCCAAGCCGGAAAACCTGGCCGATGTCGTCAAGGCGCTCCAGGAAACCGACGCCGAGATCGGCATCGCCTTCGATGGTGACGGTGACCGTCTGGGCGTCGTCACCAAGGACGGCGAAATCATCTTCCCGGATCGCCAGCTCATGCTCTTCGCTGCCGACGTGCTGTCGCGCGTCCCCGGCGGCACGGTCATTTACGACGTCAAATGTACCCGCCTGCTCGCCCCGTGGATCAAGAAGCACGGCGGCGTGCCGCTGATGTGGAATACCGGCCACGCGCTGGTCAAGGCCAAGCTCAGGGAAACCGGCGCCCCGCTGGCCGGCGAGATGTCGGGCCACACCTTCTTCAAGGAACGTTGGTACGGTTTCGACGACGGCCTGTACACCGGTGCCCGCCTGCTCGAGATCCTCAGCAAGGCCGCCAATGCCAACCCGGTGCTGAAAGACCTGCCGAATTCGCCGTCCACGCCCGAACTCAACATCAAGATGGCCGAAGGCGAGCCGTTTGCCCTGATCGACAAGCTGAAGGCCAACGGCAAGTTCAACGGCGCTGAAGAAATCATCACCATCGACGGCGTGCGCGTAGAATACGCTGATGGCTTCGGGCTGGCCCGCCCGTCGAACACCACGCCCGTGGTCGTCCTGCGCTTCGAAGCCGACAACGCCGCCGCACTGGCGAGGATTCAGGCCGACTTCCGTCAGGCCCTGACCTCCGTGTGGCCGGGAATCAGTTTGCCTTTTTAAGGGGATTTTGTGAGCGAAACAGCCGCCGATCAGCTTTTTCTCGGACGCCAACCCATCCTGGACCGCGATCAACGGCTTTACGCTTACGAACTTCTTTTCCGCAACGGTAGCCGTAATTTCGCCGACGTCACCGACGGCGTCGAAGCCACGGCAACCGTCATTGCCAACGCCTTTACCGAACTCGGGGTCGAGGCGGCGCTTGGCAGCCATCGCGGTTTCATCAATGTCGACGAACAGTTCCTGTTCAGCGACATGCTGGAATTGTTGCCACGCCACGCCGTGGTGCTCGAAATCCTCGAAACCGTTCGTCCGACACCGGCCGTGATCGAGCGCTGCATCGCGCTCAAGGCGGCCGGTTTCACGCTGGCGCTGGACGACGTCATCCAGCTCGAACCCGAATTCGCCGAGCTGCTGGCGCTGGTCGAGATCGTCAAGGTCGACATCCAGCCGCTTTCGCGCGTCCAGCTCATGCAGTTGGCGATGAAGCTCAAGCCCATGGGCAAGCACCTCCTGGCTGAAAAAGTCGATTCGCGCGAACAGATGGAGCAATGCCTGAAACTCGGCTTTACACTCTTTCAGGGCTACTACTTCGCCAAGCCGACCATCATTTCCGGCAAGAAGCTGGACCATTCGCAGATTTCATTGATGAAACTGATGGGCCTCCTGCTCAGCGATGCCGACACCGCCGAAATCGAAGCCGCGCTCAAGCCGGAACCCGGCCTGACCATCAACCTGCTGCGCATGACGAACTCGGTTGGCGCCGGCAGTACCGAAAAGATCGTTTCGCTCGGCCACGCCATCACCGTGCTGGGGCGACGCCAGCTTCAACGCTGGCTGCAATTGCTGGTCTTCGCGGCCGGCAAACAGAACAGCGCCAGCAATCCCTTGCTGTTGCTGGCGGCCACCCGCGGCCGGCTCATGGAACTGCTGGCCGGCGAACTTCGTCCCGGCGACAGCGCCTTCGCCGACCAGGCCTTCATGGCTGGCATCATGTCGCTGATGCCGGCACTGGTCGGCCAACCGATCGCCGAAATCGTCGCACCGCTCGGCCTGACCACCAGCCTGCGCGAAGCGCTGTGCGAGGGAAGCGGCCCGCTGGGCGCCCTGCTCCGCCTGGCCGAAAGCAGCGAGTCGGGCGAGCTTGACCAATTGTCCGCGGTACTCGCCGAGCTACCCGGCCTCAGCCCGAAAGCGCTGAACCGCGCCCAGACGCAGGCGCTTCAGTGGTCGAACAGCATCGGCGAGGAGCAGCAGGGTTAAACCTGCTCAGCAAGCACCGTTACAAAAAGGCGACAGCCGCAGCACAATGCCGGACCACGATTGACCTACAATCCGGCCATATTCATCCTGCGAGACAACCATGGACAGCCCCCGACAGAACCCCCAGTTTGGACAAGGCGCACAGCCCGGCCCGTTGGCCAAGCTGATCGCCTTCGTGCTGAGCGCCGGCTTCCTCGTCCTGGCCTTCATGTTTTCGCTGGTGGCCCTGGCCGTCGTTGCCGTGCTGGGTGTCGTCCTCGGCGGCTGGCTGTGGTGGAAAACCCGCGCCCTGCGCAAGCAGATGGAACAAATGCGCGAAGACGGCCAGTTTGACCGCACGGCACCGACCGGTGGCGATCAGGTGATCGAGGGTGAATTCATCCGGGAAATCGGCCCGGAGCAACGCCTGCGCTGATCAGCGCGTCTTGGGATTCAGCGAGCCGCGGTTGTAGTCCTTGTCGCCGGGCATGATGAGCCGGCCGACACCGAACATGCCGCCCTGCGCCTCGGCCGGACGCATCTTGTTTTCCGGGTATTCGGCGGCCGCCTTCTGCGCCTCGGCGGCGAGTGCGGCATCGACATATTCCCAGCGTCCGTTGGGAAAAAGGCGGACCTTTTTCCCGTCCGTCGTCGCCGCCTCGACAGGCGTCCGGTCCAGCTCGGCGGCGAGAGCTGATCCCGCCGCCAGCGCCAGCATCAAGGCGACAGCCGTTTTCACAGCTTGCCTTCGACCCAGGCCGGAACCGAGGCCAGCGCTGCCGGCAGGTTTTCAGGCTGCGTACCGCCGGCCTGCGCCATGTCGGGACGACCGCCGCCCTTGCCGCCGACCTGCTGGGCGACCTGATTGACCAGCTCGCCCGCCTTGACCTTCCCGGTCAGGTCAGCCGTGACGCCGGCAATCAGCGTGACCTTGCCGTCTGCCACCGAGGCCAGCACGATGGCGGCTGACTTCAGTTTGTCCTTGAGCTTGTCCATCGTCTCGCGCAGCGTCGCGACATCGGCGCCTTCAAGCGTCGCGGCGAGCACCTTGGCGCCCTTGACGTCGGCCGCCTGAGCAAGCAGGTCGTCGCCCTGCGAAGCGGCGAGCTTGGACTTCAGGCGTGCCAGTTCCTTTTCCAGCGAACGGACATTGTCGAGGATACTGACGACGCGCTCGGCCAGATCTTCCGGCTGCGTCTTGAGCAGCGCCGACACGCCGGCAACGCGGTTGGCCTGCTCCTGCACCCAGGCCAGCGCATTGGTCCCGGTGATGGCTTCGACACGGCGCACGCCAGCGGCAACGCCGCCTTCGGACACAATCTTGAACAGGCCGATATCACCGCTACGGGCGACGTGGGTACCGCCGCACAATTCCTTGGAGGAACCGATGGCGACAACACGAACTTCCTCGCCGTATTTTTCGCCGAAGAGCATCATGGCGCCGGACTTCTGGGCATCGTCGATGCCCATGACGCGGCTGTCGGTGGCGGCGTTGGCGAGGATCTCGGCATTGACGATCTCTTCGACTTCGCGGATTTCCTCGGCGGTCATCGGGGTGTTCTGGGCAAAGTCGAAACGGGTCTTGTCCGGATCGACCTGCGAGCCCTTCTGCTGGACGTGCTGGCCGAGAACCTGGCGCAACGCCTTGTGCATGAGGTGGGTAACCGAGTGGTTGCGCTGCGTGGCGGCGCGGGCAACAGCGTCGACCTTGGCGGCGACTTCCTGGCCGAGCACGAGCTTGCCGGTCTTCAGGATGCCGTGGTGGCCGAAAACGGCGGCCTGGATCTTCAGCGTGTCTTCGACGGCGAAAATGCCGCCGACGCCCTTGAGTTCGCCACGGTCGCCGCATTGGCCGCCGGATTCGGCGTAGAACGGAGTGTGGTCGAGGACGACGACACCGAAGTCGCCTTCGTGCAGTTCATTGACTGCGGCGCCATCCTTGTACAGCGCGAGCACCGTGCCCTTGGCTTCGAGCGACTCGTAGCCGTGGAAAGTCGTATCGGCCCCGGCGTACTCCAGGTTGAGCGTCATCTTGAACTTGCCGGCAGCGCGCGCCTGTTCCTTCTGGCGGGCCATGGCGGCGTCGAAGGCGGCGCCGTCGACGGTCACGTCGCGCTCACGACAGATGTCGGCCGTCAGGTCGAGCGGGAAGCCGTAGGTGTCGTGCAGCTTGAAGGCCGTTTCGCCATTGAACACGGTGACGCCCTTGGCGGCCATGGCTGCGAGTTCGCCTTCGAGGATTTCCATGCCGTGCTCGATGGTTGCGAAGAAGCGGTCTTCTTCCTGCTTGAGCGTGGCGACGATCTTGGCCTGGTTTTCCTTGAGTTCCGGATAGGCCTCGCCCATTTCGGCGACGAGATCCGGCACCATCTTGTTGAAGAAGGCGGCGCGGGCGCCGAGCTTGTAACCGTGGCGGATGGCGCGACGGATGATGCGGCGCAGGACGTAGCCGCGGCCTTCGTTGCCCGGAATGACGCCATCGGCGATCAGGAAGGAGCAGGCACGGATGTGGTCGGCCAGCACCTTGAGCGACGGGGAATTCATGTCGGCGTCGCTGGTTTCGCGGGCGGCGGCGGCAATCAGTTTCTGGAACAGGTCGATTTCATAGTTGGCATGAACGCCCTGCAGCACAGCCGAGATGCGCTCAAGGCCCATGCCGGTGTCGACGGAGGGCTTGGGCAGCGGATGCATGACCCCGGCTTCGTCGCGGTTGAACTGCATGAAGACGTTGTTCCAGATTTCGATGAAACGGTCGCCGTCTTCTTCTGGCGATCCCGGGGGGCCGCCCCAGTGCTTTTCGCCGTGATCGTAGAAAATCTCGGTGCACGGGCCGCAGGGGCCGGTGTCGCCCATCATCCAGAAGTTGTCGGAGGCGTAGCGGGCGCCCTTGTTGTCGCCGATGCGCACGATCTTCTCGGCCGGCACGCCGACTTCCTTGTTCCAGATGTCGTAGGCCTCGTCGTCCTCGGCATAGACCGTGACCATGAGCTTTTCCTTGGGCAGCTTGTAAACCTCAGTCAGCAGCTCCCAGGCGTACTTGATGGCGTCGCGCTTGAAATAGTCGCCGAAGCTGAAATTGCCCAGCATTTCGAAGAAGGTGTGGTGACGGGCGGTGTAGCCGACGTTTTCAAGGTCGTTGTGCTTGCCGCCGGCGCGCACGCATTTCTGCGAGGTCGTCGCGCGACTGTAGGGACGCTTGTCGAAACCGAGGAAGACGTCCTTGAACTGGTTCATCCCGGCATTGGTGAACAGCAGGGTCGGATCCTCGTGCGGCACGAGCGAGCTCGAGGAAACGATCTGGTGCCCCTTGGAGGCGAAGAAGTCGAGGAACTGCTGGCGGATTTCGGCGCTTTTCATAAGCTGTCGGCCCTTGCGGCGTTGAATTCGGAATCCGTGATTTTAACGCAGGAGCGGCCGGAACTTGAGCCCCCGAAAATGCTTTCAAACCGGATTTCAATTTTGGGCATTTTTTCCGGTTGACCGTCAAATGCAAAAACCCGCCATGCGGCGGGTTTTTTCGGGCAACCACGTCGGCGTTTAGTGGCGACGCGGGCGATCGACGCGGCCGTTATGGTTGTAGTCGTGTTGGCGATCATGCTTCTGGTTATAGATGCGGCGGCTCTGGACATCCTGGGCATGATGCAGCTGGGCGCGCTCGCGACGGGTCACGACGCCATCCGATTTGGCGCGGTTTTCCATGTTGTCGACCCGATCCTGACCGCGATCGAGACGATTGGCTTCGCGCTGCGTCAGGCTACCCGAGGCAACCCCCTGGTCGATGCGCTGCTCCTGATTGGCCTGGCGCTGGTCGACGCGTGGCGTGTTGGCCTGGGCGAAAGCCAGGGCAGGCAGAACGAGGGAAAGCACAGCGATGGTCTTGGCAAATTTCATGATTTATCTCCTGTTTGTTAGGGCGAACTCCCTGGCGATCATTTAAAAACAGATCGTCATGAAAATCAGCCATCCAATTGCAAGCCTTTGTAAGCACTTGTTTCGGATGTAAATAGATCGAGACGATCTGTAAATATGGCGCTGACGCCGCGTTCGAACAGGGATTTCGCCGAGTCGGCCGAATTCACCGTGTAACACAGCACCGGAACGTCATGGGCGCGCGCCTCGGCCAGTACGTCGTCGCTCAGGCCATCGGCGGCACAATGCAGGCTGACTGCCTGCAGATGCCGAACGACCGCCAGCCAATCGGCCGGCACCCGCTCGAAGAGCACGCCACGGGGAATCTGCGGCGCCAGGTCGCGGGCAATCTCGAGCGCTTCGAGCGAAAAGGACGAAATCAGCGGCTGAACCGCCGCGCCCTGCCAGAGCACCCCGCTGAGTCGAGCCACCGTTTCGGCCGTTTCGCGCTCAAAGCCGGTGGCCGGCTTGATCTCGACATTGGCCAGCAGGCCGAGCCCACGGCAGGCGGCGACAGCCTCGTCATAGCGTGGGATGCGTTCGCCCTGGCCGGCATCGAGGCTGAACAACACCTTATCCGGGGTATCGGACACGGGGCCCCGGCCATTCGTCGTCCGCTCCAGCGTCTCATCGTGAATCAGGATGGGCGTGCCGTCACCGGACAGCATCACATCGAACTCCACCGCCGGATAGCCCATCTGCGCGGCGAGCCGAATGCCGGCCAGCGTATTCTCCGGGGCCAGCGAGCCGCCGCCGCGATGGGCAAACCAGCGCGGCAGCGGGAAGCCCATCAGAAGGGCTGGGACTTCTTCAACAAGGGCTTGGCGCCGAGAACGGCGTTGCCGCGCGTCACCGACGTATCCAGCGCCGCCTTGGCCGGCTTCTTGTCCGCCCAGACGGCTTCCATTTCCTCGTCGGTAATGATGCGCACCGCGTCGATGTTGGCCACGCGCACGCCCGGCTTGCTGCCATTGCCGTTCAACGAGGCATAGGCAATTTCCAGCGTCTTGTCGCCATCCTGCAGCACCTTGCTGCGCGCCGCGGCACGTGCCACGGCCGTCATCGGCAAGCCACCGTAAACGCGGACCATCTCGACCTGCATTTCGGGCGACACCAGGAAGGAGACGAACTTCGCCGCCTGCTTGTACTGGGCAGCCGAGCGACCGGCACCGACCCACAGCGAGGGCCCGTCAGCCAGCGAGGACTGGCGACCACCGTAAACGTCATCGTGATACGGCAGCGGCGCGACGCCCAGTTCGACGCCCTTGGCATCGCGGAAATCGACATGCTCGCGCGAATCCGTCGAGATCATGGCGCACTCGCCTTCATGGAAGCGCGCGCTGGCTTCGTTGCCACGACCGAACAGCTTGAAGTAGTTGGCCTTGGTCCAAGTCGCCATCATGGCCAGATGCTTGACCTGGGGCAGACCGTTGAAGGTCAGCTGCCCCTTTTCAGTCATCGCCGGCACGCCGGAAATGGCGCTAACGTTATCGACGTGCACCCAGACCGGCCAGGAAGACGTGTATGGGCAGGCATAACCCGCGTCCTGCAACTTGTCGAGCATGCCCTGCATCTCGAACCAGGTCTTCGGCGGCTGATCCGGATTCAGCTTGGCCTTGCGGAAAGCGTTCTTGTTGTAGAACAGGACCGGCGTGGAATAAAGCACCGGCAACGCCACCAGCTTGCCCTTGGCGTCGACCACACCCGCCTTGAGATCGCCGAGCACCTCGCCCACCTTCAAGGGCTCGCCTGCCTTGGCCATCATGTCGTGCAAGGGCACGAACTGCTTGGGCTGGCTCAGCACATCGCTCAGATCGTAGCGGCGCATCAGATTGAGCACTGCCGGCTTGTCGCCGCGTTCCAGGCGAACCAGCTTCAGGGCGCTGCCCGATTCCTTGTTGAAGCGATCGACAATCGCCTGCAGACGCTCTTCGCCGGCCGGGCCAAGGTTGTGTGCCAGCTCGAATTCGGCGGAAACCGCAGGCGCGGCAGCCGGCTTGGCGGCAGGCTTGGCCGGCTTTGCCTGGGCGACGGAACAGGCCAGCGCCAGGGAAACGGCAACAGTCAGAGGGCGAATGCAATACGACATGGATACTCCAGCAGTTCGGAAAGGTGCAAATTATAACTGTCGCGCCATACGCCGCACGCCCCACATTTTTTACAAATATGCGAAAATCCGCGCCATGAAGATGCCAATTTTCCTGTTTCTCGCCATGATCGGACTGAGCGCCTGCGACCAGGTTGGACAGAAGCTCGGCCTCGAAGATCCGGCCAAGAAGGAAGCGCGTACCGAGCAGGAGGCCAAGGCCGTCGGCAGCGCCTGCCGCCAGTCCGGCCGCGCCATCGAGGACTGCTATTCGATCTACAGCTGGCTGCCCAAGGCGGGCATTTACGCCGGTTGGCGCGAGATGGACGAATACATGCGCGAAAACAAGCTCGAAACCATCGCGCCCCAGCTCCCGCCGCCGGAAGGTCCGGGAAGCAAGAAAAAGAAAAAGGCACAGGAAGCGCCCGCAGAGACAGAAACAAAGAGTGACGCCAAGGCCGAACCCGAAAAGAAGGCAGAAGCACACTAAACGACGGTCAGCAAAAACGTCGAAGACGACTGGAAGGCAGGAGACATGAAATTTCCAGCATTTATGGGTGGCATACGCGGCAAGCTGATCGGCATCTTCGTGCTGATCAAGGTTGTCCCGCTGCTCTTGCTGGCCGGATTTGCCTGGCATGCCACCAGCCAGCTCGGCGAAGACGTTTCCATCAAGGCAGGCAGCATGGCCGATGCCATGCTCTCCACGATCAAAAACATCGGCAAAACCGTCACCGACGACTCGATTCGTGCACTCGACCTGCGCTCGCGCGAGGCCATCGAGGCGATGACCACCGACGCCGCCAAGGAAATCGCCAACTTCCTTTACGAGCGCGATGCCGACATTCGCCAGGCTGCCGGGCTTGAACCCTCGGAAGCCACCTTCCGCCGCTTCCTGAACGAACATAGCCGCGCGATCTATCAGCACGGCCCCTGGAAACTGGCCGATGACGGGAAGTCATGGGTCCCCGAGCAACCCGTGACGCGTGAGGCCAAGGTCACCCGTGCCATCCTGCCGGATAACGCCAAGGACTTCCACGCCCGTCCGCCCGAATATATGGGCGAAAGGGAACAACGGCCGCTGTTTGTGGAAATGACCTACGTTGACCTGAATGGCAATGAAAAAATCAAGGTCACCACAGGCAGCCTGACCGACAAGAGCCTCAGGAATGTCAGCGAGCGCAGCAACACCTTCGCCAAGGCAGAAAGCTATTTTACCGAACTGAAAAAGCTCAAGGTCGGTGAAATCTACGTTTCCGACGTCATCGGTGCCTATGTACCGACACAGCTGATCGGCCCCTACCTGCCGGCCGCACTGGAAAAGGCCGGCAAGCCCTTCAAGCCGGAAGAATCCGCCTACGCCGGCACCGAAAACCCGCTGGGCAAGCGCTTCCGCGGCATCGTCCGCTGGGCCATGCCGGTGGTCAAGGGCGGCCAGATCACGGGCTACATCACCCTTGCCCTCGACCATGACCACATCCGGCAGTTTTCAGACCGCCTGATGCCGACCGACGAGCGTTACACCCCGATTGCCGATGCCATTAAAGGCAACTATGCCTTCATCTGGGATTACAAGAGCCGTTCGATTTCCCATCCGCGCGACTACATGATCGTCGGTTACGACCCGAAGACCGGTCATCCGGCGACTCCCTGGATGGATGCGGAGCTTTACGCGGAGTGGCAGGCCAGCGGCAAGCCTTCCCACGAATTCCTGGCCGGCATTCCGCCGTTTCGCGACCAGAACCTCAAGCGCAAACCGGCGAAGGAACTGGTGCAGGCGGGCACCGTCGGGCTTGACTGCCGTTACCTGAATTTCTCGCCGCAGTGCGACGGCTGGAATGCGGTCACCGAACATGGCGGATCTGGCTCTTTCGTCATTTTCTTCTCGGGCCTGTGGAAACTGACCACCGCTGCCGCCATCCCCTATCACACCGGGCAATACGGAAAAACACCGCAGGGCTTCGGCTTCGTCACCATCGGCGCCAATGTCGATGACTTCCACAAGGCAGCGACCGAGACGGCCGGCAAAATCAACGCCCTCGTCGAAGAAAAGGATGCCGGACTCAAGAACCAGCGCAGTGAGTTGCTGGAACACATCGCCTCCGGTCTGACCGCGACGGCGTTTGGCCTGTGGAGTTCGACGCTCCTGATGGTGGTCGTCGTCATCGGCATCGCCGTGTGGATGGCGGGACTGCTCACCAAACGCATCACGGCGATCATTTCCGGCATTCACGCATTCCAGCAGGGCGACCTGAAACGTCGCCTCGATGCCAGCTCGAACGATGAGATGGGAGAACTCTCCCGCTCCTTCAACCGGATGGCAGACTCGGTCGAGGAATCCTTTGCCCGCCTTGAAGAAGCCCGGAAAAAAGCCGAAGAGGCCAGCCGGCAGAAATCGGCCTTCCTGGCCACCATGTCGCACGAACTCAGAACCCCGCTCAACGGCATCCTCGGCTTTGCGGAGCTCCTCAAGACCGAAACGGAAATCCCGGAACATCGCGGCTACGTCGAGATCATCGAACAGAGCGGCGGCCACCTGCTCAACCTCGTCAATGAAATTCTCGACCTGGCCAAGATTGAATCAGGCGAAATGCGCTTCAATCGGACAGCCGTCCCGCTGGCCAACATCGCCCGCGAAAGCGCCGCCGGCCATCAGGTGACCGCAGCGGCAAAGGGCCTGCAATTCGAATTGGTGCTGGATGATGACCTGCCCGCGGAAATCCGGACGGATGCAACCCGCCTCCGCCAGATCCTGAACAACCTGCTGAGCAATGCCGTGAAATTTACGGCCGCCGGCCAGATTCGTTTCCATATCAGCCGCAGCGGACAACAAATCGCCTTTGCCGTGAGCGACAGCGGTCCGGGCATCGCGCCGGAAAACCGCGAGATGGTTTTCGAGAAGTTCAAGCAACTCGAAAACTTCCTGACCCGGGAGCACGGCGGCACCGGACTCGGACTGGCGCTTGTCCGACAATTGGCGGAACATATGGGGGGCAAAGTCACCCTCGACTCAGAACTCGGCGTGGGATCGACCTTCACGGTCTACCTGCCACTGGAAATCAACGATGACGGAACAACGTAACGCCCTGGTCGTTGACGACCACCCGACCAATCGCCTGCTGGCCTCCGCGCTTCTCAAGAAGCTCGGCTGGACGGTCATGGAGGCGGACTGCGGGAATTCGGCGCTAGCCCTGGCCGAGCAGCACCCGTTCAACCTGGTCCTGCTCGACATCAGCATGCCGGGGCTCTCCGGTGAAGACACCTGTGCGCAATTGAGAAGCAAAACGGCGGCCCACCCCTTGCACATCGTCGCCTATACCGCCCATGCCTTTCCGGAAGACCAGGAACGGCTGATTGCGGCGGGTTTCGACGAGGTTCTCGTCAAGCCGATCAGCCGCCAGCGCCTGGAAGAATTGATCGCCCGGCTGTAACCCTCAGCCGGCGGGGATTACAGGCCGTCGGCAAAGCATCCGGGTATCGCGGGGCGGGTAGGCGTATAATCCTGCCCCATGTCTGAAATCAATACCTTAGCCGGCGACAACGCCGTAGTCATCGCTGCCGACGCAGCGCCCGAAATCACCTTTGCCGACCTGGGCCTGGCGCCTGAGCTTCTGCGCGCTGTTCTCGACGAAGGCTACACCAAACCGACGCCGATCCAGGCCCAGGCCATCCCGCTGGTCATCTCCGGCAAGGACATCATGGGCGGCGCCCAGACCGGCACCGGCAAGACGGCTGCCTTCACGCTGCCCATCCTGCAACGCATCCTGCCCTTCGCGTCGAGCAGCCCGTCGCCCGCCAAGCATCCGGTCCGCGCCCTGATTCTCGCCCCGACCCGCGAACTGGCCATGCAGGTCTTCGAGTCGGTCAAGTCCTACAGCAAGCACACCCCGATCCGCGCCATGTGCGCCTATGGCGGTGTCGATATCAAGCCGCAGATCGCCGAGCTCAAGAAGGGCGTCGAAATCCTCGTCGCCACGCCCGGCCGCCTGCTCGACCACGTCGAGAACAAGAGCGTCAGCTTCAACTCGGTCCAGGCCCTCGTGCTCGACGAAGCCGATCGCATGCTCGACATGGGCTTCATTCCCGACGTCACGCGCATCCTCAAGATGCTGCCGGCGCAACGCCAGAGCCTGCTTTTCTCGGCCACGTTCTCGGAAGAGATCAAGAAGCTCGCCGACACCATGCTCAAATCGCCGGTGCTGGTCGAGGTTGCCCGCCGCAACCAGGTGTCGGACACCATCACCCACCGCGTCCATCCGGTTTCCGAGTACGGCAAGCGTGGCCTGCTGACCAAGCTGCTGAAGTCCGGCGAAATCCGCCAGTGCATCGTCTTCATGCGCACCAAGCAGGGCTGTTCGCGCCTGACCCGCGAACTGCAGCGCGCCGGCATCAAGGCCGATGCCATCCACGGCGACAAGAGCCAGCTCGACCGCATCAAGGCGCTCGAAGCCTTCAAGGGCGGCCAAACCGACGCCCTGATCGCCACCGACGTCGCGGCCCGCGGCCTGGACGTCGACGACCTGCCCTACGTCATCAATTACGAACTGCCGCACACGCCGGAAGACTACGTGCACCGCATCGGCCGCACCGGCCGGGCCGGCAAGATGGGCAATGCCATTTCGCTGGTCAGCGCCCATGAAGTCGGCTATCTCGTCGATATCGAAAAGCTCATCAAACGGCCGATCGAGCAGGTCGAGGTCGCCGGATTCGAACCCGAACCGGAATACGAATACCCGCCGGGCAACAAGCGGAAGCGCAGTGCGCCGCCGGTAGTCGTGGCAACGCCGCAGCGCTCGGATCGTGGCGAGCGATCGGGTCGCCCCGATCGCGGCGACCGTCAGGATCGGCGCCCACCGCGGCGCAATTCGATGATTGCGGCGGACGGTTTCGATTTCAGCAAGCCCTACGAGGAAAACTCGCCGCGCGGTGAAGTGCCCGATTCGCCGAAGGCCCCGGCCAAGGCCGATCCGCACAAGCCGAAACGCGTCGTCGCCGCCTTACTCGGCGGACTCGGCCGCAAGTAATCGCGACGCTCGCCCCCAACGAAAACGGCGCCCTCAAGGCGCCGTTTTCATTTCCCGGTCGGATTTCAATTTTGGGCTTTTTTTCCGGTTGACCGTCAAATTCACCAGTTCCGCGACAGGCGCCCCGCCAACAGCGGCGTCGGGCTAGACACCCCGAGGCGCCGGCTTGGCCGCCGGCACTTCAACCAGCTTGACGATGGCCAGCGACAGATTGTCGCCACTGCCGTTGGCCCGCCGACGCGCCTTGTCGATGAGGATTTCGCAAGCCTGGCGGGCCGAATTCTGGTCAACCAGCATACCCATTTCGAGATCGTCGAAATAGGCCCACAAACCGTCGGAACAGAGGACGAAGGAATCGCCGGCGACCAGATCGACGGTCTCCGACAGCGCGATTTTCGGATCTTCCTGCCCACCGAGTGACGCCAGCAGCACGTTGCGATTGGGGTGGGTCAAGGCCTGCTCGGGCGTGATCTTGCCGGTCGAGATGAGGTATTCGACGTAGGAATGGTCAATCGAGCGCTCGACCAGCTGGTTACCGCGAAAATGGTAGACCCGGCTGTCGCCGCAATGCCCCCAAGTGACGCGGCCCGGCTGCAGCATGAGCATGACGGCCGTGCTGTGCGGGTCCATTTCGTTCATGAAACGGGACGCCTTGATCATCGTATGCGCCTCGCGCATGCTGTTCTCCAGCATGTGCTGCGGGCTCTCGTCGACCGGCGAGAACTGGTCGAGATTGGTTTTGGCGGTATGCACCACCTGCTCGGCCGCCAGGGCACCGCCCGTGTGGCCACCCATCCCGTCGGCCACCACGGCCAAAGCCACGCCGCGTTTACGGGCGTGCGGCAGGATCGCGACGCGATCCTGTTGTTCCTTGCGATCTCCCTGATGCTGCGCTGCGCAGGCATCGATTGTTATGGCCATCTAACCCCCTTATTGGCGGGGAGCTTATCATGAAAGAAAAGCACGCTCGTTAACACTGTCTCACACCTTGTCATTGCACCCGATCACGCCGTCACCGTGCCGCCGAAGCGTTCGAGGATGATATCGACGAATTCCGGCAAGGCCTCCTCGCTGAGCCCGAGCTCAGGCAAGACATCGGCTTTGATCAAATCCCATTCCGGACTGGAAATGCGCTGGTCCCGATAGTAGATATCGACGGCCAGCTGAACGATGGCGACCATGCTGCGCGCATCGTGGGCGCCGAGTTCGCCGATGGCATGATGGTAGCGAATCGCGTCGCAGATGAATTCCGGCAGGCGCCAGTGACGGGCGACGAGATAGCCGACCACGCAATGATCGGCGTTGAACTTGCGATCCTCTTCCGCGAGGTCGATCCAGACGCCCGGCGTGCCGAGCTTCATTTCCGCGCAATAGGTCGGGAAACGCTGCATCAGCAGCGGCACGCCACAATCGTGAAACATGCCGGCGAGGTAGGCCTGATCCGGAAAAATGTTGCAGACGGCCACCCGTTCATCGGCGATCAGCATGGCGAGCAGCCCCACGGCGTGCGAGCGCGCCCAGAAAGCTTCATAAACCTGGCGGTTTTTCTTGATGTCGCCGGCGCTCGCCAGGGCGATGGCCTGGACCAGGTTGAAGGTCTGCACCACCCCCACCGCGTGCAGGATCTCTTCGACCGAGCCGAAAGGCTGAAGCTGGCGATAGGCTGAATTGCCGACCACCTTGAACAGCATGGCGGTCATCCCGGGGTCCTGGTTGATGACCCTGGCCAGCAGACGCACATCGAGTTCCTTGCGTTTCATGTGCTGGGCCAACTCTTCCAGCACGCGCGGCTGGACCGGAATCTTCACGCCGTTTTCGAGCAGGCGCTTGATGCGCCCGGCGTCTTCGGGACCGAGCGATTTGGTGATCTCGAATACCGTTGGTGCGGTGGAACTCATGCCAGAACCTCGTCTATCAATTCAATCCAGTGCCGCACGGGGAGCGCACTGCCGGCCTGCAGGTGGGTCAGGCAACCGATGTTGGCAGTCGCCACCTGCCCCGGCTCGCCGGCACGCAGGGCCGCCAGCTTGTTGTCACGCAGGCGGCCGGACAATTCGGGCTGCAGGATGGAATAGGTACCGGCCGATCCACAGCACAAATGGCTGTCAGCGACCGGGGTCAGTTCAAAGCCGGCTGCCTGCAGCAGGCCCTCGATTGTGCTGCGAATCTGCAATCCATGCTGCAGGGTGCACGGCGAATGGAAAGCCAGCTTGCCGCGCCGTTCCAGCCGGGCCGCCAGCAAGGGCAGGAGGCGAGCCTTTTCGCCGGCGAGAATCTCGGACGGATCGCGACACAGCGCGCTGATCCTGTCCGCTTTCGCGGCGTAAGCCGGATCGTCGGCCAGGATGTGGCCGTAGTCGCGGACCTGGACCGCGCAACCGGAGGCCGTGACGACGATGGCTTCAACCCCGGCTTCGACGTGTGGCCACCAGGCGTCGATGTTGCGGCGCATGTCGTCCCTGGCTGCATCCTGTTCGTTCAGGTGAAAGCGCACGGCGCCGCAGCAGCCGGCCTTGTCGGCCTCGAAGAACTCGATGCCCAGGCGATCCAGCACGCGGGCCGTCGCCGCGTTGATGTTGGGGGCCAGCGAAGGCTGGACGCAGCCGGCCAAGGCCAGTACGCGGCGGGCATGCCGGCCCGGCGCCGGCCAGGGCGCACCGGCCGGCTGGGCGGGCGGCAATTTGCTGGCCAGCGCGGCGGGCAGGAGCGGCCGGAACAGTCGCCCCAGGGCCACCGCCGAGCCGAAGAGCGCAGGGCGCGGCAAGACGGTGGTCAGCAGGCGGCGCGTCAGCGACTGGCCGAACGGTCGCGACAAACGCGCTTCGACCACTTCACGCCCGACATCGAGCAGATGGCTGTACTTGACGCCCGACGGGCAGGTCGTTTCGCAGGATCGGCAGGTCAGGCAACGGTCGAGGTGGGTGCGCGTTTTCTCGGTGACTTCCTTGCCTTCGAGCACCTGCTTTATCAGGTAGATGCGGCCGCGCGGGCCGTCGAGTTCGTCGCCAAGCAACTGATAGGTCGGGCAGGTCGCCGTGCAGAAACCGCAATGCACGCACTTGCGCAGGATTTCCTCGGCAATCCGGCCGGCGTGGGTGGCGCGCAGTTCGGCGGTGATCTTGGTATCCATCGCCTAGAATTCCGCGTAGAGACGGCCGGGGTTGAGGATGCCTGCCGGATCGAAGGCTTTTTTCAGGCGGCGATGCAGGGCGAGCAAGGCGGGTGGCAACGGCGTGAAGGCGCCTTCCCGGCAGCGCAGCGATTCCGGCGCGCGATAGAGCACGGCGTGGCCGCCGAGGCGATTGGCAGCGACACGAATGGCCGCATGATCGCCGTCGACGTCGCCGGCATACCAGCGCAGCGCCCCGCCCCACTCGATGGCGCGCAGGCCGTCGAGTGCCGGAGACGGCGCGGTCGATGGCAAGGCCAGCCGCCACAGCGGGCTGGCGGCGAAAGCCGGATGCGTTTGTTCGCGTATCGAATTCCAGTGATTTTCCGGGTTGACCGCGGGATTGCCGCCGAGCTTGCCGGTGGCCGCTTCAACCGCCGCCCGTGCGCCGGAAAGGCGCAGCCAGAGCTGGCCGTCGTGCCAGAAGGAGGCCGAAACGGGCAGGGGCTGGCCGCCCCACTCGTTGAGCCGACGAATGGCTTCGGCCGCATCGCATTCGAAAACCAGCGTCGTTTCGGCCACGGGCTTGGGCAGCACCTTGAGCGTGACTTCGGCGATGACGCCTAGCGTGCCGAGACTGCCGGCAATCACTCGCGACACGTCGTAGCCGGCGACGTTTTTCATGACCTGGCCGCCGAAATTGAGCATCTGGCCGGTGCCGTCGACCAGCTTCACGCCCAGCACGAAGTCGCGCACGGCGCCGGCTTGCTGGCGGCGGGGGCCGGACAAACCAGCGGCAACACAACCGCCCACCGTAGCGCCAGCGGAGCCCCCATTCGCACCGCCGAAATGCGGTGGCTCGAAGGCGAGCATCTGGCCTTTTTCGGCCAGCGCGGCCTCGATCTCGGCGAGCGGCGTGCCGCACTTGGCCGTGATGTAGAGCTCGGTCGGCTCGTAGGCGACGATGCCGCGATAAGCCGCGACGTCGAGCACCTCGCCGGCCAGCAGGCCGCCGTAGAAATCCTTGCTGCCCGCCCCGCGAATGCGCAGCGGCGCATGTGCGGCGTTGGCGTTGCGGACGGCGGCAACGATGTCGTCGAGGGAATGGGCCTTCAGCATCAGAAGCGCTCCAATTCGGGGAATTTCACGTCGCCGTGATGGACGTGCATGCGGCCGTATTCGGCGCAGCGGTGCAGGCTGGGCACGGCCTTGCCGGGGTTGAGGAGGCCGGGTTCGTCGAAGGCGGCCTTGACGCGGTGGAAGGCTTCGAGCTCGGGCGTCGCGTACTGGACGCACATCTGGTTGATTTTTTCGATGCCGACACCGTGTTCGCCGGTGATCGAACCACCGAGCGCCACCGACAATTCGAGGATTTCGGCGCCGAAGGCTTCGGCCCGTTCCCAGTCGCCGGGTTTCGAGGCGTCGTACATGATCAGCGGGTGCAGGTTGCCGTCGCCGGCGTGGAAGACGTTGGCGCAGCGCAGGCCGTATTTGCTTTCCATGGCAGCGATGGATGACAGCATTTCGGCCAGCCGCTTGCGCGGGATGGTGCCATCCATGCAGTAATAGTCGGGCGTGATACGGCCGACGGCGGGGAAGGCCGCCTTGCGCCCGGCCCAGAAGCGCAGGCGTTCGGCTTCGGATTGCGAGACACGGATGTCGCTGGCGCCGGCGGTTTTCAGCACCTCGGTGACGCGGGCGATTTCCTCGGCGACTTCTTCCGGCGTGCCGTCGGATTCGCAAAGCAAAATCGCCTCGGCGTTCATGTCGTAGCCGGCTTTGACAAACGGTTCGACGGCGGCGGTGGCGGCCTTGTCCATCATTTCCAGCCCGGCCGGGATGATGCCGGCGGCGATGATCGCGGCCACCGCGTCGCCGGCTTTGGCGACATCGGCGAAGGAGGCCATGACGACCTGCGCGAGTTCCGGCTTGGGCACGAGCTTGACGGTGACTTCGGTGACGACGCCGAGCATGCCTTCCGAGCCGATCATCAGCGCCAGCAGGTCGTAGCCGGCGGCATCGGGCGCTTCGGAGCCGATCTCGAAGACCTCGCCTTCGATGCTGACGACGCGGATGCGCAGGACGTTATGGACGGTCAGCCCGTATTTCAGGCAATGCACGCCGCCCGAGTTTTCGGCGACGTTGCCGCCCAGCGTGCAGGCGATTTGCGACGACGGGTCGGGCGCGTAGTAGAGGCCGAAGGGCGCGGCGGCTTCGGAGACGGCCAGGTTGCGCACGCCGGGCTGGACGACGGCGATGCGGGCCGCGCGATCAACGCGCAGAATCTTGTTGAAGCGGGCCAGCGACAAGACGACGCCTTGGGCATGTGGCATGGCGCCGCCGGAGAGGCCCGTCCCGGCACCGCGCGCGACGACCGGGACGCCGAGTTGATGGCAGGTGCGCAGGACGTCGATGACCTGCGCCTCGGTTTCCGGCAGGCAGACGGCAAGCGGCAGTTCGCGGTAGGCGGTGAGGCCGTCGCATTCGTAGGGGCGCAGGTCCTCTTCGCCGAGCAGCAGGCAGTGGGCCGGCAAGACCCGGCGCAGCCCCCGTTCCAGCGCCTCCCGATCGACCGAAATGACAGCGTTGTTATTTTTCGACATATTTGCCATTTTACCCTATAAAGATGGCGCGAAAGTCGTTGACGTTGGTGCGCGTCGGGCCGGTGACCAGCAGGTCATCGAGCGCCGAAAAGCAGCTCCAGGCGTCATTGTTGGCCAGCCGGGCGCGCAGGTCGAGACCGGCCGCCCGGGCCCGGGCCGGCGTCGTCGGATCGATGAAGGCGCCAGCGTTGTCTTCGCTGCCGTCGATGCCGTCCGTGTCGGCGGCCAGGGCGTGGATGCCCGGCGCGCCGTCGAGGGCCTGGGCCAGGCTGAGCAGGAATTCGGTGTTGCGTCCGCCCCGGCCGTCGCCCTTCATGGTCACCGTCGTCTCGCCGCCGGAGAGCAGGACGCACGGCCCTTTTGCCGGGAAGCCGTGGCGCGCACAGGACTGGGCGATGCCGGCCATGACCTTGCCGGCTTCGCGCGCCTCGCCCTCGATGGCGTCGCCAAGGATGAGCGGCGTGATGCCGAGCCGCTGCGCCTCGGCGGCGGCCGCTTCGAGCATCTGGCGCGGGCTGGCGACGAGGCGGAATTCGCTGTTGGCCAGACGCGGGTCGCCCGGCTTGGGCGTTTCGAGCTCGCCCGATGCGAGGCGTCGGCGCAGCTCGGGCGGCACGGCGATGCCGTAGAAGTCGAGGACGCCGAGCGCGTCGGCGCAGGTCGTCGGATCGCCGACGGTGGGACCGGAGGCGATGACCGCCGGGTCGTCGCCGGGTACGTCGGAAATGGCCAGGGTCAGCACGGATGCCGGCCACGCGGCGGCGGCCAGGCGCCCGCCCTTGAGCGCCGAGAGGTGTTTGCGCACGCTGTTGATTTCGCCGATGTTCGCACCGGAGCGGAGCAGCGCGGAGGTGAGTGCCCGCTTCTCGGCCAGGGTCACGCCGGCGGCCGGCGCGGCGAGCAGGGCCGAGCCGCCGCCGGACATCAGAGCCAAAACGCGGGCTTTGACGGTCAACCGGGAAATTTGCTCAAAAATGAAATGTGCAGCCGCCTCGCCCGCCGCGTCCGGCACCGGGTGCGCGGCTTCGACGATCTTGATCCGCTCGCACGGCACGCCGTGGCCGTAGCGGGTGACGACCGTGCCGTCGAGCGGCCCCGACCAGTGTTGCTCGACGGCCAGCGCCATGGCCGCCGAGGCCTTGCCGGCGCCGATGACGATAAGCCGTCCGCCGTCGTCCGGCGGCAGATGCGGCGGCACGCACAGGGCCGGATCGGCCGAGGCGATGGCGGCGTCGAACAGGCGACGCAGAATCTCTCGCGGGCTCACCGGCGCATCCAGCCCAGCCCGGCTTCCGTCGTCGTCTGCGGCTTGTATTCGCAGCCGACCCAGCCGTCGTAACCGAGGCGATCAAGCAGCCCGAACAGGAAGGGATAGTTGATTTCGCCGGTGCCCGGTTCGTGGCGGCCGGGGGTGTCGGCGATCTGGACGTGCCCGATGCGCCCGAGATGGGCCTCGATGGTCCGCGCCAGGTCGCCCTGGATGATCTGCGCGTGGTAGAGATCGAGCTGCAGCTTGACGTTCGGGCGGTCGATGGCGTCGAGCAGGCGGTGCGCCTTGCCGATGTCGTCGAGCCAGTAGCCCGGCATGTCGATGCGGCTGTTGATCGGCTCGATCATCACCGTGGCGCCGACGGTGGCGAAGCGGTCGGCGGCAAATTGCAGGTTGGCGATGTAGGTTTGCTCCAGCTCGGCCTCGCTGACGCCCCAGGGACACAGCCCGGCCATGCAATGCACGCGTTCGCAATCGAGCACCATGGCGTAATTCAGCGCCAGCTCGACGCCCTCGGCAAACTCGCCCTGGCGGTGCGGCAGGCAGGCCAGCCCGCGTTCGCCGGCCGCCCACTCGCCGGGCGGCAAATTGAACAGCACCTGCTCGACATCGGCCGCCTTGAGCCATTCCGCCACGTCATGCGCCGGCCAGTCGTAGGGAAAAAGGTACTCCACCCCCGCGAACCCGGCCGCCGCCGCGCGCTGAAAGCGCGCCGGAAACGCAACATCCGTAAATAAAAAACTCAGGTTGGCGGCGAACTTTGGCATGGCGATGACAGTCTGTGTGCGTGGCCCAAAAGTATAATCCGCACTTACATTGGAGAACGCACCGTGAGCGACACCGAACAAGAACGCAAGGGCAACCGCCTCTCGAAAATCGTCACCCGCACGGGTGACGCCGGCACCACCGGGCTCGGCGACGGCAGCCGGACGACCAAGGACAGCCTGCGCATCGACGCCATCGGCGAAGTCGACGAACTCAACTCCAGCCTCGGCGTGCTGCTCTGCGAAGACATGCCGGACGCCATGCGCGCCGCGCTGCTCGACGTCCAGAACGACCTCTTCGACCTCGGCGGCGAACTCTGCCTGCCCGGCATGGAAGTCATGAAGGAAGCCCAGGTCGCCCGCCTCGAAGCGCAGGCCGACGCCTTCAACGCCGAGCTCCCGATGCTCAAGGAATTCATCCTGCCCGGCGGCACCCGCCCCGCCGCGCTCGCCCACCTCAGCCGCACCGTCTGCCGCCGCGCCGAGCGCGCCATGGTCCGCCTGCACGGCGCCGAAGCCCTCTCCGAACCGGCCCGCCGCTACATCAACCGACTCTCCGACCTGCTCTTCATCCTCGGCCGCGCCCTCAACCGCGCCGGCGGCCGCGGCGACGTCCTCTGGCAAAAAGGGAAAAATTCGGCGTAAACTTTCAGTGACTGAACAGTCTGCAAGCGCGCACCGCTGAACCATGTACCGCGTCAAGACCACCTACCGCAACGGCACCGCCCGACCCATCATCGAGCACGGACCCTGGCACCCTGCGCGCAAGGACGCCGAGTTCTGGGCCGAGGTCCTGCTCAACGCCGGCTACGCGGTCGAAATCGAAAGCCAGCACGGCAAGATCGAAGAGGGCGGCGGCGACAACAACGACCTCGCCGCAGCCCTCGCCAGCATGGCCTGAGCGCCCCAGCAACATTTCAAATTTGGGCATTTTTTCCGGTTGACCGTGAAATCGGGTGCGACGGCGCCCTAGCCGCTCAATCGCCTCCGCCGCCGGCACAATCCCCGGAAAAGTTGGCGTCGCCAACGGCATCGTCCGCCGCATCCAACGAATCAAGGCGAGAACGGTCTCGTCGCGCTTTTATCCTTCTTGCAAAAGCTATGGCGACCATCATCAAGATCGCCAGCGACATCACCGCCCATGGTCCATATGGCTCGTTTTGCCACATCCGCCATAGTGAAAGAATGGAAATCAGGCCGTAGCCAATACCCGCCAGCACTTCAAAGGTGCTGGGTGCTCGTGTTTCGCGCTGAACAGGTATTTCTGGCTCACGCGAAACCTTATGCCTGAGGATGGGATCGCCATCAATGACTTCGTTTGCAATGGCGAACTGCGCATGTAGCAGATCGGCGAATGTTGCATCAATCCGAAACGGCTGAGCATCGACCGCTGCCAGCAGGGCATTATCAAACCGATCACCAGGTAGAACAGCCCGAATAAATTCGACAAGCTCCCGAATTTCAGTATTCGACGGCAAAGTGACAAATGCGCCACCACCAAAGGCAAAAAGGCGCGAGGCGACATCGTTGGCTTGGCGGAGATTCATAGGGATGAAACATGCCCATTTAGTACATCCGAGAACTGGTCTCGGTTTCTCGCAGCCACCTCAAGCATGCTCTGGTCCTAAGTTTCGATGAAATACGATTTGCGCTTTTTCGTGTGGCCGAGACTGTGAGTGGTAATTCAGATCGCTTTTTCCAGGCTCACTAGCAACACTGCAATTGTTGGCCTCGTAATCTTCAAGATGAAACCCATCGTGCCACAGTCCGTTTTCTGCTATTCGCTTCACATAGACATATAGCTCGGGAAAAACACCGGCTCTTGCAAGGAGATCGCGTAAGCAAATGCCCTCGACAAGGAGGAGTGGCGAATTGTTGATTGAACAGCTCAGAGCAGCTTTTAATTGATCGAAATCGATACGATCAACATAAGGAAGAACTCTTTCGCTTGGGATAATGAAGTCATCCGCATGTACTACGCCACAGGACAGCGACGCAGCTAGTGTCTTGGCAAGGTGTGACTTCCCAGAGTTCATGAAGCCTTCAATCGCGACAATTGCACCACTTCGCAAGGATATGAGCGAGTTGCAAAGAGATGCGACATTCGCGTGATGGGTTGCCTGGTATCCAATAGCATTTAAGGCCATAGTCACATCAGGATATGCACCCCGAGCCAGCATGTCGAGTAAATATCGCGGTCCTCCATTCCGTCTAAATGCAGGACTGCGCATTCTCTATCGCTGACACATACACCCGGCGCACGATGACCCTTAGGGGTAACATCGCCCCAAAACCCGCATCAGGAGACAGCCGATGGACATGCCTTCATTCAGTACGCTTTCGCTCACGCTCGTCGATCATGTGGCGGAGGTGCGGCTCAATCGGCCGGAGAAGTCGAATGCGATGAGCGCGGCGATGTGGCAGGAGATTCGCCAGGTGTTTACGTGGATCGACGCGACGCCGGCGGCGCGGGTGGCGATTCTGGCGGGTGAGGGGGCGAATTTCTGTGCGGGGATCGATCTCGTGATGCTGGGCGGCATTCAGCAGCAGATTGCGCAGGCGGATGGGGCGCGTAGCCGCGAGGCCTTGCGGGGTGTGATCCTCGATTTGCAGGATTGCCTGAATGCCATCGAGCGTTGTCGCAAGCCGGTGTTGGCGGCAATTCAGGGGGCTTGCGTGGGTGGCGGGCTGGATCTCGTGTGTTGCTGCGACATGCGCTACGCGGCGCCGGATGCGGTGTTTTCGATCCGCGAGATCGACCTCGGCATGGTGGCCGATGTGGGCACGCTGCAACGCCTGCCGCGGCTGATCGGCGAGGGGATGACGCGTGAACTGGCGTTCACGGGGCGCGACGTGGGCGCCGACGAGGCGCTGCGGCTCGGCCTGGTGAATTTCAAATTTGAGGATTTTTTCCGGTTGACCGTTGAAGTCCGCCAGATGGCGCAAAGCATTGCCGCGAAGTCACCGCTGGCCATTCGCGGCATCAAGTCGGTGCTGAATTTCAGGCGCGACCACAGCGTTGCCGATGGGCTGGCGCATGTGGCCGACCTGAACGCGGCGCAGTTGCTGTCAGGCGACCTCGACGAGTGCCTGGCCGCCCGGCGCGAGAAACGGCGCCCGAATTTCGCCGACTGAGCGTCGGCGGGCTGTTCCCGGAAAGCCGCCGAGATTCGGCGAACGTCATTCCCGCGCAAGCGGGAATCCATGACAATCAAGGTGCCGAATCCCCGCCTTCGCGGGGATGACGAGGAACCCGGTATCCTTAGCGGCTGATGCGCCGCATGCTCATCAGCGAGAAGCCGTCGTCGGCGCGGCCGGCGCTGTCGATGATGGCATCCTGCGCGACCTTGCCGGCGTAGCTGCCATCCGGCAGGCGGTTAAGGCGGGCGGTGTAGTAGACCTTCTTGCCGGAGCTCAGGGCCATGTAGAGGTGCTCGCCGTTGATGGTGCCTTCGACGTAGTAGGCGCCGAGCGTGCCGTAGAAGCCGGAGCCGTCCTGCACGAAGTTGCCCTCGCCCCAGTTGGCGCCGACGCCGTTGCCGGTGCTCCACTTGCCGCTGATGTTCTCGGCCGGCGTCCCGGCCTTGGATTGCAGCCAGGGCGTGGCGTCGGCCCGGGTCAGGTCACGCGAACAGGCGCCCAGGGTCAGGGCGGCCAGGAATACGAGGCACAGGCTTTTGAAATTCATCTCGGTTCCTTCCGGAAGTTCAGAAAAAAGCAGGCCGGTTCCGCCGGCCGTCGGCTGCGATTATTCGGCTGCTCCGGCTACGCGGCGCGCCCGCACGGCAGTGGCAAGGCGTTCGAGGACCTGCACGCTATCATCCCAGCCGATGCAGGCGTCGGTGACGCTCTGGCCGTAGGTCAGCGGCTTGTCCGGCACGATGTCCTGGCGGCCTTCGACGAGGTGCGACTCGACCATGACGCCGACGATGCGGTCTTCGCCGGCCGCGATCTGGGCGGCGACGCTGTCGCAGACTTCCATCTGCAGCTTGTATTGCTTGCGGCTGTTGCCGTGCGAGAAATCGACCATGAGCCGCGCCGCAAGGCCGGACTTCGCAATCTCGGTGCACGCGGCTTCGACGCTCACTGCGTCGTAGTTTGGCTCCTTGCCGCCGCGCAGGATGACGTGGCAATCCTCGTTGCCCATCGTCGACACGATGGCCGTGTGGCCGGACTTGGTGACCGACAGGAAGTGGTGCGGCGAATTGGCCGAGCGAATGGCGTCGACGGCGATGCGCATGTTGCCGTCCGTGCCGTTCTTGAAGCCGACCGGGCAGGACAGGCCGGAGGCCAGCTCGCGGTGCACCTGCGACTCGGTGGTGCGGGCGCCGATGGCGCCCCAGGCGATGAGGTCGGCCGTGTATTGCGGCGTGATGGTGTCGAGGAACTCGGTGGCGCAGGGCAGATCGAGCTCATTGACTTCGAGCAGCAGGCGACGGGCCAGGCGCAGGCCTTCATTGATGCGGAAGGTGTTGTCCATGCGCGGGTCGTTGATCAGGCCCTTCCAGCCCACCGTGGTGCGCGGCTTCTCGAAATAGACGCGCATGACGACGATGAGGTCTTCGGCGTATTTCTCGGCTTCCTTGGCCAGCTTCTTCGCGTAATCCATGGCCAGGTCGTGGTCGTGGATCGAGCAGGGGCCAATGACGACGAGCAGGCGGTCGTCGGCGCCATGCAGGACGCGATGGATGGCCTGGCGGGCGGCGTGGGTGGTCTGCGCGGCGCGCGTGGACACCGGGTATTCGCGGAAAACATGGGCCGGCGGCACCAGCTCCTTGATTTCCTTGATACGCAGGTCGTCGGTATTCGGTTTGCTTTGCGGCGTCATGGCCAGCCCCATTTAAAAATGCTTGAAAACCCGGCATTCTACCGGATGAACATGGAAGATTTCGACCTGACACCCTCGCCCGAGATTCCCGCCCAGCCCATCAAGGGGCGCGGCGCGGCGGGCAATGTCGCGCATCGCTTCAGCACCGACACCCGCCAGGCCGAGGACGACGGCTGGACGCCGGCCGAGGCGCCGCACCCGAAAACCGCCCTGCACATCGACCACGCGAAGAGCATCATCAGCCGCAACGAGTCGCCCGACCTCGCCTTCGACCTCTCGCTGAACCCCTACCGCGGTTGCGAGCACGGCTGCATCTATTGCTACGCCCGGCCCACGCACGCCTATCTCGGGCTGTCGCCGGGCCTCGATTTCGAGACGCGAATTTTCGCCAAACCCGATGCCGCGCGGCTGTTGCGCGAAGAACTGGCGAGGCCCGGACATGTCTGTTCGACCATCGCGCTGGGCACCGCCACCGATGCCTACCAGCCCTTCGAGCGCCAGGAAAGACTGAGCCGCGCCGTGCTTGAGGTGCTGCTCGAAACGCGCCATCCGGTCAGCGTCGTCACCAAGTCGTCGCTGATCGTGCGCGACGTCGACCTGTGGGCCGACCTGGCACGCCAGAACCTCGGCCACGTCGCCATCTCGCTGACCACCCTGAACGGTCCGCTGGCCCGCCAACTGGAACCTCGCGCCTGCGCGCCGCAGGCCCGCCTGGCGGCGATGGAGCGGCTGGCGACGGCCGGCGTGCCGGTCTCGGTCATCGTTGCCCCGCTCATTCCGGGCATCAACGATCACGAACTGGAGAAGCTGCTTGGCGCAGCGAAGGATCACGGGGCGAGCAGCGCGCACTACACCCTGCTCCGCTTGCCCTACGAGGTGGCCGGCCTGTTCCGCGACTGGCTGGCCTGGCACGCGCCGGAGAAGGCGGCGCGCGTCATGTCGGTGCTTTACGATTTGCGCGGGGAAAGGGCAAACGACCCGAATTTCGGCAGCCGGATGACCGGGCTCGGGCATTTTGCCGAGCTGTTGCGGCAGCGCTTCGCGCTGGCCTGCCGGCGGCTGGCGCTGGCGCCGACCATGCCGGTGCTGGATACGACCCGTTTTGTACCGCCCCGCGCCGGCGACGAACGCCAGCTCAGCCTGTTCTGACGCCGCTGCCCGCAGGCTGGCGTCAGGCCGACACCGTTACGGCATCTGCGTCAGGTAGTTGGCAATGGCGACGATGTCTTCGTTCTTGAGCGGCGCCGTGGCGATGGCCATTAGCTGGTTGTTGCGCACGCCGGTCTGGTCGCGATAGCGGGTGATCGAGGTCTTGAGGTAAGGCACTTTCTGCCCGGCCAGACGCGGGAAGAGCTCGTTGCCGCGCGCCTGCTCGCCGTGGCAACGGGCGCACAGCTTGTTGAAGAGTTCCTTGCCACGCGGCACCAGGGCTGCATCGGCGGCCGACGGCGGCACCTTGTTGCTGGCGTAGTAGTGAGCGGCCTGCACGCGCTCTTCCGGCTTGAGCACCTTGATCAGGCCTTGCATGAACGCATCCTTGCGCTCGCCGCTGCCGAACTTGCGGATCTGTTCGAGCAGGTAGGCCGGGTTCTGGCCGGCCAGGTTAGGCACGTCAGGCGTCTTGCTGATCCCGTCTTCGCCGTGGCAATTCACGCAGAAGAAAGTGACCTTCTTGCCCGCGTCAACGGCCGAGCGCAGGGCAACGGGGTCGTTGGAGATACTCTTCAGACGGTCCTGCAGCGCCGTGTCAGTCTGAGCAAATGACGAAGTCGCAAGAAAGTAAGCCAGAAGGATTAGTCCACGCATCAGAGCACCTCAAAATTGTGAGCGGTATTATGCAGTACCGCCTACTGTCAGTCCATCGATACGTAGCGTTGGCTGGCCTACGCCAACCGGTACGCTCTGTCCGTCCTTGCCGCAGGTGCCGACACCCGGGTCCAGTTTCAGGTCGTTGCCGATCATCGAGACGCGGGTCAGCGCATCCGGGCCGTTGCCGATCAGCGTCGCACCCTTGATCGGCGTGGTGACCTTGCCGTCCTCGATGAGGTAGGCCTCGCTCATCGAGAAGACGAACTTGCCGCTCGTGATATCGACCTGGCCACCGCCGAAATTGGCGGCGTAGATGCCCTTCTTGACCGAGGCGAGAATCTCCGCCGGATCGTGCTGGCCGGCCAGCATCATGGTGTTGGTCATGCGCGGGATGGGCAGGTGGGCGAAGGATTCGCGGCGGCCGTTGCCGGTCGGGGCGACACCCATGAGGCGGGCGTTCAGGCTGTCCTGGATGTAGCCCTTGAGGATGCCGTCCTCGATGAGCACGTTGCGTTGCGTCGGGTTGCCTTCGTCGTCGATGTTCAGCGAGCCGCGGCGGTCGGCAATCGTGCCGTCGTCGATGACGGTAACGCCCTTGGCGGCAACGCGCTGGCCGATGCGCCCGCTGAAGGCCGAGCTGCCCTTGCGGTTGAAGTCGCCTTCGAGGCCGTGGCCGACGGCTTCGTGGAGCAGGATGCCGGGCCAGCCTGAACCGAGCACGACGGTCATCTGGCCGGCCGGCGCCGGTATGGCGTGCAGGTTGGTGACGGCCTGATGGACGGCCTCTTTCGCGTAGCGCTGGAGGACTTCGTCGTCGAAATAGCCGAAGTCGAAACGGCCGCCACCGCCCGACGAGCCCTGCTCGCGCTTGCCGTTTTCCTCGATGATCACCGAGATCGAACAGCGCACGAGCGGCCGGATGTCGGCGGCCAGACGGCCGTCGGAACCGGCAACGAGGACGACTTCGTACTCGCCGGCGAGCGAAGCCATGACCTGCAGGACGCGCGGGTCAAGCGCCCGGGCAAAACCTTCGAGGCGTTCGAGCAATTTGACCTTGGCCTCGGCCGGCAGCGAGGCAATCGGGTCATGCGGCACGTACAGGGACTGTCCCACGGTCGACCGGAAAAATTGCCCAAAATTGGAATTTTGTCCGGCCGTGCCGATGGCCCGCACGGCGTTGGCGGCGTCGCCGAGCGCGCGCAGGCTGATGTCGTCGGAGTAGGCAAAGGCCGTCTTCTCGCCGGAAATGGCGCGCACGCCGACGCCCTGGTCGATGTTGAAGCTGCCCGACTTGACGATGCCCTCGTCGAGGCTCCACGCCTCGGAGCGCGAATACTGGAAATAGCTGGCCAAAGGTCCGCGACAGGTCGCCTTCGGAGAGCGAGAAGGGGGCCAGCAGCAGGGATTCGGCTTGGGCCAACGCATTGTTTTGACTCATGAATACTTCCTTAAAGTTTGCGATGGGCGAGGGCCGGCAGGCTCTCGCGAATGTCGGCGATGCGCTGGTGATCGAGGTCGGCGATGACGACGCCCGGCCCCTTCAGCTTGCGGTCGAGAATCTCGCCCCACGGATCGATGATCATGCTGTTGCCGTGGGTCATGCGGCCGTTTTCATGGCGTCCGCCCTGGCCGACAGCAAGAAGATAGCACTGGTTCTCGATGGCCCGGGCGCGCAGCAGGATTTCCCAGTGCGCCCGTCCGGTCGTTTCGGTGAAGGCGGCCGGCACAAGGATCAGGTCGACCGGCCCCAGCGCCCGGTAAAGCTCGGGGAAACGCAGGTCGTAGCAGATCGACAGGGCGACGCGGCCGAAGGGCGTGTCGACGGCCACCGGCTGGTCGCCCGCTTCGATGAAGCTCGCCTCGTCGTAGGCTTCATCGCCCTTTTTGAAACCGAAGAGGTGGATCTTGTCGTAACGCGCCACGCACTCGCCCGCCGGGTTATAGACCAGGCTGGCATTGCGCATCTTGTCCGGCGTGCTCGCCGCCAGCGGGATCGACCCGGCAAACAGCCAGATGCCATGGCGCTGCGCCGTTTCGGCCAGCCAGGACTGGATCGGCCCGCTGCCGAAATCCTCGCGTGCCCGCACGCGGTCGGCATCGGCCGCCCCGATGATCGGAAAATACTCGGGCAGCACGGCCAGTTGCGCGCCCTGCCCGACCGCATCAGCGACCAGTCGGCCGGCCGTCGCGAGATTCTCTGCGACGCGCGGTCCAGACGTCATCTGCAGCGCTGCGATACGGCCATTCTGCTTGCTCAAGGTTTGCCACTCCCGGATTGATTGGTTTCGCCCTGCTTCGGCGCCACTTCCTGCACGGTTTCCCCGGCCTTGTCGACCAGCGGGTCCGCCCAGGTACCAGTGACATGATAGCGGTAGCTGAACAGCCGATTGAGCGGTTTTTGCAGCACCGTGTTGGCGACCAGCGCCGCAGCACCGACCACCGGGTTGACCAGGGCTGCCGCGCCGACGGCCGCCAGGCCACCCAGCTCGGGCCGCACTACGACCTGCAGATCCTGCGTTTCTGCCTTGAGATCGGTTTCGCCGTTCATCTCGACCTGCGCCGCCGGGCCGCTGATGCGCAGCGGCTCGGTCGTCCGCATGACGCCCTTGCGCACGGCCAGCTTGCCTTCAATGCTGTCGAAAGCCAGGCCATCGCTGAAAATGTCGCGGAAATCGAGGGTTAGCCGGCGCGGCAGCGATTGCAGCGAAATCAGGCCGAGCAGCTTGCCGACACCGGGCTCCAGCTTGTTGAACTGGCCTTTCTCGGCCTCGACGTTCAGTTGGCCGGTCAGCGACGGGTAGTGAATGCCGGTGAGCGGCCCGTTCCATTGCAGATCGCCGCTCATCTTGGCCTTGCCGCGTTTGACCGCGTCACCATAGCCCAGGCGGTCGAGCAGCTTGCCGGCATCCTTGGCCGTCAATTCGAACTCCAGGCGGGTTTGTGGACGTGGCCCATGCACCCAGACGCCCTTGCCCTTGAGTCCCCCATCGGGGTTGTCGAGATTCAGCATATCGAGATGCCAGGCGCCCTTGTCGTTGCGTGCCTTCAGTTCGAGGCGTCCGAGCGCTCTCTCGCCGACGTGGAAATCCTCGACGGTCAGGCTCATGCCGGGCAGCGAATTGACGAGTTGCGACGAACCTTCCGTCGCCGCCTCGCCCTGCCGGATGAGCAGGCGCTTGAAATTGCCTTCGACCCAGCCCTCGCCCGCGCTCTTCCAGTAAATGTCGCCAACCGCCTCGCGAGTGTTCATGCCGATCTGCCAGCCATTGTCCCGCGGCCGCAGGCTGACATCGACCTGGCTGTAATCGCGACCGAAGAGGTGCAGTTGTGGCGTTTTCAGGGTCACGACATTGAGCGCCAGGCCGCCGGCATCCCCGCCACCGGCCGCGCCATCGGGCAGGAAGTTCTTCCAGGCATCGGCATCGATGCGCGGCGTGGCCACGCGAACGGCCAGGCCCTTGTCGGGCAGGCGCGGTTCGACGTCGCCGACGGCAAACACCCCGCGCTCCCAGCTTTCGCCCTTGCGCACGATCAGCCCCTGGCCGACCTTGCCGAGCGTGATGCGGTATTGCTCGCGCTGGGCATCCGGCGCCGTCCGCTCGATGCGCAGCGGCAGCGCCATCGTGGCATTCTTGTTCAGCGGCTCGGGCAGCGGCGAGCTGATGCCGACCAGATCGGACTCGACGACCACCTCGGCATTGCGCTGACGGATCCCGATGTCGGCCTTCCACGCTGCGTTGCCGCTCAGATGATTGATCAGCGGCCAGCCGAAATACTTGCTGACCTCACCGATGGCCGCCGTTCCGGTCGCCACCACGCCGACCTTGTCGCCGGCACTGCGGACCTGCACCTTGAGCGGCCCGCCAAAGACCTGCCCGGCGATGTCCTTGGCCGACACGGAAGCATCGGTGATCAGCAGGCGGCCATTGACCTGGGTCAGCGGCGGCAGGCCGGCCAGCGGCTGCAACTGGTTGTTCTGGAAACGATAGTCGCCCCGCACCTTGGTGTCGTTGGCGTGGCGCAGGGGGATGTCGAGATCCAGGTTCAGGTTGCCATTGCCGACGGCCTTCATGCCATCGGTGAAGTGGTCGATCATGCCGGCTACCGGACTCTGTTCGATGAAACGCAGGAATTCGCTCGTCGGACCGAGCGCATTGCCGCGCACCAGCAGCATTTCCTCGTGCGACTCGAAGTCCGGAATATCGACCTTCACGTCGGCCAGCGTGGCGCCGAGGATGCGCCCCTTGCTCGCCTTGATCCGCATGCCGGTATCGAAGCTCATGTCGGCGTCGATATCGTCGATGACCGGCCAGCCATCGGCGTAATCGACCCTGGCCCCGGCCGCCTTGGCCGTGACGATGAACTTGCCGCCCTTGCCGTCGCGGAACGGGAAGTCCCTGAGGTTGCCCTTGAGAATGAGCTTGCCGTCGTAACCGCGCCCGCCAACGATGCCACGGCGGATCCAGTTGCGCGCAGCGGCATTGACGGCATGCGGCATGTAGCGCCAGACGGCGGTGCCTTCACCGCGCTCGACACTGGCCGTCAGATCGATTTCACCCGGTCCGTCGCCCGTGTAGCGATAGGTCCCCTTGGCCGAACCGGCGGCATCGGGGCCGGCGAATTCGAGCTTGTCGAGCTTGATGTCGGTGCCCTGCGCCGAGTTTTTCCAGCTGGCCCGGGCTTTCAGGCTGTCTAGGGCGATATCGGGTTCGGGGAAGATGGCGGGAAGCGACAGGCTGGAAACGCCGGAGTCCAGGGTGACATCGCCGCCCTTCTCGGTCAGGTCGATGGCACCGGAAACGCCGCTGGCCCCGGGAAAATAACGGTCGGCCTCGATGCCCATGTCGCGGAAACCGGCTTTCAGGCTGTAGCGCTTGAGCGTTTCGCCATCGAGCACCCAGCCGGCCTTCAGTTCGGCAATCTGGCCCTGCGGGCGATGCCGGCCGAGCAAATCCCGGCTCTGGGCATCAAGCGGCAGATAAGCGGCCAGACGCGAGAGGACGGCCAGATCGAGGAAGCTGGCACTCGCGTTGCCATTGACCATGGCGCTCTCCGCATCCTGTCGCCACTCGACCTTGAAGTCGGTCGGCGCGATGCGCAGGCCGTCTTGCGTTTGCAGTTCGACCTTGTGACCGGCAACGGCCCATTCGTTGGCCTTGTAGCGGCCTTCCAGGCGGCCGCGCATGCTGGCCAGGTCGAGTTCGGGGAGCTTGCGGCCGAGGCGGATGCGCAGTTCTTCGAGCGCCACGTCGGCCGTCAGCTTGCCGGCACCGTCGTCGAGATCGCCCCAGATACGCAACGCGCCGCGCCCTTGCGGCAAAAGGACAGGATAATCGACCCAGGTCCGCCAGCCGGCGAGATCGGCGTAATCGAGTTCGACAAAAATCTTGCCCGACAAATGGTCGAGCGCCTCGCCGAGATCGCCCTTCACTTCGCCGCGAATGTCGATGCGCGCCGCCAGTTCGTCCGGCGGTGCCGCCGAGATGCCGAAGCGATGGCGCCGGCCGCTGTTGTCGAGGGCGAATTGCAGGTCTTCCAGCACCAGCGGCGGCGCCTTGCGCAGGCGGTCATCCCAGACAATCGTGGCATCGCGGATACGGATACGCTTTTGCTCGAGCACCCATTCGGCGAAGGCCGGATCGCTCTCGCCCTCGGCATCGACGCCCGCCACCGTGATCTTGCCGTTGGCATCGCGCCGGACATGCAGGACCGGGCCATCGAAGGCGAGCAGGGCCAGCGTCGGCCGCAGGCGCCACAGCGTCTGCCAGGAGAGCACGCCCTCGACGCGGGCAAGCGAGAAGGCCGGCGCCCCCTGACGGTCGGCAATCACGACATCGTCGAGCACGAGATCGGGATTGAGCCCGCGCCAACGCGCCTCGATGCGGCCGATTTTCACCGGCTGGCCGACGGCCTGCGTCGCCGCCTGCTCGATTTCCTGCTGATAGTCGCCGATCTTGGGCAGCACGGCGTAGCGCAAGGCCAGCACGAGCACGGCAAACGCCAGCCAGGCTGCCAGGATGCTCCAGCCGAGCAGGCGCACGCCACGACTGGCGAGCAGCGGCCACAGCCAATGCAGCCGGTGGTAGAGCGCGACGCGCACTTCGGGCGAAATCACGGGCGAATTCGGCGACGACGGCTTAGTCACGCGTCAGGCCACTTTGCCAGGGAGGGAGATAGATCACTACAATCGGATACTGGATAAAAACGACATTCTACCTTTTCGGTCATCAGGCCGACGGACCATCATGGAAACCACACTCGATCCCCGCTGGCAGCCCGCGCTTGGGCACAGCCGTTACCTGGCCAATTTACTGCAGGCGCACCCGGAACTGATTCCCGAATTGCAGGCCACCTGGCAGCAGCCGCTCAGCGAAGCCATGCTCCAGGCGCCGCTGCAACAAGCCTTCGCCGACGACGATGCGGTGAAGTCCGCCCTGCGCCGCCTGCGCCACCGGGCCATGTCCCACCTCGCCCTGCGCGACCTGTGCGGCCTGGCGCCGCTGGCCGAGATCGTCGAATGCATGACCCTGCTTGCCGACGTGACGACCAATTTCGCGCTCGCCCACTACCACCGCCAACTGGTCGCCACCTACGGCGAGCCGCTCGACAAGTCGGGCCAGCCGCAACGCCTGCTGGTCATCGGCATGGGCAAGCTGGGCGGCCGCGAGCTCAATGTGTCGTCCGACGTCGACTACATCTTCATCTACCCGGATGACGGCGATACGGCCGGCCCGAAGAGCATCGAGAACTTCGACTTCTTCACCCGCCTCGGCAAGCGCGTCATCGGCGCGCTCGGTGACCTGACGGCCGACGGCCAGGTTTTCCGTGTCGACATGCGCCTGCGCCCGAACGGCGATTCCGGCCCGCTGGTCTGTTCGCTCGACGCCCTGGAGAACTATTTCATCACCCAGGGTCGCGAATGGGAGCGCTACGCCTGGATCAAGGGCCGCACCATGAACGCCGGCGACAACCTGCAACCGGGCTGGGTCACGGCCATGCAGAAGGTTGCCCGCCCCTTCGTCTTTCGCAAGTACCTCGATTTCGGCGCCATCAACGCCATGCGCGACCTGCACGCGCAGATCAGCCGGGAAGTGGCGCGCAAGGACATGGCCGACCACGTCAAGCTGGGCCCCGGCGGCATCCGTGAAATCGAGTTCATGGCCCAGGTCTTCCAGCTCATCCGCGGCGGCCGCGACCCGGCGCTGCAGATCCGGCCGACGCTGTCCGTGCTCAAGCTGCTCGTCGACCGCAAGCTGATCCCGGCCGAAACGGAACAGGAACTGCGCGAGGCCTACGTTTTCCTGCGCCGCCTGGAGCATCGCCTGCAGTACGTTGAGGACAAGCAAACGCACATGCTGCCGATCGAGGCCGATGCCCGCCAGCGCATCGCCATCAGCATGGACTTCCCGGACTGGCCGGCCATGCTGGCCGTGCTCGACCAACATCGCGACAAGGTCAGCCGCCATTTCGGCGCCATCTTTTCCGACCCGGAAGCCGGCGATCACCCGCTGACCGGCCTGTGGCAAGGTCAACTTGATGAAGACACGGCGATCGAAGCCTTCGGCAATCTCGGCTACCGCCAACCGAAGGAGGCCATCGCCCGCCTGGCCGAGCTGCGTGGGGCCAGCCGCTACCTGCAGTTGCCGGCGACCAACCGGGCCCGCCTCGACGCCGTCGGCCCGCGCCTGATCGAGGCGGCCGCCGCGACGCCCGCCCCGGACACGACGCTGGCCCGCGGCCTCAACTTCCTCGAAGGCATTGCCCGCCGGGGCTCCTACTTGGCGCTGCTGCAGCAATATCCGATGGCGCTGCGCCGCGTTGCCGACATGATGTGCGCCTCGAACTGGGCAGCCGATTACCTGAACCGCCACCCGCTGCTCCTCGACGAACTGCTCGACCCCCGCCTCTACGAAATCGCCACCGACTGGACCGGCTTCCGCGAAATCCTGCGCGACAACCTGAGCCAGCACGCCGACGACACCGAGCGCGAGATGGACATCCTGCGCGAAATGCACCACGGCCAGGTTTTCCGGCTGCTGGCGCAGGATTTGGCCGGCCTGCAGACCATCGAACGGCTGTCCGACCATTTGACCGAACTGGCCGACACCATCGTCCAGGAAACCCTGCCGCTGGTGTGGACCAAGATCAAGAACCGTCATCGCGACACGCCGCAGTTTGCCGTCATCGGCTACGGCAAGATGGGCGGCAAGGAGCTCGGCTACGCATCCGACCTCGATCTGGTTTACCTCTACGACGACGATGACCAGGACGCTGCGGAGAACTACACCCGCCTGAGCCAGCGTCTCAATTCCTGGCTATCGAGCCAGACGCCGGCCGGCATCCTGTTCGAGACCGACCTGCGCCTGCGCCCGAACGGCGACTCCGGCCTGCTCGCTGTTTCCGTCGATTCCTTCCGCGATTACGAGTTGAAGAACGCCTGGACCTGGGAACACCAGGCCCTGACCCGCGCCCGCTTCTGCGCCGGCGACCCGGCCGTCGGCAAGCGTTTCGAGGAAATCCGCTGCGAGATCCTGCGCCTGCCGCGTGACCTGGCCAAGCTGCGGGAAGAAGTCGTCGCCATGCGCCAGAAGATGTACGACGCGCACGCCCTGAACAACGACACCGAGTTCGCCCTCAAACACGACCCGGGCGGCATCATCGACGTCGAGTTCATCGTCCAGTACCTGGTCCTGGGCTACGCGCACCAGCACGCCAGCCTGACCGGCAATCTCGGCAACATCGCCCTGCTCCGCATCGCCGGCGAACTCGGCCTGATCGACCCGCAGCAGGGCGAAGCCGCCGGCAACGCCTATCGGGAATACCGCCGCCTGCAACACGCCAAGCGCCTGTCCGCCACGCCCAAGGCGCCCGTTCCGCGCGAGGAGGTCGAAACCCATATCGCCGCGGTTCGCCAGCTGTGGCGGGCGGTGTTCGGCGAGTAAGCGCGAAGCGGCGGGTCATTCCCCAGGCGAAGAGCCCGCCGCAAGGATTTCGATTTTGGGCATTTTTTCCGGTTGACCGTGAAATTGCTCCCCCACTCCCCCACCAAAGAAAAAGGCCGCTCGCGGCGGCCTTGATCGGGGCGGGCTCGCTTATTTCTTCAGCGAATCGCGAATTTCGCGCAGCAACATCACGTCTTCCGGCGTCACCGGGGCTTCCGGTGCAGGTGCCGGCTCTTCCTTGCGCAGGCGGTTCATCTGCTTGACCATCATGAAGATGATGAAGGCCAGGATGACAAAGTTAACCAGGATGGTCAGGAAGGAACCGTAGGCAAAAACGGCGATACCGGCCTTCTTGAGGTCGGCCAGGGTAGCCAGGTTGTTCGGGTTGTCGCCGAGCACGACAAAGAGGTTGGAGAAATCGAGCTTGCCGACGATGCGGCTGACGATCGGCATGATCAGGTCGCCAACGATCGAATCGACAATCTTGCCGAAGGCCCCGCCGATGATGACACCGACGGCCAGGTCCATCGCATTGCCCTTGACCGCAAATTCCTTGAATTCCTGAATCATTCCCATTTTTTTCTCCTCGGAAGCATTTTGGTCGGCCGATTATTCGCTGTGTCGCGCCGGCAGGTCAAGCGATTTTCATAAATTCAGTTTTCATTACAAAGCTTTACAGAGCCGCTCGGCGGCGGCCTTCAGCGTGCTTTCCTGTTTGGCGAAACAGAAGCGGACGACCTTGTCGTCACGTCCGTCGGCGTAAAACACCGAGACCGGAATCACCGCGACACCAACTTCGCGCGTCATCCATTCGGCGAAGGCGCGATCCGGCAGGTCGGAGATGCGGTCGTAGCGCGCCAGCTGGAAATAGGTGCCGCGACAAGGCAGCAGTTCGAACGGCGTGGCCGCCAGCAGCTGTCGGAAGAAATCGCGCTTTTCCTGGTAGAACGCAGCCAGCCGGAGATGGCGCTCGGCGTCCTGCATGTATTCGGCAAGCGCCAGTTGCGACGGCGTGTGCACGGTGAACACGTTGAACTGGTGTTCGGGATGGGCGCACAGGCTGGCGTGCTGCTCGCCGTCGAACAGGATGTGCTCGTAGACCTCGTCGGAAAGCACGACGATGTTGGTACCGGATATCAGTTTTGCGAGTTTTTCCCGGTCGACCGTCGAAAGCAGGCTGCCCGTCGGGTTGTGCGGCGAATTGACGATGATCATCCGCGTTTTCGGCGTGATCAGGCCGGCGACCTGATTCCAGTCCGGCACGTAATCGGGAAAGGTCAGCTGCGCGAAAACGGCCTTGCCGCCGACCGTCTCGATGGCCGGCACGTAGGAATCGTAAACCGGCTCGAAGACGATAACCTCGTCGCCCGGCCGGACGAAGGCGGCGATGGCCGTGAAGATGGCCTGCGTCGCGCCGGCCGTCACCGTCACCTCCGACTCGACGTCGTAACGCGTGCCGTAGAGCGCCGCCACCTTGTCGACGATGGCCTGACGCAACACCGGCATGCCGGCCATCGGCGCGTACTGGTTGCTGCCGGCCAACATGTGCCGATGCATCGCGTCGAACAGCGCCGGTTCGGCCTGAAAATCGGGAAAACCCTGCGACAGGTTGACGGCACCGCACTCGGCGGCCAGCCGCGACATGACGGTGAAGATGGTCGTTCCCATGGCCGGGAAGCGGGAGTCGATGTGAATGGGCGTTTGCATGGCGGGCTGGCTGGTTCTCGATCGTCGCACTATGCCACAATGCGGTTCCATGAACATCGACGGCATCCCCACCCACACCCTGCGCGCCCGCCCCGAGCTGGGCGCCATCGACATCATCGACCAAACCCGCCTGCCGCACGAACTGCATTGGGTCCGGGTAAGCACGCTCGACGAAGCTGCCCACGCCATTCGCGGCATGCAGGTGCGCGGTGCGCCGCTCATTGGCGCCACGGCGGCCTATGGCCTGGCCATCGCCCTGGGCAGCTGCAGCGACGACGCTCACCTTGAGCATGCCATCGACACGCTGTGGGCGACGCGCCCGACCGCCGTAAACCTGCACTGGGCCCTGACGCGCATGAGCGAACACCTGACGCCCCTGGCGCCGGCGGCCCGCCTTCAGGCCGCCTGGGCTGAGGCCAAGGCCATTGCCGACGAGGACATCGCCCAGAACCTGGCCATCGGCCAGCACGGACTGGGCATCCTGCGCCAGACGGTGCGCCGCCACGGTACCCGCCTGAATATCATGACCCACTGCAATGCTGGCTGGCTGGCCACGGTCGACTGGGGCACGGCGCTCTCCCCCGTTTATACGGCCTACGATGCCGGTCTGCCGGTTCATGTCTGGGTCTCGGAAACCCGGCCGCGCAACCAGGGCCTGCTCACTGCCTGGGAACTGGCCCAGCACGGCGTGCCGCATACGGTCATCGCCGACAACGCGGCCGGCATCCTGATGCGTGAGGGCAAGGTCGATGCCGTCATCGTCGGCGCCGACCGCATCGCCGCCAATGGCGATGTGGCCAACAAGGTTGGCACCTATCTCAAGGCGCTGGCCTGCGCCGACAACGGCATTCCGTTCTACGTCGCCGCGCCGCGCACGACCATCGACTTCGATCTGACCGAGGGCAGCCTTATCGAGATCGAGGAGCGCCACGGCGACGAATTCCGCCTGGTACACGGCCTCGATGCCCGCGGTGTTCCATCGGCCCTGCACCAGCTGCCCGCGCACGAAGCGGTGGCCAATCCTGCCTTCGACGTCACGCCGGCCCACCTGATCACCGCCATCATCACCGAGCGCGGCGTCTGCGAAGCGAGCAAGGAAGCCCTGCTCGCCTTCTACCCGGAAGTCGCCGATGACTGACCTGCGCAGCGACCTGATCGCCACGGCCCGCGCCATGCAGCCGGCCGGACTCAACCGCGGCACATCCGGCAACGTCAGCGTGCGGCACGGTGATGGCTTCTACATCACGCCGACCGGCATGCCTTACGACCGCCTGAACGCAGACGACATGCCGCTCATGGCGCTGGACGGTTCCTGGCAGGGCTCCCGCAAGCCGTCGTCCGAATGGCGCTTCCACCGCGACCTCTACGCCAGCCGGCCGGAAGTCGGCGCTATCCTGCACGCCCATTCGCCCTTCGCCGTCAGCCTGGCCTGCCTGCGTCTCGATATCCCGCCCTTCCATTACATGATTGCCCGCTTTGGCGGCGACACGATCCGCTGCGCCGAGTATTCCATTTTTGGCTCGGAATCCCTGTCGACCGTCGCATTGACGGCCATGGCCGGGCGCAAGGGCTGCCTGCTGGCCAACCACGGCATGCTGGTCGCCGGGCGCGACCTCGATGAAGCCTTCGCCCTTGCCGTCGAACTGGAAGAACTATGCGAACAATACTGGCGCGCCAGCCAGCTCGGCCAGCCGGTATTGCTCTCGCCCGAGGAAATGAGCGCCGTGCTGGACAAGTTCGCCGGCTACGGACAGCAATGAGCCAGCACGACCTCTCGCGCTGGGCGCACCAGCATCAGTTCGCCACTGGAAATGCCGCTGCCGAACGCGGCACGCGCCTCGTCATGTGGATCACCATCGCCACGATGCTGCTCGAAATCGTCGCCGGCTGGTGGTTCAACTCGATGGCCGTCCTCGCCGACGGCTGGCACATGAGTTCGCACGCGCTGGCCATCGGCCTGTCGGCCTTCGCCTACAGCGCTGCCCGCAAGTACGCCAGCGACCCGAGTTTCGCCTTCGGCACCTGGAAAATCGAGGTGCTGGCCAGCTACACCAGCGCCATCTTCCTGCTCGGCGTCGCGGCAGCGATGATCTTCGGCTCGCTCGAACGGCTGTGGAAGCCGCAGGAAATTCACTACCCGGAAGCGATGGCGGTCGCTGTTCTCGGCCTCGTGGTCAATCTGGTCTGCGCGCTGATCCTTGGCCATGCCCACGGCCACGATCACGACCATCACCACGGGCACGAGCACGCCCATCACGATCACGATGATCTCAACCTCAAGGCCGCCTACATCCACGTCGTCACCGATGCTGCCACCTCGGTGCTCGCCATCGCCGCGCTGGCTGGCGGCTGGCTCTATGGCTGGGCCTGGCTCGATCCGGCGACCGGCATCGTCGGCGCCATCCTCGTTGCGCTGTGGGCGAAGAACCTCATCGTGCAGAGCGGCCGCGTGCTGCTTGATCGCGAAATGGACCATCCGGTCGTCGCCGAGATTCGCGAGGTCATTTCAGCCCTGCCCGCCGATGGCCAGACCGAACTGACCGACCTGCATGTCTGGCGCATCGGTACCGGCGCCTATGCCTGCGCGCTCAGCCTGCTGACCCACGACACAACGCTGACCCCGCTGGCCATCCGCGAAGCCCTCGCCATCCATGAAGAAATCGTCCATGCGACGGTTGAAATCCATCGCTGCGATATTTGCTGAAAACCGGCGAGGCGGCTAAGCGAGCAATTCGTGCCGCTCGCGTTCGACGCGGGCGATATAGCGCTGGATGCGGTTGTTTTCAGCCGACGGCAAATCATCGAAACGCAGGCCGACGCGCCATTGTTGCATGCCGCTACGACCCACGTTTGGCGTCAGGTGACAGACGGTCGCATTGAAAAACAGCTCATGCTTATCGTCCGGCAGCGCGAAGTGACAATTCGCCAGATGCTCGCCTGAGGCCAGCCCCTCCGGCGGATTCATGGCCGTCGTCCCCAGCCCGGCGACCGAAATGTCATGCACCGGCACATTCAGCAGGCGCCCATCAGACAGGCGCCCGAAGAATTGCAACGGCCGTCCCACCGGCGCGTCGATGCGGAAGGTTTCGCGGCGCTGCAGGCGGACCAGGAATTTCGGCAAGGCCACGGAAAAAGCCTTGCGTCCGCCATAGAGCATTTCCAGGGCGCGTCCGGTCACAAACTGGACGTGAATCCCGCCCGGCCGCCCGACGAAGACATTGTGCTCGCTCTGCAGGAAATGCCGGTTGAGCTCGTTGCTGCCGCTGCAATCGAAAATGAGCAAGCCTTTTTCCGGCTGGGCATCGAGCAGCGTGGTCAGCAACATTTCGCTGCCGGCCCGGAACGATACCGAAAAGGGCACCGCATCGCGGGCAAAGCCGGCCAGCATGAAGGCGACGGGACGCACGCCCGTGATGTGAAAGCGGTCCTCGATCTCGGCTTCCGACAACTGCGCGATCTGGCTCATCAGCGCTCCAGCACGCGCAGCAGCGACGAGGTGTCGTCGCGCCCCCAACCCTGCGCCATGAGCGCGTTCAATTGCTGGGCCACGACGGCCGTGAGCGGCACGGGTACGCCGCTCTGCCGGGCCGCTTCCAGCACCAGACCGTAATCCTTGTGGTGCAGACGCGCTTCGATGCCGGCAGAAAAGTCGCGCCGCACCATGCGCTCGCCCATCACATCGAGTACGCGCGAGGCCGCAGAGCCGCCAGACAAGGCCTGCCGGACCTTGGCGCAATCGACCCCGGCCGCCGCGGCAAGATGCATCGCCTCGGCAGCGGCCTCGATGGCGGCGACCATGATCATCTGGTTGCAGGCCTTGGCAACCTGTCCGGCGCCGTTCGGGCCGATATGGACGATGCGCTTGCCCAGGCAGTCGAGCAGAGGACGAACTCGCTCAAGAACCTCGGCATCGCCTCCCGCCATGATGGCAAGCGTCGCATCGATGGCCCCCTGCTCGCCACCGGACACCGGTGCGTCAAGAAAATGAATGCCCTTTTCGCCCAGTTTTTCCGCGATGTTTCGCGCCGCATCCGGCGCGATGGTCGAGCAATCGACCACGACCGATCCGGGCGCCATGCCCTCGATCAGTCCATCTTTGCCGAGCGCGACGCCTTCGACATCCGCGCTGGAGGTAATGACCGTAAAAACCACCTCGCAGCGCGCACCGAGCTCGGCCGGTGTTGCGCACACGCTGGCCGGCAAGTCGCCAATGCACTCCGGCCGGCGCGCCCAGACCGCAAGTTCGTGACCGGCATGCTGCACATGCTGGGCCATCGGACGCCCCATGGCACCCAGACCGATGAAGCCGATCCTCATGCCTGGCCCGAGAGGCGCTCAAGCAACTTGAGCACGGCGATCGAATCTTCCTCGCCCAGGTTCGACCCCACCATCGCGTTGAACATCTGCGCCGTGGCGGCGGAGCCCGGCAGGCAGAGGCCCAGCTCGTGGGCGGTCTGCATGACGATGTTCAGGTCTTTCTCGTGCATCCAGCTCTTGAAACCCGGCTTGAAATTGCGGTCGAGCATGCGCTGGCCGTGGTTTTCAAGGATTTTCGAGTAGGCGAAGCCGCCGAGCAGCGCCTCGCGCACCTTCCCACGGTCAACGCCATTTTTTGCCGCAAATGCAAATGCCTCGGCCACGGCCAGAACGCCCATGCCGGTCACGATCTGGTTGGCGGCCTTGGTTACCTGGCCGGCACCGCTGGCGCCGACATGCACGATGTTCTTGCCCATGCATTCAAAGGCCGGCCTGGCCTTGGCAAAGGCAGCGTCGGAACCACCGGCCATGATCGACAAGGTGCCGGCAATGGCCCCCACCTCGCCGCCGGACACCGGCGCGTCGACGAAATCGACACCGGCTGCGGCCAGGTCCTCGCCAATTTTCCGTGCTGCGGCCGGCGCGATGGTGCTCATGTCTACCGCGACCAGCCCCTTTTCGCCGGCGCTGGCGACGCCGCGCATGACCTCGGCCACATCGGGTGCATCGGCCACCATCGAGATGACCAGCTCGTTCCCACGCGCGGCATCGGCCGGACTCGCCGCTCCCTTGGCCCCCGCGTCGAGCAGGGGTTGCATTGATTCGGCGCGGCGCGCCCAGACGGTGACAGCGTGCCCGCCCTTGATCAGGTTGAGCGCCATCGGGCGCCCCATGATACCCAGGCCGATAAATCCGATTTTCATACTGAACTCCCTCGCCAGAAGGCTGGAATTTTAGCCCCCCACTCCCCGCGGTCAAGCCGCATCAAGCAGGCTGTACCGGGTATTCCAGCGTTCGACCGAGCCCGACCACATCGGCTGCCGATGCCGGCTGGTAGAAGTGGAAACCCTGCACGCGCTCGCATTCGAGGGTGCGCAGGAATTCGGCCTGGGCAAAATTCTCGACGCCCTCCGCCACCAACTGCAGACCGAGCGAACGGCCGAGCATGACGATCGAGGTGACCAGCGACGCGGCGTCGGGGTCGTATTCCACATCGGCCAGGAAAGAGCGGTCGATCTTCAGGCGATCAAGCGGGAAGCGGCGCAGATAGGCCAGCGACGAATAGCCCGTGCCAAAATCGTCGATGGCCAGCCTGACCCCCATGGCCTTGAGCTTGGCCAGCGTCTGGATGGCGCTATCGACACCATGCATCACGGAGCTTTCGGTGATCTCCAGCTCCAGTCGCTCGGCCGGGATGCCGGTTTCCGCCAGAACCTGCTGCACGCTCTGGACAAAGTCGGGCTGACGAAACTGATGCGCGGAAATGTTGACCGCCATCTCGCCCATGTCGATGCCGGCATCCAGCCAATCGCGGACCTGCCGGCAGGCTGCGAGCAGAACCCATTGGCCGAGCGGCAGTATCAAGCCGCTCTCCTCAGCGACCGGAATGAAATCGCCCGGTGCAATCATGCCGCGTTGCGGATGACACCAGCGCACCAGCGCCTCGACGCCAACAACCTTGCCGCTGAGCAGATCGATCTGCGGCTGATAGTGCAGCACCAGCTGGTTCTCGGCCAGCGCCCGCCACAGTTCGCTTTCCAGATGTAGGCGCTTGTTGGCGGCCGCATTCATCTGCTCGGCAAAAAACTGGAAGTTATTGCGTCCCGCTGCCTTCGCCGCGTACATCGCCGCATCGGCGTTGCGGATCAGGGTCGGGCCATCCTGCCCGTCTTCCGGATAGACACTGACGCCGATGGACAGCGTGCAGCGCAATTGATGCCCATCGATGTCGCAGGCCGGACCAGTCGAGCGGATCAGGCGATCGAGCAAGGTGATAACTTCATCGTTGCTTTCAATCTGCTCCAGGACGACGACGAACTCGTCGCCACCGAGTCGGAACAGGCGCTTGGCACGATCCATTTCGCCGCCCAGGCGGCGGGCGATCTCCGCCAGCAGGCGGTCGCCCGCATGATGCCCCAGCGAGTCGTTAACCGTCTTGAAGTTGTCCAGATCGATGATCAGCAAGGCCAGGCGGTTGATCCCCGGCATCGCGCTGTCGAAAATATTGCCGAGATGGGCATCGAGCGCCAGACGATTCGGCAGATTGGTGAGCTGGTCGTGATGCGCCAGGTAGTCGAAACGCTCGGCCTGTGCCTTGGCATCGCTGACATCGGCAAAGTTGGCGACGAAATGCGAGGCATGGCCGGCCTCATCGCGAATCGCCGAGATACGCATGAGCTTGGGATAGATCCCTCCATCCTTGCGGCGATCCCAGACTTCGCCCTCCCAGAATCCGTTCTCGGCGACGAAATCCCAGATATTGCGGTGGAAATTCAGCCCGGAATGCCCGGCGCTCAGTTGGGTCGGCGTCTGCCCGATCACCTCGTGGGCGGCATATCCGGTGATCTGCTCGAAAGCCACGTTGACCGACAATATGCGCTGCGCGGCGTCCGTCAGGATCATCGCCTCGGAGGCATGATCGATGACGCTACGATGCAGCTTGAGCAGATTGCCTGCGCGCTCGCGCATCGACAACAGGAATCGGCAGCCTTCGATGACCAGAATGGTCATCACCACGCCAAGAATCAGCAGCTGGACGCTCCAGGACGGGGCGACATTCCCGAGCGGCAAAAACAAGTAGTCGACTGACGCGGAATCGCTGTCCTGGCTGATCGCCCACAAATCAAAGCCGATCGCGCACCAGATCAGGATGATGAGCCCGAAGGCAAGCAGGCGAAGTTTTCTGCCGGCGAGGACCGGATTGAGTGCCACGGGTCAAATTAGGACTTTAGTTATACCAAGCCTAGTTTAACCCAATAAAAACAATGTTTCACGAAGTTTTTCTAAAGCAAATTCACGGAAAATCACTCTTCATATGACGCCAAATTTGGCTTCGCCTTTGCCCCTGATATGAAGATGTTTTTTCCTGAATTAACTTAGCGACTGCAGCTTCCGTTTCCGCGCGAGAAACCCATCTTTGCCAGCAGCTTTTCCGGCGGGCAGAAGCCCGTAAAGCCACTTTGCAGCAGATTCAAGCCGACGAAGGCAGTGAAGGCGAGGAACCATTCCGATACGAAGATCGGGCTGCCATGGTAGCCAAGGGAAAGCGAAAGCAGGACGAAAAAGCCCGCCATGATGCGGATGATGCGTTCGATGGTCATTGTTGATGCTCCTTGCGGAATGCCGAGAAATAGAGGACGGGGATGACGACCAGCGTGAGCAGCGTGGACACCATGATGCCGAAGATCAGCGCCAGCGCCAGCCCATTGAAGATCGGGTCGTCGAGAATGAACATGGCGCCGAGCATGGCGGCCAGTGCGGTCAGGGCGATGGGTTTGGCGCGCACCGCGGCCGACTGAATCACCGCGTCGTGGAAGGGCATGCCGTTCGCGACCTGCAGCTTGATGAAATCAACGAGCAGTATTGAGTTGCGGACGATGATGCCGGCCAGGGCGATCATGCCGATCATCGAGGTGGCCGTGAATTGCGAACCGAACAGCGCGTGGCCGGGCATGACGCCGATGATGGTCAGCGGAATGGGGGCCATGATGATGAGCGGCACGAGGTAGCTGCCGAAGTGGGCGACGACCAGCAGGTAGATGAGGATCAGGCCGACGCCGTAGGCGATGCCCATGTCGCGGAAGGTTTCGTAGGTCACCTTCCATTCGCCATCCCATTTCACGCTGTAGCCGGCGTAGGGATCGTTCGGCTGGCGGATGAACCATTCGCCGAGTGTGCCGCCCTCCTTGAGTTCCATGCCGTTGATCTTGCTGCGGATGTCGAACATGCCGTAGAGCGGCGAATCGAGCTTGCCGCCCATGTCGCCGACGACATACACGACCGGTAGCAGATCCTTGTGGTAAATGGCCTTTTCGCGGGCCGCATCCTGTACCTCTACGAGTTCGGAGACCGGAACCAGATGGCCGTCACGCGAACGAACGCGCAGCTTGAGCAGGGCATCCAGATTGGATTGCTTCTCGGCCGGCAAAGTCACGCGGACCGGGATCTCGAACTTGGAATCGGTATTGCGTGCCGGCGTCACGTCCTGCCCGGCCAGGCCCATACCAACGACCTCGACGATATCGCTCTGCGCCACACCGAGTTGTGCCGCCTTGCTTTGCAGCACATGGAGCACGACCTTGCGGGCGTCGGCTTCGATGTAGTCATCGATGGCGACGATGTCCGGCGTTGCCTCGAAGGCCTTGCGCACCTGCTTGCCGACGCTCATCTGGCCCTTCATGTCGGGGCCGTAGATTTCGGCGACGATGGGCGACATGACCGGCGGTCCCGGCGGCACTTCGACGACCTTGGCGACGCCGCCATTCCGCTTGCCGATGGCCTCGATGCGATCACGCAGCGAGACCGCAATCTCGTGACTCTGCCGCGAGCGATGATGCTTGTCGGCCAGATTGACCTGGATGTCACCCTTCTCCGGCGCGGCACGCAGGTAGTACTGGCGAACGAGGCCGTTAAAATTGATCGGGCTGGCCGTACCGGCGTAGGCCTGATAGTTGGTCACATCTTTTTCGAGGGCCAGTTCGGCGCCGATTTCGTGCAGCACGCGTGCCGTTTCCTCAACCGGCGTGCCCACCGGCATGTCGAGGATGACCTGGAATTCGCTCTTGTTGTCAAAAGGCAGCATCTTGAGCACGACGAGCTGGAAATAGGCCAGCGACACCGAGCCGAGAATGAGCAGGACCACGGCGATGGCCAGCTTGACGCGCATGGCGCCGCCCTTGATCGGATCGAGGAAGGGGGTCAGCAGCTTGCGGAAGGTGCTATCCAGTTTGGCGTCGAGCTTCGACGGCTGATGGCTTCCATGGGCATTGCCATGCGTTTTCATCATTCTCGCCGCCAGCCAGGGCGTGACGACAAAGGCGACGGCCAGCGAGATAGCCATGCCCATCGACGAGTTGATCGGGATCGGGCTCATGTACGGGCCCATCAGCCCCGTGACGAAAGCCATCGGCAGCAGCGCGGCGATGACGGTCAGCGTGGCGAGAATGGTCGGGCCACCGACTTCATCGACGGCCGGCGGAATGATCTCCAAAAGGCTCTTTTCGGGGTACAAGCCCTGCCAGCGGTGGATGTTCTCGACGACGACAATCGCGTCATCGACGAGGATGCCGATCGAGAAAATCAGCGCGAACAGCGAGACGCGGTTCAGGGTGAAACCCCAGGCCCAGGAGGCGAAGAGCGTTGCTGCCAGCGTCAGGGTCACGGCGATGCCGACAATGACCGCCTCGCGTTTGCCGAGGGCGAAGAAGACGAGCAGTACGACGAACGCCGTGGCAAAGATCAGCTTGCCGATCAGCTTTTGCGCCTTTTCGGTCGCCGTTTCGCCGTAGTTCCGTGTCACGGTGACTTCGATGCCCTCCGGAATGACTTTGTTTTTCAAGTCATTTATCCGGTTGACCGTAGCATTGGCCACATCGGCCGCATTGACGCCAGGCTGTTTGGAAAGCTGGATGGTGACGGCGGGAAACTCGCCGCTCTGGTCGCCAAACCAGGCGTAGCGTTTGGGCTGATCCGGGCCATCCTCGACCGTTGCCACGTCGCTCATGTAGACCGGCTTGCGTTCGCCGGCCTCGCCGCGCACAGCCACGACGAGTTGCTTCACGTCGGCCGCCGACTCGAGATAGGTGCCGGTCTGGACCAGCACCTCGCGGTTGCCGGCAGTCAGGTTGCCGGAGGATTGCAGGGCGTTCGAGACCTTGAGGGCACCGGCAATGTCCTGCGGCGTGACGCCGAAGGCATTCATCCGGTCGGCATCCATGAGCACGCGGATGGCGTGATCGGGGCCGCCGAGGGTAGCCACGTCGCGCGTACCCTTGATGCGCTTGAGTTCGATTTCGACGGCGCGCGCCACCTGCTGCAGTTCGAAGGCGGAACGCGCGGCATCCTTGGTCCAGAAGGTCAGCGCCACGATGGGCACGTCGTCAATGCCGCGCGGCTTGATCACCGGGTCCATGACCCCGAGGTTGGGCGGCAACCAGTCGCGGTTGGAATGCACGGTGTCGTAAAGACGCAGGACCGCGTCGTTGTATTTGACGCCGACATCGAACTGCACGGTGATGACGGCCATGCCGGGTCGCGAGGCGGAATAGACGTGCTCGACACCGTGCATGCGCGACAGTACCTGCTCGCCGGGCCGGGCCACAAGGTTTTCGACATCCTTGGCCGAGGCGCCAGGGAAGGCGATCAGGACATCGGCCATGGTCACGTCGATCTGCGGCTCTTCCTCGCGCGGCGTGACGAGCGTGGCGAACAGCCCCATCAGGAAGGCGACCAGCGCCAGCAAGGGCGTCATTCGTGAATTCTGGAAGGCGGCGGCGATGCGCCCCGAAATACCCAAACTCGTGCCGAGCGCGGTCTTCTCGCTGCTCATGGCCTAGTTAGCCGATTTCAGTTGAATGCTGGCCTTGACCGGATCGGTGACCACCTTGTCACCGGCGGCCAAACCCGCCAGCACCTCGATCTCGCCGAGCCCGACGGCATCGCCGAGGCGCAGCTGGCGCAACGACAGACGGTTGTCGGCCGTCTGCACGTAAACCGCAGCCACTTCGCCACGACGCAGCACGGCGCTGGCCGGCACCGTCAGCTTTTCCGACTGACCGGTGATGAAATGCACGCGGGCGAACATCCCCGGCGTCGCTTCCGGCACATCGGGCAGCGTGACGCGGACCTGTGAAACGTGCGTCGCCGCATCGGCCGTCGGCAGGACCTGAACCTTGACGGCATCGACCCACTTGCCCAGTTCAGGAAACTCGACGCGCGCCGTTTTGACATCGCGCATTGCCTTCAGTCGGTATTGCGGAATGCTCGCCGTGACGCGCAAGGCGCCCGGCTGGTAGAGGGTGAACAGCGGCTTGCCCGGCGTCGCCATGTCGCCCATTTCGGCGTGGCGGCGGGCGATGATGCCGTTCATCGGCGAGACGATGGTGGCGTGGCTCTGGCTGGCCCCGGCAGCGGCGCGATTGGCCGCGGTGGAATCGAGGTCGGCGCGGGCCTTGTCGAGGGCGGCCGAACTCATGAACTTCTGCGCGACGAGACTTTTCGTCCGTTCGAAATTGACCTTGGCGTTGGCGTACTGCGCCTCGGCGGCACGCGCCGCTTCGGCCGCCTCACGGGCATCGATACGCATCAGCACATCACCCTTCTTGACGGACTGGCCGGCATCGGCCTTGACCTCCAGCACCCGGCCGGCCACCTGGGCGCCCACCGTTGCCTGCTGCACGGCTTCGACCAGCGATTCAGCCGGGAAGGCCAGATCGACGGCATGCGGCTTGACGGTGATGACCGACAAGGGCTCAGCCGCGGATGCGACGGTCAACCCGAAAAAAAGGCTAAAAATGAAATATCGAATGGTATTTGCGCTCATGAATATAAGCATACGCTAATTTATAGCGACAGCACAAGCTGCTATTGCCTGACACATTGATTTCATTGAATTTTGGCCAAGGCCGTGACGGCGTCAGGATGGCTGCCAGATGTTGCGGCAGCGTGTTTCCTTGACCCACCAGCAGGCCGCCGCCCCCAAAAGCGCGAAAACGGTCACGACGAGCACGCCGTGACGCCAGGTCTCGACATCGTAAACCCGCGCGCCGCCGATCATTTCCCCCTTCCAGCCGAGGTCCATGACCCAGCCGACGAAAGGCTGCAGCAGCGCGGCCGTCATGAAGCCACCCATATTGGCGACGCTGGTCGACATGCCGGACAACAAGGGCGGATTGACCTCTTTGGAACAGGCCCAGGTCAGGCTGAAGCCGGCCGTGGTCAGCCCGAGCACAGCGAACAGTGTGTAGGAAAGCGCAACCGGCATGCTCACACAGGACCACAGGATGAGCCAGATCACGGCATACAGGTGCGAGGCGGCGATGAGCACCGGGCGGCGTTTCCCGAGGCGATCGGAAAGGCCGCCGATGAACAGGCAGCCAACCGCGAAGCCGCCGAACCACAGGGACAAATGCGTCGTGGCTACCGATCTGGCAAGGCCATGCACCTGCATCAGATAGGGCGTCGCCCACAGTCCGGCAAAGGTAAAAAAGGCGCCGCACATGCCGGTGTTGACCAGCAACGGCGGCCAGGTTGCCCGGTTGCGGATCACCGAGAGCAGGCCCGAGATCACTGCTGTCCGGTCAAAAGCGGCTTTTGGCGGTGCATCCTTGCCGTCCGGCGCATCGCGCACGATCAGCCAGCACAGTACGCCAAGGATCAGCGAAACCACCCCGACGCCGATGAACACGCCACGCCATCCGGTGGCCTGCGCTACGGCGGACAGCGGCGCCCCGGCCAGCACCGAGCCCAGATTGCCGATCAGCATGCAGATGCCAACCATGGTGGCGAAGCGGTTTTCCTCGAACCAGACGGCAATCAGCTTGAGCATGGCGATGAAGGTCACCGACACGCCCAGGCCGACCAATGTCCGGCCGACCAGCGCCAGCTCGAGCGTCGGCGCCATGCCGAAGAGGAAACTGCCGGCGCCGCCGACCAGCCCGCCGAGCGCCAGAATGCGGCGCGGGCCCAGCGTATCGACGAGGATGCCGGTCGGCACCTGCATCACGGTATACACATAAAAATAGGTGGCCGCCAGAATCCCCAGCGAGGCTGCGGAGGTCTCGAAGGCAGCGGCCAGATCGGGCGCAATGCCGGCCGGCGCAAAGCGCTGGAAGAAAGACAGGATGTAGGCGACCGCGACGACGCCGAGGGCGATCCAGCGGCGGCGCATCTGTTCGGCGGTCAAGGCTTTCATTCAGTCTCGCTTTTGGTCATCATGCGCCCGGGCAAAGGCTTACTTCTGGGACAGCACCCACTTGGCGAGCGTGGCGGCCTCGGCATCGGTCACGTTGTTCGGCGGCATCGGCACCTGGCCCCACTCGCCTTGGCTGCCGCCCTTGATCTTGGCCGTCAATGCAGCCTCGGCACCCTTTTCTGCACCACGCTTGGCGGCGATGTCCTTGTAGGCCGGGCCGACGATTTTCTTGTCAATGGCGTGGCAGGTCATGCAGTTCTTGGCCTTGGCCAGCTCCGGCGATGCGTGCACTGAGCCGCAAGCCACGAGGAAAGCGCCGGCGATGATGACTGTCTTGTACATGTTTCTCCCTCCAGAAATTCGCGGCCGGCAGAGACACCTGCCGAATGAACCGCATCACGCAATACCTTACATCAGGACGCCATTTCGATCAGCAGCGTCTCTATTTCAGTACGCCCGACCGGGCTGGCCATGGCAATCAGCATGTAGCCGGGCTTGAGCAGAAAGTCCTTGTCCGGATTGAACTCCCAGTTGCCATTGCGCTCGCGCACGGCCAGAAAAACGTAGTTGGCGCTGCGCAACTTGAGCGTGCCCAGCGGTTTCGGAATGAACCCGGCCGGCACCGGCACTTCTTCGATCCGCAGGCTTTTTTCCGATTTCAGCATTTCGTCGAGGAAGGACACGACGTGCGGACGAATCATCGCCGACGCGATCCGCATGCCGCCCGTGAAATCGGGGGAGACGATGGCATCGGCGCCGGCCTTGCGCATCTTCTCGACATTGCGGGTTTCCGTGCAGCGCGCCACGACGCGGAGCTCCGGTTTCAACTGCTTGGCCGTGATGACGATCATGAGGTTCCGCGAGTCGTCGCCAGTCACGGCAAAAAGACCCTTGGCGTCCTCGAGGTCGGCGGCGACCAGGACATCGTCGTCGCTGGCATCGCCATGGAGATAGAGGAAGCCGATGTTCTTTTCCTTGTACTCCTCCAGTCGGTGGAGGTCTTCGTCGATGCCGACAAAATGGCGGTGGGTGGCCTCGAGTTCGCGCGCGATGTTGCGGCCGACCCGGCCAAAACCACAGAGGATGTAGTGGCCCTTGAGTTTCTTGATTGCTTTTTCCATGCGTTTTCTCCGCAGGGTTCCATTGAGATCGGTTTCGAGCAGCGCGACGGTCACCACCGAAAAGAGCAGCGACAGATTGCCTGCGCCGAGAATGCCGATGACCACCGTCAGGACGCGCGCCGGCTGATTGCTCGACATGTCGATGATTTCACCGAAGCCGATGGTGGCGACGGTGATGAAGGTCATGTAGAAACAGTCAAACCACGAATACTTTCCCTCGGTCAGCACCATGTAGCCCACGGTGCCAAACAGGTGCACGGCGAAGAGCAGCCCTACCGCTAGGTAGAGGAGGCGGAAGATGTATCCGGCCTGCGCCGTGTTGATCGTGGCCACCGACGATCTCCGCTCAGTCGACCAGGGGGACCGACTGGGTCATGAAGATGACCGCCTTGCCGCCGTCCATGTTGGCGTGGAGCGACTCGACCAGCGGCGGATTGACTGCCTGCTCGGCGTCCCATTTGACGATGAAGTTGGCGCCTGACCCACCGGAGGCATCGTTGAGTTCGACGAAGAGTTCAAGCGTGCCAAAAGGCGGCACGAGCATCGGCGTCGGCACGCGATCGCCGAGCAGCTTGCCGTTGGTGTCGAAATACCGGGCAGACAGAATCCGGATCGGGCGCTTGCCATCCGTGTTGCGGATACTGACCAGCGCGGACAGCAAAACCTGCGAAGCTTTGCCGCTCTTGCCCAGATTCCCGTAGAGCATGTGCGAATAGATCGGCAGGTAGAGGGTCTGCCCCTTGACCAGCGGCCTTGATTCCTGGGCTGCGGCAAGGGCCGACAAGGCGGCCAGCATCACGGCGAGCAGCGAGCCTCGCCAGAATTCCCGATAGTTCATCACTCCCCCTTTTCTTGTTGCAGCGGAACTTGAGCCCCTTCGGCCCGATTCTGCCACAAGCCCCGCGCTACGGGGCAACGGGAGAAGCCTGCAGCTAAGGTGAAGCGGCAGCCAGCCGCGCGCGCAGATAGTCGCCGAGCGACCCCCAGTCCACCGGCTTGACGAGATGGCTGGCGCCCAGCTGGCGCATCCGTTCGAGCGCGACGGGATCGCTCCGCCCGCTGAGCAGCACCAGCGGGAAGCGCTCGCCGTGCGACTGCCGGATGGCGGCGCAGACCTCGAAACCGTCGAGCCCCGGCATCTCGACATCGATCAAGGCAATGTCGAACGGCGCCTGGCGGAATGCGGCCAGGGCATCCGTGCCGTTATCGGTCAGCGTCAGCGCGAAGTCGTCCCCGCCCAGCGCGGCCTGGGTGAGCAGACGGGCGGTCGGATCGTCGTCCGCCACCAGGACTCGCCAGGCAGGCCGGTTCACGATGCCAGCTCCGCGAGGACGTCCTTCAAGGCCGCATCGACCCGCTTCCATTCGGCCCGCAGGCCGTCGACGCGGGTCAGCAATTGCCGCATCTGCCCTTCGCGGCCAAGCTGCTCGACCTCGCTACAGCGCGCCGCCAGCGCGTTGGCGCCGACGTTGAAGCTGCTCGACTTGAGGGCGTGTGCGACGCGCGCCAGCAGGGCGATATCGGCGTCCGCCAGCGCGAGGTCGAAGCGGGCCCATTCGCGTTCCGCCGCTTTCAGGTAAGCCTCGATGACCTGCCTGACCAGCGCGTCACCGCCTTGCGGCGACAAGGCCCGGATCTTGTCAAACGCCGCCGGATCGAGGACGGGGCCGCTGTCGGGCGAGTTCTCGTTTCCGCCAGCCCCCGCCTCGCCACGGCCGGCGACCGGTTTCCGCCGCTCGAGCGGGAGCCAGCGGGCGAGCACGGCGAACAGGTCGTCGCCGTTGTAGGGCTTGGCCAGGTAGGCATCCATGCCGGCGTCGACACAGCGCTCGCGGTCCCCCTTCATGGCGTTGGCGGTCAGGGCGATGACCGGCAGATGCTCGCCGCTGGCCGCCTCCTTTGCGCGCAAGGCGCGGGTCGCGGCAAAGCCGTCGAGGACCGGCATCTGGCAGTCCATCAGCACCAGGTCGACCGTTTCGGACATCAGCAGATCGAGCGCATGCTGTCCGTCGTTCGCCGAGACGACCTCGAGCCCGATTCTCTCCAGCTGCGCGCGGGCCACGATCAGGTTGCTCTCGTTGTCTTCGGCCAGCAGTACCCGGCCGCGCAGCTTGCGGAGCGCCGAATTGTCGCGCGGACTCTCGCTGCGTTCGCGCCGGTTGAGCACGGCGTCGATGGCGCTCAGGAACTCGGCCTGACGGAAGGGCTTCGGCAGGCAGAAGGCCACCTCCAGACCGGCTTTTTTGAGCTGCTGCCCCATTTCCGGCACAGCCGAAAAAACAATCAACTGCACGGCCGATCCGCGCTGATCGGCCCGCAGGGCGCGAATCAGGTCGAGCCCGGACATTTCAGCCATTTCCATGTCGATGACCAGCAAGGCATAGGGCTCGCCGGCGGCAAAGGCCGTATTGACCATCGCCAGGGCCTGCAATCCGGAAGCCGCCGTATCCGCCGCCAGCCCGCGACCGCCAAGCTGGGCGAGCAGGATGTCGCCGTGTTCCGGCGTATCGTCAACGAGCAGGATGCGCCGAGCGGCCTCCTTGACCGCAATCGGTGCCGGCCGCACCGGCTCCGGCAGCTTTCCGCGCGGCAACGACAGATCCACCGTGAAACAAGCGCCTTCGCCCGACTGGCTCTCGACGCCGATGCGCCCACCCATCATGTCGACCAGGCGGCGACAGATGGCCAGCCCCAGGCCCGTGCCGCCGTATTGCCGGCTGGTCGAGCCGTCGGCCTGGGCAAAATGCTCGAAAATTCGCTCCTGCGCATCGAGCGGAATGCCGATTCCGGTGTCTTTGACGGTCAACCGGAAATTTTGGCTATTTTCGAAATCTTCGACGACGCGCAAACCCAGGAAAACCTGGCCGCTGGCCGTGAATTTCACGGCATTGCCGAGCAGATTGACGACAATCTGACGCAGGCGCAGCGCATCGCCCCGCACCACGAGATTTTCATCGGGCGGCAGATCGGCGACCAATTCAAGGCCCTTCCGGCTGGCCTGCGGGGAGAACATTTCCAGCGCCTCTTCCAGCAGATTGCGCAGATCGAAATCGACGACATCCAGTTCCAGCTTGCCCGACTCGATCTTCGAGAAATCGAGGATGTCGTTGATGATGCCCAGCAGGTGTTTGCCGGAACGCTCGACGGCCTCGACAAACTGGCGCTGGGTCGGCGCCAGCTCCGTGTTGAGCAGCAGCTCGGTCATGCCCAGCACGCCGTTCATCGGCGTCCGGATTTCGTGGCTCATCGTCGCCAGAAACTCACTCTTCGCCTGACTGCCCGCCTCCGCCGCCTCCTTCGCCAGGCGCAGTTCGCGCGTGCGTTGCTCGACGATCTGCTCAAGATTGCCCAGATGGGTCGACAACCAGTGGTCCCGCTCGCGAATCTGCTCAACCATCTGGTTGAAGCCGTCCGCCAGCCGGCCGATTTCCGTCACCTCGCTGTCTGCCGCCCGAATATCCAGCCGGCCCAGCGACACCTCCGCCATGTTCCGGGTCAGTTCCTGGAGCGGTTCAACCAGTTTTTCAACATGCCGGGCCTGCAAGCGCAGCGCCACGGCGAGGGCGACAACAATTTCGAGCAGGAGCAGCCCGAGATAGGCCAGCAACTGCTGATAGACGCCGCTCAGATCCATGCTCAGCCGCAGCCATCCGAGGCGCTTGTTGGCCGAGCCTGTTGGCGCCAGAAAATCAATGTGGTTCCAGGAAAACCGGTGGCCGGCGACCGGATCGATCAGCGGCAAGGGCGAAGGGTCGTCGGCGCCTTGCCGATCAAAGGCCGCATAAACCGAATGATCCGGCCGGAACCAGGCGACGGAATGCAGGTAGGGCATGTTGCGCAGCGCCGACAGCTTTTCCTTGAACGCATCACCCGCCGCGCCATCCGCCATCGGCCCCGGATTGGCATTGAGCAATTCCAGCCGGGCATAGCCCTCGTCAATATGCCCGCGGATCGCCATCCACCCGGACGTGCCGAGGATGAAAACACTGGTCACCGTGATCGCCAGCAGCAACACGTAGAAATTGATGCTGGCCAGGCGGTCCCGGATCGAAACGGTAGGCATCGGCGACATCAAGCTGCGGGCGAATGCGAATTCAAGGCCTGGGCCGCCGTATGCCAGGTACGTCGATAGGCATCGCGCAAGCGTTCACGCAAGCGCTCCGGGACCGAGTCGATCTCCCCTGCCTGGCAGGCCAGCAACTGCGTTTCCAGGGTTGCCGCCTCGGCAGCCAGCCCGTTCGCCCCGAGGTTCGCCGCCGCGCTGCGCAAGGCGTGCACCGCCTTTTGCTCAAGCTGCAGGTCGCCGATACTGTCCTGCCAGCGCTGCTCCCAGTCGGCAAAATGCGGCACGAAGAGCGCGAGCGCCTGCCACCAGAGCCTGGGCTGACCGAGCATGCGCTCAACTGCAGCACCAACATCGAAACCGTCTAATGAGAGAGGAACAGACATGCAAGGCCGCAGGAATCTATCAGTCGGTCAAATTCAAGGAAGTAGTGAATTGTCGCCCGAGTCGGCGACGCATTGTTAAAGAATGGTAAAACAAATCCTTTGTTTTACATTGGATTACAATCCACGCTTTGTTGCGTAATCGAATCGAACGGACATGCGTCAGACAGCGCTAATTGTTGAAGATGATCCCGGCACCCGCCACGTCCTGAGTTCAACACTGGCCACGGCCGGCATCGACTGTATTTATGCGGAAACCGGGGCTGCCATGTGGCGCCGCCTCGACGACAAGCCCGATGTCATCATTCTTGATCTCAGCCTGCCCGATGCCGACGGCCTCGAATTACTGCGCCAGCTTCGCCAGAACTCGGAAATCCCGGTCCTCATCCACTCCACCCGCTCCGACGAAATCGAACGAATCATCGGCATTGAGATCGGTGCCGACGACTTTTTGCCCAAACCCTGCAACATGCGCGAATTGCTGGCCCGCACTCGCAGCCTGCTGCGCCGCACCCAGCGCACTACCGCCGCACGGGGCGAAATGCGCCGGCTGCAATTCGGCAACTGGACGCTGGACACCGCATCGCGCGAACTCACACTGGATGGCAACAAGCCGACACCGCTCGGCGTTTCAGGTTTTGCCCTGCTCGTCGCGTTTCTCGAGCACCCGTTCGAGCCACTCTCCCGCGAGCAGTTGTCACGCGTACTGAAGCGCGAATACGTGCCCTACGACCGGATCATCGACGTCCACGTCAGCCAGATCCGGCGCATTCTCGGCAAGCAACCCGACGGCAGCGGATTCATCAAGACCCTGCGCTCGCAGGGCTACGTTTTCATCGCCCAAGTCGACACCATCGGCTGATCCGCGTGCATCAACACGCGCAGGGCAGGAGATATTTTCGTGCTCATGGGCGATAATCCCCAGGACTGTGGCTGGATAACAGAAGTTCGCCATCGGGTGAAAACGGCTTTCCCCGTGCTTCTTTACCGTTAGCTCGACGAGAGTTCGCGTCCATTGCGCATTAACAACGCTCTGCTCCGATTACTGCTGACCGCTGCCGCCATCGGCCTGCTCTCCCTGAGCGGTCTGCCGCTGGCCATCGGCGTCGACTTCGATCGGCTGCAACAGGCACTGATCAGCCGTTTCGGCCAGGACCGACTGCCCTTGCTGCTCGACTGGCAGCGCATGCTGGGCGAAGGACGAAAAGCCCAGGAAGCCGAAAAATTGCGTCGCGTCAATGACTTCATCAACCGGCGCATCACCTTCGACGACGACATGTCGGTCTGGGGGCAGCGCGACTACTGGGCCACCCCGAGCGAAACCATCGGGCAGGGGCGCGGCGACTGCGAGGACCTCTCGATCGCCAAGTATTACTCCCTGATCGATCTGGGCATCCCGGTCAGCAAACTTCGCCTGGTCTACGTCAAGGCGGCGCAAACGGGCCCTGAAGGCACCTTTCTTCAGGCCCACATGGTGCTGGCGTACTACGCCACCCCGTCGGCCGACCCACTCGTCCTCGACAACCTGAATCCCCAGATCCTGCCGGCCACCCGACGCAGCGATCTATCACCCATTTTCAGTTTCAACAGCGCGGGGCTCTGGCAGGGCACCGGCAACAACGCCAGCACAAGCAATCTGTCCCGCTGGCAGGATCTGCTGGCTCGGGCTCGCGCTGAAGGTTTCCAGTGAGGTAATCGATATGTCCCTGTTCCGACAACTCTGGCTTGCCGTGATTGCGAGCACCCTCATCGCTTTTGCTGGCAGTTTCATCGTCAGCACCCTGACGGCACGCCATTATCTGGAACGCCAACTGGCCATCAAGAACAACGACAATGCAGCCACGCTCGCACTGTCCATGTCTCAATTGGACAAGGATCCGGTCACCATCGAACTGCAGGTCGCCGCCGTGTTCGATAGCGGCCAGTACGCCGTCGTCCGACTGATCGATCCGCATGGCAAGACCATGATCGAAAAATCCGGCCCGCAGGCAGCCGGCAACGCCCCGGACTGGTTCATTCGCCTTTTCCCGATTGAGTCACAGCCCGGCCAGGCACAGGTTTCTGCCGGCTGGACACAGTTTGGCACCATCGAACTAATCAGCCACAGCCATTTCGCCTACACCGAACTGTGGAACGGTGCCCTCAAACTGCTTGGCTGGTTCGCCATCGGCGGCGGCCTGATGGGCCTGCTCGGCATGCAGTTCCTGCAGCGCATCCGGCGCCCGCTCGACGCCGTCGTCGGGCAGGCGCAAGCCATCAGCGAACGGCGCTTCACCACGATCAACGAGCCCGCCACCCCCGAACTGAAAAGCGTGGCAAGCGCCATGAATGCGATGGTGCAGCGCCTCAAGACCATGTTTGCCGAAGAGGCAGCCCGCCTTGAACAAGTCCGCCGGGAAGCGAACATGGACAGCCTGACCGGCCTCGCCAACCGCGACTTTTTCATGAACCAGCTGGCTGCAGCCTTGAGCGACGATGATGCGGCACCGGCCGGCTCGCTGCTCCTGCTTCGTCTGGCCGACCTGGCCGGCATCAACAAACGGGCGGGCCGGGAAATGGCCGACGAATTGCTGCGCCGGATCGGAACCGCACTGAGCACGCTGGCGCAGGACAAGCCCAACGCGGCCGCTGCTCGTCTCAATGGCGCTGATTTTGCCCTGCTGCTCCCTGGCGTCCAGGATCCGGCTCCCTATGCCGAAAAATTGCTCCACGCCCTCAACGATCTCTCGGCAGCCGGGCTCATCGACGGCGAACGAATCGGACATATCGCCAGCAGCGGCTATCTGCACGAGCAGACGGTGGCCAGCCTGCTGGCCCGGGTCGATACCGCGCTGGCCTCGGCCGAGAATCAAAGCGGGCTTGCCTGGAGTCAGGCAGAAAGCAATAACGAACAACACGCCACCTCCAACGCCGACTGGAAGAAACTGCTGGAAGGCGCCATCCACACCCAGCGCCTGCGCCTGATCGATTTTCCGGTTGCCGGGAATACGGGGCAGCTGCTTCACTTCGAGTGCCCGCTGCGCCTGCAGGCAACGGAAGACGGCGAATGGCTGACGGCCGGCAGCTTCATGCCGATGGCCTCGCGCCTGTCCATGACGACCGAACTCGACCTGGCCGCCACACGACTCGCCCTGGAGAGAATCTCCGCCGGCGCCCCGGCCGTCGCCGTCAATCTTTCCGGCGAGTCCATCCTGGACGCCTCTTTCCGCGCCCGGCTGTTTGCGCTGATCGCCTCCCGCAAGGACCTTGCTCAACGTCTCTGGCTGGAAGTCTCGGAAATCGGCGCCTTCCAGCATTTTGAAGAATTCCATGCCTTCTGCGACGCCTTGCGCCCCCTTGGCTGCCGCCTCGGCATCGAGCACTTCGGCCGCCAGTTCAGCGAAATCGGCCGCCTGCACGGTATCGGCCTCGACTATCTCAAGGTCGACGGCAGTTTCATCCGCGCCATCGACACGCAAACCGGTAACCAGGCTTTCATCAAAGGCTTGTGCAGCATCGCGCACAATATCGGGCTGACCGTCATCGCCGAAGGCGTGCAGACTGCAGCAGAACTGGCCATACTCCCCGAACTCGGCTTCGATGGCGCCACCGGACCAGCCGTTCCCAGGAATTAAGCAATGAGTACCGAAATCGAACTCAAACTCCAGCTCACCCCGAAATCGGCTCGCAAGCTGGCCGCACACCCCTTGCTGGCCAATATCGCGTCGCAAAAGCAACGTCTGCTCAATACCTACTACGACACACCGAAGCTGGAGCTGCACGCCCGGCGTGTCGCCATGCGCTTTCGCAAAAAAGGCTGGCAATGGCTGTGCACCGTCAAATCGGCTGAGCCCGCCAGCGGGGGACTGGCCATGCGCAACGAATGGGAAGCCCCGGCAACGCCGGGTATCTTCGACTTCAGCCACGTCGATGCCGACGACTTTCGTGAATACCTGGACGCCCGCTCCAGTCAGTTCGAAGCCATTTTCACCACGGATTTTCGTCGCCAGATCTGGCATGTTCCGTTCGGCGAATCGCTCATCGAACTGGCCATCGACCGCGGCCAAATCGAGAGCAAAGGCCGTAGCACCCCCATCTGCGAAATCGAGCTGGAACTCCTGTCCGGTCGCGTCGAGGATATTTTCACGCTGACCCGGAAGCTCCAGGACAACATCGAACTGTGCCCGGCCATCGCCAGCAAAGCCGAGCGCGGCTACGCCCTCTACCTTGACGAGCCGCTGCGCCCGTTCAAAAGCAAGCCTGTCCTCATCGACGAAAAACAAACGCCAATCGAAGCCTTTCGCAGCATCGCGCTTGGTTGCCTCGAGCATTTTCAGCGCAATGAAAAAGGACTGCTGACCGGCAGCGATCCGGAATTCGTCCATCAAGCCCGCGTCGCCCTGCGCCGACTGCGCTCCGCCATCAAGCTCTTTGCCCCCGTGCTTCCCCCCGAGTTCGTCAACGCCTACGGCAAAACCTGGCAAACCCTGGCCGGCGCGCTCGGCGACACGCGCAACTGGGACGTCTTCCTCGCGGAAACCCTGCCCCCCATCGCCGAAGCCTTCCCCGACAACCGGGACATCAAGCGCCTGCGCAAGGCTGCGCAACACCGCGCCCGCAGCGCCCGGAAATCGGTCGTCGGCCTGCTCGCAGTCAAGGAATACCCGCGACTGCTGCTTGAATTCACCGCCGCCGTCTATACCCTGGGCGATACGCTACCGGTGCCGCTCAACGACTTTGCACGAGAGCAAATCGCCCGACACACCAAAAAAGCCCGAAACCTGGCCCGCCGCCACGCAGAACTCACCCCGGAAGAACGGCACAAAATGCGCATCGCCTTCAAGAAACTGCGCTACACGCTGGAGTTCATGGCGCCACTCCTGTCGCCGAAGAAACTCACCCCTTACCTGGCAGCGCTATCGCACCTGCAAGATGCATTGGGGCTGATCAACGACCATATCACAGCCAATTCGCTGATCGCCGAGGCCCTGAAAGGTCGCCCGGCGAGTCCGATCCATGGCTGGATATCCGGCCGACACGAATTGCTGCTCTGCGAACTTCCCGACGCCCTGCGAACCTGGCTAGCGCAAAGGTTACCGAGCTAACTTCGCACAAATTATTCCCAAGGATTCAACTCAACTATGGCGACAACCTTCGCAGAGGCCTTATTGATCAACACGGTAACCGGGTACGCGCGCGCCATCATAGGGAGATAGGCATCAGCATCTGACCAGCGCCGGAGCGTTTCCTCAACTAACGGCTGCGGATTGTGACGAAATAGTTCATCCAGAGGCTTTGAGCGCTCACGTATAGACGTCGCCTCTTCATCAAGAGGTCGGTAAAGCTCTGGATGCTGTGCTACGTCAATACCTGCCAACATAGCTTCCATAGTGATTGTCTTGCGTAGCTCTGGACTTTCTGGCCGAGATGCCGAAACCCAGCGGGGACCTGTCCATGACGCCACGCGATATTCCGGTGTCGCCTCATGGATCTTGCGCTGATCGATTTGATAAGCCTGAACTAGGTCGAAGCGATCCGCGTTATAAACCAACCAAACAGGGCGTCCCTGGGCCACCGTCCATATCCCGTAAGAAAACGCCAGAAGCTGCAAAAGAGCAATAGTGGAGAGATCGAAACGCAGCGACTTTTTGCCCGGCCGATAGACCACCGTAGTCAGCAAGGGGCCAATGACGACATCGACGCCAAGCACAATGAAAAATATTTCGGTAACACCAACCGCCACGTGCAACGGTTCTGGATACCAGAGCAAAAAGACGACTCCCACCGCAATCAGTGCGACTACAGCAGAAATCGACAAATGAATGAGGCCGGCACGTAAACGAGAAATAGTCATTTGTCCGTTCCAGGGAATGGCATTCCACCCAAAGTTGTTATTACCATTATCCTAACTGGCTGAAGAAGAGAGACTTTGGATCGCACCAATAAAAAGCCGGGGCAAATGCCCCGGCCTCTTTGATACGGGACTCTCATCCCAATATTAGATCAACCGATTAGCGGCACTCGTTCGGAGCAAACCGAGCCGGGAGAGTTGCACCACCAGTACCTTGCATATTACGGCCAGTCAAAGTCGCACGACCTACGGACTCACAAGCCCAGTCAACCGCTCCCGGCGTATTGTTAGCCAAGGCCGTTGCGAGAGTAATAAAGCCAGCACCAACGTTGACGTTCGGAGTAAGAATAAGTGTCGCATTTGCCGGAACGCCACCACCAACGTTTGCATTATTAAACGTAACAGTTATTACTCCAGTCGCAGGAGCAATATTGATGCCAGTAACGTATTTACTAATCACGCCAGCACCACCAGCCTGTGCGTTGAATGTAGTTGCAGCCGTGTTCAAGTCAATGAGAGTCGACGCGCTGGTACCCACTGCCTGTTTCGGATCTTCAGATAGCGCAAGGCCTTCTGTAACACGGGCACGAACGGTGTAGTCCTGATAAGCAGGCAGAGCAACGGCGGCCAGAATACCGATAATCGCCACAACGATCATGAGTTCGATCAGGGTGAAACCTTGCTGAATCTTTTTCATTTGAATCTCCTTTTAGTGAGAAGGCGGGAAAGCCGCTGGGTTACCTAATACAGTTTCCGTGCCAGGCATGGAAAAGCACGGCCCTACATCGACTTGCTTCCCCAAATCCTTTGTCATTCATAGCCTTACGGCTTTGGCACATCTGCGGGTAAAAACAAGCGCCTGGTTACTGTGACAATTTACGTCACCGGGTTATGACGCAGAAGGTCATAACTCACAAAATGTCATATGGCGAATATGGCATTTTCGACAAATTCGCTTTAACAATCGACTTGATTGGGCTTAAGGAAGGCTTCGGCATACTGCCGGAACACTTCGCAACGAACGAAGATGTCGTGCAGGTCGGGGTCAATGTGGCCGTTGATGCGGGCGCGCTCGAGGATAGGCAGGACCTCGGAGAGTTGCATGCCCTGCTTGTACGGCCGGTCCTTGGCGGTGAGTGCCTCGAAGATGTCGGCGATGCCCATCATCCTTGCCTGCCAGCTCATTTCATCGCGCTTGAGGCCTCTGGGGTAGCCTTTGCCGTCGATGCGCTCGTGGTGGGCGCCAGCGTATTCTGGGACATTCTTGAGATGGCGGGGCCAGGGGAGTTGTTCGAGCATCTTGATGGTGGCGACGATGTGATGCTTGATGATCTCGCGTTCGCTCCGGGTCAGGGTGCCCGCGCGAATGGTCAGATTTTCGAGTTCGTCGGGTGACAGGAAGGGAAGCTCGACGCCATCGGCATTTCGCCAACGATATTCGTCGGCAATCCGGCGAACCTCGGCGATGTCCTCTTCGGCCATTTTCTCGCTGCCAATATTGGCTCGGTGGAGGATTTGACGGTCAACCGGAATTTTTTGGCAAAACTGAAAAAAGCATTGTTCGGCCTCGGCGGCCGGCAACCCCTCGGCGATGCTTTTCCACTTGCGAATTTCGGCATCGCGTTTGACGAGTTCAAATCGGGTGTCGATGAGTTCGATACGGTCAAATATCGTTTGCAGCTTGGTGGCTTTTTCGACGATGTGGAGGGGCGTCGTCACCTTGCCGCAGTCGTGCAGCAGCGCGGCGATCCGCAGTTCATAGCGGTCCTTGTCAGTCAGCCGGAAATCGGCAAGCGGCCCTTCGCGCACGGCGTCGGCCGCCTCGGCCAGCATCATGGTCAGTTCGGGTACGCGCTTGCTGTGCCCGCCGGTATAGGGCGACTGCTCCTCAAGGGCAAGGTTAATGACCTTGATGAAGGATTCGAAGAGCACCTCAAGTTGCTGAATGAGCTGCCGATTGCTGAGCGCGATCGCTGCTTGCGAGGCGAGCGATTCGGCCAGCCGCTGGTCGGCCTGCGAGAAGGCAACCACCGCGCCGCTCTCGGGCGAAACGGCATTGATGAGCTGCAGGACGCCAATGATCTCCCCTTCATGGTCCTTCATCGGCACGGTCAGGAAAGCCCGCGAGCGGTAGCCGGTTCGCGCATCGAACTGCCGGGTTCCGGAAAAATCGAATCCCTCGGCACTGTAGGCATCCGCGATATTGACGGTCTTGCCGGTCAGGGTCGCGTAGGCTGCGACCAGCGTGTTGTTGGGTTCGCCGTCGTCAAGGTACAAAGGCAAATCAGAGAACGACGCCGGGATGGGGTCATGGCTGGAGCCACCAAATGCCAGGTGGAGCGAATCCGTCCGGACTATCTCGAAGCGCAGGAAACGTCGATCCTCGGACAACAGGTAAAGCGTACCGCCATCGGCCCGAGTTATCTGTTTGGCCGCAATGACGATCTTTTCGAGCAGCAGTTTGATGTCGCGTTCGCTGGACAGGGAAGCGCCAACGTCATTGAGCTGTTCCAACCGGGAAAACAGATCGTCCAGCGTTTCCATGCGAGGCGATCCGCTCAGAACTCGAGAACCTGATCGTTGTGGAGCATGCCGGGAGAAAACGGTGCGAGCACGCGTTGAATCTCTGCCATAGTGACCTCAACCTGCCCGGGCTTGAGATGCGAGATCAGAAGCTGACAAGACTGTGACAACCTCTTCAATTCGCTGGCCAGCATGTCGGGCCAGTAGTGCCTGGACAACTCGGCCAGTCGCCATTCGGCATTGGGAAAGGCGCATTCGACAATGAGATGACGAAGGTTCGGAATCGCATTCACCGCCTGCCAGAAGGCGTCGCAAGGCCCCGTGTCACCGGAAAAAACCAGGCTGGCTGCACCGGAATCCAGTCGATAGCCAACGGCAGGTACCGTATGGTTTGCCGGTATCAGCGAAATCGAACGCCCATCCAGCGAAATGCACTCGGCGGGATCGATGGCCTGGAAACGCAACAGCGCCTGTTCGGCGGCGGGAATGACCGAGAAATCGGGCCAGATCGCCCAATTGAAAATATGCTGGCGCAGGCTATCGATCACCGGCTGAATGGCATACACGATCAGCGGCTTGTCCCGACGATCGGCGACAACATCGACCAACATCGGCAAAAGTGCGATGTGATCCAGATGCGCGTGAGTCAGGAAAACGTGATCGATGCCTGCAAGCTCATCGATGGACAATATGGAAAGCCCGCTGCCCGCGTCGATCAGGATGTCATGATCAACGAGAAACGAAGTCGTTCTTTGCTGCGGCCCGCCGATACCCCCACTACAACCCAGTACGCGAAGCTTCATGCTGTTTGGAACCTGCCGATAGGTTTAGGATGCCTGCAAGCGCAGATTGTAACGCCCAAAAGCCGGCTTGGCTCCTGCTGACTCCCGAAAACCGGCGGTTTCAGGCCTTCAGGAAAAATTCCATCTTGATCCCTGCGATCTCGATCACGTCATGATCGGCCAGCGGAACGGCCTGTGCATCAAGCGCCTTGCCATTGACGACCGGAAACTGCTTGCCCTCGACGTGGGTAATGAAATAACCATGCGGCCGCTTGGCAATCACCGCCACTTGCAAGCCAGGCTTGCCGAGCGTCGTCAGCGTCTTGGTCAGATCGAGCTCCTTGCCGGCATTCGGACCATTGAGCAACTGGATGGCCGCCGCCATCCCGGGAACCGGCGCCTTGGGCTGCGAGGCCATGCCTACGCTAGAACGGGTCATGCTTTCAGTCGGTGCCAGTTGCAACTCGGCAGGCAGCTTGAGCGCGCCGGAACGAATCGCCGCGTTTTTCTCGAAATCGCTGGCCGCGACCCCCGCCTGGGTGTCCGCCATGTACTTGAGCTTGTACTTGCCAAGCTCGATAACGTCATTGTTACGCAGGAAGTGCTTCTTGATCGGCTGCCCATTCACCAGCGTGCCATTGGTGCTGTTCAAATCCTCAAGAAAGGAATCGGCGAGGATGGTGACGACGACCGCGTGCTCACCGGAGATCGCAAGATTGTCGATCTGGATGTCGTTCTGCGGCTTTCGTCCAATACTCAGGCGCTCCTTGTTGAGCTGGATTTCCTTGAGTACCAGACCATCCATAGACAGGATCAGTTTTGCCATCTTGCCTTCCTCATATCACTTCAATTGGCACAGCAAGCGCTGCCACCACCCCTTGGGCGATCCAAAGTCGCCCACAACCTTGACCAGAATGACCGAGATGTTATCCCGACCGCCCGCACTGTTGGCCAAATGCACCAGATGATCCGCCGCCAGAACCAGATTGCTGCCGAGCGTCTGCAGGGTAATCGCGATATCGTCGTCTTCCACCATGTCAGTCAGCCCGTCGGAACAGAGCAAGACGATGTCCCCGCTGTGCAAATCGTAATCGTGAACCTCGACCTCGACGACGGGGTCAACCCCCAGCGCCCGCGTCACCAGATTGCGATTTTCCGCGTAGCGCGCCTGTTCCGCTGTAATAATGCCATTATCAAGCTGTTCCTGTAAGAGGGAATGATCCCGCGACAACTGCTCGAATCGATCACCACGCAATCGATACACACGGGAATCGCCGACATGCGCCACACTCATCCGGTTGTTGTAGAACCAGGTCAGCGCCAGCGTCGTCCCCATGCCGGCATATTGCGAACAACATTGCGCGGCATTGTAGATGGCCAGATTGGCCGCCTTGATTTCATTGACGAGATGGGATTCGGCAACGGAAGGATCGCTGATCCCGGTGGACTGGGCTACTGGAGAGGCAATGATCCGCCCCATGTCTTCGGCCAGTCGCATCGTCGCCAGGCCGCTGGCCACCTCGCCGGCATTGTAGCCGCCCATGCCGTCGGCCAGGATGGCGAGACCCAGTTCGGCATCGGCAAAAATGGCATCCTCGTTGTGCGAACGGATCATGCCCGGATCGGTCTGGGCCACGAACTCCAGCGCGTTGACCAGGGTCATGCCGCGCGCCCTCCGCTCATTTGCGCTGCCCCGACACCACATGGCTCAAGAGACAGCGATGGAACAGCGCGCGCCCGATTCTGTCGCCCAGCCCTCCAGCATGCTGCCCCAAGCATTTTTTCTCCGTTGATAGCTGCGCCCGCACCGGGAGCAAGACACAAAAGCGTGACATTCTTACCTGTCAGCGCCATTCGGTCAAACCTCATTCCATCGGCAATTCGCGGCCAATCCCGGCCGCCTCGGCAGCTGCCAGCAGGCGCACGGCAACAGCGAGATCCTGAATGGCCATCCCCTGGGACTCGAAGAGCGTAATTTGCTCGACCGACGTGCGCCCGGCGTGGCGCCCGACGATGACCTCGCCAAGTTCGACCAATTGTCGAGAATGCAGCCGGCCCTTTTCCAGCAAGGGGAGCAGATCGCCCGACTCAGCCAGCGCAGTCGGCACAGCGTCCACCGTCACCAGGTCGCAACGCCGGACTGCAGGCTCTGATAATTCCTGCCGGATCAGCGAATTGGACCCGGCAGCATTGATGTGCGCACCAGGCTCCAGCCAGTTCGCGTCAAACAGCGGCGAGGCGGCCGTTGTCACGGTACCGACCACGTCACTGCCGCGAACGACCTCCTCCGCACTATCGACGGGATCGACCGCGACACCGGTCATCTCGCTCATGCGGCTGCAGAAATCCTGCAATTTATCGGCCTTGCGGCTGAAGACCTTGACGCGCTCCAGCGGCAAGGCGGCACAAATGGCCCGGACATGACCTTCGGCCTGCCAGCCGGCGCCGAAGACGCCTGCCACGGTCGAATCCGGACGCGCCAGCCAGCGGGCGGCAACTCCGCTTGCGGCGCCGGTGCGGATCATGCCCAGGTAGTCGGCCTCGATCACCGCCTTGAGTTTGCCCGTCCCCGCATCGAACAGATGAACCAGGAAGCGGTTTCCGCTTTTATTGCTCGTATAAGCCTTGTAGCCAATGACGCCCTGTGCCGGCAACGCCCCCTGAAGGATGTGCAGGACGGTCTGCGGCAGCCGACTGCGCGCACGCGGCGTATCGACTGCCAAGCCGTTCGCCAGGTCGCGATGGGCCGACTCGACCCCCGCCATCGCCATTTCAACGGTCAACAGGTTTTTTACGTCATTTTCAGAAAGAAACAAGGCCATCCAGACTCTCCTTAAACGATCGTCACATCCTGGCGCGCCAGAATCCGCCGTTCCAGCCAGCGACCGATCATCACCACCAACAAGGCCCCCACCACGCCCGCAGCCTTGGCCGACCACTCCGGCAAGGGCATCAGCAAGGCCACGACGCCCGGATCGGAAAAGATCATCTGGCCCGCGACGTAGCCGAGCAATGCCGCACCCAGCAGGACGATGGAGGGAAAACGTTCCATCCAGTGCAGGATCAACTGGCTAGACCAGACGATCAGCGGGATGCTCACCGCCAGGCCGAACAGCAGCAGTGCCAGGCTGCCATGCGCCGCACCGGCGACCGCGATGACGTTGTCGAGACTCATCACGAAATCGGCCACCACAATGGTCTTCACCGCGCCCCAAAGATGAGTCGACGATTCGATGTCATGGCCATCCTCGTCCTCGGGCAACATCAGCTTGACGGCAATCCACACCAGCAACAGGCCGCCGACCAACTTGAGCCAGGGCAGGTTCATGACCAGCGCAGCGAAGATTGTCAGCACCACGCGCAAACTGACCGCCCCGGCAACGCCCCAGAAAATTCCGGCGCGCCGTTGTTCCGGCGAGAGATTGCGACAGGCCATCGCGATGACCACCGCGTTATCCCCCGAGAGAACAATGTCGATCAGGATGATCTGGCCGACGGCGACCCAGAACACGGCAGAGGTAAGATCAAATTCCATAAACACCAGACGAAAAAAAGGCGGACACGCGGCCCGCCTTTTTGGTTGAGCTAAGCTCGAATTTTACAGCATGGCCTTGAGCAGCTTGGCCATTTCCGACGGGTTGCGCGTAACCTTGAAGCCGCACTCTTCCATGATGGCGAGCTTGGCATCAGCAGTATCGGCACCACCGGAAATCAAGGCACCGGCATGGCCCATGCGCTTGCCGGCCGGCGCGGTCACGCCAGCGATGAAGCCGACGATCGGCTTCTTCATGTTGGCCTTGCACCACTGGGCAGCTTCGGCTTCGTCAGGACCACCGATTTCGCCGATCATGATGACAGCGTCGGTATCCGGATCGTCGTTAAAGGCCTTCATGACGTCGATGTGCTTCAGACCATTGATCGGGTCACCACCGATACCGACGGCAGACGACTGGCCCAGACCGATTTCGGTCAGCTGGCCAACGGCTTCGTAGGTCAGGGTGCCGGAACGCGAAACGACGCCGATACGACCCTTGCGGTGGATGTGACCCGGCATGATGCCGATCTTCACTTCGTCCGGGGTGATCAGGCCGGGGCAGTTCGGGCCGAGCAGCAGGGTCTTCTTGCCGCCCTTGGCTTCCTTTTCCTTCATCTTGTTGCGCAGGATGAGCATGTCGCGAACAGGAATGCCTTCAGTGATACAGATGGCCAGATCCAGATCGGCTTCAACGGCTTCCCAGATCGCGGCAGCGGCGCCCGGGGGCGGCACGTAGATGACGGAAACGGTAGCACCGGTTTCGGCAGCAGCTTCCTTGACGGAGGCGTAGATGGGGATGTTGAAGATGGACTCGCCGGCCTTCTTCGGGTTCACACCGGCAACGAAACATTCCTTGCCGTTTGCGTACTCCTGGCACTTTTCCGTATGGAACTGGCCGGTCTTGCCGGTGATGCCCTGGGTGATGATGCGGGTGTTTTTATTGATGAAAATGGACATTCAATAGCTCCTTACTTGACCGCAGCAACGATCTTGG
>JAGTRT010000029.1 GCA_018261895.1 Pseudomonadota bacterium
CGAAGACGAGATCACCGCCTGGTCCAAGCGCTTTGCCGACAAGCACCACGCGCTCTTCCTCGGGCGCGGTCGTCACTACCCGATCGCCCTCGAAGGCGCCCTCAAGCTCAAGGAAATCTCCTACATCCACGCCGAAGCCTACCCGGCCGGCGAGCTCAAGCACGGCCCGCTGGCGCTGGTCGATGCCAACATGCCGGTCATCTCGGTCGCCCCGAACGATCAACTGCTCGACAAGCTCAAATCCAACCTCAAGGAAGTCCAGGCGCGCGGCGGCGAACTCTACGTCTTTGCCGATGCCGACTCGGAAATCCCGGAGTCGGAAGGCGTCCATATCCTGCGCCTGCCGGAACACTACGGCGAACTGTCGCCCATCCTCCACGTCATTCCGCTGCAATTGCTGTCGTACCACGTGGCACTGGTCAAGGGGACGGATGTGGACAAGCCGCGCAATCTGGCGAAGTCGGTGACGGTCGAGTGATAACGCCTAGCCAGAATCGGATTCGCGGCTTGCAGCGCAGGCTAAGCTGCCACAGGCAGCTTAAGGCCGTTTCAACGGCCGGCCGTAGCTACACGCCACACAATCTCGCGAAGTCGGTGACCGTCGAGTAAGGGCAAAGGCGAACATTTTGATTTTGGCCTTTTTTTCCGGTAGACCGTAAGAATGGCCACTTTCGCCATCGGTGACATCCAGGGCTGCTACGACTCGCTGCAACGGTTGCTCGAACGTTGCGCCTTCGACCCGGCGACCGACCGCATCTGGCTGGTCGGCGATCTGGTCAACCGGGGGCCGCAATCGCTCAAGACCCTGCGCCTGATCAAGTCGCTCGGCGCCTCTGCCCTGACCGTTCTTGGCAATCATGACCTCTACCTGCTCATGGTCGCCGAAGGTGGCGCCAAGTTCCGCGGCAAGGACGATACCTTGCAGGAAATCCTCGACGCCCCGGATTGCGACGAGTTGCTCGACTGGCTCCGGCATCAGCCCATTTGTCACACGGAAGGCGAATATTGCCTCGTCCACGCCGGCCTGCTACCACAATGGACAGCGTCCCGTGCCCGCGATCTCGCCCGGGAAGTCGAAGCCGCACTGCAAGGGCCCGACTTCCGCGAGTTCATCCTCAATCTATGGGGCAGCGAACCGGCCGGCTGGTCCGACAACCTCAAGGGCTGGGCCAGGCTGCGCGTCATCGTCAATGCCATGACCCGCATGCGGTTCTGCACGCTCGACGGCGTCATGGAATTCAAGGTCAAGGGCAAGCTGTCGAATGCTCCGGCCGGCCACGTTCCCTGGTTCGACCTGCCGAATCGGCAGAGTGCCGACGCCGTGCTGGTCACCGGTCACTGGTCGGCCCTCGGACTGAAGATCACGCCAAATCTGCTGGCGCTCGACTCGGGTTGCCTGTGGGGTGGGCATCTGACGGCGGTTCGCCTGGAAGACCGTCAGGTGTTTCAGGTCGACTGCTCACCAGCGGAAGCCCTGCCGCTAAAGCGATAGCCTCGCGCGCCTCGGCTGCCACCTGCTTGCGGTCCTCGCCATTCAAACCGCGCAACGGCGTTGTCACCAGACGGGCAATCAAGCGTTTGCGCCCGAGAATGGCACGCGTGCACTGCCCGAGCGAAATATCACCGTCGTAGCGTGGTGCCAGACTGCGCTGACCATCGACCTCCCAGTACGAAATGGCCACCGGCAATACCGGCCGGCCAACCCCCAGGGCCGGTTGAATCAGCGCTGCATGGAAATGCAGGAGGCTGCGCCCATCGGTCGTCGTCCCCTCGGGAAACACGGCGACATGCCGCCCCTTGCCCAGCACGTCGGCCACCTGCTGATTGATCACCTTGGCGTGCCCCCGGCTGCCGCGCCGCAGGAATATCGTGTCGTTCTTCGCCGCGAGCCAGCCGATCAACGGCCAGCGCCGCACCTCTTCCTTCGACACGAATGCCGACGGCAGGGCCGCGTTGATCACATAGATATCGATCCACGAGATATGGTTGGCCACCAGCAAGGCGCCGGGCACGGCATGGGTCAGATCGGCCTCGACGTCGACGCCGAGGGCATCGAGCAAGGAAGCAGCCCATGACGACTTGAGCGCCAGGCGCTGGCGCTCGCTGCATACCGGAAACGCCAGCAAGGAAAAAACTGCCCCGCTGATGACCAGCAGGGCAATGCGAAACAGCCTGAATGCGCGGATGACTACGTTGGTTTGGTTCAGTCTTCTTATCCCAGGTAATGCTTTGCGTAGCGGCCGGACACCTTGGCCATCGGCATCAGGATCGGCAGGTCGGCAGTATTGAAATCAGGATCCCAGGCCGGCTCACCACAAATCCAGGCTCCGGCACGCAGGTAACCCTTGATCAGAGGCGGCGTTTCGGCCGGAAAATCCTGCTGCAGGGCAGCCAGGGGCAGCGGGCAACGCGGAAAAACGCGGTACTCCTGGGGCCCGAGGTGATCGGCAGCCAGACGATTATACAAGCTGGCCGCCGCGTGACCGCCATCCGCCATGCTGATCGAGGCACAGCCCATCAGGTAATCGTAGCTGTTTTCAATCATGAAGTTGGCCAGCCCCGACCACAGCAGGGTAATGGTCGCACCGGTCCGATAGTCCGGATGCACGCAGGAACGGCCGATTTCAACCAGACGCGAGCGCAGGTGCTGCAAGCGGGTCAGGTCGAATTCGTTTTCCGAGTAGTAGCCAACCTGACGGGCATTCTCCGGCGTCAGGATGCGATAGGTACCGACGATGTCGCCGGTCTGCGTATCGCGCACGACAAGGTGCTGGCAATACGGGTCGTAAATGTCGTGATCGACGCCGGGAATGCGGCTTGGCAGGTTGGCGCCCATTTCGCCGGCAAACACCCGATAGCGCAAGCGCTGGGCATCGAGAATATCGCTCTGGCTGCGGGCAAATCCCACCGCCAGACTCTTCTTTTCGGGACGGCTGCGACCAGCCGTCTTATGGATATTTTCCATCGTTGTTCTCCTAGTCTTCGTGGGGAACAAGTCTGGACGAGCGTTGTTACATGCACTTTGCCCGAAGATGACGGCGATGTTTCACATCAGCCGAATTGGCGGCGCCAACAAAACCAGGGAGGCAGCCTGCGCCCCGGGACCCGATGACACTCGCAGCAGCTAAGCCAGCGGGGATATCAGGGCGCGGAGCGTATGTTGTTAAGGTCGTTACCAGGGCAGAGCGCCGAAAGCCTTGCGATAGCGCTCGGCAATTTCCTCGCGGCTGGGCTGATGATTCTGGCCACCGCGATGGGCAATCTTGATGGCGCCCATGACCGCCGCCAAGCGACCTGTCGTCGGCCAGTCGTAGCCATTGGCAATCCCGTACAGCAAGCCCGAGCGATAGGCATCGCCACAACCCGTTGGATCGAGGATTTGATCAGCCTCGACACAAGGAATGTCGTGTCGGACGCCTTCGGCGTAAATTTCCGATCCTTCGCCACCCCGCGTGACGATCAGCGCCTTGAGACTGCCCGCCAACTGCTCCAGGCTACGGCCCGTCCGATCGCACAACAGCTTCGCTTCGTAGTCATTGAAGCAGGCATAGTCAGCCAATTCGATGAAATCGAGCAGTTCATCGCCATTGAACATCGGCATGCCCTGGCCCGGATCAAAAATGAAGGGAACCCCCGCTTCGGCAAAATCACGGGCATGCTGCATCATGCCTTCGCGGCCATCCGGCGCAACAATCCCCAGTTTCGCATTGGCTTTTTCCACCTTGTTGAGGTGGGAAAAGCTCATCGCTCCCGGATGGAAGGCCGTGATCTGGTTATCATCGAGATCGGTCGTAATGAAGGCCTGTGCGGTGAAACTGCCACCGACCTGACGAACATGGGTGCGCCCCAGACCCAATTTGTCGAGCCGATCCAGATACGGCGTCGCATCGTCGCCAACCGTTGCCATGATCATCGGCTCACCGCCGAGCAACATCAGGTTGTAGGCGATATTGCCAGCACAACCGCCGAACTCGCGACGCATCTCGGGCACCAGGAAGGCCACATTCAGGATGTGAATCTGCTCGGGCAGGATGTGATTCTTGAAGCGGTCCGGAAAGACCATGATGTTGTCAAAGGCGAGGGAACCGCAAATCAGTGTCGTCATGTGGGATCAGGGATAGAAAATATAAAGGCGATAACCGGACGCGCCGCTCTCCTTGGCCTCCACCCAGAGCTGGACAGCCATTTCGCCATTGGGTTGGAAGGCGCTGGCAGTCGTTCCCAGCGGCAAATACTCGGCGGCATACAAAACACGCCGCACGACCACGGAATCATTGGTATCGGTCAGGCTCAGCTCTAGCGCCGGCCAGGCCTGGGGATAGGGCGCACGGTTCTTAAGGGTTGCCTGCAGGACGAAGAGTCCGCGCACATTGTCGAACTGCAGGTCCGACGTTTCAATCGAAACCAGTGCGGCATTGCGCGGCAACGGAATATCGACCGATGCCATTTCGTACAGCCCGACAGCGCTGGGAAAACGCAGTGCAATCTCCGTCCGGTAATAGAACATCAACTGCCCCAACAAGCCGACCAGCAGCAATATCGCGACCAGCGCGAATGGCCAGACCGGGCGCGGGGCCGGTTCGGCCTCGAATCCGCCCAACCCATCGCTGGCCAGCGTTCCGGCAGACCAGCGGTTGAAAGAAGCGGTCTCGTTCAATTCACGCGATGCAACCAATCCGGCCTGGCGAGCCGCCTCGGTGGACTGTTCGGGCGATTCGTCCAGCGGCTCTTCAAGCGGCTTCAGTTCGATCGTCTCTACCGCCGGCTCTGCGACGGTTTCGCCAGCAGGTATTTCCTCGGGCACGGAAACCACATCGGCACGGGATTCTGGCGTGGCTGGCTCAATAATTTCCTCGGCGACCGCAGGTTCTTCCGAGGCCACAGCCTCCTCGACGGGTGCTTCGGCGATTATTTCGGGGAGCGGCTCGTCAGGGATTTCATCTGGCACCGCTTCAGCGGTCGCTTCGACTTCCGGCCCTTCGCTCTCATTGAATGGCGTTTCGTCGATTGAAGCGGATTCTGGCTGGACCTCGAAACACGAGGCTTCTTCCGGCATGGCAGGTGCCGGTTGTTCATCCCGTTCGAGCTCGCTGACAGCCGGCTCTTCCGCCTCCGGGATCAGGGGCTCATGGACGTCGTTAACCAGCTCATCAAAGGCATTGAACACTGCGTGGCATTGGCCACAACGAACCATCCCGGCCCTCAGGCGAAGCTGTTCGGACGTCACACGGAAGACCGTGGTACAGACCGGACAGCGTGTCCGCATCAAGGCTTGGTTCCTTCCAGACATACCCAGTCTTCGCGCGTATCGGCCACCTTCATCGGCAGCCATTGGGCGTAGATGGCAATGATCTCTTCCGCCTGCTCTCGCAGGATGCCAGAGAGCGCCAGACGACCGCCGGACCTGACATGAGCGCAGATCGCCGGGGCAAGAACGCGCAGCGGATTGGAGAGGATGTTGGCCACGACAACACCATACTCACCCGCAACCGGCGTTGCCGAATCGGCAAAGAAGGCCGTTACGCCATTGCGCTCGGCATTCGAGCGGGCGGCGTCGACTGCCTGCGGGTCGATATCGACCCCGGCAACGCGGCCTGCGCCCAGACGTGCTGCGGCAATCGCCAGAATGCCGGAGCCGCAGCCGTAATCGAGCAAGGTGCAGCCGGAAGAAACGTTGCGCTCCAGCCATTCCAGACAGAGGCGTGTCGTCGGGTGCGAACCCGTTCCAAAGGCCATACCGGGATCGAGAATCAGGTTGAGCGCGGCCGGATCGGGCGCTTCGTGCCAGGAAGGCACAATCCACAGGCGTTCGGACACCCGGATTGGATCGAATTGGGACTGGGTCAGCTGCACCCAGTTTTGCTCTTCGACCGCTTCGACCGAATAGGCCGGCAGCTTAGTCAGGCCAACCGCGCTGCAAGCCTCGGCGAGAAGCCCGTCGATATCGGTATCCAGCTCAAGCAACGCGACGATGCGCGAATGCGTCCATCCGGAACTCGGCACCATGCCGGGCTCGCCAAACAACGGCTGCTCGTCGGGCGTACCGGCATCGGCATCCTCGATACAGGCCGACAGCGCGCCCGCTTCAAGCAGGGCGTCGCAAATCGGTTCCGCATTCGACGCATCGGTCAGAAAGCTGACGCTTTGCCAACTCATCGATTATTTCTTCACTTCGCCCTTGTCGGCGAGTTTCTGTTCGAGGTAGTGAATGCTCGTACCACCTTCGATGAAACGGGCGTCCTGCATCAATTCCTGATGAAGCGGAATATTGGTCTTGATGCCCTGGATGCTCATTTCCGACAAGGCGATACGCATGCGGCGAATGGCCTGATCGCGGGTGTCACCGTAGGCAATGACCTTGGCAACCATCGAGTCGTAGTGCGACGGCACGGTATAGCCTTGATAAATGTGCGTATCGACCCGGATGCCTGGGCCACCGGCGGGGTGATAAAACTCGATCTTGCCGGGACATGGCACGAACGTAAAGGGATCTTCAGCGTTAATGCGGCATTCAATGGCGTGGCCGCGGAAGGCGATATCCTTCTGCTTGTAGCGAAGCTTCTCGCCGGCGGCAACGCGAATCTGCTCCTGCACGATATCGACGCCCGTGATCAATTCGGTAACCGGGTGCTCGACCTGAACGCGCGTGTTCATTTCGATGAAATAGAACTCGCCGTTCTCGTACAGGAATTCGAAGGTACCCGCGCCACGGTAGCCGATCTTGCGGCAAGCCTCGGCGCAACGTTCACCGATGCGGGCGATCAGGCGAGCCGGAATGTGTGGCGCCGGCGCTTCCTCGATGACCTTTTGGTGACGGCGCTGCATCGAGCAGTCACGTTCGCCAAGGTAGATCGCGCTCTTGTACTCGTCGGCCAGCACCTGGATTTCCACGTGACGCGGATTTTCCAGATACTTTTCCATGTAAACAGCGGGATTATTGAAGAAACTGCCCGCTTCCTGGCGCGTCATGGCCACTGCATTGACCAGCGCAGCCTCGGTATGCACCACGCGCATGCCGCGACCACCACCACCACCCGCGGCCTTGATGATGACCGGATAGCCGACCGCCCGGGCAATCTTGACGATTTCCTTGGGATCATCGGGCAGCGCACCGTCCGAACCGGGAACGCACGGCACGCCGGCCGCCTTCATGGCATCCTTGGCGGAAACCTTGTCGCCCATCAGACGAATGGTCTCGGCGCGCGGACCGATGAACACGAAACCAGAGGTTTCGACGCGCTCGGCAAAGTCGGCGTTTTCAGAGAGGAAGCCATACCCGGGGTGAATCGCCTGGGCATCGGTGACTTCGGCTGCCGAGATGATCGCCGGCACATTCAGGTAGCTCAGTGACGAGGACGCCGGGCCAATGCATACCGATTCGTCGGCGAGCTTGACGTACTTGGCTTCGCGATCCGCCTCGGAATAGACGACAACGGTCTTGATGCCCAATTCGCGGCAGGCGCGCTGGATACGCAGCGCGATCTCGCCCCGGTTGGCAATGAGGACTTTCTCGAACATCGCCATATCAGCCAATCACGAACAGCGGCTCGCCGAATTCCACCGGCTCGCCATTTTCGATCAGGATGGCCTTGACCACGCCCGACGCATCGGCTTCGATCTCGTTGAGCAGCTTCATGGCTTCGATGATGCACAGGGTTTCGCCCTGCTTCACGGATTGGCCGATCTGCACGAAGGCTTCGGCACCAGGCGACGGCGAGCGATAGAAGGTGCCGACCATCGGCGACTTGACGATATGGCCTTCCGGCAATTCGTCCTCGTCGTCCAGATTGACGGCCGAGGCAGCCGGTGCGCCGGCCGGCGCAGGCATCGGAGCGGCGGCATAATATTGCTGCGGTGCCGTTGCCACAGCGCCGTAGTGCTTGGCGATACGAACCTTTTCTTCGCCTTCGGTCACTTCGAGTTCGGAAATACCCGATTCCTGAACGAGATCGATGAGCTTCTTGAGTTTACGCAGATCCATGGAGACTCCCTTCTGAGTTGCGCCCGTTGGGCACAAGCGTCCGACCTAAACCGGACTATTCAATATTAAGCTTGTTAAGCAGGTATTCGAGGGCCAGCAGGTAGCCCTCATGACCCAGCCCGCAGATGACGCCGATGGCCAGGTCCGAAAAATAAGAGTGATGCCGGAACGGTTCCCGCGCATGCACATTCGACAAGTGCACTTCAACGAACGGGATGGCCACCGCCGCGATGGCATCGCGCAAGGCGACACTGGTATGCGTGTAAGCCGCCGGGTTGATGATGATGGCGCGGACGCCCTGGTCGCGCGCGACATGGATGCGTTCGATCAGAGCACCTTCGTGGTTGCTCTGGAAGGCTTCCAGTTCCACGCCGGCACTTTCCGCCATGCGCGCCAGCGACATGTTGATGTCGGACAGGGTTACGCGGCCATAATGCTCAGGTTCACGAGTACCAAGCAGGTTCAGATTCGGCCCGTGCATCACTAGGATGCGGGGCTTTTCAACCGACTTGGAAGCTGATTTTCGCTTCGTCATAGCTGCAAGTTTGCCGCAAATGGCAGCAAGTTGTCCAGTCTACTCGTCAAGTAAGGCACGTAATGCATCCGCCTTGATTCGATCATGCGGGCGCCCATCATACCGCTTCAGGCTGACTCGTTCCAGATTCGGCGGCAGGATGATCAGGTCGGCATCGACCGTATCGGTCTCCATCCTCAGCACGGCCTCGACGCGTTCATTCCGCGATTCAACATGCGAAACATCGATGGAACGGTTAAGCAGGAAAATCTCGACCTCCTTGGCACTATCGGCGAAGAGCAGGATATCGATATTCGAATGCTCGCCCGCCGTACCGTCGAGAACCGAGCCGGTCAGATAAGGATTGAAGGGAGCCAGCAAATCGAGCAGGGATAACGCCGTGCGGCGCAAGGCTGCGATCAGCTCCTCGTGTTCCTCGCCCTGATACAAACTCCGATAGGCGCGCAACTCGGCCTCGACCTCGGCGTTATCGGGAAAAGCAGCGTTATCGGGCAAGCCTAGCTGGCGAGCCGCCTTTTTCTTGGCGTGGTGATAGTCGGTAATGCCGTCCTCCGCCATCAGGCGGGCGGCGGCACTGGCGATGCTGGCCCGGGTACCGGAGCTCGTACGTTGCCGTTCATGACGGGTCATAGGGACTCGATCAAGGTAAAATCGCCCCCATTCTAACGGGTCTCTGTGACATGCATATTCATATTCTCGGCATCTGCGGCACTTTCATGGGCGGCGTTGCCCAACTGGCGGTCGATTCAGGCCACAAGGTCACAGGCTGCGACGCCAATGTCTATCCGCCGATGAGCGACCAGTTGCGCGACGCCGGCATCGAACTGATCGAAGGCTTTGGTGCCGACCAGCTGGCACTCAAGCCGGATGTCTTCGTGATCGGCAATGCGGTTTCCCGGGGCAACCCGCTGCTCGAAGCCATTCTCGACAAGGGCCTGGCCTACGTTTCCGGGCCGCAATGGCTGGCCGAGAACCTGCTGCAAGGCCGCTGGGTGCTCGGGGTGGCCGGCACGCACGGTAAAACTACGACGGCGTCGATGCTGGCCTGGATTCTTGAGGCGGCGAACATGGACCCGGGCTTCCTGATCGGCGGCGTACCGTTGAATTTTGGCGTTTCGGCCCGGCTTGGCGGTACGCCCTTCTTCGTCATCGAAGCCGACGAATACGACACCGCTTTCTGCGACAAGCGTTCCAAGTTCGTTCACTACCATCCGCGAACGGTCGTTCTTAACAACCTCGAATTCGATCATGCTGATATTTTCAGCGATCTGGCAGCCATCGAGACGCAATTCCACCACCTCGTGCGCACCCTGCCGCAATCCGGGCTGATTGTTTCCAACGCCGCCGAGGCCAGCCTCGACCGCGTATTGGAACGCGGTTGCTGGACGCCGGTCGAACGTTTCAACGACCCGGCCGGTTATCGCGTAACGGGCGATGACGCTCGCGGCGAACTGGCTCTGCACTCACCCGACGGCAAGGTGCGGCGTACGACCTGGGCGCTGTCCGGCGACCACAACCGGGCCAACGCCTGCGCCGCCCTGCTTGCCGCGCGCCATGTCGGTGTGCCTCTCGAGCAGGGGCTGGACGCGCTTTCGCGCTTCGTGAACGTCAAGCGGCGCATGGAAGTGCGCGGCGAAGTGAGGGGCGTGACGGTTTACGATGATTTTGCGCACCACCCGACGGCCATCGCGACGACCGTCGCCGGCCTGCGCCGCAAGGTTGGCAATGCCCGCATCCTGGCCGTTCTGGAACCGCGCTCGAACACGATGAAGCTGGGCACCATGAAAGCGCAGTTGCCGGACAGCCTGCGCGAGGTTGACCTGGCGTTCTGCTATGCCGGCAATCTCGGCTGGGATGCGCGCGAGGCACTGGCGCCGATGGGCGAGCGCGCCGTGGTCGAAGACGACCTGGCGCGCCTGGTCGATCAGATCGTCATCGCTGCACAACCCGGGGATCACATCCTGGTCATGAGCAACGGCGGTTTTGGCGGCATTCACGGCAAGATCCTGGCCGGATTGACGGAGTAAGCCGCTAAAACCGCAATCTCACGGTCAACCGGAAAAAAGGGCCAAAAATGAAAAAGGCGCGGTGAGCTTACGCTCCCGCGCCTTTTTGTTGGAGCGTGTTTAGCGTTCCATGGATTCCACGACAGCCAGTGCGGTCATGTTGACCAGGCGACGCACGGTGGCGGTCGAGGTCAGCACGTGCACCGGACGGGCCACGCCGAGCAGGATGGGGCCGATGGTCACGCCTTCGCCACCGGTCATCTTGATCAGGTTGTAGCTGATGTTGGCGGCGTCGAGATTCGGCATCACCAGCAGGTTGGCTTCGCCCTTGAGCGGTGAATCCGGGTTGGCTTCGCGGCGCAGATCTTCGTTGAGCGCCGAGTCACCGTGCATTTCGCCATCCACTTCGAGTTCGCCGGCCGACATGGCTGACACCAGCCCGGCGGCAACGCTCATCTTGCGCGCCGACTCGGAATTGGCGGAACCGAAATTGGAATGCGAAAGCAGCGCGACCTTCGGGTGGCTGCCGAAACGCTTGACCTGTTCAGCGGCCATCAGCGTCATTTCAGCGATTTCCTGGGCGTTCGGATTTTCGTTCACATGCGTATCGCAGATGAACAGCGAACGACCCGGCAGCATCAGGTAGTTCATCGCCGCCAGCGTGCTGACGCCCGGACGCTTGCCGATGATCTGGCTGATCACGCCGAGATGATGGCTGTACTGGCCGGTCATGCCGCAGATCAGGCCGTCGGCGTAGCCGAGCTTGAGCAGCATGGCGCCAATGACCGTCGGTTTGCGCCGCATGGCTTCCTTGGCGATGGCCGGGGTGATGCCCTGGCGCGCCATGGCCTTGTGGTAGGCCGTCCAGCACTCACGGTAGCGCTCGTCGGATTCCGGATTGACGACATCGAAATCGACACCCGGCTGGATGCGCAGCTTGGCTTTTTCCAGGCGATGCTGGATGACGCCCGGGCGACCGATGAGGATCGGACGGGCAAATTTCTCTTCAATCACCACCTGGGCAGCGCGCAGCACGCGCTCGTCTTCACCCTCGGCGAAGATGATGCGCTTGCCCTTGGCCTGACGGGCGGCCTGGAAGATGGCGCGCATGCCGACGCCAGTGTGATAGACGAATTCGGACAGCTTGGCGCGGTAGGCAGCCCAGTCGGTGATCGGGCGCGTCGCAACGCCGGAATCCATGGCAGCCTGGGCAACGGCCGGCGCGATCTTGACGATCAGGCGCGGGTCGAAGGGCTTGGGAATGAGGTATTCCGGACCGAAGGACAGCTCGTGGCCGGGGTAGGCCATGGCCACTTCGTCGGTGACTTCGGCTTCGGCCAGTTCGGCGATGGCGCGCACGGACGCCATCTTCATTTCTTCGGTGATGCGGGTGGCGCCAACGTCGAGCGCGCCGCGGAAGATGAAGGGGAAGCAGAGGACGTTGTTGACCTGGTTGACGTAGTCGGAACGGCCGGTGGCGATGATCGCCTCCGGACACACTTCCTTGACCAGCTCGGGCATGATTTCCGGGGTCGGGTTGGCCAGCGCGAAGATCATCGGCTTGCCGGCCATGGTCTTGACCATGTCCTGCTTGACGACGCCGGCGGTAGACAACCCGAGGAAAACGTCGGCACCGACCATGGCATCGGCAAGCGTGCGCTTCTCGGTGTCCTGCGCGTAGCGCGCCTTGGTTTCGTCCATGCCGCCCGGGCGACCGATGTAGATGACGCCCTTGGAGTCGCAAACCGTGATGTTCTCGCGCTTGACGCCGAGATCGCACCACAGGTTCAGGCAGGAAATGGCCGCGGCGCCAGCGCCGGAACAGACCACCTTGATTTCATCGATCTTCTTGTCGACGACCTTGAGGCCGTTGAGCATGGCGGCGGCGGAGATGATGGCGGTACCGTGCTGGTCGTCGTGGAAAACGGGGATGCTCATCCGTTCCTTGAGCTTCTGCTCGATGTAGAAGCACTCCGGCGCCTTGATGTCTTCGAGATTGACGCCGCCGAGCGTCGGCTCGAGGGCGGCGATCATGTCGATGAGCTTGTCCGGGTCGTTCTCGGCCAGTTCGATGTCGAAGACGTCGATGCCGGCGAATTTCTTGAACAGGCAGCCCTTGCCTTCCATGACCGGCTTGGAAGCCAGCGGGCCGATGTTGCCGAGGCCGAGAACGGCCGTGCCGTTGGTCACGACGCCGACGAGGTTGGCGCGCGAGGTGTAGTCGGCGGCGGTGGCCGGATCTTCGACGATCGCATCACAGGCGGCGGCAACCCCCGGCGAGTAGGCCAGGGCGAGGTCGCGCTGGTTGGTCAGGCCCTTGGTCGGGCGGACGGAAATCTTGCCCGGGGTGGGCCAGCGATGGTATTCGAGAGCGGCTTCGCGCAGATCCTTTTCCACGGATTCTCCTGGGGATTTTGGTAGTGGGGAAAACCTGTTAGGGTACTCCAATCGTTGCGCCGCTGGAAGCGTAATTATGAATTACGGGGCCAATTAAGTAGAATCCACGAGCTCACCCGCCCGGATCCGCTTCGATCAGAAACGGTGGGAGAGCGTCAGCCGGAAAGTTCTCGGCTCGGTCGGATGAACATGTCGGTCGAAGCGGGGCGCGGCTTCGCCAGCCAGTTGCGACTCGTACCAGTACTCGATGTCATTCACCTTGCGATCGAACAGGTTGTAGATATCGACGGCCAGCTGGGTCTGCCGGCTGAATTTGTAGCCGACGCGCAGGTTGGTCAGCGCCGAGGATTGCGAGCGGACCGAATTGTCCTCGACCAGCGGCCGCGGCCCGAAATAGCGCAGGCGTAGCGCGCCGAACCAGGAACCCAGATGGTCCACCGTCAGCCCGATGTTGGCCGTCGTCGTGACGGCGCCCGGAATGTGGTCGCCGACGGCCGGATCGTGATCGCGGAAACGGGCATGCGACCAGGCGAGGTCGGCGTCGATGGCCAGCCAGTCGGCCAGCACGGCCAGATTGGTCCATTCCACGCCATAGCGGCGGGAAGGGCGGGACGGCTCGGTCGTCCCGGCGTCGCCGACGAAGAGCAGCTCGGAAGCGGCATCGAGTTGCCACAATGCCACGGTCGACCGGAAATTTTGCCCAAATTCGGAACGCATCCCGACTTCGTAGCCGCGGGTACGAACCAGCGGCTTGACCGACTGCACGGGCGTCACGCCATCGGCCGGATCGACGCGAATGGTCGTGCCGCGCGCATCGTTGGAATGAAAGCCGTGACCGTAGTTGAGGTAAAGCTCGGTCTTCTGCCACGGCCCGAAGATCAGCGAAAGCTTGGGCGTCACCATGTGATCGTTGGCCTTGCCGGAATTGGCGGCGAGGCTGCTATCCACCGAGAAGTCGTAGGCATCGGCGCGCAGCCCCTGAATCGAGCGGAACCAGTCGGTCCAGTGCATTTCGTTCTGCGCCCACAGCCCCAGGCTGCGTTGCGTGACCTTGTCTTCGCGCACGGTGGCCACCGTCTCCCGCGCGCGCGTCGTGTACAGCCCGACCGGACCCAGATGGTCGACGCGCATTTGCACGCCAAAACTGTTCTCGACCTCGACGCTGCCCCACTGACCGAACATCGTGTGCGACGCCGCGAGGCCACCGGCCTGCCGGCGCTCGGCCTGCTTGAACTGGTCGCCGGTGTTGCAGGTGCCGGTGGCGGCGAAATCGTTCAGGCAGTACTGGAAGTTGGACCATAGATCGAGGCTCGACTGCAGCCACCAGACAGTCGCCTTGCTCTGCGCGGCCCCCCAATGCCTGGCCCATTCGCCGGACAGGCTGTAACGATGGGTCTCGCCGCCCGTCGTCGGGTCGAGCGAGCCGAAGCGGTCTACCCTGCCGCTATCGATGGCACGCCGGGCAACCTGGTCGGTCGAGGTCCATCGCCCGCGGTACGCCATGCCGGTAATCGAGAAGCCATCGTTGCGCGTGCCCTGGCTGTAGCGCAGGACGCCGTTGATCTTGCGGTAATGCTCGTCGACCTGCCACGGCCCGTCGTTGTGGAACAGTTCGAGGCCGTAAAGCAGGTGCCCGCCGCCCAGTTCGGGGGAACCGGCCAGCAGGCTGCGCGCATAGCCGTTCTGGCCAACGGTCAGTTGGGCCAGCGTGCCGTCGATCTTGCGGAAATAGTCGACATGCGCCGCGCCGGCCGACGAAAAATCGCCTTCCTCGGCGAAATACGGCCCCTTGCGGAAGGCGATGCGGTCGATGAGTTCCGGAATCAGGAAATTGAGGTCGGTGTAGCCCTGACCGTGGGCATGGGTCGGCATGTTGACCGGCACGCCGCCGATGGTGGTGGCGAAATCGGTGCCGTGGTCAAGGTTGAAGCCGCGCAGGAAATACTGGTTGGCCTTGCCGTCGCCGGCGTGCTGCGTGACGATCAGGCCGGGCACCATCTCCAGCGCCTCGCCGGGGCGCAGGATGGGCACGGCGGCCAGACGCTGGCTCGATACCACGCCCTCGCTGCCGGCGCCGGCGATGCCTTCGAGGTTCTCGGCCCGGGCGCGAACCTCGACCGCCGACAGCTCCGCCGACTCATGCGCCAGGGCGCCGGCACTGAACATCGCCGCCAAATATGAGCAAATTAATTTTTGTCTTAACGTCATCGCCAAAAAAGGCCGGTCGCCCGGCCATCCCCGCCGTCAGATTTCTAAATCGCGACCGGCCGGCGCGTCAGGCGCACCGCCGCAATAAAGCTGAGGGCGATGATCGCCACCAGCGTAAAGCCGAAAACCAGTTCCTTGCCCTCGCTCCAGGCATCGACTGCCGGCGACAGCATCTTGGCGGCGCCGAAGGCGGCGACCAGCAGACTGACCCCCGACACCACCAGGCCCATGACGCGCGAGGCGATCAGCGCGACCTGGTCGGCCCGGGCGATGAGCCGGGCGATCCACAGACCATTGATGCCGTCGGTGAGCAGCATGCCGAGCATGAAGAGCAGAGCGAGGATGAGCGCATGCTCCCAGCCGCCGAACTGCGTGGCGGTCAGGGCGAAGAAGGCGGCTTGCGACAGGGTGTCGAAAGACAGGGCGAAGAGGGCGCCGACCAGCGCGATGAGCGCCGGATGCGAAACGTGGCGCAGGTTGCCGAGCAGGCGGCCCTTGAGGCCGACGGGCTGGACGATTTCATGCGGCTCGGCGGCGAGTACGGCAGCCAGGTTGAGGCTGCCGAGCGCAACGAGGAAGGCAATGGAGATGACCGCGCCGAGCGTGCCGAACCATTCCGGCACGTCCCACTGCCCGGCCAGCGCCGAAACGCCGAGCGCGATGGCCATGACCACGGCGCCGTGGCCGAGCGAAAACAGGGTGCCGCAATAGCGGGCCAACCCGGGGCGCGAACGGGCGTTGTAGCGGGTCAGGCCATCGATGGTGGCGAGGTGGTCGGCATCGAAACCATGCTTCATGCCGAGCACGAAGGTCAGGATCAACAGGGACAGCCAGTCGGTGGGCAGGTTTTCCATGGACGCCGTATGAAGGTTTTTCACATCTTCATACAAAGAGCGTGCCAGATCAATAAGTCATTGTTCGTATTGACTTCGCTTCCCGGCGGGCGCGCCAAAATGGCGGCGAGTGGTTAGCGGCTTTCCACCGGCAGTGAAAGAATGAATTCCGCTCCGTTGCCCGGCACGTTGCGCGCACCGAGCTTGCCGCCATGCCGCTCGACGATGCCGTAGCTGATCGACAGCCCGAGGCCGGTGCCCTGGCCCACTGGTTTCGTCGTAAAGAAGGGCTCGAACAGGCGACTCAGGTTTTCCTCGGGAATGCCGGGGCCGTTGTCGGTAAAGCGCAGCACAGCCATGCCGTCCTCGATGTCGCCGGTGATGTTGAGCTTCGGCTCGGACAAGCTGGCCGTGGCGTCGCAGGCGTTCTGCACGAGGTTCATGACGACCTGCTGCAATTGGCCGGACGACCCGGAACATTTCAAATTTGGCGACAAATTGGTGTTGACCGTGAACTTGGCCGCCGCGCTTTGCACGACCCAGCGCACCGAGCGCTCGACGACCTCGTTGAGGCTGACCTGCTCGGGCGTCATCTTGTCGACGGCCGAAAAACGCTTGAGGGCGTCTACGATGTCGCGCGTCCGCTCGGCGCCTTCGATCATGCCGTCGATGAGGTGCGGCATGTCGGCGAGGATGCGGTCGATGCGCAACTCCTGCCGCATGGCCTGCAAGGCGGCATCGTCCGCCGCGTCGCTGGCATGGACGGCGCCGAGATAGCTTTCGAGGCGGCTGGCGTAGCGCTTGAGCGAGAGCACGTTGCCGAGCACGAAGCTGATCGGGTTGTTGAGCTCGTGCGCCACGCCGGCGACCAGACGGCCGAGCGAGACCATTTTTTCGGCGTGCAGCAACTGGCCTTGCGTGCGCTTGAGGTCGTCGTGCGCCTGACGCAGCGCCGAGTAGGCCTTGCGCAACTCGCCGACCGGCCGGCCGGTGACGACCATGCCCATGAGTTTGCCGGTCTGCGACAGACGCGGCGTGCAGTTCATCGACACCGGGACGGTCGAGCCATCGCCGGCGCGCAGGAAAAACTCGCAGTCATGGACGCCTTCGCGGCCGAAACGGGTGAAGATGTCGCGCGCCTTGACGCGTTCGATGTCGTCGGCAAAAAGCTCGAAAACCGGCGTCTTTTCGAGTTCGTCGGCCGTCTTACCGGAGAAATGCAGGAGCGAGGAATTGACCTCGACGATGCCACCGTTGCGGTCGCAGACGATAAGGATGTCCGACATCGAGGTGAGTACGCTCTCGATGAACTGGTGCGACTCTTCCAGCGCGGCGTTCTTTTCTTCGAGGGCGACTTCATACTGCAGGAGGTCGTTGTAGACCTCGTCCATCTTCTGGATGACCTCGATCCAGGCCTGTTCGCCGCCCGGCGGCAGAGGCGACTCGCCGGACAGGTCAGCGGGCGGGGCGATAGTGGACATGGGCTTCGCCGTGTTCGTCGTGGGCGTGATGGTGCTCCGCTTCGAGCGCGATGACGTTGAGCTTGCCGTGGCGGACGCCGCGTTCGGCCATCAGTGCGTCGGCAAACTGCCGGACATCGGCGGTGGCGCCTTTGAGGATGACCGACTCGAGACAGTTGTCGTGATCGAGGTGGCTGTGCATGGCGGCCACCGTCAGGTCGTGGTGGTCGTGCTGCAGGCCGGTCAGGCGTTCGGCTAGTTCACGCTCGTGGTGGTTGTAGACGTAGGAAAGATTGGCCACGCAATGACCGGCTGGCGTTTCGCGCTGGCGGTCGCTCTCGATGGCGCCGCGAATCAGGTCGCGCACGGCTTCCGAGCGGTTGCTGTAGCCGCGCTCGGCAATCAGCTGGTCAAACTGTTTGGCCAGAGCTTCGTCGAGCGAAATGGTGAAGCGTTCCATATTCTTTGCTCCGTGCTAAAGATGGCCACAAAACGCGCTGCCAGGATGGCCTTCACCACATTCTAACGTCTTGCCCCGCTGCCCTCACAACCGGATGGGAGCGCACCTGTGCTGCATCGAGAAACGCGAACTGTTGGAAACGGCGCAGGCCCTGCTCCACTCGGAAGACTGAATGCGCCATTACGGGGCACAAATTGTCGGGTTTCCACGGTCAACCGGAAAAAACTGCCAAAATGAAAATCTGCCCCAAGGCCATCTTCAAACCCACCAAGCCGCTTGTACCAAGCCATCCGGCACTTTCTGACGACAACCGACCGTTACCGGGAACGGGATATGCTTGATTGAAACCGTAGCACGCTGGGTCTGTCTACTGGTTCAAGAGCGCATGGAGGAAGTCATCATGGCACACAGTGAAATCCGACTCTCGGTCGCTGAAGAGCGCACCATCTACGACGTGGCGGCCATCGACCGCGCCATGGAAGAAGCAGCCGGCAATCGCAATGAAGCGCTGGCGACCCTCTACGACAAGATGAAGCAGCGTGGCGGCGGCCGTTTCCTGATCCGCCCGACCGGCGCCGACATGATCGACGATCTCTACGATTCCTGCCCCAATTTCAGCGACGTGATCGACGACCTCAAGAAATACGTCGCCCTCTCGGTCGCCGGCAACGAGCCGATGAGCTTCACACCCATCCTGCTGCTCGGCGAGCCGGGTATCGGCAAGACCCATTTCGCCCGCGAACTGGCCAACAAGCTCGGCACCGGCCACGAATTCATCTCGATGAGTTCGCTGACCGCCGGCTGGGTGCTGTCCGGCGCCTCGTCGCAGTGGAACAACGCCAAGCCGGGCAAGGTGGCGCATACGCTGGTGCATGGCGACTACGCCAACCCCATCGTCGTCCTCGACGAAATCGACAAGGCCGGCGGCGACTCGCGCTACGACCCGATGGGCTCGCTGTACGGCCTGCTCGAACACGACACGGCGCGTGCCTTCAAGGACGAGTTCATCGACATCGACATCGATGCCTCGCACATCCTGTGGGTGACGACGGCCAACGACGAACGTTCGATTCCCGAACCCATTCTCAACCGCATGAACGTCTACGAAGTACCGCGCCCCGACCGCGATGCGGCAATCAGCATTGCCGCCGCGCTGTACCGCGAGATCGTCGGCGAACATGACTGGGGCTTCCCGCCGGAGGCCGACGAGGCGGTGCTCGAACGGCTCGGCTCGCTGCCGCCGCGCGACATGCGCAAACGCCTGCTCGCCGCCTTCGGCACGGCCAAGCTGGAAGGGCGCAACTGGCTGGAAGGCCGCGATTTCGAGACGGCGCGCATGGGACGCAGCCGGAAGATCGGTTTCTGATTGGCTGGCCGGGCTTGCCCGGTCAGACTTCGTCGAGGCGGACCGACACCGGGAAATGGTCGCTGTAACCGTCGAGGTTGACGTTCGCCGCGACGTCGCCGGCCGGCAGGCCGAAGCGCACCGGCCCCTCGCCGACGCGATGGCTGACCATGGGCGGATAGGCTTCGATGCGCGGACTGCCGTCGACGACGCGCCAACCGCTCTTGCCGGTCACGATGCCGGGCGACACCAGGATCTGGTCAAAGAGCGCGGCATCGCTGCCGAAATACAGCGTGCCGTTGAGCAGACGCGTGTTGCCCTTGCGGTCCTTGGTCGACACCGTCAGGTATTCCCAGGTCAGGTTATAGAATCGCGCGCTCTTCGCCCGCGACACATCGCCCTTGTCGCGCAGGCCCTGGGCATGGATGCTGACCGACTTGTCGAAGGGCTCGTCGTTGAAATCGCCGAGCGCGACGACCGCCACGTTGGCGCCTTTTTCCTCGCGAATGCGGTCGTGCCAGTAGGCCAGCGTCTCGCCGGCCGTGGCCCGGAAGCCGGACGAATATTCGGCCCCGTCGCCGGTCGATGACGAGCGCGACGGCCAGTGGTTGGCGAGCAGCACGAGCTGCTTGCCCGAGGGGGCAACGAAGGTGATCTGCGTGATGTCGCGCGTACCGGTCTGGCGCATGACCCAGTGCGAAAACAGTTCGTCCAGCTTGGCCGTGAACTGGTTGGCGTCATACAGGAAGGCCGTGTCGACCCCGCGCTGATCGCGCGCCGAATCGACATGCACCAGCTGGTAATTGCGCGCGGGCAGGGCCAAATTGACGGCATCGGCCAGGGCCTGGAGCGCGAAACGGTTTTCGACCTCGCAGACGCCCAGGATATCCGGCCCGGCCCCGTCCTTCATGCGGACGATGATCGAGGCCAGCTGGGCAATCTTGCGATTGAACAAACTCGGCGTCCAGCCCTTGAGGTCCTTCTGCATGGCCTTGGCGATCCACGGCTCACGGCCGGGATGCCCCTCCGGCGCGAAGAGGTTTTCGAGGTTCCAGAAAGCGACGAGAGAGGACATGGCGAGACTCCTAGCGCAACGAGGTATGAATCCAGTCTAATGAGCTTGCGGCGAAATCACCAAGTCATTTTCTCCAAGGCCAGCCTTCAATCGAGACGCCGGAAAACCGTCGTCGCCCCGTCGCGTTCCTTGAGCTGGAATGTCGAACGCTCCACCGAGAGCACCGGGTTCGCATCATCGATGATCCGGCCATCCAGCCTGATGCTCCAGATGAGTTTCTTGTCCGAGTAGCGCCACACGCCGTATTGCAGGATGGTGCCGTCGTCCTTGCGGATTTCCCACTCGCCGTTGGCCATCATGTAAATCGGCGTGACTGCACGCGACGATTGCCACTTGCCGACGAAGTCCTTGTCCGAAATCTTCTGACAGGCAGACACGACTAGGCCGGCGACAAGCAGGCTCAGCAACCGCAGCCCCGTTTTCCCGCGGGCGGCGAGTCCGCCGAAAGCTGCGCGCAGCGCCATCACTCGTCGGAAGACGGCGAAACGCCACGCCCCCGGAAGCGCTCGATCTCGCGCTGACGACGCGCCAGCTCGGCCTCCTTGGCCGCCCGTTCGGCTTCTTCCTTGCGCCGGATTTCTTCCTCCCTGGCGCGCGCAGCCTCCTGCTCGGCACGCTGCAGATTGGCCGAGACCTCGGCGCCCAGACGCCGCGACTCTTCCTCGAAACGGCGCTGCTCGTATTCCTGACGCTCCTGCAGGCGCTTCTGCTCCGCCTCGGCGCGCTCCGCCTGTTCCTTGCGCTTCATGTCGGCCAGCAACAAATCCGCCTCGGCCTTGCTCGCCGCACGAATGCCGTAAGTCTGGTAAAACTCCTGCAAATAGACCTTCTCGGCGGCAGGCGAGGCCGGATCGACGTTGCCGTAAGCGGACGACGCCCGGTTATAGGCCATGAACATCGTGCTGATCTGCATGACCATGCCGAAAACCATGAGTGCCGCAATGATCGTCAGCAAACGCCGGATCGGGCTCCACTTCTTCGACTCCAGCGCCACCTCGATGTGCATCGGCAACTCGGCCGTCGCCAGCGGCAGCCCCTTGCTGGCCAGCCCGGCATCGTAATCCGAGCGGCGCGACGGACTGGAGAGGACTTCGTAGGCGTGCTTCAACAACTGCTGCCGAAAGGCCAACTCGGCCGCATCGGCCGGCCCATCCCCCGCCGCCATTTCCTGCGCCAGCTTCATGTACGCCGCACTGATTTCCGCCAGATCGGCGTGGGGCGAGACTTTCAGCAAGTCGTAATAAGTCTGAGTCTGCTTCATGACGCGCGATGGACAGGCAAGTTCATCGCCGAAGCATACCAAACGCATCCCCCGAACACCACGCCCACCGGCCATTCAAGGTCGCGCCGAACATTTCAGTTTTGGCCGTTTTTTCCGGTTGACCGTGGGATTTGACGGTCAACCGGAAAAAAGCGGCTAATTCGAAATTTTTGCCGCCGGACAGAACAGGCGAAGCCAGAGAAAACCCAGCGTGCCTGCCGTCAGCGAGGCACTGAGGATCGCCATCTTCGAGCCGTTGATGAGCGTCGTGGCGCCGGGGAAGGCGAGATTGGCGATGAAGATGGACATCGTGAATCCGATGCCGCCGAGCAGGCCGGCGCCGAGGATGTGGCGCCACTTCAGATCACCGGGCAGGGCGCAGACGCCGACCGCGACGGCCAGGAAGCTGGCCAGGAAGATGCCCAGCGGCTTGCCGAGAACGAGGCCGCCGAAGATGCCGAGACTGTTGTTGCCAAACAGTTCCTGCTGCCAGCCGTCGGCAATGAGAATCCCGGTGTTGGCCAGCGCGAAGATGGGCAGGACGACAAAGGCCACGGGTTTGTGCAGCCAGTGTTCGAGACGATGCGACGGGGACTCTTCGTCCTCGGCGCGGCCGGTGAAGGGGATGGCAAAGGCGAGCAGAACGCCGGCGATGGTGGCATGCACGCCCGATTTCAGCATGAAGAACCACATCAGCGCGCCGCCGATCAGGTAGGGCAGCAGGGTCATGACGCGCAGGCGATTGAGAATGACCAGCACGCCGAGAACGGCAAGCGCCGAGAAGAGATAGGCCGGCGAAAAGTTGGCGGTGTAAAAGATGGCGATAACAATGATGGCGCCCAGGTCGTCCATGACCGCCAGCGCCGTCAGGAAGACCTTGAGCGAGGCCGGCACACGACTGCCGAGCAGGGCCAGCACGCCGAGCGCGAAGGCGATGTCGGTGGCCATCGGGATGCCGGCGCCGGCCTGCGTCGGCGTGTCGCCATTCAGGGCGTAATGAATCGAGGCCGGCACGACGATGCCGCCCACCGCGGCGACGATGGGCAGCAGCGCCTTGCGGACGTTCGACAACTCGCCGACGTAAAGTTCGCGCTCCAGTTCCAGCCCGACAAACAGGAAAAATATCGCCATCAGGCCATCATTGGCCCAATGCTCGAGGCTCAGGCCGGCGACCTTGATGTGCCAGAAATCGAGATAGGCCGGCCCAAAGGACGAATTGGCGACGAGCAGCGACAGGATCGTGCAGACAATCAGCACGATGCCGCTCGATTTCTCGGAATCGAAGAACTGGTTGAAGGTGCGGGAAAGCGGGGTCAGGCCGGGCATGCGATGTCGTGGGCAATGTCGAGTGGGCTTATCCGAACTTTACCCGACCCCTTGCCTGTACGCGATGGTGGAAAACGCTAATGCACCGTGCACACCATGCACGGATCAAATGAGCGCACGACGTGCTGTACGGTCGGTGGTGCGCCTGCGCCGGCAGGCAGGCCGACGAGGGCCTGTTCGAGGGGGCCGGGTTGGGACTCGCTGTCGCGCGGGGAGAAATTCCAGGTGGTCGGAGCGATGATCTGGTAGCGGTCGATGCGGCCGCGCCGGATGCTGAGCCAGTGGCCGAGGCTGCCGCGGGCGGCTTCGACGAGGCCGGTGCCGGTTGCGTCGTCGGGCATGTCGCCGTGGGCGCAGAAGGGTTCGCCGGGCTGCAGCGCCTGCACCCAGCTTTCCATGGCCGGCAGGACGAGCGCCAGTTCGAGCATGCGCGCCACGACGCGGGCCATGACGCTGGCGCCATCGCGCCGGACCAGATCGAGCGCCAGCGGATGTCCGGCGACGACCTGCCGGGCCAGCGCGCCGACTTCGTAGGCCTGGCCGGCGTAGCGCGGGGCCTTGCACCAGGTGTAGGCGTCCGGCTTGTTGGCGTCGACGATGGTTTCGCCCTGCGTCGGATGGCGTGCCTGGCCGGTCGCCAGCCAGCTGCGGGTGGTGTCTTCGGCGATGGCGACCGGTGCCAGTTCCGCTCCCTCCCCGGCCTGCCAGGTGCCGGCCGGGAACAGGTCATAGGCGCCGTACGACAGGAAGCGGTCGTAGGCCTGGCCGACCCGGTCGAGGCCGAGGTCGGCCGCCGCCTTCAGGAAGGCCGGAAAATCGCCAGCGCGCCCATCGGCCCAGGCCAGCAGTTGATCCTTGCTCGCCAACTGGCCGACCGCCGCCAGCGCATCGCCGAACAGGCGTTTTTCAACGAAACCACGGAATTCGCGGAGCAAGGCGAGCAGGCGGATGCGTTCGCCGGCCGTGATCGCCCGCGTGCTGCCGCCAGGCTGGATGGCCAGCGTGTGCGGCCAGCGCCCGGCGAGGAAGCCCATCATGCGCAGGAAGCCGGCGCGGGCCGGCAAGACTTCGGCGGCCGCCGTACCGCTCACGGCGGTGAAGCGCTGGGCGACTGCCTCGTGCCACGGCCGCCCGGCATAGGCCGCGCGGGCGAAATCGGGCATGAAAAACAGGTAGAAATGGGTCAGGTGATCGGCCAGATTCTCGGTCGCACATTTCAAATTTCGCGAAATTTTCCCGTTGACCGTGGGAACGATGCCCATGGCGTCGGCCAGCGCCGCGGCGGCCGCTGCCGACTGGGAAACCGAGCAGATGCCGCAGATGCGCGGCACGATGGCCAGCGCATCGAGCGGCGAACGACCGATGAGCACCTGCTCGAAGCCGCGGAACAGCGGTGAATTGACCTGCGCCGAACGAATTCGTCCCGCATCCAGATCCAGGCTGACTTCCAGATCGCCTTCGACGCGGTTGAACGGCCCGACGACGATGCGCGTCACTTGCCCCCGCCCTTCTTGCGCACGACCGGGATGACCACCGGATGATCGACCACGGCGTTGTTGCGGACGCGCGCCGGCGTGGCCGACTTGGACAACGCGGCCAGGGCGACGAACCAGGCTTTCGGCATGTCGGCCGGCAGGCCGATGGGGATGCCGGCCAGCTTCGGCGTTTCCTGGAAAGCGTGCCCCGGCGACTCGAAACCCGGCTCGGTGCAGGCGATACAGGCAAAGCCGCCGCGCAGGCAAGAGCCGTTGCCGTTCCACGGCCGCAGGTTGCAGTCGGCGTGGGCCTGCGTGCCCTTGCAGCCAAGGTTTTCCATGAGACAGCCGAGGTCGGACTGCTTGAGCGCGCTGGCCTTGAACTCGTAATACTCGTTGCGGGCGCAGCCGTGATGCACGAGTTGCCCGGCGTAGAGCAGCGGCCGGCCATAATCGTCGAGATCGGCCTTGCTCAAGCCTTCCAGCTCGGCCTTTTCGAGCGTATCGACGACCCAGCCCGGGTGCGTCGGACAACCCGCAATATTGATCACCGGCAAGCCCGCTGAAGATTCGAAGCCGGCACCGAGCAGGCCGCCCGGCGTCTGCTCGTCGAATTGCAGCCCGCAGGCTTCAAGCGGGTTGCCCGGGGTATTGGCGGAAAAACCGCCGTACGCCGTGCACGAACCCACCGCGAACACCCATTTCGCCCGCTGTGCGAGGCGCTCGACCCATTCGGTCAGTGGCCGACCGCTGCCGGCCATCAGATGAAAACGCCCGGTGCCATTGGGACCGCGCAGCATGGCGCCTTCGATACACAACGCATCGAAAGCTAGGCGCCCTTCGGCGCAGTCTTCGAGGATAGCGAGCGCTTCCTCTCCACTCTCGACCGACAGCGCCGGGTGCCAGAGAAACTCGATGCCGGCGTCGCGCAATTCGTCGAACAGCGAACGCGGCTCGGAACAGAGCAGGGACTGCGTGCAACCGCCGCAGCCGCCGCTCTGCAGCCAGAGGACTTTCATTCGCCCTGCTCCAGGCCGTAACGCACCAGCTTGGCGCGCAAGCCGACGCGTGACAGGCCGAGCTCGCGCGCCGCCCGCGACTTGTTCCAGCGATGCCGGGTCAGGGCGTCCTTGAGCAGATGGGCTTCGAGCTGTTCCATGCGCTCCTTGAGGCCGCCGCTCAGGCCGGCCGTCCACGCCTGTTCGGCCGCAGGCCCGCCGGCGACCGGGCGGTGCAGCACCCGCGGCGAGAGCAATTCGGCGCCGAGTTGCGGCGTTGTCGACAGCGCGACCATGCGCAAGATTTCGTTCTGCAGCTCGCGCACATTGCCCGGCCAGCGGTAGGCGGCCAGACAGGCCAGCGCCTCGCTGCTGAAGCCCGCCACGGTTTTGCCCAATGCCCTGCAGCTGCTCTCGAGCAGACTGGCGGCGAGGAGCGGCAGGTCCATCGGACGGTCGCGCAGCGGCGGCACGTGCAGGGCGATGGTCGCCAGGCGGTAATACAAATCCTCGCGGAAGCGGCCAGTGCGAACGTCGTCCTCGAGATCGCGATTGGTCGCCGCGATGACGCGGACGTCGACGGTCACCGGGCGATTGCTGCCGAGCGGGCGAAACTCGCCTTCCTGCAGCACGCGCAGCAACTTGACCTGGAAGGCCGGGCTGGTTTCGCCGATTTCGTCGAGAAACAGCGTACCGCCGTCGGCCTGCTGGAACAGGCCGATGCGATCTTCCGCCGCCCCGGTAAAGGCGCCGCGCTTGTAGCCGAAGAGCTCGGATTCGAGCAGCGTGTCGGGCAGCGCCCCGCAATTTTCCGTGATGAAGGCCTTGCTCGCCCGCTTGCTTTCATAGTGGATGGCGCGGGCGACCATTTCCTTGCCGGTACCCGACTCGCCGGTCACCATGACCGACAGGTCGAAAGGCGCAACGCGGCCGACCATGTCGCAAACGGCATTGATCGGGCTGCCCGGTGCGCGGATGAGCCCGTCCAGCCCGAAGCTGCTCTTGGCCTTCTCCTGCTTGCTCTCCACCTGCTTCTTGAGCACTGGCTCGGCGACGCGCAGATCGAGCGACAGGCGCTGGTTTTCCTGCTGCAGGCGCCAGACCTCGGCGGCCCGTTGCAGGGTCAGCAGCAATTGTTCCGGCTGCCAGGGCTTGAGCAGGTATTGCCAGATGCCGGCCTCGTTGACGCCGGTGATGATGTCCTCGGCGTCGGTGTAGCCGGAAAGGATAATGCGGACGATGTCCGGCCAGCGGGTGCGCACCTCCTTGAGAAACTGGACGCCGGTCGTGCCCGGCATGCGCTGGTCGCAGAGCACGATGCGGATGGCGGCCGTGGTCTGCTCACGCTCGAGGATGTCCATGCCTTCGTCGGCACCGGAGGCGCACAACACCTCGAAATCTTCCTCCAGTGTGCGCCGCAAGGCCTCCTGCGAACGCACCTCGTCGTCGACGACGAGGATGGCGGGCAATCGGCGCAGGCTACTGCGGGAAGCCGGAAGAGTCATGCGGGCACTTTCCAGTCAAGATCGCGATGGCGGGCGAGGTGGCGGGGCGTCCAGGAGTGCGCCGACCGCGAGACGAAATGATAGCGCGCAACGTGATACGAGGGATCGAAACCGTAGAAATTGCGGCGCATCTCAGCGAGCTCTTCGGCGCGGTAGGCGGATAGCGGCTTGACCGCCTCGTCTGCGTGTCGCTTGGCCACCTTGGCTGCCAGTTTGTCCGGGAAATCAGCCGCAGCGGCTATTTCCGCCGCCCGACGGGCGACATCGATGGCAAATCCCGGACCGGGCAGGCAGGCATCGTAAAAGCCGAGCTGGACCGATTCCGGGGCCGTCATCGGCAACCGGTGGCGCATGATGGCCTTGGCGCCTTCGTCGCCGACGCGCGGTGGCAGCAGGTAGGTCCAGAATTCCGAACCGTACAGGTTGCCCATGTTCTTGTAATGCGGGTTGAGCATGACGCCGTCGCGCACCCAGACAAAATCGGCGGCGCGCGCCAGGAAACAGCCGCCGGCGCCGGCATTGCCGCCCACCGCCGCGACGGTCAGTTGCGTTTCGCAGCGCAGGATGGCTTCGGCCAGGTCGTCGATGGCATTGATGTTGGCCCACGACTCGTCGGCCGGACTGTCGGCCGCCTCGATGGTGTTGAGGTGGATGCCGTTCGACCAGAAATCGCTGCCACCACGCAGCACGATGACGCGCGTCGGTCGCGCCGTCGCCCAGCGGAAGGCGTCGGTCAGGCGCCGGCATTGCGCGGTTCTCATCGCGCCGTTGTAGAACTCGAAGGTCAGGAAACCGACGCCACCGGCTTCCTCGTAGGCAATGTCCTGCCAGGTCGGCGTCGGCGATTTCCAGACGTCGGCCAACGGCAACTCGGGCAAATCGGCTGCCGCCGGGAAGGCCAGTGTCGCCGGCAGCTTGATGCCCCCTGCGGGTTTGACGTGGCCAATCCACACGGCGCCATCGACCGTCGCGCGGCAAATGGCCGTTTCACGACGACCAATCAGGCTGCCGGGCTCGCCCCTGAGCGTGGCTTCCGGCCAGGCATCGAACAGATGGCAAGGCTGCCCGAACAAGCTGTCGGCTACACCCGGGAAGCCATCGGCGGCATTCAGCCTGGCCAGAACGCTGGCGCTGCTGTCGCGTTGCCAGTCGATCGTGCGATCCGCCTGTTTCATGACTTGATGTGCCTGACCAGGAACGCGAGCGGATTTGAAATTTGGCTCTTTTTTCCGGTTGACCGCAGAAATCACCGCCTGAACAGCCGCCTCGGTCACTTCATGGCGATAGATCGAGGCTTTTCGCGCCCGCCGCATGGGAAAGGTCGCCGACGCCCAAACCGGGCCGGCATCCATCTCCGCTTCCGCCTGCAACACGGACACACCCCATTCCGCCGCGCCATCCTGAATCGCCCAGTCCAGCGCCGACGGACCGCGATCGCCTACCGGGCCGGGATGGACGATCAGGCAGCAGTGCTGCGACCAGATCGATTCCGGAATCGCCCGCTTGAGGAAGGGTGCAATGATCAGTTCCGGCCGGAACAGCCTGACGGCTTCTTCGGTCACCGCATCGGCAATGTCGAATTCGATGCTGATCTCGTGCCCCAGACGCATCAGTTCGCAATACAAGCGCTGCGTCAGGCCATTAAAGCTGTGCGTAATGAAAAGGATTCTCACGTTTTACATTTCTTTACAATTCATGCGGTCAGACCAATCCGAGGCAGGCCGGGGCTTTGCGGGTAGTTTTTTCCCAATTGGCATAGCGCTATGACTTTCGCGATATTTTTCAAGCACTTGCCTTTTACTACGATCCACATCAACAAAAAAGGGATCGGAGAACAACAATGCAAACGCAAAGAAAGCGGGTCAAACCGCAGCCTGTTCAAGCCGCTCGGGCGCCGCGTCCGGAGTACGTGGCAGCCATCCGCTATCCGGATGGTCGCCGGGATCTGTTCCACATCCGCAACGCCGACAGCCTGGCCGACGCACGCGAACTCGTGATTTCCGAAGTCGGCGACGTTCAGTCGGTGATGATCGCGCTGCGCCACTGATCGCTCAGCAAATCCGCGGCAACTGCTCGCCACTGAGCCAGTCGACGATACGTTTGCCGCCGAAGCCGGTGGTCATCTGCACAAAATGGTGCGCGTCTTCGTGCACCGTTCCAACGATGGCCGCCGCCGCCCCCAAGGGATGTGACCGCATTGCGGCGAGCAATTTCTCGGCATCCTGTTCGGCGCAGATCGCCACCAGTTTTCCTTCGTTCGCGACATAAAGCGGGTCCAATCCCAGAAATTCGCACGCCGCATTCACCGCCGGCGTCACCGGCAGGGCCTTTTCCTGCAACATCATGCCAACGCCCGACTGCTTGGCGATTTCATTCAAGGTCGTAGCCAAACCACCCCGCGTCGGATCGCGCAGCACATGGATATCGGCCCCGCTCGCCCGCATCGCCGCAATCAGGCCATGCAATGCCGCGGTGTCGGAGACGATGGGCGACTCGAACCCCAGACTTTCCCGCTCGGCCATGATCGCCATGCCATGGTCACCCAATGTACCGGAGACCAGGATGACGTCGCCAGGTTTGGCGCAGCGGCCGGAGAGCTCCATTCCGGGTCGCACGACGCCGACGCCAGTCGTCGTAATGAAGACCCCATCCCCCTTGCCACGCTCGACGACCTTGGTATCGCCCGTTACCACGGGCACCCCGGCCTCATTCGCCGCCGCCGCCATACTTTGCACGATGCGCGCCAGATCGGCGAATTTAAAACCCTCTTCAAGGATGAAGCCTGCCGAAAGATAGAGCGGCTCCGCCCCCATCACCGCCACATCGTTGATCGTGCCATGCACCGACAGGCAACCGATATCCCCACCCGGAAAGAACAAGGGCGAGACCACATGCGAATCGGTCGCCATGACCAGTTTGCCCTCGCCGGGATGCGGCAACAGCGCGCCATCATCGCCCTGCGCCAGGTATTCATTGCCCAGATACTTGGCGAACAGCTCCTCGATCAATTGCGCCATGGCCCGACCACCCGAGCCGTGCGCCATGTCGACCTGGCCGTGCTTGATGTCGAGCGGTCTTACGTAATCTTTGCGAATCTCAGACATCCTTGTAGCGTCCATAAGTGTAGTGAGCGGCACAAGCCCCTTCCGAACTGACCATGCATGACCCCACCGGATTCTCCGGCGTACAGACCGTACCGAAAATCTTGCAGTCCTGAGGGCGCTTGACCCCGCGCAGGATCGCGCCACACTCGCAGGCCTTGTGATCGGCGACGGAACGATACTCGAGCGGAAACCGTTTCTCCGCATCAAATTCGGCGAACAGGCTGCGAATGCGCAGCGCTGAGTAGGGAAGTACGTTCAATCCGCGCCATTCGAAGTTTTTGCGCATTTCGAAAACCTCAGCGACCAGCGCCTGCGCCTTCTTGTTACCGTCGCGATCGACTGCCCGCGAAAACTCGTTTTCCACCTCGGCCCGGCCCTCATTGACCTGCTGGACCAGCATCCTGATCGCCTGCATGACATCGAGCGGTTCGAAACCGGCGATGACCACGGGTTTGCGGTATTCCTCGGCGAAAAATTCGTAGGGCCGGCTACCGATGATGGTCGACACATGGGCCGGACCGACGAATCCGTCGAGCGGCACGGTGCCCCACTGGCGGACCTCCGGCGATTCAAGAATGCTGGAAATCGCCGACGGGGTCAGGACATGGCAGCAAAGCACCGAAAAATTCTTCAGACCAAGCGCCGCGGCCTGCTTGATGGCGACCGCCGTCGGCGGTGTCGTGGTCTCGAAACCAATGGCGAAGAAGACGACCTGTTTGTCCGGATTTTTTTGCGCCAATGCCACCGCATCGGCACTCGAATACACCATCCGGATGTCGCCGCCGCGCGCTTTCGCCTTCATCAACGACAGGCCATCCGAGGCGGGCACGCGCAGGCAGTCGCCGTAGGTACACAACGTGACGCCCTGTTCGAGCGCCAGGCGGATGGCCTGATCGACCCGGCCGATGGGCAGCACACAGACCGGGCAACCCGGGCCGTGGATCATCCGGACATTTGCCGGCAATAGATCGGTCACCCCATAGCGCGAAATCGCATGCGTGTGGCCACCGCAGAATTCCATGAAATGGTAGCTGCGGCCCGGATCGACCTCGTCGCGGATCGCCGCCGCCAGCGTTTTTGCAACCTCGCCGTCGCGGAACTCGTCGATGAATTTCATGGGTGATCTGCTTCGCAATTGGCAGGACAAAATGAAAGCGCTGGATTTGCGCCGCTGGCTAGGCGCGAACCGGAGCGATAGCCAATGCTATCGCGAGGATGGGCAAGGACGTTAGCGGGGCGAAGACAAGCTTGCATGTTCTGACAATTGCGAAGCAGATCACTAGTGCAGCGTGACGTCGCCGTCGGCCGGCAACTGACCCATCTCGGCAAACAGCTTCAGGGTTTTCTCGGCCTCTTCCGGGTCCAGCTTGTTGAGCGCGTAGCCGACATGGACGATCACGTAATCGCCCACCGCCACGCCCTCGACGAGCGCCAGCGAGATTTCCTTCTTGACCCCGGCCAGATCGACCAGGGCGTTGTCGTCGGGGCGCAGTTCAACGACCTGCGCGGGGATCGCGAGACACATCCGCGTTGCTCCTCAATATCGTTATTCTTGAGGCAGAGTCTACCTGCCTTGGTTCAATTTCGCTTGCCGGCGAGACGCCGAAAAAACCCGCGCCGGGAAACACCCGGCCTTTCTTCCGGCACCGCCACCTCCGGCGCCGCTACCGGCAAGGCAAACACAGTCCTGATCGCATCCACTGCGACCACACGCGCCGTCGCCATGTCGGCCAGCTGATCGACCGGCGCAATCAGCGGGCAATACTGGTACGGGCCGATATCGGGGTCGTCGTCGGCAATGAACTGCATGGTGCCGCAAGGCAGGCTCAGGTAGCGCCGCTCACCGGCCGGAATGTCGCCCCACAACTGGCCACCACCGGAGACCAGCAACAGGTTTAGGAACCACGGCGTGATGACAACGCCCAGCCAGTCACCGTCCAGGCGCTGGAATCCAATCGCCTCTACGCCCAAGGCCGCATTGACGAAAGGCAGGTCATGCATGCGCGTCTGCCAGACATGCCGGTAATGCGCTTCGAGAAAGGCAGACGGGTTTTCGTCGCGCGGCTCGGCCGGACGAATGGGCGGGGGAGCGAGGGCGGGCTGGCGAATGCGTTCAGTCATGCGGGCGATTGAGGTCCGTGAAATGCTGCGAAGGGTCGAATTCGCCTTCGAGCGAAGCAGCGAGCGCCGACAGCGCATCCTCGATCAACGAACGCTGCTCATCCTCGACCACCTCGCGCGCCAGACCGAGCGAGGTCAGCACCCAGGTACCGACCGGCTGCGGGCCGATCAGCATCATGTTGATGCGCTCTCGCTCGCCGTCGCGCTCGACCCAGGCGAAATCACCTGCATTGTCGCCGCAGCCTTCCCATTCGACAACGCACTTCGGAATCGACAGGCACATCAGCCGCGCGCCTCCGCGTTGATGCCGAGGTTTGCCAGTTCGGCCAAGGTCATCGCCACCAGTTCCGGAACCCTGGCCGCGACGTCCGGCGTCAATTCCATGCCCAGCGCCATCGATACCGGCTGCATGCCGATGATGGCAATCGACTTTGGCGCACGATCCGTGAATTCCAGACTGGCCAGAACATCCGACAGGCTGACCTGATGCGGCGACAGCTTGGTCTTGAAAAACACCGGCACATCGTCGCCCTTGAGCAGCACCGGCGTGGCCGGCGGTTGATTGCAGCGTACGCAGTCAACGACGATCAGGCCGTCGAGGTTCTCGAGCTGCTCCAGCATCTCCATGCCACAAGTGCCGCCATCAATGACTTCGACTTCCGGCGGCAAGACGTAGTCCCGCTCCAGCGCTTCGATGGTGCGCACACCCACGCCCTCATCCGTCAGGAGAATGTTGCCAATGCCGAGAACAACGATTTTAGTCATTAGATGTTAGAAGTTAGCTGCTAGTTAAAAACAAACCCGGAGCAGCATAACGCGCTCCGGGCCCACTGGATCCTCGATCCTAACCGCTAGATCCTTCTCAGACCGCCTTCACCGTCACCACCGGGTTGTTCTCCTGATCGACGACATGCACGGCGCAAGCCAGGCAGGGGTCGAAGGAGTGCACGGTACGCAGGACTTCCAATGGTTTTTCGGGATCGGCCACCGGGTTGTCGATCAGGCAGGCCTCGTAGGCGCCGGGCTGGTCCTTTTCGTTGCGCGGCGCGGCATTCCAGGTGGTGGGTACAACACACTGGTAGTTCTTGATCTTGCCGGAATCGATGACCACCCAGTGCGACAGCACGCCGCGCGGCGCTTCGTGGAAGCCGACGCCCATCTGTTCGCCCTTTGGGAAGACCGGCTTGTTGAAAGTTTTGAGGTCACCCTTGGCCATGTTGGCGAGCAGCAGATCCCACTGGTTGATCAACTCGTCGACCTGCACCGCGCAGCCGACAGCGCGCGCGGCATGGCGGCCGATGGTCGAATGCAGGGCCTCGACGCCGACCTTGGTGCCGGCCACCGTTGACACCAGATCGAGGGCTGCCGTCGCGTATTTCTTTGTCGGCTCGTGGCCGGCGGCCAGCATATTCAATACACGCGGCAGCGGGCCGACCTGCATGGGCTTGCCGTAGAAGGTCGGCGACTTGAGCCAGCTGTATTTGCCGTCATCCTGGAAATCCGTGTAATTCGGCGTCGTTTCGCCCTTGTACGGATGCAGCGACTTGTCGTTGCCATCGCTGTAGTTGTACCAGGAGTGCTTGATTGCCTCGGAGACGCCATCGGTGAAGAACTTGTCGTTGAAGCTCGTGATGGGCTTGTAGCTGTCGAGCTTGCCGCCCTCGATGTAACCACCCGGCAAGGCGAATGTCGTTCCCTTGCCGTCGAGCGGCACATCCGGCACGCAAAGATAGTCCGTGATGCCCTTGCCGTACTTGGTCCAGTCGGCATAGAAGCCGCCGATGGCCCCGACATCGACGAGATAGACGTTCTTGACGAAGTCTTCGAGCTTGAGCATCCATTCCTTGACGGCCAGCAGACGCTCGATGGTCAGCACGGACTGGGCGTCAGTCGCCAGCGGATTGGCGACGCCGCCGACGGCGACGTTCTGGATGTGCGGCGACTTGGAACCGAGGACGGCGACGATCTTGCTGGCGTAGCGCTGCACTTCGAGCGCCTGCAGGTAATGGCTGACAGCAAGCAGGTTCACTTCCGGCGTCAGCTTCATGGCCGGATGGCCCCAGTAGCCATTGGTGAAGATGCCGAGCTGGCCGGTGCCGACAAAGCCCTTGAGGCGCTCCTGCACCTTGATGAACTCGGCCTTGCTGTTGCCGTTCCAGTTGGACAGGCTCTGCGCCAGGCTGGCCGTTTTTTCCGGATCGGCCTTCATGGCCGAGACGACGTCGACCCAGTCGAGCGCTGACAGGTGGTAGAAATGCACGATGTGGTCATGCACGGCATGGGCCAGCATGATCATGTTGCGGATGTACTGGGCGTTGACCGGGATTTCGAGTTGCAGGGCATTCTCGACGGCGCGTACCGAAGCGATGGCATGTACGGTCGTGCACACGCCGCAGATACGCTGGGTGATGGCCCAGGCGTCGCGCGGATCGCGGCCGATCAGGATGTTTTCGACACCGCGCCACATCTGGCCGGAGGCCCAGGCTTTCTTGACGCGACCGCCATCCACCTCGACGTCGACACGCAGATGCCCCTCGATGCGGGTAACCGGGTCGATAGTGACTCTCTTGGACATTTTGTTCTCCTATCCCTGAATTCAGTGTGCGGCCCCTTCCCGTGCAAGGACGGGAAAGCGGCGGGTAATGACGATGTAGGCGAGCACTTCGATGGCAAACATGCCGATCGTGACAATCATTTCAGCGATGCTCGGGAAGTAGTTCCAGCCATGATCGACGCCGAGGCCGGTGTCGTAGCCGATGAGGAAGCCATTGATGCGGAGCAGGACGCCACCCATCATGATCGCGCAGCCGGCAATGAAAATCCGGGCCGGATTGCGCCGGGCCCCGGGCGTGCCGACGATCAGGAAGGGCGCTGCGAAGCAGGCCGTTTCCAGCCAGAAGAACAAGGCTTCGAGACTTGGCGACAGGGCATGCCCGAAGGCACCGCGGAAAACCAGATCGCCGAAACGCACGAGCATGAAGACTGCCAACACGCCGAGCATGATCTTGGCTATCGGTTGCAACAGATGCATTTCGATCTGCCGACGGTACGCCGAGGCAGCCACGCAGGACTCGAAGAGCACGATGCCGTAGCCGATGGTGATCGCTGACAGCAGGTAGAGCAGCGGCACGATGGGTGTCTGCCACAGCGGATTGATCTGCGGCCCCATGACCACCAGCATGGTCCCGAGCGATGACTGGTGCATCATCGGCAGCAGCGTACCGAGCGCGATGAAGAAAAACAGCACCTTTTCGAGCTTCTGCTTTTGTACCTTGAGCCCCCACTGCTCCATGAAAACCGGCGAGAACTCGATCCACATCACAATGACATAGGCCGAGATGCAGACTGCCACCTCAAACATCACCGAGTTGGGATTGGCGTAACCCGGCCACAGGATGTGCCAGAAATTCCACCAGCGGCCGAGGTCGAAGAGCACCCCGACGCCGGCCAGCGTGTAGCCGAACAGGCTGGCCAGCAGGGCCGGGCGGACGAGCGGGTGGTAGCGGCCACGGTTGAAGATATAGACCAGCATGGCCACCGAGAAGCCGCCGCAGGCGAAGGCCGAGCCGATGACCACGTCGAAGACGACCCAGATGCCCCACGGGTAGCCGTCGTTGAGATTGGTCACGGCGCCCAGCCCGAAGACGAAGCGGACGAACAGGATGGCGACCATGGCAGCGATGAACACACTACAGATCATCACCGGCAGGTTGAACAGCTTGCCGCCGACCGGTGCGGCGGGATGATGGGCGCTCATGATTGCCCTCCTTTTTCCGCGTCATCCGGCACCACGTTGCGCTTGGCGACCCAGGTCAGGCCGGCCAGCACGGCGATCGGCATGATCATGCCGCCGTACAGCGTGTGCTGGATGGTTTCCGACGTCGCCGCCGAGGACTTGGGCGGCAGGTCGGGCATGCCGACCTTCTGGAAGTTGACGGCCGAGAGCTTGAGCACCTGCGTGCCGCCGTATTCCGTTTCGCCATAGACGTGCTGCAGGTAATTGCCGACCTGGGCCTGATAGCCCTGATCGACCAGGCCTTTCCATTTGGCCGCCGCTTCCGGGGTCTCACCCGTGGCCGGCAGGCGGCCGCGCGGGATGGTCGTCCAGTCGCCGGGCTTCAGCGCCAGGCGGCGCTTCGCTTCGGCCAGCAGATCCTCGGTGCGGCCAAACAGCGTGGCGCCGGTCGGGCACACCTCGGCACAGGCCGAATAATGACCGTCCTCATGGCGATGCCGGCACAGTTCGCACTTGCCGATCTTGCCAGTCGGCGAATCGTACTGATACTTGGGGATGCCGAACGGGCAGGCGGCGACGCAGTAGCGGCAGCCGATGCAGGCGTCGGGGTCGTAGCCGACAACGCCGGTCACCGGGTCCTTGTGCATCGCTGTCACCGGACAGGCCGACACGCAGGACGGGTCGGCGCAGTGCATGCACGAAGTTTTCATGAAGGAGAAGCCGTTTAGCTCACTGTCCTTCGTCTCCATCGTGCCGTTGCGGTACATCTTGATCAGGTTGAAAGTGTGGCCGCTGGTATCGAGCGGGGTATCCCACAGCTTGTCCATGGCCGTGAATTCGGCCGGGTTGTCGTTGGCCCGCTTGCAGGCGGCCACGCAGGCCTGGCAACCGACGCACAGGGTCGCGTCGTAGAGCAGGCCCAGGCCTTCCGGCGGACGTTGCAGGGTGTCGCGGGCGCAGGCCGTTTCGGGCAGCACGGCGGTCGCCGCGGCTGCGCCGCCGCCGTTTCGGGCAGCACGGCGGTCGCCGCGGCTGCGCCGCCGGCCAGGCAGCCCTTCAGAAAATTACGACGCGAATTGACGGGAAGCGTCATCTCAGACCTCCGTTTTTTCGCCGGACTTCTTGGCTTCTTCCATCAGCTCAGCCTTGTGCGACAAGCCAAGATTCTTGGCGACCATCGCGCCGGCCCCGGCAGCAGCGCCAGCCACGGCAGCCAGCACGGCAGCCGAACCGAGGCTCGCCCCGACGCCCTTTTCCTCGACGATGCGCGGCAGGAAGGACGACGGCTCGATGTTCTTGAGTTTGGCAACAGTGTGAATCGGCTTCTGGAAACCGATGCCCTGCTCGGTGCAACCGATGCAGGGGTGGCCGCAAGCGACCGGCCAGGTGCCCGCGCCGGCGTCGCCGAAGAGGATGACCGAGCAGTTGGCGTAGGTTTCCGGCCCCTTGCAGCCGAGCTTGTACAGACAATGGCCCTTGCGATGCCCCTCGTCGCCGAATTCCATGGCAAAGCGGCCGGCGTCGAAGTGGGCGCGGCGTTCGCAGTTTTCGTGGATCAGGCGGGAGTAGGCGAACTTGGGTCGCCCCTTGTCATCGACTGCCGGCAACTTGCCGAAGGTCAGGAAATGCACCACCGTCGACAGGAAGTTGTACGGATTGGGCGGGCAACCGGGGATGGTCACCACCGGTTTGCCGAGGACCTGGGCCACGCCGCTTGAGCCGGTGGGGCTGGAACTCGCTCCGGAAATCGACGGAATCGTCGACGGCATGCCGCCCCACGAGGCGCAGGAGCCGATGGCGATCACCGCCGCTGCGTCGGCCGCGCATTCCTTGACCAGTTCGATGGCCGTCTTGCCGCCGATCTTGCAGTAGACACCGCCATCCTTGGTCGGAATCGCGCCTTCGACGACCAGAATGTATTGGCCCTTGTTCTCGGTCATCGCTGCCTTGCGGGCCGCTTCGACCTGATGGCCGGCGGCGGCGAACAGGGTTTCGTGATAATCGAGTGAGATGACGTCGAGGATCAGCTTTTCCAGCGTCGGATGCTCGGCGCGCAGCATGGATTCGGTGCAGCCCGTGCATTCCTGGAAGTGCAGCCAGATGACGCTCGGTCGCTTTTTGGCGGCAACCGCTTCAGCCACCGCGGCATCCGCCCCCTGCGGCAGCCCCAGTGTCGTCGCCAGCGCGGCGCAGAATTGCAGAAACTCGCGCCGATCCATCGACAAACGCCGGGCCGCAGCCTCGATGCGTTCGTCCAGTTCCAGCGAAATCAGATTTTGATTGGCCATTTATCTCCCCTTTTTCTTGGTCTCAGCCGGTGACGGCTAAGCCCTGTTCTCTGTCGGGAAGTGGCATGTGATGGAATTTGAATTATTCGGTCAGTTGAGCAACAAGCGGACCACCCGGGACGGATGCCTTGAAACCATTTAAATACAATAATTTAGCAAGCACGGCCAGCTGTGCGCACCGGAACAAATAGCGCAGCAACTTTCCACTTTCGCCAGTGAAGTGGCTAATTACTTACCACCTGGCGCGCCACCCAGGCCTGCCCCAGCGCCAGGCCGCCATCGTTGGGCGGCGCCTGCCGGGCTTCGAGCAGATCGACCCCGGCTGCAGAAAAATGGCTTCGCAACGCCGCCATGAGGACGGCGTTCATGGCGCAACCGCCACCGACAGCGATGGCCGGCGATTTCGATTTTGGGCCTTTTTCCCGGTTGACCGTCAAAGCCCCCCATTCGGCCAATCCGGCCGCCACCGTGGCATGAAACAGCGCAGCACCAAACGCGGCATTGTCCTTGCAGCCCATCAGCACCGGCAACAGCGGCGAAAAATCGAGGATCGTGCCGTCATCGCGCAGGATGTAGCCGCCATTCAGCGGTTCGACCGGGCCATGCCGGGCCGCCAGGCCCTCCAGTTCCATCACTGCCTGCCCCTCGAAATGCATGAGGTCGCGCACGCCGAGCAGGCCGGCCGCCGCATCGAACCAGCGACCGAGGCTGGTCGTCGGCGGGCAGCGCAGGTTGCGGGCGAGCATGGTGAGCAAGGGGCCGGGGTCGCGGGTCGGGTAATACTGCTTGATCCAGCCGCCGACGCGGTAGCCGAGGCCGGCGCCGTGCAGGGCGGAAACGGCCATGCGCCACGGCTCTTTCGCGGCACGGTCGCCGCCGGGCATAGCCAGCGGGCTCAGGTGGCCGAGCCGTTCGTAGTTCGCGCCGTCGAGATGGAGCAATTCGCCGCCCCAGGCACCACCATCCGGACCAAGGCCGACGCCATCGAGCGCGAGCCCCAATAACGGCTCGTTGACGCCATGTTCAGCGCCGATCGTGGCAATATGCGCGTGATGATGCCCCACCGGCACGGCGGGAACACCCCATTTTTCCGCCAGCCTAGCCGCGAGGTGGGTCGATGGAAAATCCGGATGCAAATCGTGGGCGATGACATCAGGCCGGACGTCGAGGATGGCCAGCAGATGCTCGACCGTTTCGTCGAGGAAGCCGATGGCCGCCACGTTGTCGAGGCCGCCGATATGCTGCGAGAGGAAGGCTTCACGACCTTTCATGACGCAGATGGTGTTCTTCAGGTAGCCGCCCAGCGCCAGCACGGTCGGGCCATCGTCAGCCAATGGAATCGGCACCGGCACGTAACCGCGGGCGCGGCGGATGAAGGCCGGGCCGGCCGGTGTGGCCCGGGCGACGGAATCGTCGCAACGGATGACGATGGCGCGGTCGTGCAGCAGATAGGCGTCGGCGATGCCGCTCAGGCGGTCGAGCGCTTCGTCGTTGCCGATGACCAGCGGTTCGCCATGCGGGTTGGCACTGGTCATGACCAGCAGCAGGTCGCTGGATTGCGCCAGCCAGCCGGTGCCGGCCGGGCGCCCGGCGGCTTCGTGCCAGAGCAGCAGGTGCAACGGGGTCGTCGGCAGCATGACGCCGAGCCAGGCGAGGCCGGGCGCGATGCCTTTGAGTTCGGCCTCGCCCTTGGGGCAGAGGACGATGGGTGCGGCAACGCTGTGCATCAACGCCCGTTCGTCCTCGCCGACCCGGGCGAAGTCGGCGAGCGAGCTGGCGTTGAGGCCCATCACGGCGAAGGGCTTTTCCTCACGTTGCTTGCGTTCGCGCAGTTCGGTCACGGCGGCAGCATTGCGTGCATCGCAGGCGAGATGGAAACCGCCCAGGCCCTTGATGGCGACGATCTTGCCGTCGCGCAGCAGGCGCAGCGTTTCGGCGACCGGATCGCCGACCACGGGCTGGCCGGCCGCGTCGCGTAGCGCGAGTTGCGGACCGCAATCGGGGCAGCAGGTCGTTTCGGCGTGGAAGCGGCGGTCGGCCGGTTGTTGGTATTCGTCGGCACACGGCGCGCACAGCGGGAAGGCGGCCAGGCTGGTCTGCGCTCGGTCGTACGGAATCTGCTGGCTGACCGTGTAGCGCGGCCCGCAATGCGTGCAGGTCGTGAAGGCGTAGCGCCAGCGGCGGCTGGCCGGATTGCAGAGATCGGCGATGCAATCGGGGCAGATCGCGGCATCCGGGCCGATGGCCGTCCGAACCTCGCCGGGCTGGCTGTCGAGGATGACGAAGCCGTCAGACTCGTCCGCGACCTCGACCGCTTCGTCCTCGATGGCGTCGATGCGGGCCAGCCGCGGCGCTTCGAGCGGCAGGCGGGATTTGAATTTTGGCCAATTTTCCCCGTTGACCGTGAGAAGCACCCCGGCGCCGTCGTTGCGTACCCAGCCGGTCAGCCCGAGTTCATTGGCCAGTCGCCAGACGTAGGGACGGAAGCCGACGCCCTGGACCAGACCGCGAATGCGGAAGCGCCGGCCGCTCATCGCGGCCTACTT
>JAGTRT010000068.1 GCA_018261895.1 Pseudomonadota bacterium
GGCGATGGTCGGCAGACGCATCAGGCGATAGGCCGCGTCCTTGAGTTCGATGGCGGTCGCGTCGAAGGAGACGAAGGTTTCCGGCTCATGCTTGACGTCGCGCGTCATGCGCGGCGGCTTGCCGAGCAGCGCTTCCATTTCCATATCGACCGGATTGACGCCGAAATGGGCATCGGTGACGGTCAGATGGCCATCGCCGGTTGCTTCGCCGACGACCGCAAACGGGCAACGCTCGCGCTCGCACATTGCCTGAAACTCGGCGATGCGGTTCGGCGGAATGGCCAGCACGTAACGTTCCTGCGATTCGTTGGACCAGATTTCAGCCGGCGACATGCCCGGCTCTTCGGTCGGCACCTTGCGCAGGTCGAAAATCGCACCGACGCCGCCCGAATGGGCCAGTTCCGGCAAGGCGTTGGAGACGCCACCGGCGCCGACGTCGTGCACCGACAGGATTGGATTGTTGGCGCCCATCTGCCAGCAGCGGTCAATGACTTCCTGCGCACGGCGCTGGATTTCCGGGTTGCCGCGCTGGACCGAGGCGAAATCGAGGTCTTCGGCATTGACGCCGGCGGTCATCGACGAAGCGGCACCGCCGCCCAGACCGATCAGCATGCCGGGGCCGCCGAGTTGCACGAACAGCGTACCGACCGGGAAGGTTTCTTCCTTGAACGACTGCTGCGCCTGGATGGAACCCAGACCGCCAGCGATCATAATCGGCTTGTGGTAGCCACGCACCGTACCGGCCACGTCCTGTTCGTAAGTGCGGAAGTAACCGGTCAGGTTCGGGCGGCCGAATTCATTGTTGAAGGCGGCAGCACCAATCGGGCCTTCGAGCATGATGTCGAGGGCCGAGGCGATGCGCGACGGACGGCCGTAGGCGTGTTCCCAGGGCTGCGGGGCATCGGGCAGATTGAGGTTGGAGACCGAGAAACCGCAGAGGCCGGCCTTCGGCTTGGAGCCCTTGCCGGTGGCGCCTTCGTCACGGATTTCGCCGCCGGAACCGGTCGAGGCACCGGGGAACGGCGAAATGGCGGTCGGGTGGTTGTGCGTTTCGACCTTGGTCAGGATGTGGGTCAGCTCTTCCTTGTAGCTGTAGCCGCGGTCGGCATCCGGGTAGAAACGCTGGATGGTCGCGCCTTCGATGATCGAGGCGTTGTCGGCGTAGGCCATGACCGTGCCTTGCGGGTTGGCCTGGTGCGTTTCGCGGATCATGCCGAACAGGGTCTTGTCCTTGGCCTGGCCGTCGATGACCCAGGAGGCGTTGAAGATCTTGTGGCGGCAGTGTTCGGAATTGGCCTGGGCGAACATCATCAGTTCGACGTCGGTCGGGTTGCGGCCGGCCGTCGTGAAGATGTTGAGCAGGTAGTCGATTTCGTCGTCGGACAGCGCCAGGCCGAGCGAGCCGTTGGCCTCGACCAGCGCAGCCTTGCCGCCAGCCAGCACGTCGACGGTATTGAGCGGCTTCGGTTCGAAGTGGCGGAACAGTTCGCCGGCAGCGTCAAAGCCGGGCAGCACGGATTCGGTCATGCGGTCGTGCAGCAGGCCGGCAACGATCTTCTTTTCCTCGGTGCTCAGGGCGCGGTTATTGCGCACGACGACATGGAAGGCGATGACGCGCTCGATGCGCTCGATGGCGTCGAGATCGCAGTTCCAGGCGATGTCGGTGGCCTTGGACGACCATGGCGAAATGGTGCCGATGCGCGGCGCGACGAGGAACAGTTCGCCGGCTTCGCTGCCCGCCGCCTTCTCTTCCAGCAGCGTCGCCAGCTTGGCGCGCTCGTCGGCACTCAGGGCGCGCTTTTGCGCCACGACATGCCAGTAATCGGCCACGACCGACTCGATATCCGAGACAGCCGCCACCAGGCGGGCTTGCAGGCGTTGCAGACGGAAGGCGGAAAAGGCGGCGTCGCCCTTGAGGCAAAGAATGTCGGCCATGAGAAGAATTCGGCGGTAGCGGAAAGGGCGAAATTATACCCGAGCCCGGCCTTGCTCTCGGCGCCAAATCGGCAAGGCAACGCGATTGCCCTGGGCGCCGAAAACCCGGAATCTCACGGTCAACTGGAAAAAAAGCCCAAAATCGAAATCCGCCTTGCCACCCGAATTCCGCGCCTTGCGGGGCGGCTCGACGCCGCTCGCCGGCATCGCCGCTCGCACAAGGGCTGACGGAGACCGCTGACCGCGTCGCAAAGTTGTAGTAGCCTTGCGACCCCTTTCGACGTCGAACCAGGTCATGATCATGACGCGTGAATTGCAACGCGCCACCTTCAACCGCTCTGCCCTCGTCCGCGTCCTGTCCGACACCCTCCCGGAAGTCCCTGATCCGAAATACGATTTCGGAGAACGGCTCGGGCAGTGGCTGGACTTTTCGGATGCGCTGACGCTGTTTTCGGTCCTCAACACCGAGGCCGGCAGCGGCGCGCCCATCGCTTCGGCGACCAGCGACTTGCCGGCCCAACTGGCCCGCGTCCGTCGCAATCTGAACGATTCGATCCACAACGACGGCGTTTTCAGCATCGACCCGGACACCCCGGCGCGCATCCCGTTCCCGACGCCGCTGCCCAACGCCACGCCGGAAAGTGCCGCCGATTTCTCGCCCTACCACCGCTACTACCTCGCCCACCAGCGCGACATGAACGCCGCCATCACCGCCCTGCGCGCCAACGCCCGCAAGGCCTTGGCCGGTCAGTCGGCAGCGGGCAAGCAACTGGCCGACCTCGACGCCGCCTTCGAGAAATTCCTGAGCGTGCGTGAACGTAATTTGCTGTCGAACATCCCGATCATGCTCGGCAAGCGCTTTGACCAGCGCTACGCCGAACACCGCGCCGTCCTGGTCGACAATACCGCAGACGATCCGACCACCTGGACGCAGCCGGGCAGCTGGCTCGAAGCCTTCTGCCACGACGCCCAGACCGCGCTGCTCGCCGAACTGGAACTGCGCCTCAAGCCCGTCGCCGGCCTGATATCGGCCCTCGGCAGCGCCGCAGAAAACAAGGAATCAAAGCCCCAATGAACCGCAATCTCAGTCTCTTCGCCTTCATCCTCGGCCTGTCTATGTCGCCGGCGCCCTCGAAATGCGGCGTTTTCACGACAACACCACGGCACTGGCCACGGCGCTAAGCAACATCCCGGACGACATCGGCCACCTCGGCGAGTGGCTGCAACAGGTGCCGGCCGCGCTGCAAAACGCCGTCCGCCTGCGCATCGAAGGCGAGCGCGTCGCCCTGCCCGGCCCGGGCATCACGCCCTACCTCGTCGGCCTGCTGGTCCTGCTCGGCATGCTTGGTACCTTCCTCGGCATGGTCGTCACGCTGAACGGCGCCGTGCTGGCGCTGGAAAGCACCACCGACCTGCAAACCATCCGCTCGGCGCTGGCCGCGCCGGTCAAGGGCCTCGGCGTTGCCTTCGGCACCTCGGTCGCCGGCGTCGCCACTTCGGCCATGCTCGGCCTCATTTCCGCCCTCTGTCGACGCGACCGCCTGCAAGTCGGCCAACTGCTCGACAGCAAGATCGCCAGCGTGCTGCGCGATTTCTCGCTGAGCTACCAGCGCCAGGAAACCTTCAAGGCACTGCAGGCCCAGTCCCAGGCGCTGCCCGAACTGGTCGGCAAGCTCGACGCCATGATGAGCCAGATGGCCGAGCAGAGCCGCCTGCTTGGCGAACAGTTGGCGGCCGGCCAGCAACGCTTCCACGAGGAAGCCAAGGGCCTTTACACCGGCCTTGCCCAGTCCGTCGACCAGTCGCTCAAGGCCAGCTTGCGTGACAGCGCGACGGTCGCCGCCGAAACCATCCAGCCCGTCGTCACCGCCACCATGGCGAGCATCGCCGGCGAAACGCGCGGCCTGCACGACAAGCTGTTCGGTACCGTGGAAACCCAGCTGGCAGGCATTGCCGGCCAGTTCGCGCAAACCGTGACCACCGTCAGCGATACCTGGACGCAAGCCCTGACCCGCCACGAGCAGGCCACCGACACTCAGTACCAGCACCTGCAAACCGCGCTCACCGCCTACGCCGACACCTTCGAGCAGCGTTCCGCCGCCCTGCTCGCCTCGGTCGACAGCACCCAGGCCAAATTGCAGGCCGACGCCGCGCAACAGCACGCCGCATTGGCCGAAACTACCGCCGCCAGCCAGCAACAACTGGCCGCCACGCTGGCCAGCCAGTTCGACGGCGTCACCACCCGCCTCGATCAGGCGGTCAGCCAGGTTGCCGACACCTTCGGCGAACGCACGCAGGCGCTGCTCACGTCCATCGACGCCAGCCACGCCGCATTCGCCCAGACCACGCAGGCCCAGCAGGCGGCGATCAGCGAGCAGGTCGCCAGCCAGCTCGACGGCATCGCCCAGCGCTTCGACGGGACCGTGCAAACGGTGTCTGAAACCTGGACCGGCGCCCTCGCCAAGCACGAACAAGCGAGCGACCGCCTCACGCAAGCGCTGGAACAAACGCAAACCAGCCTCGCCGACACCTTCGCCCAGCGCACCGCCGCGCTGCTCGCCGAAATGCGCGCCACCCAGGCCGACTGGCAGCGCGATTGGGCGACCGGCGAGCAAACCCGCCAAACCAGCTTCACCGACGCCCTCACGGCGATGGCCGGCAAGCTCGAAACACAATGGCAGCAGGCCGGTGACGCCACGCTGGCGCAGCAGGAAAAGATCACGCAAACCCTCGGCGACACCGCCCGCGAGCTCGTCGCCGCCCACCAGCGCCAGGCCGAAACGACCATTGCCGAAGTCACCCGCCTCATGCAGACCGCCGCCGAAGCGCCCAAGGCCGCCGCCGAAGTCATCGGCCAGTTGCGCCACGAACTGTCGGCGAGCATGGCGCGCGACAACAGCCTGCTCGAAGAACGCAGCCGCATCATGGAAACGCTGGGCGCCCTGCTCGACGCCATCAACCACGCCTCGACCGAGCAGCGCAGCGCCATCGACGCGCTCGTCGCCTCCTCGGCCGACCTGCTCGAACGCGCCGGCAGCCAGTTCGCCGCCAAGGTCGAGAGCGAAACTGGCAAGCTGGTCGAGATCGGCAGCAGCATCACCGGCGGCGCCCTCGAAGTGGCCAGCCTGGGCGAGGCTTTCGGGGCCGCGGTCAAGCTCTTTGCCGAATCGAACGACAAGATGATGGTTGCCCTGCAACGCATCGAAGGCGGGCTGACCAAGTCGCTGACCCGCAGCGATGAGCAGCTCGCCTACTACGTCGCCCAGGCGCGCGAGATCATCGACCTCAGCATCATGTCGCAGAAAAAGATGGTCGACGACCTGCAACGCGTCGCCGGTAGCGAGGCATAACGATGGAAGACATCGACGCCAGCGTCGACCACAGCACACCCGTCTGGGCCGTCTTCGGCGACCTCATGGCCGGCCTGCTCGGCGCCTTCGTACTGATTCTGGTCGGCGTGCTCGGCGTGCAACTCGAACTGGTTACCAGCCTCGAAGCCGAAATCCAGAAGCGCCAGCAGGAAGAACAGCGCCGCGAAGCCCTCGAAAAGGCCCTCGCCGGCCCGCTCGCCTCCGGCCGCGTAACGCTCAACAACGGCAAGATCGGCATCAGCGGCAACGTGCTCTTCGCGCTCAATTCCGACCAGTTGCAGCCGGAAGGCAAGCAACTGCTGAAAAGCCTGTCGCAACCCATCGCCGCCTACCTCGGCGCCAGCGAGCAGATGCTCATGGTCAGCGGTTTCACCGACGACATGCCCGTACGCGGCAGCAATAGCCGCTTCGCCGACAACTGGGAGCTCTCGGCCCAGCGCGCCCTGACCGTCACCCGCACGCTGATCGAGGACGGTGTGCCCTCGTCATCCATCTTCGCCGCCGCCTTCGGTTCGCAGCAACCGGTGGCCGACAATGCCGACGCCGATGGCCGAGCAAGAAACCGCCGCGTCGAAATGGCGCCGGTGCCCAAGACGCGCACCAACGGCAAGGACGCCAATGGCTGAAGCCGGCGAGATGGGCGATCACCCGGACCTCGACGCCCTGCGCGCCAGCGGCGCCGCCGACCGCGACCCGGTCCGTTTCGCCTACCTCGAAGCGCTAAGCCGCCGTGCTGCCACGCAGCCGGAAACCATCCGCCAGACGCTCAACGCCAGAATCAGCGCCGCCGCCAGAGAATTCGCCAGCTACCCGGCCCCTTCGCAGACACCAGCCGGGCCGACAAGCACCGCCAGCCCGCTCGCCGACCTGCTCGCCTACATCAGCGGGCAAGCCCACGGCCAGCCGGGAGCCATGCAGCCCGCAGCAGACACTCCCACGGTCAACCGGAAAAATCGCCCAAAATCGAAATCCACCCCGACCAGCCTCGCCCCGCAAGGCCCCGAACTCAAGTCCGTCGCCATCTTCCGCAACGAGTGGTCCAAGCTCAGCACCGAACAACAACTCACCCAAACCCTGGCCCAGGCCCCCGAAAACGCCGGCCCCATGAACTCCCAGCACCTCGTCCTGCGCAGCCTCGAACGTATGCGCGACATCGCGCCGGACTACCTGCAAGGCTTCATGAGCTACATCGACACCCTGATCTGGCTCGACCACGCCGATCCGACAAAGCCAGCGGCCGGGCGCACGGCGGGTGGCGAAGGCGACAAAAAGCCGAGAACCGCAAAGCGCAGCGCGCCGAAGCGGTGATCCAAGGTTGGCTTCCTGCCGGGAAGGCAGAGGAAGCCGCAAGGGGCGCTTCAATCAGTCCTGCATGGCCTGTGCAACCCGCAAGGTATCGGTGAACTGTTCCAAGGCAACGTTCTGCAGCTTGGCTTTCATGAACTTCTCCTGAATCGGATGGCGCAAGCCAATGCCTTGGCGGCGGTGCCGTTTGCCTGCCGCCTGGACTACCTGCGCAGCCAATCCTGAAACGCCTTTGGATGGCCCAGATATCTTGCGATGTCGATGACCTGCAAGACGCCATCGGTTTCGAGCACAAAACCTGGAAAGCCCAGGACGCCGACCTCCGCCATCAACTGCCGGGTTTCCTTGATATGCCGCTGAACAGCATCACCAGACTGGCGATCCAGCGCCTCGGCGAAGGCCGCCGGGTCGAGGCCGAGCGCGGTAGCGACTGCAATCAGGGTAGAGCGATCAGCAATCTGTCGCCCCTCGACGTAATGGGCAACCTGCAATTGCGCAAGCATGTCCAGACCTCGTCCAGCAATCGCCTCGGCAGCCAGCATGGCCGCCGTTGGCGGCTCGGAATCAAGCACCGCGCTGCCGTCGCGGAGCAGGCCGTCAACATAGCCCGGACCGAAGTACTGTCCAGTCAGTTGGGCGATCCGCTCATCGTGTTGTTTGACGAATTCGCGCAGTTGCGGCGTCACTGTTTGACGGCGGGCGCCCGTCATCATGCCGCCACCGTGCGGACATACGGCGAGGACTTCGCGGGCCAACCTGAGCAAGGGGGCAGCGCCGTAGCACCAGCCGCACAGTGGATCGTAGATGTAATGCAGGATCGTCATGGTCATCATTCCGGGTCAATCAAAGTAAAAACCAGCTTCGGTTTCCCGCACCACCCGATGGAGGCGATGCGGGAGACGGTTCAGCCGATTACCACTTCATCTCGCCCTTGTTAACCTTGGCGCCGATGTCGAGCGCGATGCCCAGGCCGGCTTGCGGATAAGCCTTTTTCATCGCCTCGATCAGCTCGGCGGCGTTCTTCGCCTTGGCCGCTTCCGCATCGAAGCGTTGCAGGTAGGCACGCGTGTAGCCGATGGTGCTGGCGTCCAGAGACGTACCGGCTGCCATGTGGCCCGGCACGACGGTGGTCGGCTTGAGCGCTTCGATCTCGTCAAGCTGGGCGAACCAGGCCTGGCGTTCGCTGGCGTTCTGGGTGTCGGCGGTCCATACGTGCAGATTGCCGAAAATGGCGATGTTGCCGACGATGGCCTTGATTGACGGAATCCACACATACGGGCGATGCGCCAGCTCACCGGTAGTGCCACGAACT
>JAGTRT010000093.1 GCA_018261895.1 Pseudomonadota bacterium
ACCCTTGCTGGTTTCCAGCGCGATGGCCGTCGTCATCACCCGTGTGTAGCCATCGATGTTGCCACCGACGATCATGACCGCGCCGACTTCCGACATCGCTCGCCCGAGGCCGGCCAGGGTGGCGACGCTCAGGGAAAACCGGCAGTCGGCAAGGAGCAGGACGACAGCCTGCGGGCGGCTGATCCCGATCAGCCTCAGTTCCGGCGCGTAGTCGCGCCAGGCGTCCTCGACGATTTGTCGGGTAACGGCTGCAATCAGCGGCACGACCAGCACGCTCTGCGCGACGATCATCGCCGCCGGCGAAAACAGCAGGCCGTAGCTACCGAGCGGCCCGCTGCGCGACAGCGCCAGATAAACGAGCACGCCGACCACCACGGAAGGCAGGCCCATCAGTGCATTCAGTGCGACGATCAGAGCGCTGCGCCCGCGAAAATCCGCCACCGCCAACCAGGCGCCGAGCGGCAGGCCGAGCAGCGCGCCGATGGCGAGCGCCGTCAGGCTCACGCGCAGCGAGAGCGCGACGATGTCGAGCAGGCGATGATCGAAGCTGCCCAGCAGGCTGAGCGCTTCCAGAAGCGTTTGGGTCATGGACTCGGATGTGACGACGCCCGGTAGTCAGCCGCCGGGCGTTGCGAGGATACCACCGGGACCGGCATTTGGCTGTGGGGCAGACCGGCGATGCTGGCCGGGTTAATATGGCCGCCGCTACTTGTTTTCGGCAATGGAGCGCTTCATACGATGGGCGAAAAGATTACGGGCGTCATCCTGGCCGGCGGACTCGGCCGCCGCATGGGCGGCATCGACAAGGGGCGTGGGCGCCCGCTGATTGCCTGGGTTGTCGAGCGCCTCGGCCCGCAGGTCGACGAACTGCTGATCAACGCCAACCAGAATATCGGGCGCTATGCGGCCTTCGGCCATCGCGTCATTCCGGATCAAATTCCCGATTTCGCCGGCCCGCTCGCCGGCCTGCACGCCGCGCTGTCGGCGGCGACGCACCCGCTGGTCGCCACCGCTCCCTGCGACTCGCCGTTCCTGCCGGGCGACCTGATTTCCCGCCTCTTTTTGGCGTTGACCGCGAATGCTGCCGACCTCGCCGTCGCCCGCACCTTCGACCAGCCGCACCCGGTGTTCTGCCTGTGTCGGCGCGCCGTGCTGCCGCACCTGAGCGAATTCCTGGCGGGCGGCGGACGCAAGTTCGAGTCCTGGTACGCGACGCTCAACGTCGTTGAGGTACCATTCGACGACGAAGCCGATGCCTTCGAAAACATCAACACCCGCGAGGAACTCGGGCGCCTCGAGACGCAACGGGAAGACTGATCCCGATCTTTACTCTGGCAGGCCGACGTTCCCGTTTTCGTCGAGCGGGAAGAACGGGTTCCAGCAGACCTCCCAGAGAAAACCGTCGGGGTCGGCAAAATAACCGCGATAACCACCCCAGAAGACCTTTCCGGCCGGCTGCACCAGCCGGGCACCAGCCGCCACAGCCTCGGCCAGGAGGCGGTCGGCATCCGCTTCCGAAGCGACGTTGTGCGCCAGCGTGAAACCCGGAAAGCCGCTGCCCGCGGCTGACACATTGGCATCGACGGCGAGTGCGTCGCGCTGGAACAGTCCGAACACCACCGTACCGGCATTGAAGAAGGCGATTTCCGGCTGGCTGGCGGACGATTCCTGCCAGCCGAGCGCCGCGTAGAAGGCGCGGCTGCGCACCAGGTCGGAAACGCCGAGGGTAATGAAGCTGATGGTCTGGCGCATGTCGAAATCTTTTCAGTGGGGCGACGCCAAAGTTTATACCGCCGACCGTTCCGCGTAACATGGGCCATCCCGTCCGACTGAGATCGTCGCCATGAAACGCCGCTTTCCGCTCCATGTTCACATCTCGACGCTGTTCCTGACCCTGATCCTGATCGTCGGCGGCGTCATCGGCGGCCTCGGCTACAAGATCAGCCGCGAGAGTTTCGACGGCATCACGCAGGCGAAGTCGCTCGACGAGAGACTGGCGAATCTCGGCTTCATGCGCGAGGCCCTGAACAATTCCGAGGCGCTGACGTCGATCTACGTCGGCTACGGCAACGGCGATTTCTTCATGGTCCGCCGCATCCGCAGCGAAAGCGGCCGAAAATTCTTCAACGCCCCTGAGCAGACCGCCTTCATCGTCCAGAGCATCGACCATGCGGGCGACACCCTGCGCGGCCGCTTCATCTATCTGGATGCCAGGCTCGCCACGCTGCGCAGCGATGACCGCCCCGACTACGCGACCGCCTTCGATCCGCGCACGCGCGACTGGTACAAGGCCGCCCTGGCGGCCGGCGGGCAGATCAAGACGCCGCCCTACCTGTTCTTCACCACGCAGCGGGTCGGCACAACCATCGCCAACCGCGCCGCCAGGTCCGAAGCAGTGGTCGGCGCCGACATCAATCTCGAAACCCTCGACCAATCGCTGGCCAGGCAGAAGGTGACTCCCGGCACCGAAGTGGTACTGGCCAACCGGGCAGGGCAGGCGCTCGCCTACGAGGACGTCGGGAAATCCGTGCGCCTGCCCGATACGCCCGATGGCAAACCGGTTCTGGCCAATATCAGCGAACTGGGCGCCCCCGTTCTAGACCAACTGCTGCCGATTCTGCAGGACATGGACGGCTCGGCCGCGCGCGAATTGTCGCTGTCGGTCGCCGGCGAGGAATGGCACGCGGCGATCCGTCCGGTCAAGCTCGAAGGCACGCGCCCGCTGTTCCTGATCACTGCGATCCCCGATCGCGAACTGATGGCGGCTGCCCATACGCTGATGCGACATTCGCTGATCGTCATGGCCCTCGTCATCCTGCTGGCGATCCCCGTCACCTGGTGGCTGGCGCGCAGCATATCTGGCCCCTTGCGACAGTTGGCGCACGAGGCGGAAGCGATCCGCCGTTTCGAGTTTTCGCAGCCGGTCAAGGTCGACTCGCTGGTCCTCGAAGTCAATGATCTGACGGTGACAATGGACAGCATGAAGCGGACGATCCGCCGCTTTCTCGACATCAACATGGCAGTTGCCGCGGAAAACGACTTCGACCGCCTGTTGCCGCGCCTGCTCGGCGAAACACTGCCGGCCGCCGGCGCCGAAGCTGGTGTGCTGTACTTGGCCGACAACGACCAGCTGCTGCCGGCCGCAGCACTCCAGGTGGATGGCAGCGCCCTGCCGGTCGCCGCGCCGGCCATCGACCCGCAGGCGACCGGCCCGTTGCTCGGTGCCGCCCTCGCCGCCGGCACCGCACGCGCCGCCCCCCTCACCGCCGACGACATCCGCGCCCTCGGCCTTGAGCAGGCGCTGGTGTCCTGTCCGTCCAGCCATGCTATTGCCGTACCGCTGCTCAACCGCCAGCACCAGTTGGTCGGCGCCATGCTGCTGCTGTGCCGCAACGACACCGACACGGCCCGCCTCAGCTTCGTCGAAGCACTCTCCGGATCGGT
>JAGTRT010000030.1 GCA_018261895.1 Pseudomonadota bacterium
TTGTTCGGTAGCACCGCTCTTGGTGACCGTGAAGGTGATCGTGCCCGCCGCTTCGTCAACCACAATGTCCGGGCTCACACTGAGAACCGGACGGTCGTCATGGGAAGTGACCGGCGGGGTCGGGTCGCCCGGCAGGGGCGGCGGCGGGGGAACCGGAGTTGGTGTGCCAGTGCTGCCGTCATCGACAATGGTGGCAGTACCAGTTGCAATTTGGGTGCTGGCGCTGAGGTTAGCGCTGAGGGTGAAGGTTTCCGGTCCTTCGTAGACAGTGCCAGGCTCGTCGGGCAGCGTGGGAACGCTGACTTGATAGCTGGTAACGCCGGCCGGGACGGTGATGGTGCCGCTCGCGCCGACGGCGACCCAGGTGGCGCCGCCATCAAAGGAAACTTGCAGGCTGTTGCGCACGTCGGCGCCCAGGGTGGCATCCGTATCGGCAGGACTGGCGGTGTTGCCAAGCGCGAGTTGCATGCCGACCGGCGTGGCATATGCGGAATCTAGCGTGACGGTAAAGATGGCCTGGAATCCTTCAGCAACCGTGACGCTATTGACTGAGACAGCGGGCTGATAGGGTTGATTGGCGGTGGCCGTGAAGGTGTTACCAGCGATATCTTCGCCGCTAACGCTGGCGCTGACGGATTTGCCACCGTCGGCGGCGAGGTCGCTGCCTGGGACGGATATGGCGTAGGTGTTGCCGGGCTGGACGGTGCCGGTGTAGGTGTGACCATTGATGGTCAGGGTGATGGTATCGCCTGGTTCGGCATCACCACCGACAGTGCCGGTGATGGTGATGTTGCTGCCGGCTTCGGCGGCAGTCAGGATGTTGTCCGGGGTGACCGGATCGACGGTGATGGAGGCGGAAGCGACAGTGTCGATGGTTACACCGACGGTGGCTTTGGCGGTGGCACCATCCGGATTGCTCGCCGTGACGTCGAAGGTGACCGGACCATCGGGAATCGGCGTGGCCGGGGTGACGGTCCACGAGCCATCGGGAGCCACGGTGGTGGTCATCGTCTCGCCGGTAGGGCTGACGACGGTGATCTGAGCGCCCGGCGTGCCGGTACCGACCAGGGTCGGGGTATTGTCATTGGTGATGGCATCGCCCTTGAGCGCGCTATCTGATGCTGGCGCCAAGGAAGCAGCCACTTCAATTGGCGAGCTCGTAGCCGTAGCGGCTGCGAGTAACGGCGCTCCGTCTATTGTCTCCAGCGGCCGACCTCGCTCGGTTCCAAATTGGTACGCCAACGGGTCAACCGTTTCGACAATTCGCAACAGCTCAACAAAGGTGTGCCCTTCGTTTCCACCCTGACCAGCAAGACCGGCTGCGGGCGCTTCTTCCTCAAGAAGCGCATCAAGATCACCGCCAGACTTTAGAACAGAGGCAAGCTTCTTGAAGCCATCGTTGGTATTGGCTACCGCACTATCGGTAGCGTCTGGCTTTATGGGTGCGGCAACCTCAGCATCAATTTTTGCTGTTTCACCGGGGCGAACACTGATTTCCCGACCGTCAGCAAGGGCCAGGACAACTTTGGCGCCATCAGCCGCGACGACGCTCTCTCCCTCTCGGACAGGATCACCAAGCTTGAGTCGCCGCATATTCCCAGCGCCATCCCGCGCAAATGCCTGACCTGAGAGGATGGAAACGTGGGCGACAATTTGAGCTTGGGCCATGGCGATACTCCAGACACGATTAGTAATACTAAAAGTGTAAATGTATCAATAGTCACAAGCCATTGAACCAAAGTACAGTCTCGCGATAAAACGTGAAAATTGTCACGCCAAAATCAAATACTCACCCCATTGATCCGCAGCGATAGTTGAAGCCGGTCGCGAATAGCCAGCTTTTCAAAAACAGCCGAAAGATGAGCCTTGACGGTCCGTTCGGTAATGAAAAGTTGCTCGGCGATTTCCCTGTTGCTGGCCCCATTTGCGACGAGCCTGGCAACCTGGGTCTCACGCTCAGACAACCTTTCGCACCAATTATCAACTCTGGCTTTTTCGCCATTCTTAGCGAGAAGACGGGAAGTACTACCAACCAGACTGGACAGTAGTGACCTTCCAATCCACAAACCGCCATTTTCGACAACCAGCGCAACTTGTCGGAGCACATCGGGCGCAGCATAGGTATTGCAACAACCCGAGGCCCCTGAGGCCAATGCCTCCTCAATGAGCGAATCGCTCGGTTCGTCAGCCAGAACAACGAACAAAATCCTGGGGGGTAAAGCAACTCCATGGAAAACAGCAGTCAAAACCTCCCCAGCTCGAATCCTGAACCACAGCACGCCAGGTTCGTCGCCAGTTCCAATTCTCGACAAATGGTCGCGTCCGAAAACCAGCGAATCGGGAAACGCCTCTTGCCACGACGCCATACCATTTGGTTCTTTATCAATAAACCAGTGACGCATTAGCGCTCCGTTAACGCCACGCTCTTGGCTCGCAGAACCGGCTTAAGCAAATAGGCGAGTACGGTTTTCTTGCCGGTCAATATATCAACTTCAGCGACCATACCCGGAATGATAGGCAGGTTGGCGTCACCAAAACCCGACTTATTGGTCCGCACCCGAACCGTGTAGAAAGCATTTCCCTTTTCATCTGTCACGGTGTCAGCCCCGATGTGCTCCAAGGTTCCATCCAATCCGCCGTAAATGGAAAAGTCATACGCGGTAAATTTCACCACCGCGGCTTGCCCTGGGCGCAGGAACGCAATATCCCGAGGCAACACCCGAGCCTCAAGCAGCAAAGTATCTTCCAGAGGAACGATTTCAATCATGTCCTTACCGGGCTGAACGACCCCACCAACCGTATTGACCAGCAAGCGCTTGACCGTCCCCTTTACCGGAGATCGAATCGACGACTGCTTTACTCGGTCTGACAGCGCCACGCTCCCCTCCGCCAAGCTATTCAACTTGGACATGACCTCGGAAAGCTCTTTGCTGGCATCGTTCCGAAAAGTCAGTTCGACCTCCTCGATTTTCCGCTGAGCTTCATTGATTGCTGCCTGGACACGGGAAATCTGGGCAGACGCCATATCTCGCTCGCCACGGTAACGAGAAACATCACGCTCAAGACGCAGCAATTCAACTTCGGAAACAGCCCCGGAAGCAATCAGAGGGCGGGTTACCGACAGTTCCTTCGAGGTCAATTCATAACTTTGCGAAGCCTGCGATCGCTTCGCCTGCGCCTCGTTCAATTCCTGCTGACGTTGGTTAAGCTGCTGGCGAGCAATGGAGACTGCAGCAGTGAGTTCATCGTTTCGCGCCTCATAAAACTGGCGCTCCTGAGCAACAATGGATGGATCGGCCTTCATGACCTCTGGCGGAGGAACAAATGGCTTACCTTCGGAAATTGCCCGAAGGCGCGCCGCCCTGGCAACCAAGCCCAGGTACTGGGCCTGGTTTTCTTTCACCGAAGAAACAAAACGCGTCTCGTCGATCTTGATAAGCAATTGATCGGGCAGAACGACCTCACCCTCCCGCACCAGAATTTCGGAGACAAGACCACCGTCAATACTCTGCAACACCTGAACCTGTCGCGAAGGTATAACCTTGCCTTCTCCGCGGGTAACTTCATCAAGCTGAGCAATGGCCGCCCAAAGGACGAAGAGCAAGAAAACAATGCCGATCGAACGCAACATGACGCGAGCGCGCAAAGGCTCCTGTCGCAGCATGGCCAAATCAGCATCGGTCGCGAAATCAACGACCTCTATTTCCTCCCGATTCGGCAATCGCCCGAGCACTCGCTCTACGTAGGGCGCGCCTTTTCCGGCAACATTTTCCAGCCACGCATGCGTTGCAACCAGGATGCGTTGAAGGCCTTTCATGACGCCCTCCCGATCCGGCCACTTTGCAACGCCTGAATAACCTGATCACGCGGGCCATCGGCAACGATCCGGCCATCGTCAACAACCAGTACGCGAGTAGCAAGGTCGAGCAGACTATTCCGGTGCGTCACAATCAACACCGTCTTGTGAGCAGCCATCACCTTCAGGCGCTCCTTGAACTGTTGCTCAGAAGAAAAATCCATGGCACTTGTCGGCTCATCAAGCAGCAAAATAGGCGGATCCATCAGGAATGCCCGGGCGATGGCCACGCCCTGACGCTGGCCGCCCGACAGAGAATCGCCACGCTCTCCAATTTGCATATCGAACCCGTCAGGGTGACGATTGACGAACTCCGTCAGTCCTCCCGCCTCAGCTGCCGCAACAATTGACGCGTCATCAGCAAACGGGGCGCCAATCGCGATGTTTTCGCGAAGCGTCCCATAAAACAGGGTGACATCCTGCGCGACATAACCAATATTTCGCCTCAGGTCTGCCGGATCCAGCTGTCGTAGATCGACGCCATCAATGCTTACTGCACCGGCACTTGGCCGATACAAACCCATGAGTATTTTTTGCAAGGTAGTCTTGCCGGAACCGATTCGGCCGATAACGACAACTTTTTCGCCCTCGCTGATCCGGCAACTCAAACCCTTCAGCGCAGCCACTTGGCAATTTGGGTAACTGAAATGAACATCGCGAAAATCGATGTTCCCCTTCAATTCCGGACGATGCACAAAGTTGGCATCATCCGGACGCTCAACCGGGTTCTGCATGATCTGGTCCAGCGACTCAAGCGCGACCTTGGCGTTGTGATACTGCATGAGCAATCCGACCATCTGCCCCAAGGGCGCGACCGCACGTGAGGTCAACATCGTGCAAGCGATCAGCCCCCCCATGCTGAGCTTTCCATCTCCGATCAGGTAAACCCCTGCAATGACGACCACCACGTTGACGATTTGCTGGATTTCCATTGCACCGTTGGTCGCTGCAGCAGACAAAAATCGCATCTGATTGTTAACTCTTGCGACAAACGATACCGTCTTCTCCCACTTTCCTTGCATCAATCCTTCTGCGCCTTGGGTCTTGATGGTTTCCAGCGCAGACAGACTCTCAATCAGCGTTGCATTTCGCTGCGCGGAAGCACGATACGTTGACTCCGACAGCGCATGCATTTTGTACTGAAGGACATACGCATAGACGAGCACAATACCAATCGCCAGCAGCACAGGAATAATCAACTGCCACGCAATCAGCGCGATAACAAGGACAAACAACAAAGCGAATGGCAAGTCGATGAATGCAGTAACCGATGCCGAGGTAATAAAATCCCTGACCGATTCGAACGAGCGAAGATTTGAAGAAAATGCGCCGACGGCCACCGGCCTCGACTCCATTCGGATTCCCAGCACGCGCTCCATGATCCCGGCTGAAAGCTGAACGTCAATTCTCGCACCTGCCAGATCGATGAAATAACCGCGCAAAGAGCGCAGAACCATGTCAACTACAACGATCAGCACGACGCCAAGCGCGAGAACCCAAAGCGTCTCAAAAGCGCGATTGGGTACCACCCGGTCATAAACGTTCATGGTGAACAACGGCATGGCCAAGGCCATCACGTTGATCAGCAATGCAGCTACCAGAACATCGCGATAGACAGGCATCTGGTCTGCCAAGGCACCCCAGAACCAATGGCGAAGCCTGATATCACCAACCTGAGGCGTACGGCTATCAAAACGAAAATGCGGCCTGGCGAATATGGCTATCCCGGCATAACGAAGAAACAATTCCTCGCGAGCCATTTGCACCGATCCTTGAGCCGTTTCAGGAAACAACAAGCGCGCAGTCTGACCGGACTCATCCCATCCCAGGAGAACACAGGCGTGATCTCCTTTCAGGAGCAGAACTGCCGGCAAAATCAAATCGTCGATACGGTCAAGCGATCGCTTTGCCACTTTGGCTGATAGTCCAGCACGACTGGCTGCACGTCCGAACAATGAGGGCGTCAGCGAGCCTTTCTCCAGTGGCAAGCCGGCAACCAAGGCGGCACGCGTGCTCGGGCGCCCGTAAATTCGAGTTAACTCGACCAGACAATCCAGCAAAGGATCGAAATGAAGAAGATCCTCCCGCATTCCGGAATTGCCTGCATCTGCAGATTCAGTTGCCACGTCGCTCATGCCACTCCCAGATTACTTTTTCTGATTCTAACTTGGCTTCAAAATTGCGGATCAAAGAAATGTAAAAAGGCGGCCGCAGCCGCCTTTTTTGCAATTATTTGCTGTGTTTAAACAATTAACGGGACAATCAGCAACGCTACCAGATTGATGATCTTGATCAACGGATTCACTGCGGGACCCGCCGTATCCTTGTACGGATCGCCAACCGTGTCTCCGGTAACCGCTGCCTTGTGGGCATCCGAGCCCTTACCGCCAAAATGTCCATCTTCGATGTATTTTTTGGCATTGTCCCAGGCACCACCACCCGTGGTCATGGAAATCGCGACAAACAGACCGGTCACGATGGTACCAACGAGCAAACCACCAAGGGCAACAGGTCCCAGGATCATGCCTACCAGAATCGGAACTGCGACAGGCAGAATCGACGGGATCATCATTTCCTTGATCGCCGCCACCGTCAACATATCCACTGCGCGGGAATAGTCCGGCTTGGCAGTACCTTCCATGATTCCGGGGATTTCCTTGAACTGGCGACGAACTTCAACCACAACCGCACTAGCCGAACGACCGACGGCCTCCATTGCCATGGCACCAAACAGGAATGGGATCAGGCCGCCAATGAAGAGGCCAATGATGACCAAATGGTTGGACAGGTCGAAGGTGAAAACCTTGCCCGAAACAGCCTCCAGACCGTGGGTGTAGTCGGCAAAAAGAACCAGCGCGGCAAGGCCGGCGGAACCAATGGCATAACCCTTGGTAACGGCCTTGGTCGTATTGCCCACTGCATCGAGCGGATCGGTCACATTGCGAACTTCCTTGGGCAATTCGGCCATTTCGGCAATACCACCGGCGTTGTCAGTGATCGGACCGTAGGCATCGAGTGCAACCACAATGCCGGCCATCGAAAGCATTGAGGTGGCGGCGATCGCGATACCAAACAAGCCGCCCATCGCATAGGCTGCGTAGATTGCAGCACACACGGAAAGAACCGGCAATGCGGTAGCCTTCATCGAAACACCGATACCGGCGATGATGTTTGTTGCATGGCCGGTCTGACACGCAGCAGCTACGTGCTTAACCGGCGCGTAGTCAGTCCCCGTGTAGTACTCGGTGATCCACACCAGCGCAGCAGTAAGCACTAACCCTACGACCGAGCAACCGAACATCGTCATGGTGTTGATGACGGTACCGTCTGGCAATGTAGCACCGGCGCCAATAAGCCACGAAGTAACCGGGTAATAGAAGATCAGGGCGAGGACGCCGGCCACGATCAGACCGCGATACAACGCAGCCATGATTTTGCCGCCCTCAGTTGCCTTGACGAAATAGCAGCCCACGATCGAAGCGATGATCGACACGCCACCCAAGGCTAGCGGATAAAGCACGAGATTCTCGCCAAGCCCGGCCGCGGATTTAATGATCAGCGCAGCAAGCACCATGGTTGCAACGACCGTGACGGCGTACGTCTCAAAAAGGTCTGCTGCCATGCCCGCACAGTCACCGACGTTGTCGCCGACATTGTCTGCGATAACGGCCGGATTACGAGGATCATCCTCCGGAATGCCTGCTTCGACCTTGCCCACCAGGTCTGCACCAACGTCAGCGCCCTTGGTGAAGATACCGCCACCGAGACGGGCGAAGATGGAGATCAGCGAGGAGCCGAATGCCAACCCGACCAGCGGTTCGATGACATGGTGCAGATCTGCACCTGAGGCATTTACGGATTTCAGGAATGCAAAGTAGCCGGCAACACCGAGCAGGCCCAAGCCGACCACCAGCATGCCGGTAATCGCACCGCCCTTGAAGGCGACATCCAGAGCCGGAGCGATGCCTTTACGGGCAGCTTCGGCAGTGCGGACATTGGCCCGAACCGAAACATTCATGCCAATGAAGCCTGCTGCACCGGAAAGCACTGCACCAATCAGAAAACCAAACGCCGTCAGCCACCCCAGTTTCGGGATGAAACCGATGACGAGGAAGAGTATGACGCCGACCATGGCAATGGTCTTGTACTGCCGACTGAGATAGGCCTCCGCCCCCTCCTGGATGGCTTTGGCAATTTGCTGCATACGCTCGTTGCCGGCAGGCAACGCGAGGATCTGCTGACTGGAAATCCAGCCATACAGGACTGCCAACACGGCGCAACCGAGCGCCAGTAACAACGCTGTACTCATTACTCCCCCTTTGTGACAGACAAAAAAACCTACACTGCGAATGCCTCCAACTTCTTGGGCACCGCGATATTCTTCAGGCGTACATAATCCGGCAAACCGTTTCGATATGGCGGCGGCTCCTCCCCTTCTATGAGGGGTTGCAGGTAAGTCCGGCACGCATCTGAAATATGAAATCCATCGGCCGTTATGAATTCGGCCGGCATCTTGCGCTCGACGTTGGCGATTTCTGCCAGCGGCGCTTCACCAATTTCCCAGCGATATGGGCTGTTGGCGGTTCGATTGATCGTTGCCATCACCGCATTCTTGCCGCGCAGAGCCAAATTGACCGCGGCGACGCCCAAGGCATGCGCCTGCTCAAGATCGGTGCGCGAAGCCAGGTGACGCGCGGAGCGCTGCAGATAATCGGCCAGTGCCCAGTGATACTTGTATCCCAAGCGATCCTTGATGAGCTGAGCCACAACCTGACCAACACCACCCAGTTGCGAGTGCCCAAAGGCATCTTTGGTACCTGACTCGGCAATCAAATTGCCAGAGGCATCGGACAAACCTTCGGAAACGGCGACCGTACAATAACCGTACTGCACGACACATTCATTGACCCTGGCGAGAAAACGCTCGGGATCAAACGGAATTTCAGGGAAGAGGAGGATATGCGGCGGCTCGCCGACGTTTTCGGAAGCAAGGCCGCAAGCAGCGGTAATCCATCCCGCGTGACGCCCCATAACCTCGAGCACAAAAATCTTGGTCGACGTACGCGCCATTGAGGCAACGTCATAGCCGGCCTCGCGAATCGATGTGGCCACGTACTTGGCCACAGAGCCGAATCCCGGGCAACAATCGGTGTGGGGAAGGTCGTTGTCCACGGTCTTGGGCACGCCCACACAAACAACCGGGTAACCCATCTTTTCGGCAATCTGCGACACTTTCCATGCGGTATCCATGGAGTCGTTGCCGCCGTTGTAGAAGAAATAGCCGATGTCATGAGCCTTGAACACTTCGATCAGGCGCTCGTATTGGGCACGGTGCTGCTCAAGGCTTTTCAATTTGTAGCGACAAGAGCCGAACGCACCACCCGGTGTATGGCGCAGGCGCGCAATGACGTCATCGGGCTCGAAACTCGTGTCGATCAGGTCTTCGGTCAGGGCGCCGATTATGCCGTCACGTCCGGCGTAGACTTTCCCGATTCGGTCGGGATGGCGGCGTGCCTCCTGAATCAGGCCGCACGCCGTCGTATTGATGACGGCGGTAACGCCCCCTGACTGTGCGTAGAAGGCGTTTTTCACCGTCATTTGCCTGCTTACTTCAGTGCGTCAAAAACGCTCTTGGTGATTGCGTCGACGCTGCCGACGCCAGCCACCTTACGGACCTTCGGTGCCTTGGCATCGCCTTCGGCAGCCCATTTGCTGTAGAAATCAACCAGCGGCTTGGTTTGCGAATGGTAGATTTCAAGGCGTTTCTTGACGGTTTCTTCCTTGTCGTCGTCACGCTGAACCAGCGGCTCGCCGGTCACGTCGTCCTTGCCTTCAACCTTCGGCGGATTGAACTTGACGTGGTAGGTGCGGCCGGAAGCCAGGTGGGCACGGCGACCCGCCATGCGCTCGATGATGTCGCTGTCCGGAACGTCAATTTCCAGCACGAACTCGATCGGCACGCCGGCATCCTTCATGGCCTGAGCTTGGGGAATGGTGCGCGGGAAACCGTCGAACAGGTAACCATTCTTGCAGTCGTCCTGGGTCAGGCGATCCTTGACCATGCCGATGATGACCGCGTCCGGCACCAGGCCGCCGGCGTCCATATGCTTCTTGGCTTCGAGACCCAGCGCAGTACCCGCCTTGACCTGCGCGCGCAGCATGTCACCAGTGGAAATCTGGGGAATCCCGAACTGCTTGGAGATAAAAGTTGCCTGCGTTCCCTTGCCAGCGCCGGGTGCGCCCAACAGAATCAATTTCATGAAAAGTCCCTCGGGTTTGTCTAAAAAATTATTGTTATCGGCTTCAGTGGTGGCCGTTCTCTAAGAGCGGAAAATTACTCGCTATTTCCGGCTCGGTCAAACAGTTTGCGCATCCGCTCGGCGTCTTCGGGCGTATCCACGCCCGGCGCCGGAGCCGAATCGATCAGCGTGACGCTGATCCGGTAGCCATGCCACAACGCACGCAGTTGCTCCAACGATTCGAATTGTTCGGTCGGTGCTACGGTCAACCCGGAAAATGCCTTTAAAAACGAAGCCCGATAGGCGTACAGACCAACATGCCGGTATGCCGGAAAATTATTCGGCAACGATTCGCCGCCAGCCTCCCGGGCGAAATGGTCGCGGGCATACGGGATCGGGGCGCGGGAAAAGTAGGCTGCATCGCCATCGGCACGACACACCACCTTGACCACGTTCGGATTGAAAAAATCGGCCGGATCGCTTATCGGATGGGCGACGGTCGCGATGTCTGCCCCACTGGCCGCCAACTGGCGCGCGGTCTGCAGGATCACCACAGGCTCGATCAAGGGTTCATCACCTTGCACGTTGACGATGATGGTGTCACCGCTCCAGCCACGCTGTTCGACAACTTCGGCCAAACGGTCGGTGCCGGTGGGATGGTCGCTGCGGGTCATGAGCGCCGCGACCTCATGTGACTCGGCGGCAGCACGCACTTCCGGATGATCGGTTGCCACCCAGATCTCCTCGGCCCCCGACAGGCGGGCCCGCTCGGCCACCCGGACAACCATCGGCTTGCCGCCGAGATCAAGCAGGGGCTTGGCCGGCAGGCGTGTCGACGCGTAGCGCGCCGGGATGACGACCTTGAAGGAAAGTCCCGACATTACTGCCCGTCCGCGTTGAGCTGACGCGCTTCGTCCTCGAGCATGATCGGAATGTCATCGCGGATCGGGAAGGCCAGCTTGCAGGGCTTGCACACCAATTCCTTTTCGGCCTTGTGGTGTTCGAGATTACCCTTGCAAATCGGGCAGACGAGAATATCAAGCAACCTGGCGTCCACGGAGTTTCTCCACTATGTGTTCAATAAGGGCCGGCGACAGCTCGGCCTCGACCGGCAAAACCCAGGTTTCGCCCGCCGTCAGTCCGGCGCATTTTACTGCATCTTTTTCCGTCATCAGCAGGATGCCGTCCTGGGCAAATGTCAGATCGGCAGCGGTATAGCGATGATGATCGGGAAACGCCTGCGTCTTGCAGTCAAGCCCAAGCGCCGCAAGGGTCTGGAAGAATCGCTCCGGATTGCCAATGCCGGCCAGTGCATAGAGCGGGGATCGTCCGTGAAAACGTTCTGCCGTGCAGGTTTGCGAGGGATCATCCAGACGATAGAACTCCCCGGGCAGCAGACGCATCTCGAAGCCTGGCGCAGCGCCGGACAACGTCGATTTCAAATTATTGCCAATAATCGCGTCGACCGTGGCAAGCCGGCTCAATGGCTCGCGCAGGGGCCCGACCGGCAGACGCCAGCCATTGCCCGCACCTCTAGCATCGAAAACCACAAGCTCAACATCCCGGGCCAGGGCATGGTGTTGCAGCCCATCGTCGCATAGCAGGACGTTTACTTCCGGATGTGCGGCGAGCAAGGCCGCACCTGCCTCGGCTCGCTGCCTTCCAACCCAGACCGGCACACCGCTGCGCCGGGCCAGCAACAATGGCTCGTCGCCCACCTCTGTAGGCAGGGAGTCTGCATGGACCGGGATCACGCCATCGCCCGTGCGGCCATAGCCACGACTGACGATCCCCGGTTGCCATCCAAGCGCCTTGAATTGCTTCGCTAGCCAGAGCGTGAGCGGTGTCTTGCCGGCGCCACCGACGATCAGGTTGCCCACGACGATGACTGGGACCGGCAGGCGTACCGGTTTGGCCAGGGCACGATTGAGGGCGCTCAGCACAACATAGATGGCGAGCAGCGGCAGCAAAAGCCACAACGCCGGCGTCAGCCGGCGTTGTTCAAACCACTGTCGCTGTAGCCAGCGGGCGAACATCAACGATTCTGGGTGGCGAAGGAAATGTGCGGATAACCGGCCGTCTGCGCCGCCTGCATGACATCGACGACGCTTTGATGCGTTGCCTTGGCGTCGGCGTTGATGACGATCAGCGGATCCTCTCGGCTGCCCGCCGCCCGGCGCAAACCATCGGCAATGCTCTTGACGTCACTGGTCGCCAGCGGCGACTTGTTGATCAGCACCTGACCAGTGGCTGTCACAGCCACATCGACCTCGTTGGGTTGCTCGGCCTGCTTGCTGGCATCCGCCGTCGGCAGGTTGATTTCCAGACCGGAAAACTTGGCGTAGGTCGTGGTCAGCATCAGGAAGATGATGATGACCAACAGTACGTCGATCAAGGGAATCAGATTGATCTCCGGCTCTTCCCGGCTACGACCGCGCTGAAAATTCATCGCTTACTTCCGATCGCCGTGCATGTACTCGACCAGGCGGACGGCCTGCTGCTCCATCTCGACAACAAACCCGTCGGCAAGCGCGCGGAAATGGCGCCAGAAGATCAGACTGGGAATGGCGATAACCAGACCGAAGCCGGTGTTGTAGAGCGCCACGGAAATGCCGTGGGCCAGTTGCATCGGGTTGGCGCCGGTCGGCGACTGCGAACCGAAAATCTCGATCATGCCGACCACGGTGCCAAAGAGGCCCATCAACGGGCTGACCGAGGCGATGGTGCCCAGTGTCGTCAGGTAACGATTCAGTTCGTGCGAAACAGCCGACCCGGCCTCTTCGATCGACTCCTTCATGATCTCCCGCGACGCATTGACGTTGCGCAGGCCGGCAGACAGCACTCGGCCAAGCGGCGAATGGCGATCCAGATCCTCAAGCAGCTTGTCGTTGTTGGCGCCGCGCTTGAATTCACCGACGGCACGCTGCAGCAGCCCGGATGGCACTACCTTGGCGTGGCGGAGGGCCACCAGGCGTTCGATAATCAGCGCCACGGAAATGACAGATGCCAACAGCAAGGGCCAAATGGGCCAGCCGGCCGCTTGAACGATAGCTAACACGTGAGTTGATCCTCAATGGAAAATTAGCCTGCAATTCTGCCCTGCCCCCCGCCGCAGGGCAAGCGGCGTAATGACGCAGTTTTGGCGGCTTATCCCCAAAAGCTGTGGATAAGTCTGTGAATGAAGTGTCATCAACGATGCTAACCCCGCATCAGCAAAGGATTTTTTTTACTCTGCCAAAAAACGAGGCATTCAATTTAATCCCTTACAAATCAATAATTTAAAAAATATTTAGCCTGTCAAGAAGGGATGCTGAATTTTTTACCCGGGTTACAATCCGGCCATGCAAAATTCCGTTTCGCCTGTCGGTAACTCCGTCCTCAGCATATCCACCTTGAATAGACTGGTCAGGGACTGCCTTGAATCTGCTTTCCCATTGACCTGGGTTGGCGGTGAAATTTCCAACCTGACCTACGCCGCTTCCGGCCACGTTTATTTTTCGCTCAAGGACAGCAACGCGCAGGTGCGCTGCGTGATGTGGCGAAACCGGGCGCAGTTGCTCGGCTGGCGCCTGGAAAACGGTCAGAAGATCGAAGCCCGCGCACTGGTTTCCTTCTACGAGCCGCGTGGCGAGTTCCAGCTCAATGTCGAAGCGATCCGCCGGGCCGGCCAGGGCGACCTGTTCGAACGCTTCCTCCAACTCAAGGCAAAACTTGAAAATGAGGGCATTTTTGCCGTTGACCGTAAGAGGCCGCTACCCGCCTTCCCGCGCCGCCTCGCCATCGTCACCAGCCCGCAGGCCGCCGCCCTGCGCGACGTACTGACCACATTGCACCGGCGCGCGCCGCATGTCGCCATCACGCTTTTTCCGACCCCCGTGCAGGGCGAAGGCGCCGGCGCCAAAATCGCCGAAGCCATAGCGCAAGCCGCCGGCAGCGACTGCGACACCATCATCCTGTGCCGCGGTGGCGGCAGCATCGAAGACCTCTGGGCCTTCAACGAAGAATGCGTAGCCCGGGCCATCAACGCCTCGGCCAACCCGGTGGTATCCGGCGTCGGTCACGAAACCGATTTCACCATTGCCGATTTCGCCGCCGACCTGCGCGCCCCGACGCCCACCGCCGCGGCCGAAATGGCCAGTCCCGACCGGGATGCCCTGGTCGACCGACTGACCCAGCTGGAGAACCATCTCGGCCGCCGCATGGACCGCCTGCTCTCCGATCAATTGCAACGCCTTGACTGGCTGGGCGCCCGCCTCGTCCATCCGGCCGAACGCATCCGCCAGCGTCAGCGCGACACGGATGCGCTGCGCACCCGTCTGCAGCACGCCTTGCGCCGCCAGACCGAGCACGGCGCACTTCGCCTGCAAGCCATTGGCCAACGCCACATCAGTGCCCGACCGCGCCCGGAAAAGCTGGCCGAAGCCCTCGCCCACCTCAAATATCGCCTGACCCGGCACAGTCAATGGGCAATTTCTCAATATTCCGGGAAACTAAATTCACTTGGCAGCAGTCTGACCCAACTGGATCCGCACGCTGTCCTGTCGCGTGGCTATACACTGGCCATCGACGCTGACGGACGTGCCGTGCGCGACGCCTCCCGGCTCAGCCCAGGCGATTTGCTGAAACTGCGCTTCGCCAGCGGTTCGGCCAACGCCACGATCAATCAGGTTGTGGCTACCCCGGAAGCTGACTAGAATTTTCGCTTTACCCCTTCAACGAACCCACGGAGAACAAAAATGGAACATCAACTGCCCGCCCTGCCGTTTGCCAAGGACGCCCTCGCCCCGCACATGTCGGCCGAGACCTTTGACTACCACTACAGCAAGCACCACAACGCCTATGTGGTTAACCTGAACAACCTGATCAAGGGCACCGAGTACGAGAACCTCGACCTCGAAGCCATCGTCAAGAAGGCTCCGGCTGGCGGCATCTACAACAACGCAGCCCAGGTCTGGAACCACACCTTCTTCTGGAACTGCCTGACCCCGAACGGCGGCGGCGCACCGAAGGGTGCCCTGGCTGCTGCCATCGACGCCAAGTGGGGTTCGCTCGACGCCTTCAAGGCGGCCTTCCAGGCCTCCGCCGTCGGCAACTTCGGCTCCGGCTGGACCTGGCTGGTCAAGAAGGCCGACGGTTCCGTCGACATCGTCAACATGGGCGCCGCCGGCACCCCGCTGACCACCGGCGACAAGGCTCTGCTCTGCGTCGACGTCTGGGAACACGCCTACTACATCGACTACCGCAACCTGCGCCCGAAGTTCGTCGAAACCTTCCTGGCTTCGCTGGTCAACTGGTCGTTCGCCGAAGCCAATTTCGCCTGATCGACAAAGCTTGTCGACGATGTAATGCTGGCATTGCATCGGAATAAAAAGGGGAGCTGCGGCTCCCCTTTTTCATGCCGCTTCCGCAGGACTTGCGGCTGTTTTATCGCGCATTTCCGGTCCGCGCGGCAGGTGGAACAAAATCATTGGCGAGCAATGCCTGGTTCACTTCCGAGTGAACTTCTGCGCTTCGCAGAATGCTGACGTGGTCCTCATCGAATCCCCGGATGGCGACAGCCTGACGTTGCGCGTCAAGGCGGAACTGGCTCTTGAGCGGGATCACCCCGTCACTGCTGTCACGGCTGAAGCTGGAGGTGTTGCGATAGCTGATCAGCATGGTGTGGCGGACACCGGCAGGGAGAGGGAGGGCAAACAGGCTTTTCAGAAAAGGCCCTTCTGCCACGAGATTGCGCCAGGCGGGCATGACGACCCGGGCAAAATCGAGCCAGAGCTCCATGTTGGCGACGCCGCCATAGGGACTCGAAATGGAAACGAAGTTGCCGGCATAGTCACAGCTGTTCGTGCGTACGCACTCGGCCAGATATTCACGGACCATCAATCCGCCCATGCTATGCGCGACAAAGTGCATCTTGCTGAAGCCATAACGGTGGCGCAGCTCGGCCAGCAAGCCAACGAGTCCGTCGCCCAATGCCCGCAAGTCCATTCCGCTCGGGTAATTGAGCACCCAGGGCTGGAATCGCTGCCGGTCAAGATGCCTGATCATTGACTCGAAATTCCGTCCGGTGCCATTGATGCCATGGACAAAAAGCACTGGCGTTTTCGCTGGATCGTAGGGTTCGAGGAAGAATATGCCGGCACGACCGGCCTTCATGAACCCGATGGGCTCCCACATGCTCATCGCGGCCGATTCACGACTGAAGCGCTCGTCGTCAAGAGACACCACCTTGCCCAGCTGGACATCGATCTTGCCCAGGGAGTTGCCCCGCAATTCGAACAGTTTTTCCAGGGCTGGCGGTAGCGGACGGGCCGCCGGCCCTTTCAGGTCAAGGACGATGTCCGTGACATCGTCCCGCCCGATCGCGCTACCGGAAAGGTCGTACCAGACGGCAGGCTCGGTCGACTGATAGGCAAAATCCCGATTCAAATCCTGAAAGGCGACCAGAAACCGTGAATCGCGCAAGGCGGCCAGACGAAACTGTCCGGGACGCTCAAATACACGGTAATTGTGGATTTCCTGGCCCTGATCATCGCCCATGACCACGACGATCACCTCGCAATCCTTGCAGGCAGAAGCCTCGACCTTTCCAGAAACCACCCGGAGCCGTTCCCGGGATTCAGTGATATCCGCAGCCAGACGACCGAAATTGCCACACCCGGACAACAAGGCCAGGCACGGAATCAGGACAAGCAAGATGCCGGATCGCCGCAACAAAGGCCAAAAGGCACCCCGTTGGCAGGCAAATGCGACCGACGAAAAACTGGACATCATCATTACCTCAAACCTATCAACACTGCCTTACCAGAATCTTTATCAAGCCAACGGGGAATGAACTCCCCGAAAGCCCTTCCTGTTTTATTTTCGGCCCGGCTTTTTGGGCCGCTTGCTGCCGCCGGCACCACCGGCCGCCCGCCTCAGCGACACGGCGACGAGGAAGGGGAATTCCGCATCGGCAGAATGGACAACACGAAACTCGGGGCCGACGGCATCGGCAACCCATTCAAGCAGGACGCCCATGTCCACGGCTTCGCACCGAAGGTCCACCGTGAGGCTGTCGCCATCGGCATACACCGGAAAATCGGAGCACCCCGCCGGCTTGATGGCCTGACCATAGACCTTGCACGTACGGGCCGTCATGTCGTAGGCCGGACAGGCTTTCTGATGGGCGTAGTAGAGGCCGTTTCCAGCGCGAATCTCGGTGGGCCCCTGGCCGGCGGAGAGTCGCTGGTCGAAGGTCGCGCGCGACTCATCCAGATGCCAGAACACCTTGACCTGCTTCCAGTTCAACTCGAGCACCAGTGCATCGAGCCGGCAGCAGGGCTTGGCGCAGACGCTGCAGTGCGGGATGACCTGCGCGTCCTGATAAGCGCTTGCTGCGGCCTCCAACTTGGCGACCAGCGACGGGGCGCCTCGCTTCGAACTCATGGGCGGCCCCGCATGTCGGGAAAAACGAAGGGGACGAACACTACTGACCTCTGAAAAAACAAAAAATGGGGCCCGAAGGCCAATGCACGGCAGGGTAACAGGACGATGGGCGGATGGAAATCTGCCTCGATGCCGGTCAACCCGGGGATTCGCCGCCACCGACCATGGCAACGCCGTGCCACAAGGACAATCTGCGCCATTTGCGACAAACTGCAAATACATCAACTTGTCGTAGAATGGGCCCTCCCAGAGCACCTTCGGGCCTTTCTGCCTGTCGGTTTCGCCTCGCCTGACTTCAACCGGACTGCCCTATTTGATTCTGGCCGACCCATCATGACGCTCTTCAAGCACCTACGCTGGCTCCTGCTTGGATTCGCGCTCCATCACGCCACCGCCCTGTCGGCGGAGTCGATCCGGCTCCAGTTGAACTGGTTTCACCAGTTTGAATTTGCCGGCTATTACGCGGCGCTGGAAAAGGGTTATTACCGGGAAGCGGGATTGCAGGTCTCGATCGCCGAAGGCGGGCCGCATGTCGATCCCTCGCAACGGGTGGTGAGCGGCGAGGCCGATGTCGGGGTCGGCTCATCGAACGTCCTGATCGACCGCTCGCGCGGCATGGATCTGGTAGTCCTGGGCGTGATCTTCCAGCATTCGCCGGCCGTGCTGCTCACCCTGCGCGGTAGCGGCATCAATGCCTTGGCCGACCTTTCGGGCAAGACCCTGTTCGATTCCCCGAATGCCGGCGATGTCGTCGCCATGCTCAAACGGGCAGGCGTTGACTATGCCCGGCTGAACAGGATCGAGCACAGCGGCAATCCCAAAGACCTGGTCGATGGCAAGGCGGCGGCCATGATCGCCTACAGCACCAACGAACCCTATGTGCTCGAAGAGGCCGGCATTCCCTACCGGATTTTTTCGGCACGCGGCTCGGGCATCGACTTCTACGGCGGCAACTTTTTCACGAGCGGTGAAACGCTCAGAAATAATCCCGAGATGATTCGCGCCTTTCGCGAAGCGACGCTGCGCGGCTGGGAATACGCGCTGAAACACAAGGAAGAAATGGCGGACCTCATCCTGGCCAAGTATTCCCGTAAAAAGAGTCGGGCGGCGCTGCTCTTCGAAGCCGACCAGACCTTGCAGCTCATTCAGCCCGACCTGATCGAACTCGGCTACCAGAGCGCCTCGCGCTGGCACTACATGGCGTCGGTCTATGAAGACATCGGAGAGAAAGACGCCGGCGCCGGGCTGGCCGGCTTGATCTACGACACGACACCGCCCCCGGATAACACGCGCCTGCTCATGGTGGTCGCCGGCTTGCTCGGCGCCAGCCTCATCCTGGGCATGATCGCGCTGAATCACGCCCGCCTCAACCGGCAATTGCGCAAGGAAATGGATGAGCGCCTCCGGGCAGAGCAGGACCTGCGTACGCATCGCGACCACCTGTACGATCTGGTCAGCGCCCAGACCCAGGCCCTGGTCAATGCCAAGGAAGCCGCCGAATCCGCCAACAAGGCGAAAGACGTGTTCCTGGCCAACATGTCGCACGAACTGCGCACGCCGATGCACCAGATCATCGGGCTGGCCACGATCGGCCAGGAAAAGACCGGAGAGCAGGAATCCCAGCGCCTGCACAGCCTGTTCAAGCACATCCATTCAGCCGGCAAACGCATGGAGCGCCTGATCGCCGAACTGCTGGAACTCACCCACCAGCCCGCCGACAGCTCCAAGGCGGCCTTCACCCAATGCGACCTCGTCCAGCTCTGCGAAAGCGCACTGGCCCGCGAACAGGCACATGCCACCGACAAGCAGATCGCAATCCAGTTGGCGGCCCCCGTTTCGGCCCCGATCTTTTGCGACAAGGTGCGCATCGAACAGATGATCTGCCACCTCCTGGGCAACGCCATTCAATACTCACCGCGCGAAAGCAGCGTCGAACTCACGCTCGAAAGCCAGCCGGGCAACTGGCTGCTAAAGGTCGCGGACCATGGCATCGGCATCCTCGAGGAGGAGCGGGACAGCATTTTCGAGGCGTTCTTCCAGGGCAAACGGACGGCCAGCGGCGCCGGCGGGAAAGGCCTCGGCCTGGCACTTTGCCGGCAAATCGTGAGCATGCATGGCGGCACCATCCGCGCCTGCGACAACGCACCCCACGGCACGGTCATCGAGGTCGTGCTTCCGTTCTAAAGGCGCCCCGAGGTCGAAACGGTGCCATCCGGACATTTCGATTTTGGCCCTTTTTTCCGGTTGACCGTGAAAGGCTGCCCCAAAGCAAAAATGCCAGGCAGCAAGGCCCGAAACACGCCTGAAATACAGGCCAGATAAGGCTTGGCATGACACATTCATCGGTTTAAGATTGTTAGACGATTTGCATCACGGCAAATCGGACTGCGCAGCAAAAAACAAGAAGCACGCTGGCCCGCGAGTGGTTGGTCTTGATCGCTCCGGTTCGGCAGATGATGTCAGCCAACAGAGGGGCGTACATGAGTCTGCATGTCTTCGTCGCCATGCCGTTCGGGATCAAGTCTACCGAGGACGGCGGCCCGGTCGATTTCGACCGGATCTATGGCGAGCTGATCCGCCCGGCCCTGCAGGGCATCGGACTCGAAGTACTGCGCGCCGACGAGGAACAGCGCCCCGGCGACATCCGCGCGGACATGTTCCAGGAACTGCTGATGGCCGACCTCGTGGTCGCCGACCTGACGCTCGACAACCCCAATGTCTGGTACGAACTCGGCGTCCGCCACGCTTTGCGCTCGCGCGGCGTCATCCTTATCCAGGGCCCGCGCGCCGCCCAGCCCTTCGACATCTACACCGACCGCAAGCTGACTTACCACCTGCAGGACGGCGCCCCCGACCCGAACACCCTGGCCGCCGACATCGCGGCGCTGGCGGCGATGGCCAAGAACACGCTGAACGCCTGGCGCGGGCGCAAGACCAGCCCGGTCTACAGCCTCCTGCCCAACCTCGAAGAGCCCGACTGGTCGCGCCTGCGCGTCGGCAATGCCCTGGAATACTGGGAAAGCCACGACGAGTGGGCGACCCGCATCGAGGTCGCCCGCAACGCCAACCGCCCCGAGGACATCCTCGTCCTCGCCGACGAAGCCCCGGCCACGCCGCTGCGCGTGCATGCCCACCTCGAAGCCGGCGAGGCCCTGCGCCGGATGCAGCATTTCAATTTCGCGCTCGAACAATGTGAAATGGCGCTCGACTACGCGCCGGACAACCATGAAGCCGCCCGCCAGCGCGGCGTCTGCCTTCAGCGACTGGGCCGCACGGACGAAGCGCGGGCCGTTTTCAAGAAGCTCATCGCGGACAACGAGGACGATATCGAAGCCTGGGAACTGCTCGGCCGCCTGGACAAGGAGGAATGGGTCAGCGCCTGGCGGATCGAGGGCCACACGCCCGAGCAGATGCGCCAGGACGCCGCCTACGAAGACGCCCTGCTGCGCGACACCATCCTCAGCTACAGCCGGGCCTTCCGGAGCAGTCCCGGCCACTACCTCTCAGGCATCAACGCGGTCATGATGATGCACGTCTACCGCGACCTGACCGGCGACACACGCTACGAGCGCGAAGCCGCCATCATGGCCGGCGGCGTCGCCTGGGCGGCCTCCTGCGAACGCGATGACGACTGCCGTTTCTGGGCCCTGGCCAACCTGGGCGCCCTGGCCATCATCGACAAGGACCCGGCGGCCGTCGGCACCGCCTTCCGCGAAGCCATCGCCCACGCAGACAACGACTGGCTTGCGCTCGAAGCCACCTACAAGCACATCGCCCTGCTCGCCGTCCTCGGCTTTCGCCCCGACAACGTCACCATGGCCCTCGGCACGCTCGAACGCGCCATGCTGCGCATCAAGCCGCCGGCCAGCCAGCGCCAGCCGGACAAGGTCTTCCTCTTTTCCGGTCACATGATCGACAGCCCGAGCCGACCGGAACCGCGCTTTCCCGCCGACAAGGAGCCGATCGCGGCGGCGGCCATTGGCGAACTGCTCGACCGCCTCGGCGCCGGGCCGGACGATCTGGCGATTGCCCAGGGTGCGGCCGGCGGCGACATCCTCTTCGCCGAAGCCTGCCTGGCGCGTGGCGTACCGTTCCAGATGCTGCTGCCGCTCGAAGAAGCCGATTTCATCGAAGCCTCGATCCTCCCCTCGGCCAACGGCGAAGCCTGGCGCCAGCGCTATCTCGCCCTGCGCGACAAGCTCACGCTGCCACCGCGCATCATGCCGGACGAACTCGGCCCCCTGCCGCGCGACCGCGACGGCCACGAAATGAACGCCTTCGAACGCTGCAACCTGTGGCTGCTCTACAGCGCGCTGACCCAGGGCCTCAAGCGTGTTCGCTTCGTCTGCCTGTGGAACGGCGGCGGTGGCGACGGCGCCGGGGGCACCGCGCACATGGTCCACGAAGTCAGGCGACGAACCGGCCAGGTCCATTGGCTGGACACGCGCCAGCTCTGGTAATCTGAATGTCATTTTCCTGCCGCACCCTGTCAAGTCGCACCGTACTCAACAAGGAGACGCACCATGGCCAAGAAAGCACTTTGCATCGGCATCAACAACTACCCCGGAACACACATGGACCTGCAGGGCTGCGTCAATGACGCGCAGGACTGGTCGGCCGTCCTCACCGCGCGCGGCTACAAGACCACGCTGCTGCTCGACGACAAGGCGACCAAGGCCGCCATGGTCGACGCCATGAGCAAGCTGATCGCCAGCGGCAGCAAGGGCGACAGCCTGATCATCACCTTCTCCGGCCACGGCACCTACCAGCCGGACGAGGATGGCGACGAGGTCGACGGCCTCGACGAAGCGCTCTGCCCCTACGACCTGCAGACCAAGGGTGCGGCGCTGACCGACGACGAGATCAAGGGCATCTTCGCGACGCGCAAGGGCGGCGTCCGCCTCCTGCTCATTTCCGACAGTTGTCACTCCGGCACCGTGACCCGCGCCGCCAAGGCCGACAAGGATGCCGACACCCGGCCGCGCTTCATGCCGATGGGCAACTGGCTGCCGGCCAACAAGCTGCCGAAGAATTTCGCCGGCAAGGCCGCGCAGACCATGGTCGGGCCGGTCGGCACCTCGCCGCTGGCCGGAGCCTTCGTCAAGCAGGTCGGCGACCTGCTGCTTTCCGGTTGCAAGGAAGGCCCGAACAACTACAGCTACGACGCCAAGATCGCCGGCCGCTACAACGGCGCCTTCACCTACTACGCCCTGAAGACGCTCAAGGCCCTCAAGCCCGAGGCGACCTACAACGACTGGTACAAGGCCATCCTCAAGAGCCTGCCCTCGGCCAGTTATCCGCAGACGCCGCAACTGGTCGGCACCAGCCAGGCCAAGACGCGCAAGGCACTGACCTGATTGAAGCAGAACGGTCATTCCCGCGAAAGCGGGGATGATCAACCCGAATTGCGCTCTACCCGGCAAGCAGGAGACACAGCATGACAACACGCACGATCCGCATTCGCGGCACCAAAGTCGGTGCCGGCAGCCGCGGGGCCAGCCAGCCCGGCGGGCCGGAACCGCTCTTTCGACTCGCCCCGGGCAGCGCCCGCGATGGCGCCGGGGACGAGATCGAGGTCAAGCCCGAGACGGTAGTGCGTGTTGCGCTCGAAAACGGCTTCGTGCTGTGGAGCCGGGCCGACGACCTGACGCGCGAATACGGCAATCCGCCGCCGCGCGGCCAGAGTGGCGCCTGGGAATTCACCCGCCTGACACCACGCCGGGCGGCCAGCGGCGAACGCGGCGTAGTCGGACTGGCCATCCGCGTTCTTGAATTCTTCAAAATCGACGCCACCAAGAAAGCCGCCGGCAAGATCGGCAAGGCGCTCGAAGAAAAACAACTGGGCAAGGCGCCCGGCCTCTACCGCGTCGCCCCCGGCAAGACGCTGAGCCTCACGCCGGTGCCCGGCACCGGCCCGCTGCCGGCGGCCAAAGGCCCCATCCTCGTCTTCATCCACGGCACGGCGTCGAGCACGACAGCCGGCTACGGCAAACTCTGGGACCCGCGCAACGCCGACGCGCAGAAGCTGCGCGACAGCCTGACGGCGACCTACGGCGATCGCGTCTTCGCCTTCGAGCACCGGACCCTGACCGAAAGCCCGATCCAGAACGCCATGGCCCTGCTCGAACGGCTGCCCGACGGCGCCGACGTGCATCTCGTCTCGCACTCGCGCGGCGGTCTGGTCGGCGAACTGCTCTGCCTGTCGGGCTGCGCGAAGCTGGCCGAGGTGCTGACGCCATTTCAAATTGAGCGCTTTTTTGCCGTTGACCGTAGCATTGCCCCGCAGCTCGGCCTGCCGCCGCTGTCGGCCGACGAGGAAAAGGCGCGCAACGCCGCCTACGCCGCCGACCGCGACCGCCTCGGCCAATTCGTCACGCTGCTCGGCAAGAAGAAGATCCGCGTCAGCCGCTTTGCCCGCGTCGCCTGCCCGGCGCGCGGCACGACGCTGGCCTCCGGCCGCCTCGACCGCTGGCTGTCGGTCATCGACTACCTGTCGTCGGCTGCGCTCGGCAGCGGGCTGGTAGTGAGCGGCGCCGTCGATTTCATCCAGGCCGTCGTCGCCGAACGCACCGACCCGCGCACCCTGCCCGGCGTCGAGGCGATGATCCCCGGCTCGGCCCTGACCCGGCTGCTCAACAGCATCCCCGAACTGGCCACTGACGCCGACCTCGCCGTCATCGCCGGCGACATTGAGGGCGGTGCCACGCTGCTCAACACACTGAAGGTGCTTGCCACCGACTGGTTCTACAAGAACGAGCACGACCTCGTCGTCGATACGGCGTCCATGCTCGGTGGCCTGCCGCGCCTCAACGGCGGCGCCCGCTACCGCAAGGACCAGGGGCCGAAGGTCGATCACTTCCGCTATTTCACCAACGGCCAGAGCATCAACTGGCTGCGTGCCGCGCTGACCCGGGCCGATCACGAGACCGGCGGTTTCCTGCCCATCGAAGTCAAGGCACCGCGCCCGGCCCGCGAAATCCGGCGGCGCAGCAGTGGCACCCCGCGCCCCATCGCCGTCGTCCTGCCCGGCACCATGGGCAGCGAACTCAAGGCCGGTGATGAACAGATCTGGCTCAAGTACGGCGCACTGTTCGCCGGCGGCCTCGGCAAGCTGCGCATGGGCAAGCCGGACATCGTGCCGGTCGGTCTGGTCGAGGACTTCTATGGCCCGCTCGTCGACTTCCTGGCGCGCAGCCACGATGTCGAGGTCTTCCCCTACGACTGGCGCCACTCGATCCGCGATGCGGCTGCCCGTCTGGCCGACACGCTGGCCCCGCTCGTCGACCGCGCCGAGCGCACGCAACAGCCGCTGCGCCTCGTCGCCCACTCGATGGGCGGCCTCGTCGTCCGCTCGATGATCGCCGACGGCGGCGCCGGCGCCGCGCTCTGGGAACGCATCAAACGCCTGCCGGGCAGCCGCTTCCTGATGCTCGGCACGCCCAACCTCGGCTCCTACGAAGCGGTGCGCTGGCTGACCGGCTTCAACCCGACGCAGGCCAAGCTGACGCTGCTCGACATCGGGCACAACACCGACCAGATCATCGGCATCGTCCGCGACTACCCGGGCCTGCTCGAACTGCTGCCCTTCGCGCCGAAAGACCCGAATTTCACCGAAATGGCCCACTGGCAGGCGATCAGGGAGAGCACCGAAGCGCAATGGGAACTGGCCAACCCGGCCACGCTCAAGGAAGCGGCCGTGTCCTGGCAACGCCTGCTCGCCGCGCCGACCGATCCGCTCATGTGCTACGTCGCGGGCTGCCAGCCGGCCACCGTCATCGACTACCAGCTGGTGCCCCGCGACGACGATCCGCCGAGCCAGCGCAAGAAACTCGAATTCATCGCCACGGCCGAAGGCGACGGCACGGTGAGCTGGGCTTCCGGCCGACTGCCCGGCGTGCCGGTGTGGTACGTCGAGGACACCGCGCATGACGCGCTGTGCGCCCAGCCCAAGGCCTTCCCCGGCTATCTCGACCTGCTCGTCAAGGGCAGCACGACGCTGCTGCCGGCCGCACCGCCGACCCGCGCCCGCGGCGCCGCCGGCGAGGAACGTTTTGTCCTGCCGTCGCTGCCCGTGGCCGACAGCATGCCCGGCCCCGACGACATTGCGACATTTGGATTTTCGGGCGGAATTCCGGTTGACCGTGGGAACGGCGAAAAATCCGGCCAGACCATCGAAGTCAGCATCACCCACGGCAGCCTGGCCTACGCCCGCCACCCGGTCGTCGTCGGCCACTACCAGGGCGACACCATCGTCAGCGCCGAGAAGGCGCTCGACCGGCAGCTCGGCGGCGCCCTGTCCGGCCGCGCCGATCTCGGCATCTACCCCGGCCCGCTCGGCACCTGCACGACCTTCTTCAACGACAGCCCGACGGCCAAGCCGGCCGGCGCCCTCGTCGTCGGCCTCGGCGAAGTCGGCAAGCTCGGCCCCGGCCAGCTCGAAGAAGCCATGCGCAGCGCCCTGCTCGACTTCGCGCTGCGCATCGCTCACTGGCCGGATGATCGCTTCGGCGAAGCCAGCCGGCCGCGCTCGGCGGCCATCAGCTGCCTGCTCATCGGCACCGGTGCCGGTGGCGTCCCGGTCGGCGACGCCATCGAAGCCGTCCTGCGCGCCGCCATCACTGCCAATGCCCGACTGGTCGACAACGAAATGGACGGCCGGGTCGTCATCGACCGCATCGAATTCGTCGAGCTCTACGAAGATCTCGCCATCTCGGCCGCCCACGCCCTGCGCAAGGTGGTCGACAACGCCGAGCTGAAGCCCGGCCTGCACTGGGCTGCAGAGGCCATCGAGGCGGGCCAGGGCGGGCAGTTCCGCCTGCGCGCCGACGAGGCGCCGGAGTGGTGGCACCGCCTCGAAATCGTCGAGGACGAACACAACGACCAGACGCTGCGCTTCATCTTCCCGACCGACAAGGCGCGCGCCGAGGAAACCATGGCCACCGGCCAGCTCTCGCTGGCCGACTCCTTCATCGAACTGGCCAGCCAGGACACCAACCGCAACGCCGAGGCCGCCAGGACGCTGTTCGAGCTGCTGCTCCCCGTCCGCGTCAAGGAACTGTCCGGCCAGCAGGGCAACCTCGTGGTGCTCGTCGACAAGCGTTCGGCGCGCTACCCGTGGGAACTGCTCGAGGATCGCTGGGGCAGCAGCCCACGTCCGCCGGCCGTCAATGCCGGCATGATCCGCCAGTTCAAGACGGCCAATTTCCGCGCCCGGCCGGCCTATGCGCCGAGCGACACGGCGCTCGTCATCGGCAATCCGGACCTCGGCAACTCGCCCGATTTCGACGACCTGCCCGGCGCCCGCGACGAGGCGCTGAGCGTCGTCGGCACCCTGGCCAATGCCGGCTTCGATGTCACCGACCGCGTCAATGAACGCACGCCAGCCATCCTCGAAGCGCTGCACCGCGAGAAATGGCGCATCCTCCATCTGGCCGGGCACGGCGTCCATGAATACCAGTCGGCCCGCATGAGCGCGCCGCGTTCGGGCATGGTCATCGGCCTCGACACCATCCTGACCCCGGGCGACATCGGCCAGATGCGCTGGGTGCCGGAACTGGTCTTCATCAACTGCTGCCACCTCGGCCGCGTCGATGGCCACGGCAAGACCGAGCCCGGCGTCCTCGCCGCCAACCTCGCCGAGCAGTTCATCCTGATGGGCGTCAAGGCCGTCATCGCCGCTGGCTGGGCTGTCGACGATTCCGCCGGCAAAGCTTTTGGCGAAGGCTTCTACCGGCGCATGGTGGCCGGCGAATTTTTCGGCGAAGCGGTCCGCGCCGCCCGCGAAGACATTTTCACCGGCTGCGAGAACGTGAACACCTGGGGCGCCTACCAGTGCTACGGCGATCCGAACTACCGCCTGTCGCGCGACAGCGTGCAACGCCACAGCGAAGGCCTGCCCTACACGACGCCGCACGAACTGGTCGTCGATCTCGACAACCTGGCCTGCGGCCTGCGCAACGGTGACGATGCCTCGGATGTCGCCGAGCGCATCGAACGCCGCCTGCGGCGCATTCCAGGCACGCAAGCGGCTTGGACGAAGCGCGCCGATGTCGCCGCCGCGCTGGGCTTTGCCTGGGGCGAAGCGGGCGAATGGGAAAAAAGCATCGCCGAGCTGCGCGTCGCCATCGAAGCCGAAGGCGGGCAATGCAGCGTGCGCGTCATCGAACAGCTGGCCAACTACGAAGTCCGCCTGGCCGGCAGCCGCTGGCTCGCGGCCGACGACCGCAATGAAACGCTGCGGGCAGAACTGCGCGCCAGCATCGAACAGGCCATCTCGCGCCTGGCTGCGCTCTGCGTCAACGGCGAAACAAGCGAACGCCTGAGCCTTCTCGGCGGCGCCTACAAGCGCCTGGCGCTGATCGAAGCGGCCGACGGCAACCGCCTGGAAGCCCTGGTCAACATGGCCGAGCACTACGGCCGGGCCTACGCGCTGGGTGGCAAGCCCTACGCCTTCACCAACTGGGCCAATGCCGCGCTGCTCGTCCGCCGCTGCTACCCGGATCAGCCGACCGACCAGCCACCGCTGCGTGGCCTCGACAGCTTGCGCGAAAAGGTCGCCCGCCTGCACCGCGCCCTCGACAAGAGCAACGCGAGCACGCCGAACTTCTGGGACAGCGCCAGCCTGGCCGACCTCGACCTCGTGCTGGCGATGGCCGACAGCCTGCCCGGCAGCCGGCGGCGCAAGGCCTCGCCGGCGCCCGACGCCGCCCGCGAAACCTATCGCCAGGCCATCCTGCGCGGGGCCAGCGTGCGCGAGCGCTCGTCGATCACCGAACACCTCGATTTCCTGCGCGCCCACTACCCCGACGACGACCCGATGGCCGGACTCATTGACCGGATCAAGGAGGACCTCGCATGACCACCCGCAAAACACCCACCAAGCCAGCGACCACCGAGCCCCCCGCAGCAAAGCCGCGCGGCCGGCGCCGGAGCGCAACGCCCCCGGTGACCACACAGCCCGAGGTCGTGAGCCAGACGCCGGCCAAGACGGCCAAAAAACCGGCTGCCGCGAAAAAGGCAACGGCAACGAAGGCTGCCAAGCCGCGCACCACGCCGCCCGCCCCCGCTGTCACTCCCCCGGCTGCGGGCAAAGCCCGCGGCGCCTCGCGTTCGGCCAATCCCACGGTCGACCGGAAAAATGAGCCAATTTCGCAATTCACCCTGGCCAACATCCGCCACGACACGCGCATTTCGCCCAACTTCCTGATCTATGAACTGACCCGATCCGAGCTCGCCGACCGCCGTGGCATCCCCAACCATTTTGCCTCCGACCAGGAGCTGCGCGCCGCCATCCATCTCGCCCGCGAAGTACTGCAGCCGATCCGCGACAAGTTCGGCAGCTTCACGCCGAACAGCGTTTTCCGCGGCCACCCGCTCGAACGCGCCCTCAAGAACAAGCCAGCGAGCTGGCTCAGCACCAGCCAGCATTCGCGCGGCGAAGCCTGCGACATCGAGATCGTCGGCATGAGCACGCTGGACCTGGCCAACTGGGCGAAGGACAACCTCAAGGATTTCGACCAGATCATCTGCGAATGCTACGACCCGACCAAAGGCCCCAATTCCGGCTGGGTGCACATCTCGCTCAAGGCCCCGGGCACGGGCGAAAACCGCCGACAACTGCTGAGCTACATCGCCAGCCACGGCAAGATGGTCTACGTGCCGGGCCTGCGCGCCACCGCGACCGCCTGACGCATGGCCTCGGGCAAGATTCTGACCCTGCTGGTCATCGCCACGCTGCTGGCGCTGATCGGGGCCTGGATCGTCGCGCGCACTTATCGCAAGCGGATGCAAGGGCTCATGCAGGCGCCGCTTGCCGCGTCCGCCCCCGGCGATGTGGTCGTAACCGGCAGACCACCTGCCCGTCCTGCCCCCCCGACAAACTGGCGACTGGAGGATAACCAGAAGGCGCACCATCGCCTGCTGTGGACCTTCGCCGCGCTGACCCTGCCCATCTCGTTGACGCGGACGGTGCTGACCCAAATCATGGCCGACGGCCCGCTCAGCATCACGATCATTGCCGCCCTCGGTACCGCGTATGCGTGGCCGATATTGCCCGTTCTTGCCGTAATCGGCCGCTGGTCTCGTCCGCGTTTTATCCTTGCCATGCTCATTTGGTGCGCTTTCGCCATAGTGCTCCTTTCCTGGCGCACCAACGAGAATGTCAGCGTGAGCATGGTCACCACCTGGGTACTCTTCGACACGGCCATGCCGCTGTTCGTCGTCACGGCGATCTGTCTGGGTGGCGCCACACGGGCCATCAGCCCATGGCTGGCGCCCCTGCTTGCAGTGTTCATCGGCTCATCGATACTGGGCCTGGACTTTCTCCAGACGCTGTTCGACACACAAAGCCCGCTCGTCGGCTGGCTAGTCCAGTGGTTCAGTCCCGTATCCGCCATGACCCTGTTTGCCATCCTGCCCTGGCTGATAGTGTGGTGGCCGGTTCGCGCCCTCGGTCGCTGGCTCGGCCAAGCCTACCGGGAACGGCGAATCTCCGAACTGTTCTATCTCTATACCGCCGTATGGGCGATCGCAGTGGCGGGCCCCACGCTCGGCGACATCGACGGATCGGGCTGGAAATCCCTGATCAATCTCCTGCCGCTGCTGTGGATTCCGCTCGGCGCATGGCTCATGAAACGCCATGTCATTCCATCCATGAGCAATTCGCCGCCAACCTTGCTCGTGCTGCGCGTATTCAAGCAAGACGCAAACGTCCAGGCCATTTTCGACCGGGTCATCGAACGCTGGCGCCTGAGCGGCAATACCGTGCTGATCGCGGGCACCGATCTCGCCTATCGCACCATCGACGCCGACGACGTATTCACCTTCCTGGACGGTCGCCTAGGCGAGCGTTTTGTCGCCCGTCCATCCGACATCGATGCGCGCATAGCCCAGATGGAATTCCAGCCCGACACCGAGGGACGCTACCGGATCAACGAATGCTATTGCCACGACACCACCTGGCAGCAGGCACTCGACAGGCTGGTCGGCATCAGCGACGTGGTGCTCATGGACCTGCGCAATTTCAAGGCGAAAAACGCCGGCTGCGTCCATGAACTCGGCGTCCTGTCCAAGGCGCCCAATCTCGCCCGCGTCGTCATCCTGACCAACCCGGACACCGAGCGCGAGGCCGCCCAGGCAGCCGCTGCCGGCGCGCCGGACGGCCGTTTCGTCTGGCTCGACGAAAGCAGCCGTAACAGCCTCAAACCGGCCGACGTCCTGGCCGCCCTTTTCCCGACCGCAACCGCTGCCACGCGCTAGCCCACTACAAGGAGAACCCCGTGAACCAACAAGTCCTGAAGCGCATCAAAGATCCTGGCCAGAAGAAAATCCTCGCCTGCGACGGTGGCGGCATTCTCGGTCTGATGAGCGTCGAAATCCTGGCCAAACTCGAAGCCGACCTGCGCACCCGTCTGCAGAAGCCCAACCTGGTCCTCGCCGACTATTTCGATTTCGTTTGCGGCACGAGCACCGGCGCCATCATCGCCAGCTGCATTTCGACCGGCATGTCGATGGATGTGATCCGCAGCTTCTATACCGCCAGCGGCCAGCAGATGTTCGACAAGGCATCCGTGCTCAAGCGCCTCAAATACAGCTACAACGACGAACCGCTGGCGAAGAAACTGCGCGAGGAACTCGACAAGGCCCTGCACCACACGGCCAGCGCCGCCGAGCCCAACGCCACGCTCGGCGACGCCGGGCTGCGCACGCTGCTCATGATGGTCATGCGCAACGTCAACACCGATTCGCCGTGGCCGGTCAGCAACAACCCGCTGGCCAAATACAACGACCGGACCCGCCCCGACTGCAATCTCAAGCTGCCGCTCTGGCAACTGGTCCGCGCCAGTACCGCCGCGCCCACCTTCTTCCCGCCGGAAGTCGTGACCTTCGGCGAAGGCACCGAAAAACGCTACGAATTCATCTTCGTCGATGGCGGCGTGACGACCTACAACAACCCGGCCTTCCTCGCCTTCCAGATGGTCACCGCGGCGCCCTACAAGATCAGCTGGCCGACCGGCGACGACAAGCTGCTCATCGTCTCCATCGGCACCGGCAGCACGGCCAAGGTTCGCCCCGATCTCGATGCCGACGACCTGTGGCTGCTCGACAACGCCAAGAACCTGCCCGGCGCCCTCATGAACGCCGCCTCGGCCGGTTGGGACATGGCCTGCCGGGTCATTGGCGACTGCCGCTTCGGTCCGAAGATCGACCGCGAAATCGACGACCTCGTGCCAACCGACGTCATCCCGGTCACGTCGAGCGTACCCAAACAGTTCGCCTACGTCCGCTACGATCCCGATGTCTCCCAGGCCGGGCTGGATGCGCTGGGTCTCTCGACCATCAAGGCAGAAAACGTGCAGGTCATGGATTCGGTCAAGCACATGAAGGATATCCAGCAGGTCGGCGCGGCCTACGCCGCGCACAACGTCAGCCTCAAGCACCTGCGGGGCTTCGCATGAGCACCTGCTTCGTCATCCAGGGCTTCGGCAAGAAGACCGACTACACGGACGGCCGTATCCTCGACCTCGATGCCTCCTACGCCGTCATCAAGGACGCCATCGAATCTGCCGGCCTGCAGGCCATCCGCGCCGACGAAATCCAGCATTCCGCGGTGATCGACGTCCCGATGTACGAAATGCTGCTCAACGCCGATGTCGTCGTCGCCGACCTGTCCACCTACAACGTCAATGCCGCCTACGAACTCGGCGTGCGCTATGCCCTCCGCCCCCGCACCACCATCGTCGTTGCCGAGGAAGGCTTCAAGAATCCCTTCGACATCGGCCACATCGCCATCCGCCGCTACAAGCATCTCGGCGAGGATATCGGCGCCAAGGAGGCGGTGCGTTTCAAGAACGAACTGAAGGCGGCCATCGCCGAGATACTCGCCTCGAATCGGGCTGACAGTCCGGTCTACACCTTCCTGCCTGGACTCATCCCTCCGGAACTCGCCGTGGCCAAGAATGCCCCTCCCCCACCGCAGGCCAGGGGAGGCATCCCCGCACCCGAGGTGCTCGATCAGGCTGACGCTGTCGATGACCTTCTCGCCGCAGCCCCCGAACCGGTCGCCACCCCCAAGGCCATGCTCGACGAAGCGCTGGCCCGAATCAACCCGCCACCAGGCCAGCCGAGCGATTTCGACGGCGCGCGCGGGCTGCTTCTCAAGGTTTTGCAACAGCGCCCCAACGACCCCTTCGTGCTCCAGCAACTGGTCGTCGCCACCTACAAGTCGAAACAGCCGGACCCGCAGAACGCCCTGCTCGAAGCGCGCCGCATCATGGAGAAGTCGCTCAATCCGGCGTCGACCAACGATCCCGAAACACTGGGCCTGTGGGGCGCGATCCACAAGCGCCTGTGGGACATCAACGCCAACCCGACCGACCTCAACGCCGCAGTCGACGGCTACGAACGGGGCTTCTCGCTGCGCCGGGACTGGTACAACGGCATCAACTACGCCTTCCTGCTCGACGTGCGTGCCGTGGAATGGCTGAAGGCCGGCAATCGCGACGAAGGCATCGCCGACTCCGTCCTCGCCCGGCGCATCCGGAACGAAGTCGGACGCCTGGCCCAGGCGGCGGCGGAAGACAAGGAAGCCGACCCGCAAAAGCGCTTCTGGGCCATCGCCACCTTATGGGAAGCAGCGCTCGGTCGCGGCGACACCGCTGAAACCGCGCGCTGGGAGCAAGCCGCGCAGGCACTCGCCGTGCCGCAATGGATGCAGGACAGCCGACTGGAACAGGGACGGAAACTGCAGGCAGTGCAACAAGCCTTCGCGACGCTATCGGCCGGCTAGGCGGGCCTAACTCAGCTGCGCCGAACGCCTACCTGGCGCTGAAGCTGGTGGAGCAAGGCCAGCGTGGCGTCGCGGGCGGCCAGGAGGTCGGGGATGCGGGCGCGTGACTCTTCGATCTTGCCGTCGCGCCAGAGATTGTCGATTTCGTGGGCCACGGCGTGGATACGGCGGTGTGGCACATCGATTTCGGCAAAGACGGGGTAGTTTTCGTAGCGCCGCCGATGGTCGCTGTAATACCAGCGGCCGAGCTCGCATTTGGTCGCATCGTCGAGATGCGGACAGGGTACCGGTTGCCCTTCATTGGCGGCGTAGGCGATCTGGGCAACCCAGTTGCGCAACTGGATCTCGGCGATGAGCATGGGGTAGTCGGCCTGATTCCAGTACAGATCGCTGATTTCCTGCCAGCTTGGATCGGGACGCCAGGCGCGGACCCAATCGACCATCTTGTCGGCCGACATCGGTTTTGAAATGCCGTAACCCTGCGCGTTGTCGCAGTTGAGTTGCATGAGCAGACGGCCATGCTCGACGGTTTCGACGCCCTCGGCGATGATCTGGCGCTGGAAGGCGTTGGCCAGCCCGATCACGCCCTGGACGATGACGAGATTGTTGAAGTCACTGAGAATTTCACGAACGAAGCTCTGGTCGATCTTGATGATTTCGGCCGGCAGACGCTTGAGGTAGGTGAGCGAGGAATAGCCGGTGCCGAAGTCGTCGAGCGAGAAGCGAACGCCGAGGGCGCGACATTCGTCGATGACCCGCGAGGTCTTGGCAACATCTTCCAGCGCCGCCGTTTCGAGGATTTCCATTTCGAGCAGGTGCGCCACCTTGGGGTGCAGGAACAGCGCGGCCTTGAGCTTTTCGACAAACTCGGCGGCCTGCGCATCGATGACCCAGTCGCCGATGGACTTGACCATCATGTCGTCGTTGATCAGCGGCAGGAATTCGCTCGGGGCGAGCAAGCCACGCTCCGGGTGGTTCCAGCGGATGAGCGCCTCGGCGCCGATCACCCGGCCCTCGCGCATGTTCACCTTGGGCTGGAAGAAGAGCACGAACTCGTGGCTCTCCAACGCCTGGCGGATGCGGTTCACATGGTCGTGGCGGCTGCGTGTGTGGCGATCCTGCTCGGCGTCGAAAATCTGGTAGCAGTTCTTGCCCGCCTGCTTGGCGCGATACATGGCCTGGTCGGCGTGGCGCAGCAGGGTGTCCGGATCTTCGTCGTCGTTGGGGAACAGCGTCACCCCGACACTGGCCGAGATGCTGACGGCTTCGGGCAGGACGCTGAGCGGCTGGGCGATCTGGCTCTGCAGGCGGCGGATCGCTTCCTTGCATTCGGTCTCGGTGGCAAAACCGAGCAGGAGCAGGACGAACTCGTCACCGCCCAGACGGGCCACGGTATCGCCGCCGCGCATGATGCCGCGCATGCGGTTGGCGATTTCGATGAGCACCATGTCGCCGGCGCCATGCCCCCAGGTATCGTTGATCGGCTTGAAGCCATCGAGGTCGAGGTAGCAGATGGCCATCAGTGACCGGGTCCGGCGGGTTTGCGCAATGCCCTGGATGAGTCGGTCGGCCAGCAGGGTGCGGTTGGGCAGTTCGGTCAGCGGGTCGTAGTAGGCCATCTGCGTGAGCTGCGATTCCTGCGCCTTGAGCCGCCCGATGTCGGAGAAGACCGCGACGTAATTGGTCAGATTGCCCGCGCTGTCGCGCACGGCGGAAATCGACAGGAGTTCGGGATAGACCTCGCCGTATTTGTTGCGATTCCAGATTTCGCCGCGCCAGCTATCCGTCTCGTTGATGCTTTTCCACATCGCCTCGTAGAACTCCTGGTCATGACGGCCCGACTTGAGGACGCGGGGATTGCGCCCGATCACTTCGCTGCGCTCCCAGCCAGTGATGCGCGAGAAAGCCGGATTGACGTCGAGGATGTTGCCGGAGGCATCGGTCAGCGTGATGCCGTCGTGCGCGCTGCGGAAGGCGGTGGCGTGCAGCGTCAGTTGCTTCTCGACGGCGAGTTGCGCGGCATAGCGTTCGCCCAGCTCCAGGTTGGCCTTGGCCAGCGAGCGGCGGGCCTGATCGAGCCGGAAGAACAGGAGGGCGAGGAAGGCGGTCAACGCGACGGCCAGGGCATAGAGTGCCATGCGGAAGTGGCTGGCGACGTGGAGTGCGCGGGCGTGGGCTTCCGCATAGCCGCGTGTCAGCCCGTCAAGGTACTCGCTGCTGCGCAGCGAGCCGATTTCGGTCATCAGGTCATCCAGCTTGACGAGTCGCGTGACGATGTTGTCGCCATGACGGATGATGTTGCCGACCAGATGCTTCTGCGCCGTACCGACCGACAGATTGCTCAGTTCGCTGCGCGCCGCCTGCACGCGTGCATTCCCCTCCTCGCTGGGCGAGTGCGCAAAGGCCATCACTTCGCGGGCATATTTGCCGACCGGGTCACGCAGGTTGCCGGGCATGCCGGACAGCAATTGGGTATCAAGAAAGGCCGACGTCGCGATCGGGAAGAAGGACATCGAGTTGCGCAGGATGGCATTGTCCCGCTTGAACTGGTCGACCATGTCCGCCTTGCGGGTCATGACCCCGCTCAGGTCGCTGACCGCCCTGGTCACCGCCGCACGGTCATCCGCCGACAGGAAGCCCGGCGCTTCGGCCACGTCCTTGACCAGCAGATCGATGCGGCGAACATAATCGGCGATTGCATCGAAATTCCTGACCAGTTCGAGGCGGTTGGCCAGGATCTGCCCGTCGAGGCGGGTATCGAGTTCGCCGAGGTCGCGCAGTTTTTGTGTGTAGGCAATATGCTGTTCCGGCGACACGCGCTCGGCCAGGAAGAAAAGCGTGGTCAGCGCCGCGACGAAGAGCCCGACAAAAAGCGCGAGACCGAGCCGTGGCAATTGGACGAGAGGGAGAGTCTGGGATGCGTTCATTGCAGCCTCTGCCCTTCCCACTCGCCGGTCAGCGTTCGCAGGAAGGCAGTCAGCGCCCGTACGTCCTCACTGGTGAATTCGCGGCCCAGTTGGTAGCGCCCCATGACGACGACCGCCTGCTCGAGGGTCTCGGCCGAGCCGTCGTGGAAATAGGGCGGCGTGACTTCGACATTGCGCAGGCTGGGCACCTTGAAGACGTTGATATCGGATTCACGACCGGTCACATTGAAGCGCCCCAGATCCGCCTTGCGACCGGCATCGTTCTTCAGATAGCTGTCCATGACGCCAAAACGCTGGAACATGTTGCCGCCAATGCCGGCGCCCTGATGGCAACTGGCGCAGCCGTAATCGACGAAGCGTTGGAGCCCGGAACGCTCCAGCGCGTCGAGCGCGTCCTTGTCACCGTTGAGATAACGGTCGAAGCGGCTGTTGTGCGTGAGCAGCGTGCGCTCGAAGGTGGCAATGGCATCGACGATGGCTTCGCCGGTGATGCCCTGCTTGTAGAGTTGGGCGAATGCCTGGCGATAGCCTTCATCGCGATTTAGCTTGGGGATGACCTCGGCCCAGTTCGATCCCATTTCGAGGGGGTTGTGCACCGGCCCGGCCGCCTGTTCCTCGAGGCTGGCGGCCCGGCCATCCCAGAACTGGACGAAATTCAGCGAACTGTTGAAAACGGTCGGTGCATTGACGCCGCCCTGCTTGCCATCGATGCCAACCGAAACGGGCAGCCGGTCGCTGCCGCCGCTCCCCAGCTTGTGGCAGCTCGCGCAGGCAATCGTATCGTCGTGCGACAGGCGGGGATCGAAAAACAGTCGCCGGCCGAGCGCGACCTTGTCGGCCGGCAGGTCGGGCACGGGCGGCAGGGGCAACATGGCGCGCGATCCCGACAGTGTGCTTTGCAAGGCCGGGCTTCCGCTCGGCGTCCGCGTCGCGGCCGCGTCCGGCTGGTCGCGCCGGGCGATCAGCGCGACACCGGCGACCAGGGACGCCAGAACAAGCAGAACAAGGGCTTTGCGGAGCTTCATGCGCACGATTATAGGGCGCGTATGCACCGTATGCCCAACCCCAAAAATCGGGTATTCCAGAGGCCTATGACGATCGCTTGGAAAGGCGGTTAATGGCCGGCAAAAACACCTCCGTCACCACCACTTCCTGGGTACCGAGGCGATGCAGGGAACGCCTTGCCCACAGGTATCTGCCATCCGCGCCGAGGGCCGCCGCGCGGCCGAACAGCGGGTGTCGTCGGTCAAGGCGCAGGAATTCGATCTGCCCGCGCCGGAAACCCGGATGAGTGAACAGCAGCGAACCGAGCGAATTGCTGCCGAGCCGCGACAGCCATCGGCCAAGCCGACCGTTGCCGGCCGTCGACAGCGTGGTATGGGCAAAAATCACGGGCACGCCATCGCACTCCAGCACCACTTCGCGCACCCAGGCCGGGTGTCGCGACGGGCGACGGAGCAGGCCTTCGTCGGCCAGCGCCCGTCCTGTCTCGTAGCGCAAGAGGCGCACGCGAAATGTGTGGCAGTGGCGCTGACAACGCCCCGTCAGCGAACCGGGTTCGCGCAGCCAGGAGGCCAGATCGGCATCGAGCGCCCCGCCGGGCAGGCGGGCACGCCACCGGTTTCGGCGCATTATTGGGGACGCGGCGCCTTGTCGAGGCCGCCCAGCTTGACGCCGGGCTTGATGCCGCGCTGGGCGAACCAGCCGAGGTTCATTTCCAGCGCGTAACGGGCCGGACGGCGGGCGCAGTGGTTGTCCTCGGTCTGCGGCTGCATGTCCTCGATGTTGATGATCTTGCCCTCGGCATCCACGAAGGCCACGGACAGCGGCAGCAGCGTGTTGCGCATCCACATGCAGTGGGTGTTTTCGTGATTGAACACGAAGAGCATGCCGCGCTGGGCCGGCATCGCCTTGCGGTTCATTAGGCCGATCTGGCGGTTCTGGTCGTTGGCCGCCACCTCGGCTTCGATACGATGGAAACCGGCGGTCAGCTCCATGACGGGCATGGCATTCTGCGCCAGGGCCGCGGCGCTCAGCGCCCAGCCAGCCAATACCCCGACGATCATTCTATTCATTGAATCTTCCTTGCAAATCCTGATAGCCGCCGTCGATCCGCCGCCATTGCCCGAGCGCCAGACCGTCCAGCGTCACCGCCCCGATGGCGGCCCTCACCAAACGGAGCGTAGGATAACCGATGGCCGCCGTCATGCGCCGCACCTGCCGGTTCTTGCCTTCGGAAATACGGATTTCCAGCCACGAAGTCGGGATCGCCGCGCGAAAGCGGATCGGCGGGTCGCGCTGCCAGAGGCCGGCCGGCTCGTCGATCAGGCGCACCTTGGCCGGCTGGGCGATGAAGTCGGAGAGCTTGATGCCGGCGCGGAGTTGATCGAGCGCCGCTTCATCCGGCACACCTTCGACCTGCGCCCAATAGGTTTTCTCGAGCTTGTGCTTCGGATCGGCGATCTTCGCCTGCAACTTGCCGTCATCGGTCAGGATGAGCAGCCCCTCGCTGTCGGCATCGAGCCGACCGGCAACATAAACCCCCTTGACCGGAATGAATTCATCGAGCGCCCGCCACTTGCCCTCGGGCGTGAACTGACTCAGGACGCCATAAGGCTTGTTGAAGAGGACGATGGAGGACACGACAGTCGGTTTCCGATCACGGGCAATATTTCGATTTTCGCCGTTTTTTCCGGTTGACCGTGAGATTGGCTCAAAAAGCCTGCGGCCTGAGACGTACAGCTTTTGGTGCCTTGGGCGAGACTCGAACTCGCACAGCTTGCGCCACTACCCCCTCAAGATAGCGTGTCTACCAATTTCACCACCAAGGCATTGTCATCCGGATATTGCATCCGGCGACGAGGGGCGCGATTCTAGCCGGAAATTTCGCGCGTGTTAAGTCCGTTCAGTGGAAAAAGGCGTAGCCGATCAGGATGGCGCCGACCAGCCCGACGGCGTCGGCGATGAGGCCGCCGGCCAGGGCGTAGCGGGTTTTGGTGATGCCGACGCTGCCGAAATAGACGGCCAGGACGTAGAAGGTGGTTTCCGTCGAGCCCTGGATGATGGCGGCGAGTTTGCCCTGGAAGGAGTCGACGCCGTAGGTCGTCATGACGTCGACCATGAGGCCGCGCGCCCCGCTGCCGGAGAGGGTTTTCATGAGCCCGACGGGCAGCGCCGGGACGAAGTCGTCGTTGAGCCCGAGCGCCAGCACGACACTGCGGATGCCGCCGATGAGGTAGTCCATGCCGCCCGTGGTGCGAAAAACCGAGATGGCGACGAGCATGGCGACGAGGTAGGGAATGATCTGCACGGCGACGCCGAAGCCTTCCTTGGCGCCTTCGACGAAGCTTTCGTAGACGTCGATGCCACGCCACGCGGCAACGGCGACGAAGAGCACGATGATGGAAACAATCAGCCCGCTGCCGAGCAGGCCGATCATCTGCGCCATCTGCTCGGGCGGCATGCCGGCCAGCCAAAGGTAAAGCCCGGCCATGAGCGCCGCGAAGCCGCCGAAGAAGGCGAGCACGGGCTTGCAGAACAGGTTGATGCGCTGCCAGATGGCGACGGCGACGAGACCGGCACAGAAGGAAACGAAGGTGGCGAGCAGCGTTGGCAGGAAGATGTCGGCGGCGTTGAAGCCGACCAGGCCCTGCTTGAGGGCGATGCTCTGGCGGATGGCAATGACCGTGGTCGGGATCAGCGTGATGCCGGCCGTGTTGAGCACGAGGAACATGATCATCGGGTTGCTCGCCGTGTCCTTCTGCGGGTTGATTTCCTGCAGTTCGCGCATGGCCTTGAGGCCGAGCGGCGTCGCGGCGTTGTCGAGGCCGAGCATGTTGGCGCTGACATTCATGACGATGCTGCCGCTGGCCGGGTGGCCGGCCGGAATATCGGGGAAGACGCGGCGGAAGAAGGGCGCGACGAGGCGGCTGAAGAGTTCGATCAGCCCGCCTTTTTCACCGACCTTCATGATGCCGAGCCAGAGGCTCATGATGCCGACCAGGCCGATTGAGATGTCGAAACCGGTCTTGGCGGTGTCGAACAAGCCGGTCAGGACGCGCGTAAAAATATCGAGGTCGCCCTGCAGCAACTGCGCCACCGCCGCGACGAAGCCGACGAGGATGAAGGCGACCCAGATTTTATTGAGCACAGGCGACGGGGCAGAAAGATTGAGAGGCAGCCAGTCTAGCCGGCTGGCCGGCGACTGTCACCGCGAGTCGTCAGCGCCGGCAGGCCCCACGCCGCGCGCCGGGCCTCATATTCGGCCTGCGGCAACTGGACGAGCACGGGCTTGGCTGCGCCATCGAGCCAGCCGGCCAGCGCCATCATGTCGGCCATGGCCATTGCCGTGCACCCGGCTGTTGGCACGCCCTCGCCGCCCCAGACGTGGAGAAAGATGCACGACCCGGCACCCGGCACGGCCGGCCCGACGTTGTGGGCGACGACGGCGCCGACGGCATAGCGCTCGTCGTCGCGCAGCATGTCCTCGCACGACGTCCAGTCGGGCGTCACGGCGGATTGATCGACGATCTGGTTGTAGAAGGCCGAGGCCGGGTCGTCGATGGCCTTGAGATTGGGCGTCGCAGCCAGGTAGGGCAGCTTCGCGGCATGGGCCAGCGGGCTGTCGGCCGGGGCTGCGCCGAACAAGGCGGTGATGGCGAAAATGCCGGCTGGCGCCCGCCCGTCGCCCTCGCGCTTTTTCGGCCCGACGGGATTGTCGTCGGCATGCAGACCGCGCCCCCAGGCCAACCCGGATTTGCCCAGACTGACCGGGATGGGCGGAAACGCCGCTTGCCAGTCCGCGCCGCGCTCAAAGCAGCACAAGACGCCCGACGGGCTGTTCCAGTCGGGCGCCACGACGAGCAGCAGTTGGCCGGAGGATGCCAGGGCGGGACAGTCGCTCATCAAGTTACGCGGCCCGCCGGCCTTCCCACAGGCCGTGCAGCAACGCCCCGGCAAAGATGCCGGCCAGAGCGACGAGCAGATCGCCGTTGCCGGCACCCAGCCCGGCCAGCGCCGGCCCCGGACAGACGCCGCACAGCCCCCAGCCAATGCCAAACAGGATGCCGCCGACGACGGCCGTGCCGTTCAGTTCAAAGGGCCGTTGCTGGAATTCCGTTCCGAGCAGGGTTTGGCGCCGCCAACGCGGCACCAGTTGATAGATGACGAGGTTGATCGCCACCGCGCAGCCGAGCACGAAGAGCAGCCCGAGGTCGTCGAAGGTCAGGAAGGCGAGCACCGATTCCGGCCGGATCATGGTCGACCAGGCCAGGCCGAAGCCGAAGAGCAGGCCGCTGGCCAGCGTGGCAGCGGCATCGAGGACGGGACGCGGCGCGCTCATGCCAGCCACCGGAGGAGGTGGGCGGTGACGATGCCCGCGCCGAGGAAGGTGACGACCATGACCAGCGAGCCGGCCGACAGCGAGGCCATGCCGCAGATGCCGTGGCCGGACGTGCAGCCACCGCCGAGGCGCGCGCCGAAACCGATGAGCAGCCCGCCGACGGCCAGTTTCCAGGCGGGAATGTGGCTCGCTTCCATGGGCAGGCCAAGCAGCGCGTAGAGCGCGCCGCCGAGGATCAGGCCGAGTGTATAAATCAGTCGCCAGTTGCGGCTGTCGACCAGCGAGGCCTGGCGAAAAAACGCGGTGCGCAGCAGCCACGACCACGAGCTGCTGAAAAAGGTGCTGACGCCACCGGGACGCCCGGTGCTGACGTAGAGCAAGGCGACGCCCAGCCCCATCAGGCTGCCGCCAATGGCGAACGGGGCTATCCCGTTTGGAAAGAGACTCGACAACATGGCGTAACGACGTGAGGAAAACGGCTATTTTCGCATCAGTCGGCCGTATTTCAGCCGTCGCTAATAAATCAGCACCCCAGCGCGGCGCAAAAGCCGGATCTCACGGTCAACCGGAAATTTTGCCCAAAATCGAAATCGCTCACTGCCCCCGGCGCTCGTCGACAAGGCTCCCCGCTTGGGGCACCATGACAGCGCACTGAACGGCCGCATCCTTGGCCGGTTTGACAGACACCAAACAGGCGCCGGCCCCGAGCCGATGCACGGAGGAGAGAATCGTGAATGCACTGCGCAATGCCACATCGGCCATCGCCCTGGCCGGCCTGCTCACCCTCGGCGCCTGTACCCCGATGTATGGACCGGGCTGGGAGCGGGATTATCCGCCGGTCGCCTATGCGCGCGACCTGCATCCGGGCTATGGCTCGGTCTACGCCATCGACCTGATCCGCCCCGAGCAAAACAACGGCATCGGCGTCGGCGCCATCGCCGGTGCGGTCATCGGCGGGCTGATCGGGCATCAGGTCGGCGAAGGCAACGGCAACACGGCCGCCACGGTCATCGGCGCCGCCGGCGGCGCGCTGATCGGACACCAGATCGAAAAGGCCAACCAACCCCAGGGCGACCAGTTCCGCCTGACCATCCGCATGGAAGACGGCCGCTTCCAGACCGTCATCCAGAACACCGACTTCGTCGACCTGCGCGTCGGCGACCGGCTCTACATCGACAACGGCGGCGCCGTGCGACGTTATTGAGACGCGCGAGGATCGCGCTCGCCGCCAAGCCGACCGATCCGGAACCCCATAAAAAACCGCAGGCGGGGTTGCCCCGGCCTGCGGTTTTTTGTTGCTGCTCTCCCTTTATTTTTTCTTAGTGCGATCCGGCCATCTTGTTGTTCGGCAAACTCGCCGTGCGCCGGTCTTCTTCGGCGTGACGTGCGGCATAGCGCCAGATATAAACCCCCATCACCAGAATGAAACCGATGGTGATCAGGCTCATGATGCCAATATCAGAAGTCAATAACAGTTCCCATGCCATGAGTCTTCTCCGGTAGTTGTAAATCAGGATGAATTTTTATTGCTGCCGGACTTTATCTGCAAGACATATGCCCGATGCCTGAACAGACGTTTTGGGGTGATCGGGGAAGTGCAACAGCCAACCAGACAAAATGTCAGCATGCCCCTGAAACGACCGGCCCATGGACTTTGGCGGGCTGCCGGCCGACATCGCACCAGGCATCCTGCTGGTGACGACGCCCCCCGCCAGACACTGCCAGGAATGTCAGCACACCCGACCTTGCCGCCAAAAATGACACAACGCGATTCGCGAGCATCATGCAACCGGCGATTCGACCGGAAGGGATGCAATCCCAGGCCCCGCCGGTGCCTCGACCGGAAATCGGGGTTGGAAGCCGGCGCTTACCGGGTTGTGACGGATCGATTGCCGCGGCGGGCCCACTGACCTGCCGGGCGAACCACGTCGTATCTCAATGGCGGTCTTTCGGCATCACCGCCCCTGGGAGGAAAGGAAGTGATGCCATCGGTACCGCCGGCCTCCGGAAAGCGATATAGCCAGATACGTGCCTGACATGACCAAAGCCAACAAACACATAAAAATCAGCCATTTGCAAAAAGCCGCAGCATGCGAAAAAACTCATTCGCGACAAATTTGTCAGTCATATCTGACAAGTTGTCGTTAGCGCGCCAAGCTGACGACCGTCACGGCCTCTCTCACGGTCAACCGGAAATTTTGCCCAAAACCGAAATCCTGCCGCCCATCGCGGAACAAGCATGGCGGCAAATCCCGGACCTTGAATGCGCGCCTCACCCCTGCGGTATACTCCAGCGATGACCCTGAACGCACAAACTCTCGCCGGCAATGAGCCGGTGCTGCCGAGCCGCTGGCAGGCAGAGGTATCCGCCAAGCTGACCGCCGGCGAAAAGCCGCAGGCCTGGATCGAAATCGACCTCGACAATCGCCTGCAATTCGCCTCCGGCCTCGTCCTGGTGACCGATCGGCGCTTCCTGGCCTTTGCACCGGGCGATACGAACTGGCAGGAATGGCCGCTGCGTGCCGGCCTGACGCTCAATCACCACGACCACGCCGGCGTCGGCGCGCTCGAACTGGTCGACGACAATGGCCTGCTCGCCACCTGGCGCTACACGCTGGCCAAGAACCTCGCCGCCCTGCGCGTCATCACCGAATTCGACCTGCACCGCGACAGCATTGTGAGCGGCCAGCCCGTGCAACGCCCGGACGACGAATGCTGCCCGACCTGCAAGGCCCCGCTGCCCCCTGGCGAAGACGAGTGCCCGATCTGCAACCGCGAAGCCACCGTCGCGCCGTCGACGTGGACGCTGTTCCGCCTCTGGCGCTTCGCCCGGCCCTACCGCTGGCAACTGTTCTGGGGCTTTGTCCTGACTCTGGCCTCGACCGCCGCCCAGCTCGTGCCGCCCTACCTGACCATGCCGCTCATGGACAACGTGCTGATTCCCTTCCAGAACGGCAAGCCCATCGACTGGCCGCTGGTCGGCATGTACCTCGGCGGCCTGTTCGGCGCCGCGCTGCTCGCCTGGGTCCTCGGCTGGATCCGCACTTACATCCTGTCGCTCGTCTCCGAGCGCATGGGCCGCGACCTGCGCACGCAGACCTATGATCACCTGCTGGGACTGTCGTTGGAGTACTTCGGCGGCAAGCGCACCGGCGACCTCATGGCGCGCATCGGCAATGAAACCGACCGCATCAACATCTTCCTCTCGCTCGACCTGCTCAACTTCGCCACCGACGTGCTCATGATCACGATGACCGCCGTCATCCTGTTCAGCATCAACCCGTGGCTGGCGCTCGTCACCCTGCTGCCACTGCCGATCATCGGCTGGCTCATCCATTTCGTCCGCGAGAAGCTGCGCACCGGTTTCGAGAAGATCGACCGCGTCTGGGCCGAAGTCACCAATGTACTGGCCGACACCATCCCCGGCATCCGCGTGGTCAAGGCCTTTGCCCAGGAAAAGCGCGAAGGCGAGCGTTTCCGCGCCGCCAACGAGCACAACCTGCAGATGAACGACAAGCTGAACAAGACCTGGTCCTTGTTCACCCCCACCGTCACGCTACTCACCGAAGTCGGCCTGCTCGTCGTCTGGGTCTTCGGCATCTGGCAGATTTCCAAGGGCAACAGCTCGGTCGGCGTCCTCACCGCCTTCCTCGCCTACATCGGCCGCTTCTATACCCGTCTCGACTCGATGAGCCGCATCGTCTCGGCCACCCAGCGCGCTGCGTCGAGCACCAAGCGCATCTTCGATATCCTTGACCATGTGTCGAGCGTCCCCGAGCCGACCAACCCGGTGCACCTGGAAAAGGTCACCGGCCAGCTCGAACTCAAGAAAGCCAGCTTCCGCTACGGCACGCGCTCGGTCACCCGCGACGTCGATCTGGTCATCCAGCCCGGCGAAATGATCGGTCTGGTCGGTCATTCCGGTTCCGGCAAATCCACGCTGGTCAATCTCATTTGCCGCTTCTACGACGTCTCCGAAGGCCAGGTCCTGATCGACGGCGTCGATGTCCGCTCCGTGCCGGTCGCCGAATTCCGCCAGCACATCGGCCTCGTCCTGCAGGAACCCTTCCTGTTCTTCGGCACCATCGCCGACAACATCGCCTACGGCAAGCCGAACGCGACGCGCCAGGAAGTCATCGCCGCCGCCCGCGCCGCCCATGCCCACGAGTTCATCCTGCGCCTGCCGCACGGCTACGACTCGCTGGTCGGCGAACGCGGCCAGGGCCTGTCCGGCGGCGAGCGCCAGCGCATCTCCATCGCCCGTGCCCTGCTCATCGACCCGCGCATCCTGATCCTCGACGAGGCCACCTCGGCGGTCGACACCGAGACCGAAAAGGAAATCCAGAAGGCGCTCGACAACCTGGTCAAGGGCCGCACCACCATCGCCATCGCCCACCGCCTGAGCACACTGCGCAAGGCCGACCGACTCGTTGTCATGGACCGCGGCCGCATCGTCGAAGTCGGCAATCACGACCAGCTGATGGCCGCCGAAGGCCATTACTTCAAGCTCTACATGGCGCAGGCCCGCAACGTCGATACCGAGGCGGAACTGCCGCGCGCCCCCGAGCTTCCCAAAACCGTCACCGTCTGATCGCCATGGCCCACACCCCATTTCAACTGCAACGCGATGCCTACGGCCGACTGGTCCTGACAACCCAAAACGGCGAGGTTCACGAAGGCGTCACGCCCGTGCGCGCCTTCCCCATCGCCGCCCCCGACGAAGGTCTGTCGCTGGTCAATTTCGAAGGCCACGAAGTCGCCTGGATCGAAAAACTGGCAGACCTGCCGCCAGGCATCGCCCAACTCATCGAAGCCGACCTCGCCAGCCGCGAGTTCGTGCCCGAAATCGAGCGTATCGAAAGCGTATCGAGCTTCGCCTGCCCGAGCACCTGGCAACTCGTTACCAATCGCGGCCAGGCCGAACTGATCCTCAAGGGCGAGGAAGACATCCGCCGTCTGAGCCAGACCCGTCTGCTCATCGCCGACGCCCACGGCATCCAGTTCCTGATCCGCGACCTGACCAGGCTGGATCGGCACAGCCGCAAGCTTCTCGACCGTTTCCTCTAGGACGCCATGTAACGCTTTGTCGTGATGTGTGACATATTTGCACAGCGGTCAGCCACAAAACGATGAAAGCGTTAATAATGCTGAAACCGAACATTCATCACCGCAGGCCAACGGAGCCAAAGCCAAGAGCATGAAGAACAAGGACATCATTTTCCGGGACACGATTTCACTGCGTGGCCCCAGCATCTGGACCTACCCGCCGGTCATCGAGACCTGGATCGACATCGGCGAACTGGAGGACTACCCCTCCGACAAGATTCCCGGCCTCTACGAGCGCCTCGAAAGCTGGCTGCCCGGCCTCATCGAACATCGCTGCAACTACGACGTACGCGGCGGCTTCCTGCAGCGCCTCAAGGAAGGCACATGGCCCGGCCACATCCTCGAGCACGTTGTCCTCGAACTGATGACCCTGGCCGGTCTGCCCGACGGCTTCGGCCGCACCCGCGAAACGACGACGCGCGGCGTCTACAAGCTCGTCGTCAGCAATTTCCATGAGGAATGCACCCGCCTGGCGCTGGATATCGGCCGCGAACTGCTCCTCGCCGCCATTAAGGACGAGCCCTTCGACATCGCCGAGGCGATCAAGCCCCTGCGCCGCCGGGTGGACCGCAAATACCTCGGCCCATCCACGGCTGCCATCGTCAATGCCGCCGAAGCCCGCAAGATTCCCCACATCCGCCTGCTCGAAGACGGCAACCTCGTCCAGCTCGGCTACGGTGCCGCCATGCGCCGCATCTGGACGGCCGAAACCGACCAGACCAGCGCCATCGCCGAAACCATCTCACGCGACAAGGACCTGACCAAGGAGCTGATTTCCTCGGTCGGCGTACCGGTCCCCGAAGGCCGCGAGGTCGACGATGCCGACGACGCCTGCGATGCGGCCGAAGACATCGGCTACCCCGTTGTCGTCAAACCGACCGACGGCAATCACGGCCGTGGCGTCTTCATCGACCTCATGAATGCCGACGACGTCCGCAAGGCCTACGCCATCGCCGTCGAGGAAGGCTCCGGCGTTCTCGTCGAGCGCTCCATCCAGGGCATCGAACATCGCCTGCTCGTCGTCGGCGGCAAGCTCGTCGCGGCCAATCGCAGCGACCTCATCACCGTCACCGGCGACGGCAAGCATACCGTCCAGGAACTCATCGACAGACAGGTCAACACCGACCCGCGCCGCGGCAATACCGAGCTGCACCCGCTGTCCATCATCAAGATCGATACCGCCGCGAACATCGAACTCGAACGCCAGGGGCTCAAAGCCGATGCCGTACCGGCCAAGGGCCGCGAGGTACTGATCCAGCGCAACGCCAATCACGCCTTTGACTGCACCGACGAAGTCCATCCCGAAACCGCCCAGGTCGCCGCACTGGCCGCCCGCGTCGTCGGCCTCGACATCGCCGGCATTGACCTCGTCTGCCAGGATGTCTCGAAGCCGCTGGCCGAACAGGGCGGCGCCATCGTTGAAGTCAACGCCGGCCCCAGCCTGCTCATGCACATCAAGCCGGGCATCGGCAAGCCGCGCCCGGTCGGCCAGGCCATCGTCGACAACCTGTTCGCCCAGAGCGAAAGCGGCCGCGTGCCACTGGTCGGCGTCACCGGCACCCACGGCAAGAACGCCGTCGCCAAGATGGTCGCCCATCTCATCTACCTCTCCGGCCAACAGGGCGGCCTCGCCTGCAAGGACGGCATCTACCTCGGCCGCCGCCATGTCCAGAAAACCGATGCGGCCAATTGGGAGGGCGGTCGCCGTCTTCTGCTCAATCGCTCGATCCAGGCTGCGGTCATCGAAAACGGGGCGCCGGTCATCCTCGGCGAAGGCCTGGCCTACGACCGCTGCTCGGTCGGCGTCGTCACCAATATCGTCTCGGCCGACGAAGACCTGTCGCGCTGGGATGTCCAGCCCACCGGCGGCGAGTACTACACGACGCCGCGTTCGATCTACCGGACGCAAGTCGATGTCGTGCTGCCCAGCGGCCACGCCGTGCTCAACGCCGAAGACGAACTGGTCGCCGATTTTGCCGAACTGTGCGATGGCGAAGTGATCTTCTTCGCCTGCGACCCGACCAACCCGACCCTGGCCGCCCACATTGCGGCCGGCAAGCGGGGCGTCACCGTCGTCGACAATCGCATCGTGCTGCGTTCGGGCAACGAGGAAACCCGCCTCAGCCGCCTGGTCGACGCGCCCTACATCGGCAAGGCCAAGCAAGCCAAAAACATCGCCAATGTGCTGGCAGGCATCGCCGCTGGCTGGGCCATGGGATTGAGCCAGGAAGTGATGACGACGGGCCTCAAGACCTTCGGTCTCGAACTGGCCGATCCCGCGTCGCTGATCCTGCAGCCAGCCAAGAAGTCGCAAACCAAGAAGCCGGCCACCGCCCGGAAATAACGAGGAATAACGCGTCATGGACGTTTCCCGCATTCGTGCCCTGCGCGGCCCCAATCTGTGGAGCCGGCACACCGCCATTCAGGCCATCGTCACCTGCGAAGGTGCCGAGGTCGCCATCTCTGACCTGCCCGGCTTCGAAGCCCGACTGCGCGAGCGCTTTCCGGAACTCGGTGACCTGATCCCCTCGGATCACCTCGACACCGTGTCGATGGCCCACGCACTCGAATTCGCCGCCCTCGGCCTGCAAGCCCAGGCCGGCTGCCCGGTCACCTTCAGCCGTACGGCCCAGACCGTCGATCAGGGCGTCTATCAGGTCATCGTCGAATACACCGAGGAAGACGTTGGCCGTCTGGCCTTCGAGCGCGCCGAGCAGCTTTGCCTGGCCGCCCTCAACGACACGCCCTTCGATCTTGACGGCACGCTCAAGGAATTGCGCGACCTCGATGAAGACATCCGCCTTGGCCCCTCGACCGGCGCCATCGTCTCGGCCGCCGTGGCCCGCGGCATTCCGTATCGCCGCCTGACGCAGGGCAGCCTCGTCCAGTTCGGCTGGGGCAGCAAGCAGAAACGCATCCAGGCTGCCGAGACCAGCCTGACTAGCGCCATCGGCGAAGCCATCGCGCAGGACAAGGAACTGACCAAAAAATTGCTGCACGCCTCCGGCGTCGCCGTGCCCATCGGCCGTCCGGTCGAGGACGAGGACGATGCCTGGAAGGCCGCGCTGGAAATCGGCCTGCCGGTCGTCGTCAAGCCGCAGGACGGCAACCAGGGCAAGGGCATCTCGGTCAACCTGACCACCGAGGAACAGGTCCGCCGGGCCTATCAGGTCGCAGTCAGCTTCTTCGACGACATCATGGTCGAGAAATTCCTTTCCGGCCACGACTGGCGCCTGCTGGTCATCGGCGACAAGCTGATCGCCGCCGCCCGCCGCGACCCGCCGCTGGTCATCGGCGACGGCACGCATACCGTGCGCGAACTGGTCAACATCGTGAACAGCGATCCGCGCCGCTCGGATGGCCATGCCACCTCGCTGACCAAGATCCGCTTCGACGAAATCGCCCTCGCCCGCCTTGAAGAGCAGGGCTACAGCGCTGACTCCGTTCCCGGCCGCGGCGTTCGCGTCGTCCTGCGCAACAACGCCAACCTGTCGACCGGCGGCACCGCCACCGACGTCACCGACGACGTGCATCCCGAACTGGCCGCGGCCGCCGTCGCTGCCGCGCAAACCGTCGGACTCGACATCTGCGGCATCGACGTTGTTTGCGACACCATGCACAAGCCGCTCGAAGAGCAAGGCGGCGGCATCGTCGAATGCAATGCCGCGCCCGGCCTGCGCATGCACCTCGACCCGTCCTTCGGCAAGGGCCGTGCGGTCGGCGAAGCCATCGTCGGCATGATGTTCCCGGACGGCGACAACGCGCGCATCCCGGTCGTCGCCATCGCCGGCACCAACGGCAAGACAACGACCAGCCGCCTGATCGGCCGCATTTTCGAATCCAACAACCTGCGCGTCGGCATGACCAGCACCGATGGCATCTACATCGAAGGTCGGCGCATCGACACCGGCGACTGCTCAGGTCCGCGCAGCGCGCGCAATGTCCTGATGCACCCGGACGTCGACGCGGCCGTCTTCGAAACGGCGCGGGGCGGCGTGCTGCGTGAAGGCCTCGGCTTCGACATGTGCGACGTGGCGGTCATCACCAACATCGGCATCGGCGACCACCTCGGTCTCAACTACATCACAACCGTAGATGAACTGGCCGTGGTCAAGCGCGTCATCGTCGAAAACGTCGCACCGAACGGCACGGCGGTCCTCAATGCCGCCGACCCGGTGGTTGCGGCCATGGCGCACCACTGCCACGGCGACATCATTTTCTTCGCCCGTGACCGCATGAACCCGGTGCTCGCCACCCATCGCGCCCAGGGCAAGCGTGTTGTCCATGTCGAGCGCGACGCCATCGTGTGCAGCGAAGGCCGCAAGAAACACCGCATCCCGCTGGCCAACATCCCGCTTACCCGCAACGGCACCATCGGCTTCCAGGTCGAAAATGCCATGGCCGCCATTGCCACCGGCTGGGCGTTGGCCTACGAGTGGTCGATCATTGAAAGGGCCTTGGCCGGTTTCGTCAGCGATGCTGCCACGGCGCCCGGTCGCTTCAACGTCTTCGACTACAAGGGCGCGACGCTGATCGCCGATTACGGCCACAACCCGGACGCCATCCAGGCGCTGGTCGGTGCCATCGAGAACATGCCGGCGGTGCGCCGTTCGGTGGTGATCAGCGGTGCCGGCGACCGACGCGACGACGATATCCGCCAACAGACCGAAATCCTTGGCGAAGCTTTCGACGAGGTGATCCTGTACCAGGACGCCTGCCAGCGCGGGCGCGAGGATGGCGAAGTCATTGGCCTGCTACGCGACGGTCTGAGCAACGCCAGCCGGACCAAGCACATCGATGCGATCACGGGCGAATTCATCGCCATCGACACGGCACTGAGCCGCCTGCGTCCGGGTGACCTCTGCCTGATCCTGATCGACCAGGTTGAGGAAGCCCTGGCCCACATCGCCAAGCGGATCGCCGAAGCCAAATAGAGCTGACGCCGATCCAGCCGCTTGAACTCAAAGCCCGGCATGCACTGCCGGGCTTTTTTTTGACCCTTTTCCGCCAAATCCTAATGCATAAAATTATTTGTTATATTTTTTCTTTATGGTAATTTGACGAATTGCAGCATCCCTCGGACAGCCAGTTGTCGGCAGCCGACATTCCCGTTGTAGCCACGAATTTGCTGAGAATACCGTATGGACTCAAATGATCAGACCCACACCCGCGGGCAGGCTCAAGACACCATCGGGTCGGAGTACCTGACTTTCACGCTGGGCAGCGAGGAATACGCCATTGACATTCTTCGCGTACAGGAAATCCGGGCCTACGAAGCAGTCACCCGCATTGCCAATCTGCCGGATTTCATCAAGGGCGTCATCGATCTGCGCGGCGTGATCGTGCCCATCGTCGATCTGCGAATCAAATTCGGGTTGCCTGCCGAGTATTCGCCATTGACCGTCGTCATCATCCTGAACATTCACAACCGGGTCATCGGCATTGTCGTCGACGGTGTCTCCGACGTGGCACTGTTCAAGGAGCACGAGATCAAGCCGGCGCCCGACTTTTCCGCCAAGTTCGATACGCGCTACATTCTGGGCCTCGCCTCGCTCGACAAGCGCATGATCATCGTCACCGACATTTCGAAACTGCTGTCCGGCCAGGAAATGGCCTTGCTGGAGCCGCTGGTCGCCTGAGCGGCCGACCGCGCCTCATTCCATCGCCCCCCATCTTCACCCGAGAGGAGCTAGCCGATGTTTTCATGGTTATCCGGATCAAACGCTGCATCCGCCGAAGCAATGGCGGCCAAGGAAGAACTGCTGAACCTGCGTGGCATCGTCGCGGCCATCAATCGCTCCCAGGCCGTCATCGAATTCGGGCTGGACGGCACCATCCTGACTGCCAACGACAATTTCCTGAAGGCGCTGGGCTATTCGCTGGACGAGATCAAGGGCAAGCATCACAGCCTGTTTGTCGATCCCGCCGAATCCAGCGGTGCCGCCTACCGCGCATTCTGGCAGAAGCTGGGACGGGGCGAGTTCGACGCGGCGCGCTACAAGCGCATCGGCAAGGGCGGGCGCGAGGTCTGGATCCAGGCCAGCTACAACCCGGTGTTCGATGCCGAGGGCAAGCCCTGCAAGGTCATCAAGTTCGCCAGCGACATCACGGCCGAGATGGAACGCCAGGCCGATCTGGACGGACAGATCGCTGCCATCAACAAGGCTCAGGCCGTCATCCAGTTTTCGCTGGACGGCAAGGTCCTCGATGCCAACGAGAATTTCTGCAACACCCTGGGCTACAGCCTGGCCGAGATCAAGGGCCAGCATCACAGCCTGTTTGTCGAAGGCAACTATCGCAACTCGCCGGAATACCGCCAGTTCTGGGAAAAGCTGGGGCGCGGCGAATTCGATTCGGGCCAGTATCTGCGCATCGCCAAGGGCGGGCGGGAAGTCTGGATCCAGGCCACCTACAACCCGATCCTCGACGCCAGCGGCCGGCCGTTCAAAGTCGTCAAATTCGCCGTCGACACGACGGCGCAGGTCCGGGCGGCGCAGGCGCTTGAACGTGCGGTCGAGGAAACCCAGGCCGTGGTTCAGGCTGCCCAGCACGGCGACCTGAAAAATCTCATCCGCACGGATGACAAGGATGGCCAGATCCTGAAGCTTTGCCAGGGCGTCAATGCCATGTTGAGCAGCATTGCCGACGTGATTTCGCAAATTCGCACCAGCGCCGACGCGGTCAGCGTGGCCGCCGGCGAAATTTCGCAGGGCAACGCCGATCTGTCGTCGCGCACGGAAGAGCAGGCGTCGAGCATCGAGGAAACCGCGTCGACGATGGAAGAACTGACCGCCACCGTACGCCACAACAGCGAGAACGCCGGACGGGCCAACAAGCTCGCCAGCGAAGCGCAATTGGTGGCGGAAAAAGGCGGATCGGTCGTCACCGAGGTGGTGGCGACGATGTCGGCCATCCAGCAATCCTCGAACCGCATCTCCGACATCATCGGCGTCATCGACGGCATCGCCTTCCAGACCAACATCCTCGCGCTCAACGCGGCCGTCGAAGCGGCCCGCGCCGGCGAACAGGGGCGCGGCTTCGCCGTGGTCGCCACGGAAGTGCGCAACCTCGCCCAGCGCAGCGCCAGCGCCGCCAAGGAAATCAAGCAGCTGATCTCGGATTCGTCCGACAAGGTGCGCAGCGGCACGCAGCAGGTCGACGTCGCCGGGCGCACGATGGAGGAAGTCGTGACCTCGATCAAGCGCGTCGCCGGCCTCGTCAACGAAATCTCCGAGGCCAGCCTCGAACAGGCGTCGGGCATCGAGCAGGTGAGCAAGGCGGTGGCCCAGATGGACGAGGTCACCCAGCAAAATGCCGCGCTGGTCGAAGAAGCGGCAGCGGCGGCGGAAAGCCTCAATGATCAGGCCGGCGCCCTGGTCAGCGTCGTGTCGCGCTATTCGACCGCAGACAATCGTCAGCAAGCACGCGGCGCGGCGTCCAAGGCAAGACCATCGCTCGGCGCCCCCGCCAAGCGCCTGCCGCCGGCTGCATCGGCTAAACCGCACAAGCCGGCGCCGGTGTCGCTGGACGACGAGTGGGAAGAGTTCTGAGGCGGATTCCGCTTGCGAAAAAGGCGCCGTGGGCGCCTTTTTTGTTTCCTGGCCCTGCCGGCAGTCCTCTTGCACGGTCAACCGGAAAAAATGCCCAAAATTGAAATGCTGCGCTGCCCGGCCGGGCAACGTCGACCGGCCGGCGCTTGAACTTTCCCTGGGCACCGGCATCGAATTGCACCCCAATCGATCCAGACCAGCCCTTGGCAGCGGCTGCCGCCGGCATTAGGATGGCCGGCTACACGCCACAATCATTCATGAACAACCCAAACAAACTCGCTGCCGGCAAAGTCTGGCTGGTCGGTGCCGGCCCCGGCGACCCGGAACTGCTGACGGTCAAGGCCGCCCGCCTCATCGCCGCCGCCGATGCGCTCGTCTACGACCACCTGGTCGGCAGCGGCATTATGGATCTGGCGCGCCCCGACGCCCGCCGCATCTACGCCGGCAAGCAGGCCTCGAAACACACGCTGCCGCAGGAATCGATCAACGAGCTGCTGGTGTCGCTGGCCCGCGAAGGGCTTTCAGTCGTCCGCCTCAAAGGCGGCGATCCCTTCGTCTTCGGGCGCGGCGGCGAGGAACTCGAAACCCTGGTCGCCTCCGGCATTCCCTTCGAAGTCGTCCCCGGCGTCACGGCCGCCACCGGCTGCGCCGCCTACGGCGGATTCCCACTGACCCACCGCGATCACGCCCAGTCGGTCACCTTCGTCACCGGCCACCTCAAGGACGGCACGGTCAATCTCGACTGGCCGGCCCTCGCCCGGCCACGCCAGACCGTCGTTTTCTACATGGGCATCGGCGCCGCCGCCGATATCTGCCGGCAGATGATCAATCACGGCCTGCCCTCGATGACGCCCGCCGCCGTCGTCCGCAATGGCAGCCTGCCCGATCAGCAGACATTGCTCGCCACACTGGGTACACTGCCGCATCGCATCGCCGAATCCGGCATCAAGCCGCCGGCCCTCATCATCGTCGGCAGCGTCGTCGGGCTGCACGAAAAACTGAACTGGTTCGAAAAGCAATGAAAAAAATCTGGCTCACCGTCGCCCTGCTCGCCACGCTGATCGCCCCGCCGGCCCAGGCCTACACCGCCGACGAACTGCGCGGCGACTGCCAGGCCGCCGACGAGATGTATGGCGGACAAAAATCCACCGATCCCTACCAGTCCATCCGCAGCGCCCGCTGCATCGCCTACGTCGCCGGCTTTGCCGACAGCTACGCCATCAGCAACTTCCTGGCCGAACAGGTCGGCGTCAAGCTCAACGCCTACTGCCTGCCGGCCGACGCAGACTTGTCGATGCGCCTCGTCCGCGCCGTCACCATCCATGTCGAACGCGTTCCGCCGCAAACCACCGTCGGACCGGCCAGGCTGGTCGCCGGCGCGCTCGCAAAAGCCTTTCCCTGTACCGATTCACTTGAATCAAAGAAGTGATTCGTGGATAATCCGCCCTCCAATTGCCCCGGTGGCGGAATCGGTAGACGCAGCGGATTCAAAATCCGCCGCCGAAAGGTGTGCCAGTTCGAGTCTGGCCCGGGGCACCAGTAACGACAAATCGAGCGGATTCTGACCATGTCGTTGACCGTCGACGACTTCGACTTCCCCCTCCCGCCCGAACTCATCGCCCAACATCCGGCCGCCGAACGCACCGGCAGCCGCCTCCTGCACGTCTGCGGCGAACTGGCCCATGACCGGCGATTCGCCGATTTACCGAGCCTGGTCCGGCGCGGCGACCTGCTGGTGTTCAACGACACCCGCGTCATCAAGGCGCGCTTCTTCGGCTGCAAGGAAACCGGCGGGCTGATCGAGGTCATGCTCGAACGCATCGTCGACGCCACGCACGCCATTTGCCAGATCCGCGCCAGCAAGGCACCCAAGGCCGGCAACATCCTGCTCCTGGGCGATGCCTTCGAAGTGCGCATGACCGGCCGCGCCGGCACCGACAACGATTTCTTCGCGCTGGAACTGGTCGACCCCAGCGGCAACTTCTGGGACTTGGCCGAAGAACACGGCAAACTGCCGCTGCCACCCTACATCGAGCACCCGGCCGAAGGCGCCGACGAAACCCGTTACCAGACCGTTTACGCCCGCGAACCGGGCGCGGTGGCCGCCCCCACGGCCGGCCTGCATTTTGACGAGGCCATGCTGGCGACGCTGCGCACGCAGGGCGTCAATACGGCTTTCGTCACGCTCCATGTCGGCGCCGGCACCTACCGCCCGATGCGTGTCGAAAAGATCGCCGACCACCGCATGCACAGCGAACGCTACGAGATTCCGCAAGCCACGGCCGATGCCATCGCCGCCACCCGCGCCGCCGGCGGCCGCATCATCGCGGTCGGCACGACCAGCCTGCGCGCCCTCGAATCAGCGGGCCGCGACGATGGTTCTGTGCAATTAGGCGCCAGCGAAACCAGCATCTTCATCACGCCGGGTTACCGTTTCAAGGTGGTCGACCGGCTGATCACCAATTTCCACCTGCCGAAATCGACGCTGCTCATGCTCGTCTCTGCCTTTGCCGGCTACGACAACATCCGCGCCGCCTACGCCCATGCCGTGGCCGAACGCTATCGCTTCTTCAGCTACGGCGACGCGATGCTCCTGGAGAAATCCGATGCAGTTTGAACTCCTCAAGACCGATGGCGCCGCCCGTCGCGGCACGCTGACGCTGGCCCACGGCCAGGTCCAGACCCCCGTCTTCATGCCGGTCGGCACCTACGGCACGGTCAAAGCCATGACGCCGCAATCGCTGCACGACATCGGCGCCCAGATCTGCCTCGGCAACACCTTCCACCTCTGGCTGCGCCCGGGCCTCGATGTCATCAAGGCGCACAACGGCCTGCACGACTTCATGAACTGGCAGAAACCCATCCTCACCGATTCCGGTGGCTTCCAGGTCTTCTCGCTCGGCGCCATGCGCAAGATCACCGAGGAAGGCGTCAAGTTCAGCTCACCGCATGATGGCGCCAAGCTCTTCCTGACACCCGAAATCTCGATGCAGATTCAGAAGGTGTTGAATTCCGACATCGTCATGATCTTCGACGAATGCACGCCCTACCCGGCGACGCACGAAGAAGCCGCCAAGTCCATGCGCATGAGCATGCGCTGGGCGCAGCGGTCGCGCGACGAGCACAACAAGCTGGAAAACCACAACGCCCTTTTCGGCATCATCCAGGGCGGCATGTACGAAGACCTGCGCGACGAGTCGCTGGCCGGACTGAATGACATCGGTTTCGATGGCATGGCCATCGGCGGCCTGTCGGTCGGCGAGCCGAAGGAAGACATGGTGCGCATCCTCGCCCACGTCGCGCCCCGCATGCCGACGCAAAAGCCGCGCTACCTGATGGGCGTCGGCACGCCGGAAGACCTCGTCCGCTCGGTCAAGGCCGGCATCGACATGTTCGACTGCGTGATGCCGACGCGCAATGCACGTAACGGCCACCTGTTCACGCGCTTCGGCGACGTCAAGATCAAGAACGCCCGCTACCGCACCGACACGGGGCCGCTCGACCCGTCCTGCACCTGCTACACCTGCACCCAGTTCAGCCGCAGCTACCTGCACCATCTCTTCCGCCACGGCGAGATTCTCGGCGGCATGCTCAACACCATCCACAACCTGCATTTCTATCAGGTCATCATGGCCGAAATGCGTGCGGCCATCGAGGCCGGCACGTTCACTGACTGGTCGGACGAGTTTGTCCGCAAACGGTCATCCGGCGAGTGATAGAATCGCGCGTTCAGAATTCAATCGTTACCCGGAGTTACCTCAATGATTAGTCTTGCCCACGCCCAGACCGCAGCCGCTTCCGCCGACCCGATGAGCGGCCTGACGCAGATGCTGCCGATGATCCTGATGTTCGTCGTGCTGTGGTTCCTGATGATCCGTCCGCAGATGAAGAAGGCCAAGGAGCACAAGGCCCTGCTCGCCGCGCTGGCCAAGGGTGACGAAGTCGTGACCCAGGGCGGCATCGTCGGCAAGATCGTCAAGGTCGGCGACAGCTACGTGACCGTCGAAATTGCCACCGGCACCGAAGTCGTCGTGCAAAAGCCCTCGATCGGCCTGGTTCTGCCCAAGGGCACGCTGAAATCGCTGTAATCACCCCAAAGGGCGGCATCGTGCCGCCTTTTTCGTTTTAAAGTCGCCATGAATCGTTATCCACTCTGGAAGTACATCACCATCGCGCTTGCGCTGCTGCTGGGCTTCATCTACACCCTGCCCAATTTCTTCGGCGAATCGCCGGCCGTGCAGCTATCCAGCGCCAAGGCCACGATCAAGGTCGACGACCGCGCCCGGAGCCGCGTCGAGGATGCGCTGAAGACGGCCGGCATCGCCCATGACGGCTTGCAACTCGACAATGTGGGCGTCAAGGTCCGCCTCAAGGACACCGACACGCAGCTGAAGGCCAAGGACATCCTGGAAAAGACCTTCAACCCGGATTCCGCCGACCCGCAATACGTCGTCGCCCTGAACCTGCTGGCCGCTTCGCCGCAGTGGCTGACCTCGCTGCACGCGCTGCCCATGTACCTCGGCCTCGACCTGCGCGGCGGTGTGCACTTCCTGCTGCAAGTCGACATGAAGGGCGCGCTGACCAAGAAACTCGATTCGACCTCGGCCGACCTGCGCACCGTGATGCGCGACAAGAACATCCGCCACGGCGGCGTCAATCGCGAAGGCGAGCGCATCGTCGTCAAGTTCCGCGACACCGAGACCCGCGACAAGGCCCGCTACGCCATCGGCGACAGCCAGCCTGACCTGATCCTCGCCGAAACCGGCGACAGCAGCGAGCCAAAGCTGGTCGCCACGCTGAAGCCGGAGGCGCTCAAGAAACTCGGCGAATTCGCCCTCAAGCAGAACATCACGACGCTGCACAACCGGATCAACGAACTCGGCGTGGCCGAGCCGGTTATCCAGCAGCAGGGCCAGGACCGCATCGTCGTCCAGTTGCCCGGCGTGCAGGACACGGCCAAGGCCAAGGACATCCTCGGCCGCACGGCGACCCTCGAAATCCGCATGGTGGACGACTCGACCGGCGCGCTGGAAGCCGCCCTGGCCGGCAACCCGCCCTTCGGCACCGAGGTTTACACCGAACGTGGCGGCCAGCCGCTGCTCGTCAAGAAGCAGGTCGTGCTGACCGGCGACCGCCTGACCGACGCCCAGCCCGGCTTCGACAACCAGACCAACGAAGCGGCCGTCCATCTGACGCTCGATTCGGCCGGCGCCCGCATTTTCAAGGACGTCACGCGCGAAAACATCAACAAGCGCATGGCCATCCTGCTCATCGAAAAGGGCAAGGGCGAAGTCGTGACTGCCCCGGTCATCCGCAGCGAAATCGGCGGCGGCCGCGTGCAGATTTCCGGCCGCATGAGCACCATGGAAGCCAACGACACGGCCCTGCTGCTGCGCGCCGGTTCGCTCGCCGCGCCGATGGACATCATCGAGGAACGCACTATCGGCCCGTCGCTCGGTGCCGAGAACATCAAGAAGGGCTTCCACTCGACGATGTGGGGCTTTGCCGCCATCGCCGTCTTCATGATCCTTTACTACCAGATGTTCGGCGTCGTGTCGGTCATCGCCCTGGCCTCCAACTTGCTTTTCCTGGTCGCCATCCTGTCCTTGCTGCAGGCCACGCTGACCCTGCCCGGCATCGCGGCCATCGCGCTGACGCTCGGTATGGCCATCGACGCCAACGTGCTGATCAACGAACGGGTGCGCGAGGAACTGCGGGCCGGCATGCCGCCGCAGGCCGCCATCTCGGAAGGCTACGAGCGTGCGTTCGGCACCATTCTCGACTCCAACATTACCACCCTGATCGCCGGCCTGGCGCTGCTCATCTTCGGTTCCGGCCCGGTGCGCGGCTTCGCCGTGGTGCACTGCCTGGGCATCCTGACCTCGATCTTCTCGTCGGTCTTCGTTTCGCGCGGCCTGATCAACCTGATCTACGGCCGCCAGAAGAAACTGACCAAGGTGGCCATCGGCCAGATCTGGAAACCGGGCAACACGACCGGGAATGCCACGGTCAACGGCAAAAAATAAGGGAAAACGAAAATGGAATTTTTCCGCATCAAAAAAGACATTCCGTTCATGCGCCATGCGCTGACGTTCAATGTCATTTCGCTCGTCACCTTTCTCCTAGCCGTCGTCTTCCTGTTCACCAAGGGCCTCCACCTGTCGGTCGAATTCACCGGCGGCACGCTGATCGAAACGCACTACCAGCAGGCAGCCGACCTCGAAAAGATTCGCGGCGCGCTGGGCAAGGCCGGCTTTACCGACTACGCCGTGCAGAACTTCGGTTCGTCGCAGGACGTCATGATCCGCCTGCCGCTCAAGAACGACCAGAACACCAACCAGATCGGTGAATCGGTCATGAAGTCACTCGAAGCCGAAGCCCCCGGCGCCGAGTTGCGTCGTGTCGAGTTCGTCGGCCCCCAGGTCGGCAAGGAACTCGCCGAGAACGGTGCCATGGCCCTGCTGCTCGTCGTCATCGGCATTGTGATCTACCTCGCCTTCCGCTTCGAATGGCGCTTCTCGGTCTCGGCCATCATCGCCAACCTGCACGACGTCGTGATCATCCTTGGCTTCTTCGCCTTCTTCCAGTGGGAATTCTCGCTGTCGGTCCTGGCCGCCGTCCTCGCCGTGCTCGGCTACTCGGTCAATGAGTCGGTCGTCGTCTTCGACCGCGTCCGCGAAACCTTCAAGAAGGTGCGCGGCCTGACCACGCCGCAAGTCCTCGACCACGCCATCACGAGCACGATTTCCCGGACGATCATCACCCACGGCAGCACGCAGCTCATGGTCCTGTCGATGCTGATCTTCGGCGGCGAAACCCTGCACTACTTCGCCATGGCGCTGACCATCGGCATCTGCTTCGGCATCTACTCCTCAGTCCTCGTCGCCAGCCCGCTGGTCATGTGGCTGGGCGTCTCCCGCGAGCAGTTCATGGTCAAGCCCAAGGTCATCGAAGGCGCCAACGAGGATGGCGCCGTCGTCTAACCCGATCTGACGGTCAACCGGAAAAAAGCCGCCAAATTGAAATTTGTGCGGCTTTTTTATTTTGGGCGGCGGCTTGGTGCCCCTTAGTAGTCAGACTGCTGCGGACGTTGCCATTCCGCATGGGGGTTCGAGCTTGCTTTACTTGATTTCCCACTTTCCATCGACGAAATCTCGAAAGTAGCGGGCTTGGTTTACCGTCAGCGTCACCAAGAGAAGCTGGCTTTCTTCGGGTAGGCCACACCTTGAGCCAAGCCAATTTGGACCAACATGCACAACGCAAAGCAGGCCGCCAGAAAAGTCAATGAGACTGACGGTTGCCTGGGAGGAGGGGAAAGAGAAGAGCGGCCGCCCCCAACCGCTCTTCACTTTCCGGAGTTCGCTGAGAAACTCATTTATTCGGGCAGGCTCAGAAATTGAACCATGCGATCGGATGTTGAGTTGGGAAACCGCGCTGCTTTCCGGGAAAGATGGCATGTCAGAAGCCCCCAAGCAATTGAGGGAAATGCTCATGACAAAGAACACCGCTAAGAAAGGCCAGTACGGTTTAATGATGCGGTAAAAAGTCGTATTCATGCCCCATCGTGCCGAAAACCATATGAAATATCAATCACGCTCAATCCCGTTCTGATTTGAAGGGGACCGTCCTCTTTGGAGCGATTTCTTGACTGGCCGGTTGTGGCCGAAAGAAGGCCTACCTCCCTCCCGCAATTACCAGCTCGGCGTTTCCGCCGCAGGCGGTGGCGGAGGCGGCTCGGGCAGCCAGGCGCCGCTGGCACCATAAACCGCTGCCGAGGCGAAGGCGAGCGCCAGGAGCAGCGCAACGATGCCGCCGCCCTTGGCGGATTCACCGGAGACGCCTTCCTTCCAGCCGGTGAGCATGGGTTTGACGAGGTTTTCCTTCTTGACGCGGGCGTAGAAGGCGATGGCCGCGATGTGCAGGACGACGAGGCCGATCAGCAGGTCGGAAACGAGGTGATGCAGGCCCGTCAGGCGATCGCTCAGCGATTTGTTGACCAGGTCGAACAGCGGGCCGACGAAGGCGATGTCATCGTTGGCAACGAGCCCGGTGAGGACTTGCACGGTCAACAGGAAAATCAGGCCAAAAACGGAAAAGGCGCCGAGCGGGTTGTGGCCGAGTCCGGACCATTCACCTTTGAGGTAGGCCTTGACCTTGGCCGGGGTCGGGAAGAAATGCGCGAAGCGGGCGTAGGTCGAACCGGCGATTCCCCAGACCAGGCGAAAAGCGACGAGGCCGACGATGGCCAGGCCGATCTTGCCGTGCCACTCGATCAACTTGCCGCCCAGTTGCCCGCTGATCACCGCCGCGCCGACCGCCAACACGAGCAACCAGTGAAACAGGCGGGTGGGCAGATCCCAGAGGCGAATTCGTTGGCTATTCATGTTCTGACCTTTTTGAAGTGGAAAAAAACAGGCACCCGCAGGTGCCTGTCGATGGCAGTATAAACCGGCTTATTTCTTGACCTTGAAGTCGTCGTGGCAGCCCTTGCAGGTGCCGCCCAGCTTGCCAAACTGCTCTTTGACCGCGGCGGCGTCGCCGGTGGCGGCGACCTTGGCCATTTCGTTGGCTTCCTTCACGAAGGCACCGGCGACCTTGCCGACGCCTTCCTTGTTGGTGAACAGTTCCGGCTTGACGCGGGTGTCTTCCCAGCCCTTGCCCTTGTCGCTGCCCGGCACGTACAGCGCGCCCATGCCGGAATTGGCCACGGCCTGGATGGCGTTGGCAGCCTTGATGACTTCTTCCTTGTTGTAGGTGCCTTCGACATTGGCCTTGATGCGCTGCATGTTCCAGGCCATGAAGGTGTAACCGGACTGGCGGAACTTGATGGCGTCTTCAACCTTGACCTGGGCGGCGGCGGTACCGGCGAGGGTGACAGTCAGCAGAGCGAGCAGAAGCTTGGATTTCATGTTTTATCTCCGTTTTCAGTGAGGAAGGTTGGGGGCTGCACTGGCGTTAACGTAACGAGCCCGTGTTTTATTCCCGGAAAATTATAGCGCCCGTTTATGACGATTTACTGATTTGCCCATGAGCATTTTTCATCAGCCCGTTGAGGCTTTTTGAACAGCCCGGTTCAGACGGCAAAAACGTGCTTGACGCGCAGCGCCGGAGAGCCCTGTTCGATGGCGATCAGGCGGGCGATATTGGGATGCTTGCCGGGATTGGCACGTTCGTCCTCGGTATGCTCGGCGAAGATTTCCAGGCCCTTTTTGGCCGCCTCGACGGTGATCGAACCGTAGGTTTGCGCGAGATGGTTGTAAACGGCCAGCGAGCCCTGGCTACCGACCTTGTTTTCGATGCTGGCGGCGACGTTGCCGTCGGCATCGAGCAGGTTGATGGCGGCCAGATGCGAGATGCCCGGCAGTTTTTTCAGGTTTTCGGCAAAAGACATGGATCAGCTCTCAGCAAAAAGATGGGGGCGCAGTCACGCCCCCTGGTTGATTTCAATTTTGGGCATTTTTTCCGGTTGACCGTCAAATCCGCCCATCCGCCCTATTTCCGGTCGCGCCGGGCTTTGAGGAAGGCGATGAGGAAACCGGCGGCGAAGGTGACGACCGGAATGGCGATGGCGACCGGCACGACGCCCGGTTCGGCGCGGTATTCCATAAGCAGCACGACCATCGGCAGCAGCCCGAGGAACAGGCCCTTGAGCCCGCCGGCGATTGCGCTGCGCTTCACTTCGCGGTCGCTCGCCCCGCCATTGCCGCTACAACTTGGGCAGGAATTGGCGCCTTCCGGCACCGCCTGCCCGCACTGCTTGCACAACACGGCCCTAACCTCAAATGCGCTTGGCCAGCTCGGCCGCCTTGCCGGTGTAATCCCACGGCGTCAGCTTGAGCAGCTCGGCCTTGGCGGCTTCCGGGATTTCCAGCGTCGACACGAAGGCCTGCATGCCGTCGCGCGAAACGCGGGTGCCGCGGGTCAGCTCCTTGAGCTTTTCGTAGGCATTGGGCACGGCGTAGCGGCGCATGACGGTCTGGATCGGCTCGGCGAGCAGTTCCCAGTTGGCGTCGAGGTCGGCCTTCATGAGGTCGGCGTTCACTTCCAGCTTGCCCAGGCCCTTGAGCAGCGAATCGTAGGCGAGCAGCGTGTAGCCGAGGCCGACGCCCATGTTGCGGAGAACGGTGGAGTCGGTCAGGTCACGCTGCCAGCGCGAAATCGGCAGCTTTTCGGCGAGGTGCTTGAGGACGGCATTGGCCAGGCCGAGGTTGCCTTCGGAATTCTCGAAGTCGATCGGATTGACCTTGTGCGGCATGGTCGATGAGCCGATTTCGCCAGCCTTGACCTTCTGCTTGAAGAAACCGAGCGAGATGTAGCCCCAGATGTCGCGGTCGAGGTCGATCAGGATGCTGTTGGCGCGGGCGAAGGCGTCGAACAGCTCGGCCAGCGC